>NZ_JBVKAH010000007.1:0-413090 GCF_055598725.1 Streptomyces sp. NPDC039423
GACGTCGTGATCACCGAGGTGGGTGGCACGGTGGGCGACATCGAGTCGCTGCCGTTCCTGGAGACCGTCCGCCAGGTCCGCCACGAGGTCGGCCGCGACAACGTCTTCGTCGTCCACATCTCCCTGCTGCCCTACATCGGCCCGTCGGGCGAGCTGAAGACCAAGCCGACCCAGCACTCGGTCGCCGCCCTGCGCAACATCGGTATCCAGCCCGACGCGATCGTGCTGCGCGCCGACCGCGACGTCCCCACCGCCATCAAGCGGAAGATCTCGCTGATGTGCGACGTGGACGAGGCCGCCGTGGTCGCCGCCATCGACGCCAAGTCGATCTACGACATTCCGAAGGTGCTGCACACCGAGGGCCTGGACGCGTATGTGGTGCGCAAGCTGGACCTGCCGTTCCGCGACGTGGACTGGACCGTCTGGGAGGACCTCCTGGACCGCGTCCACAATCCCGACCACGAGGTGACGGTCGCGCTGGTCGGCAAGTACATCGACCTGCCCGACGCCTACCTCTCGGTCACCGAGGCCATGCGGGCCGGCGGCTTCGCCAACAAGGCCCGCGTGACGGTGAAGTGGGTGACCTCCGACGACTGCCGGACGCAGGCGGGGGCTGCCAAGCAGCTCGGTGACGTCGACGCGATCGTGATCCCCGGTGGTTTCGGTGAGCGGGGTGTCAACGGCAAGGTCGGCGCGATCCAGTACGCGCGGGAGAACCGGATCCCGCTGCTGGGTCTGTGCCTGGGTCTGCAGTGCATCGTGGTGGAGGCGGCGCGGAACCTGGCGGGTATCGCGGACGCCAACTCCACCGAGTTCGACCCGGCCACCTCCCACCCGGTCATCTCCACGATGGAGGAGCAGCTCGCCTATGTGGAGGGCGCCGGTGACCTGGGCGGAACGATGCGGCTGGGTCTGTACCCGGCGAAGCTCGCCGAGGGCTCGATCGTGCGGGAGGTGTACGGCGAGGAGCCGTACGTCGAGGAGCGCCACCGTCACCGCTACGAGGTGAACAACGCCTACCGCGCGGAGCTGGAGAAGAAGGCCGGTCTGGTCTTCTCCGGCACCTCCCCGGACAACAAGCTCGTCGAGTACGTGGAGTACCCGCGCGAGGTCCACCCCTACCTCGTCGCCACCCAGGCTCACCCCGAACTCCGCTCCCGCCCCACCCGCCCCCACCCCCTCTTCGCCGGACTGGTGAAGGCGGCCGTGGAGCGCAAGACGGGCAAGTGACACGCTAGCGATACGGTTGACCGGGGTACGGGCCTGATCAGGGCCTGTGCCCCGGTTTTCTGTGCAGTGCGCGTACGAGGGAGGACGTCTTTCATGACCATCAAGGACACGCCCGAGGAGTGGCGGGTCACCGCGACCGCCGTGCCGTTCCAGGGCAAGAAGACGAGTGTCCGCACCGACGACGTGGTCATGCCGGACGGAACCGTGGTGGGCCGGGACTACCAGGTCCACCCCGGGTCGGTCGCGGTCCTCGCCCTCGACGACGAGGACAACGTCCTGGTGCTGCGCCAGTACCGCCACCCGGTGCGGCACAAGCTCTGGGAGATCCCGGCCGGCCTGCTGGACGTGCCCGGCGAGAACCCGCTGAGCGCCGCGGTGCGCGAGCTGTACGAGGAGGCGCACGTCAAGGCGGAGCGGTGGAACGTCCTCACGGACGTGTACACCACGCCGGGCGGCTGCGACGAGGCCGTACGGATCTTCCTCGCGCGCGGTCTGTCGGTGGCGGACGGCGAACGCTTCGAGGTCGCCGAGGAGGAGGCCGACATGGAGCTCGCCCGGGTGCCGCTCGACGAGCTGGCGCGGGGCGTGCTGGCCGGCGACCTGCACAACAACTGCCTGGTCGTGGGAGTCCTGTCGGTGCTCGCCGCCCGAGCGGGCGACGGCCTGGACGCGCTGCGCCCGGCGGAGGCGCCCTGGCCGGCCCGCCCCTTCGAGGCGTAGAGCCACCGGCGGCCCCGGCACGCCCCACCGCAGTACCGGCCGGCACCGGTCGGTACCGGCGCGGTGCCGACCGCTGTCGGCGGTGCCCGGCCCCGGCCGGGCGGCCGGGGAGGCACGGTCGCCCGGGGGTGTCAGGAACGGCCCAGTGGTGTGACGATCTGCTGATCCGATTGAGGGACTCGTCCGCCGTGCTCCGCCGGTCGGGGCACCGCGGCTGAACTACGCTCGGATCGCCCGCCTGGGGATCCGGCGGGATCAGTACGTGCGCAGGCGGACGGGAGCGTGGCCCGTGACGGATCAGGCGGTGGACTTCGGCGGCGCGGGCGGTGCGGACCGGTCCGGTGCGCGGCCCGGGCGCCGTCGGTTCTTCGGACGGGCGCGCGAGCTCAAGGAGCTGCGCGCCGACATCGCCCGTGCCGGGCTCGACACCCTCGCCGGGCGGCCCTCCCCGCGCGCGCGGGTGCTGCTGATCGCCGGCCGGCCCGGCAGCGGGCGGACCGCGCTCGCCGAGGAACTGGCCGGCGACCTCGCCCGCGGTTACCGCGACGGCGTGCTGCGGGCCCGGCTCACCGAGCCCGGCGGCGAACCGGTGCCCGTCGAGCGCATCGCCCGCGGGCTGCTCGACCGGCTCCGGGTGCCCGCGCCCCCGGGCGCGGGGGAGGACGAACTGACCCAGCTCCTGCGGCAGGCCTTCACCGGGCGCCGCGCCCTGCTCCTGCTGGACGACGCCGCGAGCGCCGAACAGGTCGACGCGCTGCTCCCCGACAATCCCGAGTGCCTGGTCGTCGCCGTCGCACAGGGCCCCCTGACCGGCATTCCGGACGTACGTCCCTGCACGGTCGGCGGACTGGACGCCAAGTCCGCCATCGAACTGCTCGACGGCTTCACCGGCTCGGTGCGCATCACCGTCGATCCGCAGGCCGCCGAGACGCTCACCGAACTGTGCGGCGGCCAGCCCGCCGCCCTGATGCTGGCCGGCGGCTGGCTCGCCGCCCGCCCCATGTCGTCCGTCGCCGACCTCACCAAGCGGCTGCGCGCCCTGCCGGACGACCCCGACCGCCCCGTCGCCGCCCGCCCGCTCGCCCGTGCCTTCCGCCTGGCGTACGAGGCGCTGCCCGTGCCCGCCGCCCGGATGCTGCGCCTGCTCGCCCTGGCCCCGGTCGGCGTCGCCGACGCCCACACCGCCTCCGCTCTGGCCGGCTGCTCGGTGTCGGCCGCCCGGTCCCTGCTGGAGGGCTTCGCCGCCGCCGGGCTGATGCACGAGGCGGACGACGAGCAGTACGAGGTGCCCGGCTGCCTGATGCCGCTGCTGCGGGACCTGCTGCGGACCGAGGACCGGCCCGCCGAGGTCCAGCTCGCCCGCGCCCGGATGCTGGAGCGGACCGTACGGCTCCTCCAGTCCTGCCGGGCGGTCACCGAGCCGGAGGGGTCGGCCGCGCGGCGGAAGCTCGCCGGCCTGCCCAGGGCGCTGCGCTTCGCCGGGCCCGAGGCGGCCTCGGAGTGGCTGCGCACCCGGCAGCCCGCGCTGCTGGCCGCCGCCCGCGTGGCCGTCGCGGACGGGGAACTCGACACCCTCGCCCGGCGGCTGGTCGCCGCCCTCGTCCGGGCGCTCGCCGCCCACCGGGGCACCGAGGAGGCCGCGCCCGAGCTGTACGGGCTGCACCAGCTCGTGCTGGACGTCGCCGAGCGGCGCGGGCTGCACCGCGAGCGGGCCGCCGCCCTGCTGAACCTCGCCGACCTGGACGCCAGGACCGGCCGTACCGGCGACGCCCTGGTCCGCTACCGGGCCGCGCTGGACGCCGGACGGCTGGCGAACGACCCGTACGCGATCAGCCGCGCGATGGAATCCGTAGGCGGCGCCCACCAGGAGCTGGGGGACTGGCAGCGGGCCGCCGACTGGTACGGGCGGGCCCTGTCGCAGCGTCTGGCCCGCGACGAGCGGGCCGACCAGGCGCGGCTCTACGGCCGGCTCGGTGCCGTCCACACCTACGAGGGCCGGTACGGCGAGGCGCTCAGGAACTGGCGGGCCGCCGCGGCCGGGTATCGCCGGCTCGGCGATCTCGCGGGCCACGCGCGCGCGTTGAGCGAGGCGGCCCGCGTCCAGGAGTACGCGGGCCGGCCGCAGGAGTGCCTGCGCACCTGCGAGGAGGCCGTCGAGTGGGCCCGCCGGGCCGACGATGTGCGGCTTCTCGCGGCCCTCCAGCTACGGCTGGCGGACACGCTGGACCGGCTCGGCGATCCCGCCGCGGCGCGGCTGCATCGGGCCGCGGCTGATCGCCTGCTGGGAACCGATCACTCCGCCTACGAAATCCGCAGTGCTTCCGCCGAAGATTAATGCTTTGCAAGGCTAGACAACGGTGGACCCTTCAATAGACTGGGTGAGCCGCGATTGACCGCGGTGTATCCCGGTGCGTCCCGTGCATCCGGGTATGTATTGCATTGCCCCCGTACCCCCAAAGCCAAGGACCGTGATCGACGTGAAGGTCGGCATCCCCCGCGAGGTCAAGAACAACGAGTTCCGGGTGGCCATCACCCCCGCCGGTGTGCACGAGCTCGTGCGCAACGGGCACCAGGTCTTCGTCGAGCAGAACGCCGGTGTCGGCTCCTCGATCACGGACGACGAGTACGTCGCCGCGGGCGCGCAGATCCTGCCGACCGCCGACGAGGTGTGGGCCACGGCGGACCTCCTGCTCAAGGTCAAGGAGCCGATCGCGGAGGAGTACCACCGCCTCCGCAAGGACCAGACCCTCTTCACCTACCTGCACCTCGCCGCCTCCCGCGAGTGCACGGACGCCCTGATCGAGTCGGGTACCACGGCCATCGCGTACGAGACGGTCGAGACCGCCAACCGCGCCCTGCCGCTGCTCGCCCCGATGTCCGAGGTCGCGGGCCGGCTGGCCCCGCAGGTCGGCGCCTACCACCTGATGCGCGCGGCCGGCGGCCGCGGTGTCCTGCCGGGCGGCGTCCCGGGCGTGATCCCGGCCAAGGCCGTCGTCATCGGTGGCGGTGTCTCCGGCTGGAACGCCACCCAGATCGCCGTCGGCATGGGCTTCGAGGTGACGCTGCTCGACCGCGACATCAACAAGCTCCGCGAGGCCGACAAGATCTTCGGTACGAAGGTCAAGGCCGTCATGTCCAACTCCTTCGAGCTGGAGAAGGCCGTCCTGGAGGCCGACCTCGTCATCGGCGCCGTCCTGATCCCGGGCGCCAAGGCCCCGAAGCTGGTCACCAACGAGCTCGTCTCCCGGATGAAGCCCGGAAGTGTCCTTGTCGACATCGCGATCGACCAGGGCGGCTGCTTCGAGGACTCCCGTCCCACCACGCACGCCGAGCCGACGTTCAACGTCCACGAGTCGGTCTTCTACTGCGTCGCCAACATGCCCGGCGCGGTGCCCAACACCTCCACCTACGCGCTGACCAACGCCACGCTGCCCTACATCGTGTCGCTGGCCAACAACGGCTGGGCCGAGGCGCTCCGCCGCGACGCCGCGCTCGCCAAGGGCCTCAACACCCATGACGGCAAGGTCGTCTACAAGGAGGTCGCCGAGGCCCACGGCCTGGAGCACGTCGAGCTGAGCTCGCTCATCGGCTGACCCGGCGACCGACCCGACGGCCGGCGCACCGCTCGACCGTCAACGGGTGCCGTCAACCTCACACATCCGGCCGGACCTTGCGCGACGAGGTCCGGCCGGACGTGTGTCCGGACGTCCCCGGCCGTTGCTCAAGTCGTCTCGAACGTAACCCTTTAACCGTTTCGCACACCCAGGAAACGTGTCGATGGATGGCCGTGCGCCCTTGACATGGGTCTGTTTCTTTGCCGACACATCGGCCCGCGTCCGGGCGATTGTGTTGCTGCGGAGCGGTGACACGCCATAGAGTCGCAAACCGTCGGCATGGTGCCACGCTGACCTATCGATAAGTCCCCTGGTCACTTCCGAGGAGGTAAGACGACTTGTGAATGAGTCGACATTTACTCCTGGGGGTGGTCAGCCAGGAACGGTCGGCGACGCCGGCTCGGTCGCTGTCCGAACCTTCGCGGCCGGCCAGCAGCACAGGACGACAGCCCACACGATGAAGATGATGGACGGCCAACACGTGAACGCCATGGCCGGCAACGAGAGTGGCCGAGAGTCCACCCACTTCGCCGCCTACGACGAAGTCCCCGAGGGGCACTTCTACGACCCTGACGCCGAGTACGAGCCCGACCCGGAGTACGCGGCCACCCTCGCGCCCGACGCCGCCCGCCAGCGCCGCGAGCGGATCGGCCCCACCGGACGGCCCCTGCCGTACTTCCCGATCCCGGGACCGCTGACCGACCACGGCCCCGCGAAGATCATCGCGATGTGCAACCAGAAGGGCGGCGTGGGCAAGACGACGTCGACCATCAACCTGGGCGCCGCGCTCGCGGAGTACGGACGGCGCGTCCTGCTCGTCGACTTCGACCCGCAGGGAGCCCTGTCGGTCGGCCTCGGCGTGAACCCGATGGAGCTCGACCTCACGGTCTACAACCTGCTCATGGAGCGGGGCATGTCGGCGGACGAGGTCCTGCTGAAGACCGCCGTGCCCAACATGGACCTGCTGCCCAGCAATATCGATTTGTCAGCCGCCGAAGTGCAGTTGGTGAGCGAGGTCGCGCGCGAGTCCACCCTCCAGCGGGCGCTCAAGCCGCTGCTCCAGGACTACGACTACATCGTGATCGACTGTCAGCCCTCGCTCGGTCTGCTGACCGTGAACGCGCTGACGGCGGCTCACAAGGTGATAGTGCCGCTGGAGTGCGAGTTCTTCGCCCTGCGTGGCGTCGCGCTGCTGACCGAGACCATCGAGAAGGTCCAGGAGCGGCTCAACCCGGAGCTGGAGCTCGACGGCATCCTCGCCACGATGTACGACTCGCGCACGGTGCACAGCCGTGAGGTCCTCGCCCGTGTCGTCGAGGCCTTCGACGACCACGTGTACCACACGGTGATCGGCCGGACCGTGCGCTTCCCGGAGACCACGGTCGCCGGTGAGCCGATCACCACGTACGCCTCGAACTCGGTCGGTGCGGCCGCCTACCGCCAGCTCGCCAGGGAGGTGCTCGCCCGGTGTCACGCCGAGTGAGTCTGCCCGGTGCCGACGAGCTGTTCCGTACGACCGGGGGCATGGCGCTGCAGTCCTCCACCCCGCGCCGCCAGAACGGCGAGCCGCGGGTGCCCGCGCCGGCGGGCGAGAGCGACCCGGCGGCCGGTTCCGCCGCGGTTCCCGCCGCCCCCGCGGGCTCCGGCCCGGCCCCCGAGGAGCACTCGGCCGCCGAGGCGGACGCGGCGGAGCCCCGCAGCCGCGCGGCGGAGGAACCCGCCGCGTCCCCCGCCCCCGCCAAGGCGGCCGCGGCCGCCCGGCGCCGCGGGCGCGCGGCGAACCGGCGCCCCAGCGGGCGCGAACGGCACGACGAGAAGATCACGGTGTACGTCTCCGCCGAGGAGCTCATGGACCTGGAGCACGCTCGCCTGGTCCTGCGCGGCGAGCACGGTCTGGCCGTGGACCGCGGGCGCATCGTCCGCGAGGCGGTCGCCGTGGTGCTGGCGGACCTGGAGTCGCGGGGCGACGCGAGCATCCTCGTGCGGCGCCTGCGCGGGCGCTGACGGTAGCCTGCGCGGGCCCCGCCCGTTGCCGCTCCGCCCCAGGACCAGGATGCCCCCGACCGACGCTCCCGCCCCCCGCCGCCGCGCCCTGGGCCGCGGCCCGGGGGCCGCGCCGCCGGAGCCTCACGACGCCCCGCCGGAGCCTCACGACGCCCCGCAGGGTGCCCCCGAGGCCCCGGCGCCCGTCCCGGAGCCGGACAGTGCCCCCGAGGCCCCGGCGCCCCCGGCGGACGAGATCCCCGGAGGCGCCCCCGCGCCGGACGGGGCCGCGGTGGGGGGTGAGGGGCGGTTCACGGTACGGCTGGCGAACTTCGAGGGACCGTTCGACCTGCTGTTGCAGCTCATCTCCAAGCACAAGCTGGACGTCACCGAGGTCGCCCTCTCCAAGGTCACCGACGAGTTCATGGCCCACATCAGGGCCATGGGGCCGGACTGGGACCTCGACCAGACGACCGAGTTCCTGGTCGTGGCGGCCACGCTGCTCGACCTGAAGGCCGCCCGGCTGCTGCCCGCCGCCGAGGTGGAGGACGAGGCGGACCTCGCGCTGCTGGAGGCACGGGACCTGCTGTTCGCGCGGCTGTTGCAGTACCGCGCGTACAAGCGGGTCGCGGAGATCTTCGGCGAACGGCTGGAGAGCGAGGGGCGGCGCCACCCGCGTACGGTGGGCCTGGAGCCGCACCACGCGGAGCTGCTGCCCGACGTCGTCATCAGCATCGGCCTCGAGGGGTTCGCCAAGCTGGCCGTCAAGGCGATGCAGCCCAAGGCGAAGCCGCAGGTGTACGTCGAGCACATCCACGCCCCGCTGGTGAGCGTCCGCGAGCAGGCCGGGGTGGTGGTGGCCCGGCTGCGTGAGCGCGGCGAGGCGACCTTCCGGGAGCTCGCCGAGGACGCCCCCGACACCCTCACGGTCGTGGCCAGGTTCCTGGCCCTGCTGGAGCTGTACCGGGAGAGGGCCGTCGCCCTCGAACAGGAGGAGGCGCTGGCCGAGCTCACGGTGAGGTGGACCGGGGCGGAGGGCGTCGCCGTGACCGACGAGTTCGACCAGGAGGAGGAGTGATGGAGCTGAAGCCGGCCCTGGAGGCCGTCCTCATGGTCGTCGACGAGCCGGCCACCGAGGAGCACCTGGCCAAGGTGCTGGACCGCCCGCGCAGAGAGGTCGCCGACGCGCTGCGCGAGCTGGCCGACGAGTACGACGCCCAGCGCCGGGGCTTCGAGCTGCGGCTGGTGGCCGGCGGCTGGCGCTTCTCCACCCGGGCCGCGTACGCGGAGGCGGTCGAGGCCTTCGTCCTCGACGGGCAGCAGGCCCGGCTCACCCAGGCCGCGCTGGAGACCCTGGCGGTCGTCGCGTACCGCCAGCCGGTCAGCCGGTCGAGGGTCTCGGCGGTGCGCGGGGTGAACTGCGACGGGGTGATGAGGACCCTGCTCCAGAGGGGTCTGCTGGCGGAGGCGGGCGCGGAACCCGAAACAGGTGCGATCCTGTACAGGACGACGAACTACTTCCTGGAGCGGATGGGCCTTCGCGGCCTGGACGAGCTCCCCGAACTCGCGCCCTTCCTCCCCGAGGCGGACGCGGTCGAGGCCGAGAGCCGGGAAGGGGTCCCGTCGTTCGATCCAGACGACGACAAGACGGAACTTTGATGCGAAGCAGCAGCGGCAGGAACAGCAGCGGAAACAACGGCGGGAGCCGTGGTGGCAACAGCGGCGGCCGCGGCAGCAGCGGCGGCCGCGGCAATTACCGGGGTGCCGGTAACAGCCGCGACGACCGCGGGCAGAGCGGGAGCAACCCGCGCCGCCCCCGCCCCGAGGAGCGGACCTACGACGTGGGCGGCGGCCCCGCCGAAGGCGGTCCCAAGCGCGGGCGGGGCGCGGCGGCCCGTGGCGGCGCCAAGGGCGGCCCCCGCCAGTCCCCCCAGCGCGGCGGCGGCCGCACGACCCCGGCGCGTCCGCGTGAGCTCGACGCCCGGATCGAGGAGCGCAACCGCGAGCGGTACGCGAACAAGCCCGAGATCAAGACGCCCAAGACGTTCGGCGACCAGGAGGGCGAGCGCCTCCAGAAGGTGCTGGCCAGGGCCGGCATGGGCTCACGGCGGGCCTGCGAGGAGATGATCGACGCCGGCCGGGTCGAGGTCAACGGCAAGATCGTCATCGAGCAGGGCACGCGGGTCGACCCGGAGAAGGACGAGATCAAGGTCGACGGCCTGACCGTGGCGACCCAGTCGTACCTGTTCTTCGCCCTCAACAAGCCGGCCGGTGTCGTCTCGACGATGGAGGACCCCGACGGCCGGCAGTGCCTCGGGGACTACGTCACCAACCGTGAGACGCGGCTCTTCCACGTCGGCCGGCTGGACACCGAGACCGAGGGCATCATCCTGCTCACCAACCACGGTGAGCTGGCCCACCGTCTGACCCACCCCAAGTACGGGGTGAAGAAGACCTACCTGGCCGCCATCACCGGCCCGCTCCCGCGCGAGGTCGGCAAGCGGCTCAAGGACGGCATCCAGCTCGAGGACGGCTACGCCCGCGCCGACCACTTCCGGGTGGTCGAGCAGACCGGCAAGAACTACCTGGTCGAGGTGCAGCTCCACGAGGGCCGCAAGCACATCGTGCGCCGCATGCTCGCCGAGGCGGGCTTCCCGGTCGAGAAGCTCGTCCGGACGGCGTTCGGTCCCATCCAGCTCGGCGACCAGAAGTCGGGCTGGCTGCGCCGCCTGACGAACACGGAGGTCGGCATGCTGATGAAGGAAGTCGGTCTGTAACAGCACATACCCGTACGAAAGCCCGTGGCCTGCGGAAAGGCCACGGGCTTCCGTCTTGTCGGGCACCCTCGGCCACCTTTATAGTCATGATGACTCTAAAGGGGGTGCGGCGTGCGGATCGCCCACAGGACCGTCTCCACCACTCCCGCCGCGCCCGGCCGGCGGACCTGGACCCACGGGGGTGGACCAGGCTCCGGAGCCCGCGCGGCGGGAGCGGTGGGGACCGGCGCGGCGGGACGGCACGCATGACGGCACAACGCCCCGCCGGGTACGACCCGTACGCCTTCGAGCCCTTCGCCGTCACCGTCGACCTCGCCGTCTTCACCGTCCGCGAGGAGCGGCTGCACGTGCTGCTCGTCCGGCGGGGACAGGAGCCGTACCAGGGCTGCTGGGCCCTCCCCGGCGGCTTCGTCCTGCCCCGCGAGTCCGCCGGGCAGGCCGCCCGCCGCGAGCTCGCCGAGGAGACCGGGCTGTCCGACGCCACCGTCGCCCGCCTCCACCTGGAACAGCTCCGCACCTACAGCGACCCCGACCGGGACCCCCGCATGCGGGTCGTCTCGGTGGCGTACACGGCCCTCGGGCCGGACCTGCCCGAGCCGCGCGGCGGCGGGGACGCCGCGCACGCCCAGTGGCTGCCCTACGGCTCGTACGGGCCCCTGGCCTTCGACCACGACACGATCCTCGCCGACGCGCACGAACGGGTCGGCGCCAAGCTCGAGTACACCTGCCTCGCCACCGCTTTCTGCCCGCCCGAGTTCACCCTCGGCGAGCTGCGGCAGGTGTACGAGACGGTGTGGGGCGTCGAACTCGACCGCCCCAACTTCCGGCGCAAGGTCCTCACCACACCCGGCTTCGTCCAGGCCGTGGAAGGACCGCCGCGCCTCACCGGCGGACGGGGGAAACCGGCCGCTCTCTACCGGGCGGGCCAGGCCACGGCCCTGCACCCGCCACTGCTGCGACCGGAAGGACGGCAGGCATGATCACCGCCAGGACCCTCACCAAGCAGGCGGCCACCGGCTCGCTCGTCGGGCTCGCGCTCGGCGACGCGCTGGGCTTCCCGACCGAGTTCAACGACGTACCGTCCATCCTCGCCAAGTGCGGCCCCTGGCGGGAGATGGCCCTGCCGAAGCCCGCGCTCGTCACGGACGACACCCAGATGACCCTCGCGGTCGCCCGCGCCGTACGCACGGCCCTGGCCCGCGGCGCACTCGCCCCGCAGTGGCTCACCCGACCGCTGCGCGAGGAGTTCGTGGCCTGGTACCACTCGCCGGAGAACAACCGGGCACCCGGCCGCACCTGCCTGGTCGCCTGCGAGAAGCTCGACGGCGACCGGCCCTGGCAGGAGGCCAGCCAGATCGGCTCCAAGGGCTGCGGCGCCAACATGCGGGTCGCGCCGATCGGGCTCGTCCCCGGACTCAGCCAGGAACAGCGCGCCGGCGCCGCCCAGCTCCAGGCCGCCCTCACCCACGGCCACCCCACCGCCCTGGCCGCCTCCGACCTCACCGCCCAGGCCGTGTACCTGCTGTCGCGGGGCGCCGAGCCGCTCGGACTGGTCGGGCAACTGCGTTCGTACGCGTACGAGAACCGCTCCCGCTACCACCAGCAGTGGCTGGGCGACCTGTGGACCCACTCCCACGACGCGACGCCGCACGCGTTCATCGAGCGCGGCTGGGACGAGTGCGCGGACGCCCTGACCGCGCTCGACGCGGCGCTGCGCACGGCCGACCCGGAGACCGACCCGTGCCTGGTGACGGGCGAGGGCTGGATCGCCGAGGAGGCGCTGACCGCCGCGCTGCTCTGCTTCCTGCTCTTCCCCGAGGAGCCCGTCACCGCCATCCGCCGGGCGGCCTGCACCAAGGGCGACTCCGACTCCATCGCCTGCCTCGCCGGCGCCTTCGCCGGGGCCCACCTGGGCGCGGGGGCGTGGCCCCGGCCGTGGGCGGACCGGATCGAGTACGGCAGCGAGCTGCTGACGCTGGGGGCGCTCTGGGACGCTTAGCCCATGACCGAACTCCTCGCCCTCCCCGACCTGGCCTCCGTCGTCGCCGAGCAGCCCGATCCCCTGCTGTTCGCCACCGTCTCCGGCGCCCACCTGTACGGCTTCCCCTCCCGCGACTCGGACGTGGACGTACGCGGTGTGCACCTGCTGCCGGTGGACACGCTGATCGGGCTGCGCGAGCCCGAGGAGACCCGCTCCCGCGCCTGGGAGCGGGACGGCGTCGAGATGGACCTGGTCACCCACGACCTGCGGAAGTTCGTACGGCTGATGCTGCGGCGCAACGGCTACGTCCTGGAACAGCTCCTGTCCCCGCTGGTCGCCCACACCACCGACGCCCACGCCGAACTGACCGCCCTCGCCCCGGCCGTGCTCACCACCCACCACGCCCACCACTACCGCGGCTTCGCCGCCACCCAGTGGCGGCTGTTCGAGAAGAACGGGGAGCTCAAGCCCCTGCTCTACACCTTCCGGGTGCTGCTCACCGGCATCCACCTGATGCGGACGGGCGAGGTGGTGGCCCACCTGCCGACCCTCATCGGCGCGGTGCCGGCGCCGGAGTACGTGGCCGAGCTCATCGCGGCCAAGGCCGACGCCGAGCACGGGGCGGCCACCGGCGTGGACACCGAGCGGCTGCGGGCCGACGTGGAGGCGCTGCACACCGTCCTGGACGAGGCGCAGGCGGCCTCCGCCCTACCCGACGCGCCCGCCCCGGCCGCCCACGACGCCCTGCACGACTTCGTCGTCCGGACCCGACTGGACCGACCGCAGCGCTGACGCCCGGCGCGTACGGAACAGGAAGTCCTCCACGCTCCGCCGGTCGGGTTCGGGCGGGAGCGGCGAGCCGGGGAGCGCCTCGTCGGCCTCCGTGGCCAGGCGGGCCATCCGTGTCTCGACCTCCCGCCACGACACCTCGCCCCGCTTGACCGCCAGCAGCCGCTCGCGGTCGTCGCCCACGTCCAGCACCAGCTCACCGGTGCGCAACAGGTCGCGGCAGCTCGCCAGCAGGCGCAGCAGGTGCATGGCGTGCTTCCAGCGCGGCGCGCCGTACCGGCGGACGTCCGCCTCGAGCTTCTTGCGCTGGCCCGCCGCGTACCGGACGAAGGTCCGGTGGGCCTGGCGGGACAGGAACGCGCCGCGCAGCGCCAGCAGTTCCCGGCCGGTGTCGTCGAGCCGCTCGACGAGCGGGGAGTGCAGGCACTCCAGGACGTTCGGGTTGGCGGTCAGCGCCAGCTCGCAGAAGCGCTCCAGCTCCCAGCTGAACTGCTCGTCCGCCGGGCCCTCCACATGGGTGGGGGGCTTGTCGAAACGCCACTGGAGGGCGGTGGGGGCCAGGAACACACCCCGGCGGTCGATGTCGCTGTCCGCCGTGGCCAGCCCGAAGGCGCGCGACCCCATGACACAGGAGTAGATCGTGTGGTCGCGCACCAGTTCGTCGGGGGTCGGCATGCGCCAGACCCTACGCCAGGCGGATGCCGTCCCCCGTCACGGTGATCTGCTCCCCGGGCAGCGGCCGGGTCGCCGGGCCGCGCGCGACGGAGCCGTCCGTGATGCGGAACCGGCTGCCGTGGCAGGCGCAGTTGATGGTGCCGTTGTCCACCGTGGCGACGATGCAGCCCTGGTGGGTGCAGACCGCGGAGAACGCCTTGAACTCGCCCTCCTCGGGCTGGGTGACCACGACCTTCCGCTCCTTGAGGATCAGGCCGCCGCCGGAGGGGATGTCCGCCGTCCTGGCCAGCTCGCCGGCCCCGGGCGCCGAGGCGGAGGCGGAGTCCGTCGGGTCCGGGGGAGTCCCCGGTGCGGTCGGTGCCGGGCTCACGGTGGCCGCCGGGGCGTCGCCGCCGCCGTCACCGCACCCCGCGACCAGGGCGGCGGTGGCGGAGGCGGCGGTCGCGAGGACGGCACGGCGAGGGGTGGGGGCTGCGTTCATGCGCGGCATCCTGACGCCGCACGCCCCCGGCGCGAAGCCACCGCGCTGCCGGTTACCCCCAGGGGGCGAGCCCCGTGACGCGGCCGGCCGCATCACGGCGCACCTCCCGCACGCCGGTGACGGCGGCGCGGTCGAGCGGACCGTACACGTGCGGGAAGAGCCGGCCCTCCGCGGCCTCCCAGCGGACCTCCGCCGTGAGCAGCGTCTCGTCGAGGTCCACCAGCAGCAGCGGCCCCGGCACCTCCCGGTAGTGGGCCTCGGCGACGGCCAGCGCCGTTTCCTCGTCGGGCGAGCAGTGCACGAACCCCTCGGAGGCCAGGGAGGCCGGGCGGTAGGGGATCTCCGGATCGGCCCACTCGGCGGCCGGTGCGATGTGGAGCAGCATGCGCACAGTCTCCCCCGTCTGCATGCCGGACGGATCGGGCACCCACGCCCGGGCTGACCAGGGGGTGTCTTGTCGATCAGGCCGGATCAGCGAGCGGCGGCCGGCGCCGTGCATCGCAAGGCGGAGGAGGGAGTCGACGCGGTGGGGGTCTCCCCTGGTCGAGCGAAGCCGAGACCTTGGGGGAGTCGGCGACCGACGACAACGCGGCGAGGTGCGGTGCCGGGCGTCGTGAGCCCGGCATGATCGGCGAGACACCCCCTAGGCTGAACGCCGGCAGACGCGCACGCGGCACAGGGTGAAGGAGCGGGACGTGGCGGTACGAGCGGTCCGAGGGGCCGTCCAACTCGAGCGGGACGACGCCGGACACATGCGGGACCAGGTCGGCGAGCTGCTCACCGCCGTGATGGACCGCAACGGCCTCGTCCCCGACGACCTGATCAGCATCTGGTTCACCGCCACCCCCGACCTGCACAGCGACTTCCCCGCCGTGGCGGCCCGCGAGCTCGGCATCGTGGACGTACCGCTGATCTGCGCCCAGGAACTGGACATCGCCGGCGCGATGCCCCGCGTGGTGCGCCTGCTCGCCCACGTCGAGACCGACCTGCCCAAGTCCGCCGTCGCGCACGTCTACCTCGGCGCCGCGGCCGCCCTCCGCAAGGACATCGCCCAGTGAGAACCGCCGTCGTCATCGGAACCGGGCTGATCGGCACCTCCGCGGCCCTCGCGCTGGCCGGGCGCGGCATCCGCGTCCACCTCGTCGACCACGACCCCTCGCGCGCCCGTACCGCCGCCGCCCGCGGCGCCGGCACCGAGGAGCCGCCCGAGGGCCCCGTCGACCTCGCTCTGGTCGCCGTACCGCCCGCGTACGTCGCCGCCACCCTGGCCGACGCCATGCGCGGCGGTATCGCCCGCGGCTACCTGGACGTGGCCAGCGTCAAAGGCGGGCCCAAGCGGGAGCTGGAGGCCATGGGCCTCGACCTCTCCGCGTACATCGGCACGCACCCCATGTCCGGCAAGGAGCGCTCCGGCCCGCTCGCCGCGACCGCCGACCTCTTCGAGGGCCGCCCCTGGGTGCTCACCCCGACCCGGGACACCGACACCGAGGTCCTGAACCTCGCCCTGGAGCTGGTCGCCCTGTGCCGGGCGGTCCCCGTCGTCATGGACGCGGACGCCCACGACCGGGCCGTCGCCCTGGTCTCCCACACCCCGCAGCTCGTGTCGTCGATGGTCGCCGCCCGGCTCGCGGACGCGGACGAGGCGGCCGTACGGCTCTGTGGCCAGGGCATCCGCGACGTGACCCGCATCGCCGCCTCCGACCCGCGCATGTGGGTCGAGATCCTGTCGGCGAACCCCGGCCCGGTCGCCGACGTCCTCGCCGGCGTGGCCGCCGACCTCGACGAGACCGTCCGCGCCCTGCGGTCCCTCCAGTCCGCCGACGAGGGCGAGCGCCGCGACGGCGCCACCGGCGTCGAGGACGTGCTGCGCCGCGGCAACGCCGGCCGCGCCCGGGTCCCCGGCAAGCACGGTGGCGGCCCGGTCGCCTACGAGACCGTCGCCGTCCTCCTCAGCGACCAGCCCGGCGAGCTCGCCCGCATCTTCGCGGACGCGGGCCGGGCGGGCGTCAACATCGAGGACGTCCGCATCGAGCACGCCACGGGCCAGCAGGCCGGCCTCATCCAGCTCATGGTGGAACCCGCCTCCGCCCCGGTGCTCGCCGCGGCCCTCCGGGAGCGCGGCTGGGCACTGCGGCAGTAGCCGCCGGCCCGGCCCGGCCCGGCGGACGGGGGCCGGTACGGACCCGGTGGGGAGGGGGTCGCACGAACGGGTGCAAGGGGTGGCGGCGGCAGTCGGTAACCTGGTGCGGGGCCCCTCGGCATCCGGCCGGCCCCCTCCCGCGTACCAGGAAGGTGTCCGACACCGTGGAATCCGTGATCGTCGCCATCGACGGGCCCTCCGGCACGGGCAAGTCGAGCACCTCCAAGGCGGTCGCCGCCAAGCTGGGGCTCAGCTACCTGGACACCGGCGCCCAGTACCGGGCGATCACCTGGTGGATGATCACCAACGGGGTGGACGTCGACGACGCCGACGCCGTGGCCTCGGCCGCCGGGAAGCCCACCATCGTCTCCGGGACCGACCCGTCCCACCCGACGATCACCGTCGACGGGGTGGACGCCTCCGGCCCCATCCGCACCCAGGAGGTCACCTCCAAGGTCAGCGCCGTCAGCGCCGTCCCGGAGGTGCGTGCGCTGATCACCGAGCTCCAGCGGTCCATCGCCGCGAGCGCCGGGCAGGGCATCGTCGTCGAGGGGCGGGACATCGGCACCACCGTCCTCCCCGACGCCGACCTCAAGATCTTCCTCACCGCGTCCCCCGAGGCCCGCGCCGCCCGCCGCTCCGGCGAGCTCAAGGGCGCCGACATCCACTCCACCCGCGAGGCGCTCGTCAAGCGGGACGCGGCCGACTCCAGCCGCAAGACGTCCCCGCTCGCCAAGGCGGACGACGCCGTCGAGGTCGACACCACCGACCTCACCCTCCAGCAGGTCATCGAGTGCGTCGTCACCCTCGTCGAGGAGAAGCGGGCCGCCGCGTGACCCCACCCACCCCCAAGGGCGCCGCGGTCGGCCGGGGCATCGGCATCGGGCTGATGTACGGGCTGTGGAAGCCGCGCGTCCTGGGCGCCTGGCGCGTCCCGGCCACCGGACCGGTGATCTTCGCCGTCAACCACGCCCACAACCTCGACGGCCCCATGCTCATGGGCACCGCGCCCCGGCCGGTGCACTTCCTGATCAAGAAGGAGGCCTTCAAGGGGCCTCTCGGGCCGTTCCTGGAGGGCATCGGCCAGCTCAAGGTGGACCGCGGCGCACCCGACCGCACCGCCATCACCGGCGCCCTGGACGTCCTCGCCGGCGGTGGTGTCCTCGGCATCTTCCCGGAGGGCACCCGCGGCGGGGGCGACTTCGCCTCCCTCCGCGCCGGCCTCGCCTACTTCGCCCTGCGCAGCGGCGCCCCGATCGTCCCGGTCGCCGTCCTGGGAAGCACCGACCGCCGCGGACGGTTGATAAAGGCGCTGCCCCCGCTGCGCAGCGGCGTGGACGTCGTCTTCGGCGACGCCTTCCAGGCGGGGGACGGCTCCGGCCGCCGCACCCGCAAGGCGCTGGACGACGCCACCGTACGCATCCAGGAACGGCTCACCGCCCACCTGGGAAACGCCAGGCGCCTCACCGGGCGCTGAGCGAGACTGACTCTTGAGTAGCGGATCACTCGACCCGCCGATGACGATGATGAACGAGGAACGGACTTCATGAACGACCAGCACGACCACGGGGCACTCGGCGACACCGAGTACACGGAGTTCATGGAGCTCGCCGCCGAAGAGGGCTTCGACATCGAGGAGGTCGAAGGCGCGATCGAGGAGGCCGGGCACGGCCCGCTGCCGGTCCTCGCCGTCGTCGGCCGGCCGAATGTCGGCAAGTCGACCCTGGTGAACCGCATCATCGGGCGCCGCGAGGCCGTCGTCGAGGACAAGCCCGGCGTCACCCGCGACCGCGTCACCTACGAGGCCGAATGGGCGGGCCGCCGCTTCAAGGTCGTCGACACCGGCGGCTGGGAGCAGGACGTCCTCGGCATCGACGCCTCCGTCGCCGCCCAGGCCGAGTACGCCATCGAGGCCGCCGACGCGGTCGTCTTCGTCGTGGACGCCACCGTCGGCGCCACCGACACCGACGAGGCCGTCGTCAAGCTGCTCCGCCGGGCCGGCAAGCCCGTGGTCCTCGCCGCCAACAAGGTCGACGGCCCGTCCGGCGAGGCCGACGCCTCCATGCTCTGGTCCCTTGGCCTGGGCGAGCCGTTCCCCGTCTCGGCCCTGCACGGCCGCGGCACCGGCGACCTCCTCGACGAGGTCCTCAAGGCCCTTCCCGAGGCCCCCGAGCAGTCCTTCGGCACCGCCGTCGGCGGCCCGCGCCGCATCGCGCTCATCGGACGCCCGAACGTCGGCAAGTCGTCCCTGCTCAACAAGATCGCCGGGGAGGAGCGCGTGGTCGTCAACGAGATGGCCGGTACCACCCGCGACCCGGTCGACGAGCTCATCGAGCTCGGCGGGACCACCTGGAAGTTCGTCGACACCGCCGGCATCCGCAAGAAGGTGCACCTCCAGGAGGGCGCGGACTACTACGCCTCGCTGCGCACCGCCGCCGCCGTCGAGAAGGCGGAGGTGGCCGTCGTCCTGATCGACACGACGGACTCCATCTCCGTCCAGGACCAGCGGATCATCACCATGGCCGTCGAGGCGGGTCGCGCCCTCGTCATCGCCTACAACAAGTGGGACGAGCTCGACGAGGAGCGCCGCTACTACCTGGAGCGCGAGATCGAGACCGAGATGCAGCAGGTGGCCTGGGCCCCGCGCGTCAACGTTTCCGCCCTCACCGGCCGCCACATGGACCGGCTCGTCCCCGCGATCGAGACGGCACTGGCCGGCTGGGAGACCCGCGTCCCCACCGGGCGGCTGAACGCCTTCCTCGGCGAGCTGGTCGCGGCCCACCCGCACCCCATCCGGGGCGGCAAGCAGCCCCGCATCCTGTTCGGTACGCAGGCGGGCACCAAGCCACCGCGGTTCGTGCTGTTCGCCTCGGGCTTCCTGGAGCACGGCTACCGGCGGTTCGTCGAGCGCCGACTGCGCGAGGAGTTCGGCTTCGAGGGCACCCCGATCCACATCTCGGTACGGGTGCGCGAGAAGCGCGGCCGCAAGAAGTGACGGGCACGGACACATGACGGCGGGGCCGGAGCGAACGATTCGCTCCGGCCCCGCCGTCATCGGTCACGGCCCCCGCGGTCCCCGTTCCCGGCCCCCGCCGGTCGTCGGTCACAGCCCCCGGCGGGGCGCCGGCGGCAGGGCCGCCGGCACATGGTGGTGACCGGCGGCCCGGCGCATCGACTGGACCGGCTGCCACCCGGTCGTGTAGCCGTGCTGCGTCTGGTACGCCCCGCCGCCGCCCGACGCGAACGACCCGAACGCCTTGAAGTCCAGGTCCTCCTCGCCACTGCGGTCGCCGGGCAGCGTCCTGAACGACCTCAGGTACTCGGAGTACAGCGCGTCGTAGATCGGCGTGGCCGACGGGGCGGACAGTCCGTCCTGCGTGGAACGCATCGCGGGAATCTGCTGGTACGGCTGGCGGGAAGGCTCGTATGCGTGCACGTATGAGCCAACGACCTCGCCGCGCTTCGGATGCGGCCCCGCCCGTCCTTCCGTCGCCCCGGTGCGCATCAGGTGCCGGCCAGCGGCATCGACGCCGCGACCAGCCGGCCGTTCGCCGCCGCCTTCTCCAGCGCGTCACGCAGCAGGTCCTCGCGGGGCTGCTGGCCGATGGAGCCGACCGGGGCGGCGAAGACCAGCACCGTGTGCGACTTGTTGGCGGCGGCGCGCCAGCCCTCGGTGACCTGGAGCGGCTGGTGGGCCTGCCACCAGGCGACCGGGCTGCCACCGCCCGTGCCGGGCTGGAGGATGGCGTGGAGCTGGCCCATCGCCAGGAGCACCGACCAGCCGGCGATCGGGCTCGGCTTCTGGTTGACGTTCGCGACCGGCAGGAAGCCCTGCTCGATCAGCAGGGGCAGGAACTCGTCGGTGCTGCCGCCCGAACCCGGCCGGGCGATGGGGGCGGTCGGCTCGACGACGAGGGCCGGGTGCAGTTCGTTGTCGATCAGCACGAGACCGCTGGTGACGCCGAGGACGGCCTGGTCGCCGGTGGGGGCGGGAGCGGCGGCCGCCGGGGCCGCCGCCTGCGCCTCCACGCCGGTGATCGACCGGACGGCGCCCTGGAGCTGCTCCTCGGCGACCTTCACGACCTGGGAGGGGATGCAGGTGGCGTGGGCGAACGCGAGGACGGCGGTCTCCTCGCCCACGAACAGGACGGTGCTGGTGCGCTCCTGCTCGGAGTCGCCCGGGGTACGGCAGGAGGTGCAGTCGTAGCTGCCCGGGGCGTTCTCGCCGGCGAGCAGCCGGTCGGCCTCTTCGTCGCCGATCTCGGCGCGTACGTCCTCGCTGACGTCGAGCATGCGGGGCACGGGTGGCTCCTCGGACTCGTTGCGTGCGATGCCGGGCGGTTCCCGGCTCGTCTCATGAAGGGTTCAACGGTTGATCTGCTTCCGGGGTCACGGGTCGGTCCGCTCCTCGGCGCGTCGGCCGACCGGGTGGGTCTTCCCCGGCGGCCCGCGCGGCGGCGGCCCCGCACGCCGGCACCCTGCCTAGCGTGGCCCGATGCCGAAGATCCGCTCGTGGCCGGCCATGCTGCCCGGCGTACTGCTGCTCGTGTGGGGTACGACAGGCGCGGCCGCGGCCGTGGCGCCCGCCGCACCGGGTGCCCACCCGCCCCCGCCCGCCCCCGGCCCGAGGGCCCGGCCCGTGCCCACCGCCGGCTGCGCCGCCGACCAGTGGCCGTGGGGCTGCGTGGCGGAGTGCGAGAGCGGCGGCCGCTGGCACCTCAACACCGGCAACGGCTACTACGGCGGACTCCAGTTCAAGCAGTCCACCTGGGAGACCTACGGCGGCCGCGCCCACGCCCGCCGTGCCGACCTGGCCACCCGGCGGCAGCAGATCACCGTCGCCGAGGAGGTCCTGCGCTGGCAGGGCTGGGGCGCCTGGCCGACCTGCTCCAAGAAGTACGGGCTGGCCGGCCGCGCCCACACCGTCCAGCCGGGCGACACCCTGACCTCCGTCGCCCGGCGGTTCAAGGTCCCGGGCGGCTGGAACGCGCTGTACAAGGCCAACACCAAGATCGTGGGCGCCGACCCGAACCGCATCCGGCCGGGGATGATGCTCGGCCTGCCGGGCCTCAGGCCCGCCCCGAGGGCGGCCGTCCCTCCGGCGGTGGCCGTCCCTCCGGCTGGCGTTCCGCCCGTTCCGCGTCCCGTGCCGCCGCGCGGGAAGTGAACTCGGTCAGCTCGCCGCTGAAGGACAGCGTGCCGCGCCGCAGTTCGTGCGCCAGCGTCCCGGCCGGCAGCCCCGCCGGCGGGCGCTGCTCGGCCACCACCACCGCCGCGCCCCGCCGGCCGCACAGGCCGGCCAGCAACCGGTAGGTCCGGGCCGCGACGGCGGGCGACATGCCGAGGGCCGGCTCGTCGACGAGGACGACGCGCGCGGGCGTCAGCAGGGCGCGGGACAGCGCCAGCATCCGCCGCTCACCGCCGGACAGCGTGCCGGCGGGCCGCGGCAGGAGCGGGCCGAGCTCGGGGTACGCGTCGAGGGCGGCCCCGAAGCCGCCGTCCGGAGCGCCGAGCCCGAGGTTCTCGGCCACCGTGAGCGTGGGGTACAGGGCACGCCGGTCCGGCACGAAGCACAGGCCGCGGTGCGCCCGCCGGTGGGCGCGCAGCCGGGTCACGTCCGCGTCCCGCCACAGCACCCGCCCGGCGCTCAGCGGCACCGTGCCGGCGAGGGCGCGCAGCACGCTCGTCCGGCCCGCGCCGTTGCGGCCCAGGAGCACGGTCACGGTGCCGGACGGGACCGGCAGGTCGATCCCGTGCAGTGCCTCCAGGGGGCCGTAGCGCACCCGGGCGGCGCGCAGCGCGATCTCGACGCTCATGACACGATCCGCCCCGCCTCCATGACGTGCACGGTGTGCGCGACGTCCGCGACCAGGTCCAGGTCGTGCTCGACGACCAGCACGGCCGTCCCGTCCGCCGCGAGGGCCTTGAGCACCCGGGCGAGCGCGGCGGTCTCGTCCGCGTCCAGCCCGGCGGCGGGCTCGTCCAGCAGCAGCGTGTGCGGCCGTCCGGCGAGGGCGCGGGCGACCTCCACCCGGCGCAGCGCGCCCGTCGACAGCCCGGCGGCGGGCAGGTGGCGGACGCCGGTCAGGCCGAGGAGGCGCAGGGCGCCCTCGACGGCGTACGGATCGTCCCGCACGCGGCCCCGCTCGGCGCCGATCCGTACGTTCTCCTCGACGGTCAGGGACGGGAACACGGCCAGCTCCTGGAACGTGCGGGCGATCCCGAGCCGGGTACGGGCGTGCGCGGGTCGCGCGGTGATGTCGGTCCCCTCCAGGGTGACGCGCCCGGAGGCGGGACGGGCCGTACCGGCCAGGCAGTGGAACAGGCTGCTCTTCCCGGCCCCGTTGGGCCCCACGAGAGCGGTCACCCTGCCGGGCGCCACCCGGAGGTCGACCCGGTCCAGGGCGGTGGCCCCGGCGTAGCGGAGGGTGAGGTGGTGCGCCTCCAGGACGGGCGGTGCGGTGCGGGCCCGGCCGGCGGTGCGGGCGGTGCGGGGCGGGTGGGCGCTCGGGGCGGTGCCGGCGGGGACGGGGGAGCGGGCGGGGGACGGCGCGGGGTGGGGCGGTGCCGTGCGGCCGTGCGCGCGAGCGGCGGCGCGGGCGGGGGAGGGGAGCAGGGAGGCGAGAGGGGGTACGCGGGCGGTGAAGGCGGCCAGCAGGCCGATCACGGCCGCCGCGGCGCCGCCCCGGGCGCCCGCGTCGAGCCCGACCAGGAGCGCCGCGGCCGCCAGGGGCGTCAGGAGGCTGTCGGCGCCCAGGACCAGGACCGCGGCGAACCACAGCAGGCCCCGCACCGGGTCGAAGGCGGCCGGGTCGAAGGCCTGGACGCCCATGCCGAGCAGCCCGCCGCCCAGCGCCGCCAGGGCAGCGCCCGCGACGAACGCGACGACCTTCAGGGCGGCCACCGGCACGCCGGACGCCTCCGCCCCCGCCTCGTGGTCGCGCAGGGCGGCCAGCGCCCTGCCCGTGCGGCCCCGGCGCAGGGCCGCGGCCAGCAGCAGCGCGGCCACCAGGACGCCCAGTTCCACGGCGTAGTACGCGCGGTCCGACGCCAGGCCGGCCGGCCGTGACAGCGACAGGCCCGCCGTGGCGTACGGCTGGGCGAACACGAACCGGCTGACACCCACCCCGACCGCCAGCGTCGCCAGCGCCAGCGCCAGGCCGTGGCGGCGGATCGCCGGCCACCCGGTGAGCAGGCCCAGCGGGGCGACCAGCACGACGGCCACCAGGAGCGCGGTGGGTTCCGGGAGTGGGGGCAGGCCCGGGAAGCGGCCGGCCGCGAGCAGCGCGGTGAACAGGGCGCCCAGGCCCGCGTACGCGGCCTGGCCCAGCGAGATCTGCCCGCCCCGGCCGGTGACCACGACGAGGGACAGCAGGACGACCGCCAGCGCGGGCACCTGGACCGCCGTCTGGAGGTCGGCCCCGGCGAGGCCCAGCGGCAGCAGGAACAGCACCCCCGCCGCCGCCCACAGCCCGGCCGGTACCCGGGCCCCCGTCGTCGACGTGCGCGGCAGGGCGTCCCGCGCGCCCACTCCCGGCAGCACCAGCGCGGCGACCAGCAGGGCGACCACGAACAGGTTCGTGGCGACCGCCTGGACCAGCGGGCCGGCCCAGCCCACCGGGTGGAGGCGGGTGAGCTGGGCCTGGGCGACCCCGATGGCCAGCGCCGTCACCACCGCCACCGGCAGGCTCCGCATCCGGGCGGCCACCGCGACCGCGATCACCTCCACGACCAGCAGCGGCAGCCCGTACGGGTCGAGCCGGACGTACGGTGCCAGCAGCACGCCCGTCAGCCCCGCCGTGCAGGACCCGAACGCCCACCCGGCCGCCGACACCCGGTCCGCGTCGATGCCGCTCAGCACCGCGAGCTCCCGGTCGTCCACCACCGCCCGCAGCTCGCGCCCCAGCCGCGTCCACCGGGTCACCGCCCCCACCGCACCGGCCACCAGCAGCACCACGGCGAGCTGCGCCCACGGGTCGTCGCCCAGCAGCACCGGCGCGTCCGCCCGCGCGCCCTCGCCCCACACCAGCGCGGCGCCCCCGACGAGCAGCACGAACACGCCGATCGACGCCACCAGGGTCCGCGCGGGGTCCAGGTCCAGCACCGCCGCCGGGCGGAACACCGCCCGGTCCAGCACCAGCCCGATGCCGGGCGCCACCACCAGCAGCGTCACGCACGCGGCGAGCGGCAGCGGCCAGGCCCACTCCACCACCAGTTGCCGCAGCACATACGCGCAGACCATGGCGACCGCGCCGTGCGCGAGGTTGAGCACGCCCGTCGCCCGGTAGGTGACGACCAGTCCGATACCGGTCAGGGCGGCCGCGCTGCCGACCGCCAGCCCGGCCAGGACGAGTTCGTACGTCAGCGAGGCCACCGGGCCGTCAGCTTCCGGGCTCGCACACCGGGCAGGGGTCCAGCGCCGCGTCCCCGGCCGGCACCGCGTCCGGCTTGCCCGCCACCAGCGGGCAGTCCGGGCGGTGCGCCAGCGTCCCGCCCGGCACCCGGACCGGCGGGGCACCGGAGGACGGCCGGTCCGCGCCCGCAGCGTCCGCCCCCGAGGCCCCCGCTCCCGGGTCGTCCGGACCCGCGGGGCCCCTCGCCGGCGCCCGTTCCCCGGGCGCCCGCCACAGCGGCGCCCCCGCCAGCAGGACCGCCCCCGCGACCAGCAGCGCCGCCCCCGGCACCGTGCAGGACGCCACATACGGGAGCTGCCGCTCCACGAAGCGCTCGCCGGACACGCCGTACCAGCCCAGCACGCACAGCACCGCGCCGGTGGCGGCGGCCACGGCCCCGCCCCACCACAGCACCCGCGACGACGGCATACCGCGATCCTCCGGCTGGCGATGTATGGCGATTCCTTGCACTATGCCCAAGAAGGCCCAAGAAGGCACAGACCCCGGAACCCGGCGGTGAGCCAGATGGTCCACACGAGCCACACGAGGCACGGCGGCATGCGTACCCGGACGGCGGCACTGGCCGCCACGGCGGCTCTGGTGCTGCTCCCGGTCGTCGCGGGCTGCGGCGACGACGACAACGGCGGGGGGACCCAGCAGTCCGCCACCCCCACCGCGACCGCGACCCAGGGACAGGACCAGCCGGCCGACCCGGCCGCGGCCCGCCAGGAGATCCAGAAGAACTGGGTCGCCTTCTTCGACCCCGCGACACCGGTCGAGCAGAAGACGAAGCTGCTGGAGAACGGCGACCGCATGCGGCCCGTGCTGGAGGCGTTCGCCGGCAACCCGCAGGCCGCGCAGACGTCGGCGAAGGTCAAGGGGATCACCTTCACCTCCGCCACCCAGGCCGAGGTCACCTACGACCTGCTGGTCGGCGGCACCCCGGCCCTGCCCGACTCCAAGGGCTCCTCCGTGCACCAGCAGGACACCTGGAAGGTGTCGGCGAAGACGCTGTGCGCGCTGGTGAAGCTCAGCCCCGATGCGACAGCCGTGCCGGGTTGCTGACCGCCCGCCGACGGCGGCGCTCCTGCTGGTCACCCTCCTGGTCACCGCACTGCTGAGCGCCGCCTGCGGCAGCCGCCTCCCCGAGAGCGACTTCACCGCACGCCCGCCCGCGCCCACCACCGGCGCCGGCGAACCGATCAGGATCGGCCTCATCACCGGGGCCACCAGCCCCGTCGGCGGCGGCGCCCTCACCGGCCCGCGCGACGGGGCGCTGGCGTACTTCGCCGCCCTCAACGCCCGCGGCGGCATCGGCGGGCGCCGCGTCGAGGCCATCACCTGCGACGACGGCGGCAGCGGCATCGGCAACAACCAGTGCGTGCACGAACTCGTCGACCGGAAGCACGTCTTCGCCCTGGTCGCCACCACCGCCCTCGACTACGCGGGCGCCGCGCGCGTGTCCCGGGCCGGCGTCCCCGACATCGGCGGCCAGCCGCTCGGCCCCGCCTACGACACCTACCCCCACCTGTACGGCATCTACGGCAGCTCCGCGCCGCGCACCGGCGACGAGCCCGGCTGGAACGGCGTGCTGACCGGCGGCACCGAGGTCTACCGCTGGTTCCGGCACGAGCTCGGCGCCCGCACCGCGGCCGTCGTGTCCTACAACCAGGCCGCGTCCGCCGCGTACGCCCGGCTGGTCACCGACGGCCTGCGGAAGGAGGGCTACCGGGTCGTCACCGAACAGGTCGACTTCGCCCTCCCCAACTACCGGGCCGTCGCCGCCGACCTCCGCGAACAGGACGTCGACCTCGTCTTCGACGCCCTCGACACCCACGGCAACGCCCAGTTGTGCGCGGCCATGGACGCCGTCGGCGCCACCGTCACCGCCAAGGTCACCAACGTCCAGAACTGGAACCAGGCCGTTCCACGGGACTTCAAGGACGCTCCCCGCTGCCGCAACGCCCTGTGGGTGACCGGCGCCAGCCGCAACCACGACGAGAGGGCCGACCCCGCCGTACGGGAGTTCCGCGACGCCATGAAGGGCAGGCCCCTCTCCCAGTGGGCGCTGGAGGGCTGGGCCGCCGCCATGTGGTTCACCGACGCCGCGACGTCCTGCGCGCCGGCGGGGCTCACGCGCGCGTGCGTCGAGCGGTTCGTGAACCGGGCGGAGCCGTACACCGCCCGGGGACTGCTCCTGCCCGTCCGCTTCGAGCGGCTCCCCGAGCCGCCGACGACCCGTCACACCTGCCTGTCGGTCGCCCGTTGGCAGGACGGGCGCGGCTGGGTGACCCAGGGCGGCGACATGTACCGCAACTGCGCCACCGTGCCCCAGCTCCCTTACCGGCCCTGACCGCCCCGGCCGGGGAAAGCCAAGTACAGTCCACCTTTGACGACCAATCCAGAGACCATCGGACCGGACCGGACCCCGGGCCCGTCCGGACCAGGGGGACGCGGCGACGCGATGCATATCTCTTTCCTGCTGCACAACGCGTACGGCATCGGCGGCACGATCCGTACGACGTTCAACCTCGCCCGGATCCTGGCCGAGCGGCACGACGTCGAGATCGTGTCCGTCTTCCGCCACCGCGAGGAGCCCACGCTCGGCGCCCCCGCCGGCGTGACCATGAAGCACCTGGTCGACCTGCGCAAGAACAGCCCCACCTACGACGGCGCGCACCCCGACTACACGAAGCCCGCCAAGGTCTTCCCCCGCGGGGACGGGCGCTGGAAGCAGTACAGCCGCCTCACCGACGACCGGATCGCCGCCCATCTGAAGGGCCTTCAGGCCGATGTGGTGGTCGGCACCCGCCCCGGGCTCAACGTCCACATCGCCCGCCAGGCCCGCCGCGGCCCCGTCCGTGTCGGGCAGGAGCACCTGACCCTGGACAGCCACGGCTACCGGCTGCGCCGCGAGATCGGTCACCGCTACGCCCTGCTCGACGCCGTCACCACCGTCACCGAGGCCGACGCCCGCGCGTACCGCACCCGGCTCAAGCTCCCCGGCGTACGCGTCGAGTCCGTGCCCAACAGCGTGCCGGCGCCCGCCGTCGAGCCCGCCGACACGTCCGCCAAGTGGGTCGTCGCGGCCGGCCGGCTGACCCGGGTGAAGCGGTACGACCTGCTCGTCGAGGCCTTCGCCAAGGTGGTCGCCGCCCGCCCCGACTGGCGGCTGCGCATCTACGGCTCCGGTGACGCCACCGGCAACGAACGCGACGCGCTGCGCTCCCTCATCGCGTCGCGGGGACTGCACAACCACGTCTTCCTGATGGGCACGGCCAACCCGCTGGAGCCCGAGTGGGTCAAGGGCTCCATCGCCGCCGTCACCTCCCGCCTCGAATCCTTCGGCATGACCATCGTCGAGGCGATGCGCTGCGGCCTGCCGGTGGTCTCCACCGACTGCCCGCACGGCCCGGGGGAGATCATCGAGGACGGCGTCGACGGGCGGCTCGTACCGGTCGGCGACGTGGACGCGATCGCCGACGCGCTGCTCGCCCTCATCCAGGACGACGACCTCCGGCGCCGCTCCGGGCAGGCCGCCCTCGCCGCCTCGGAGCGCTTCGACCCGGCCCGGATCGCCGAACGCCACGAGGCGCTCTTCGCCGAACTCGTCGCCGGCGGCACCAACGGCCGCTCGCGCGGCACGCTCCGGGACGCGCTGCACCGCACCCGCGGGGCGGTCCTGGACGCGGCCTACTCCGCGCGGTACAAGGCCGCCGATGTGATCCGGAAGGGGAAGTCCGCATGAGCGACGCCACCAACCCGGCCCCGGCCCCCGTCCCGGGCGCCGCGCCGCGTGCCGACTGCGTCGCGGACTCCGCGGGCGGCATCACGTTCGACATAGCGGTCGTCGAGGCGGCCGAGCCGGTGCTGGTGCTGCGCCGGCGCGGCGGTTCCGGTCCGTCGGATGAGGCCCGGCTGCCGCTCACCCCGGCGGGCGAGGGCCCGGGCGGCGGCCATGTGCGGGCGGTGCTGCCCAGCACCATGGAGCTCGCCGAGGGCCGCTGGGACGTGTACCTCGACGGGCGGCCGGTCGAGCCGGGCGTCCGGGACCTGCGGGCGCTGGTGGACCGGGTGCCCGACGGGGAGGGCGGGGTGTCCGTGCGCCTGCCGTACCCCACGGCGGACGGCCGGCTGGCCGTGCGGAGCTGGGTGCGGGCGCCGCACGCCGAGGCCGGGGACGTCGTCCTCGGCGAGGGCGTGTGCACCGTCGAGGGGACCCTGTACGGGGCCCGTGCCGGTGCCGGGGCGGTGGTCGAGGCCCGGCTGGGCGGCACGGTCCACCGGGTGCCGGCCGAGGCGGAGGAGGGCGGCGCGTTCGCCTTCACCCTGGCGTACGACACGCTGGTCGAGCGGCCGGTCACGGCGGAGCGGCTGTGGGAGCTGTGGCTGCGGCCCGCGGCGGACGCGGAGCCGGTGCGGATCTCCCGCCTCCTGGACGACGTCTGGGACCGGAAGAACGTCTTCGTCTACCCGGTGCACCAGGGCGAGGGCTACACGGCCGCGCCCTGCTACACCACGGACAACGACCTCTGCGTACGGATCACTCCGTAGCGCACGGCCCGAGGCCGGGCCGTGGCACGGTCGAGCGATCCTTCGAAAGCCCGATCGAGGACCGTGGCTGTCCGCGACGGCTGGCAGACTCCCGACCATGTTGGAGACCTCGGCACGACTGCTGCGCCTGCTGTCCCTGCTCCAGGCCCACCGCGATTGGTCCGGCGCCGACCTCGCGCAGCGCCTGGGCGTCACGCCGCGCACGGTGCGGCGTGACGTCGACCGGCTGCGGGAGCTCGGCTACCCCGTCAACGCCAGCCCCGGCACCGGCGGCGGCTACCAGCTCGGCGCGGGGGCCGCGCTGCCCCCGCTGCTCCTGGACGACGACGAGGCCGTCGCGGTCGCCGTCGGGCTGCGCACGGCGGCGGGCAGCGGCATCGAGGGCGTGGGCGAGACGTCGGTGGGCGCGCTGGCCAAGCTGGAGCAGGTGCTGCCCGACCGGCTGCGGCGCCGGATCAGCGCGCTGACCACCTTCACGGTGCCCATGCTGCGGGCGGCCGAGTCCCCGGTGGACCCCTCGGTGCTCACCGAGCTCGCGACGGCCTGCCGGGACGGCGAGCGGCTGCGCTTCGAGTACCGCGACCACGGGGGCTCGGCCACCCGCCGCACGGTCGAGCCGCACCGGCTGGTGTGCACCGAGCGCCGCTGGTACCTGGTCGCCTGGGACGTGGACCGCTCGGACTGGCGGACGTTCCGGGCGGACCGGATCCTCCCGAAGCCGCCCCACGGACCGCGCTTCGCGCCCCGGACGCCGCCCGCGGAGGACCTGGCGGCCTACGTCTCCGAGGGCGTGGCCAGCCGGGTGTACGCGGCACGGGCCATGGTCCGCCTCCACGTCCCGGCCGAGGAGGCCGCCCGGGTGGTGGGACCGATGGACGGCGTCCTGGAGGCGGAGGGCGAGTCGACCTGCCTGCTGCGCACCGGCGCCGCCGCGCTGGACGTCCTGGTGATCCACATCGTGCTCATGGGACTGGAGTTCGAGGTGGTCGAGCCGGTGGAGCTGAACGACCGCATCAGGGACGTCCGGGACCGTCTCGCACGGGCGCTGGACCGCTCCGCCTAACCGGAACAAGGTGTTCCGGCGCGGTGTCGGCGCGATGTGGGAATGGTGCGGGGAACCCGTGAAAGGCGTGTGCCGCCACAATTCTCGTGACGATATGCCGAAGCGTTTTTCCGCAGCCGGGGAATTCGCTCGTACGAAGGTGCGGGAAGTCCGGGGGAGACCCGCGGAATTCCGGTGACAACCCCCTCCGCGGCGGCCTGTGAGTCCCTCGGGGGGAAGGCGTCCTTACAGAACACATGTCGTGATCCTGTGACACAAGCGTGACCGCCGAGGTACGTGAGGATGGTGGGTCGATCTGCCCGGCCCGGCTTCCGTCACTGTCCGCCGCCCCCTACGGTGAAGGGCATGGCACCGATTCCGAGCTCTCCCCGACAGCCCGACGACACCCCCGAGTCCTACGTCGGCCTCGGCGGGCGCGACGCCGAACGGCTCGCCCGCTCACGCGGCTGGACCACGGTGCGGTCCCTGCCTCCCGGCTCGATCATCACCCTGGAGTACGTGGCGGGCCGGATCAACTTCGAGGTCGACGGCGACACCGTGACGCGCTGCTGGGTCGGCTGACCCCGGTCCCCCGTCCGCCCCCCGCGCACACGACGTACGACGAGGGCCCCGGCCGTCACGGCCGGGGCCCTCGTCGTACGTCGTCGGGTCCGTCGGGTCGTCCTCAGCCGCCCGTCACCGGCCGGGAGCGCGGCGGTCTGCGGCTGCCCGCCGGGGTGACCGGCGTCCGCTCCGAACGCACCACCGTGTGGGGACGGGGCTGGGTGAGCGTGGTCCTGACCGGCGCCGGGCGGCCGACGGCGCCCGCCGCGGCGACCGGCTCGCGCGCCGGTTCGTCCTCCGCGCCGGCCGGCCGCTTCTGCTGGTACATCGCCGGCCGGGGCCCGCCCGCCGCGACGGGCAGCGACGGCACCCGCCGGCGGCCGGCCAGGAGCTGGTCGCGCGCCCCGAGGACGAGCGCCTCGGCGCGGGCGATCAGCGGCTCGCACCAGGGCAGTCCGAGCAGGATCAGCAGACCGGCGGCCCAGCCGAGCAGGACGTCGCTCAGCCAGTGCGTACCGAGGTAGACGGTGGTCAGGCCGACGCCCAGGGCGACCACGGCGGACAGGGCCGACAGATAGCGCCTGGCCCGGGGCGTGGTGGCGAGGTACGCCAGGATGCCCCAGGTCACCACCGCGTTGGCGGTGTGCCCGGAAGGGAATATATCGCCGCCGGCGAACAGCTCCGGGGAGCCGATCCTGGTCGCGTAGTGGGGGCCGAGCCGGCCCAGACCGAGTTTGACCGCGCCCACGGTGACGTTCAGCGCCAGCAGCGCGGCGCCCAGCGCCAGCAGCGGGCGGAGCGTGTGCTGCCGCCAGGAACGCCAGCCGAGCCAGGCCGCCACCATGACGGCCGTCGGGCCGCGCTGGCCCAGCACCACGAAGTAGTCCAGCGTCGCGTGCAGCTCCGGCCACTGCTGATACGGCCGGAAGAGCATGACCTTCCAGTCGAGGGTCACCAGCCACGACGAGACGAGCACGGCCACCACGATGGCGAGGTAGAACGCCGACGTCCCGCCGAAGAGGGCGAGACGGGTGCGGCTCATCCGCGGGATCTCAATCTTCGGCGGTTCCGGCTCCCGGTCCAGACGGGCAAAGATGTCGGTACGCACCCAATCGACGTTACAGGGAGTGAGTGTCGGCCCACGCCCATCCGCTCTCTTCGTGATGACGATGTGATGTGGAGTACGTCTCAGCCGGACGTTTATCCCTTGCTTATCCATAAACCTCGGGGGCCGTGGAGGCCCTATTGCCACAGGGCCTCCGCACGGAAGCGGCTTTGTGTGCCACGGGAATTGGCCGGGGGTGGCCGGGGACCGAATTCACTCCTCCCCGCCGCCGGGTCCCCACCTCTGGTACGCGGCCGGCGCCGCCCCTGGCGGGCCCGCCGGAGTGGCGTACGCCACACGGCCGCGTCTGCCCCGGTGAGAGGTGGACCACGCGTCACCCGGCAGGACTCGCGTACGCTGGCGGCTCACTCGCCCGTCGATGCCGGGCCCCCGGGAGGACGTCCCCCCTCCGGCCGGTGCCCACCGAGCGCGAGGGAATCATCTGTGGTCTGTGGGAGGTACGTACATGTCCGTGACGACCACGGCCGGAGCGCGGCTGCGTGCCACCGGTGGCGGTGCCAACCGCTGGGTCGTCCTCGTCGTCCTCTGCGTCAGCCTGCTGCTGGTCGCGCTCGACGCCACCGTCCTCCACGTCGCCGTCCCCGCCGTCACCGAGGACCTCCGCCCCAGCGCCACCGCGCTGCTGTGGATCGTCGACGCCTACCCCCTGGTGTGCGCCTCGCTGCTGATCCTGTTCGGCACGCTCGGCGACCGGGTCGGGCGGCGGCGGGTCCTGCTGGCGGGGTACGGGCTGTTCGGCGTCGCCTCCGCGGTCGCGGCCTGCGCCGACACCCCGGCCGTACTCATCGCCGCCCGCGCGCTGCTCGGCGTCGGCGGGGCGATGATCATGCCCGCCACCCTCTCCATCCTCCGCGCGGTCTTCCCCGACCGGCGCGAACGCGCCACCGCGATCGGCATATGGACCGCCGTCGCGGCCGTCGGCGCCGCGACCGGCCCGGTCCTCGGCGGCTTCCTGGTCGAGCACTTCTGGTGGGGCTCGGTCTTCCTCATAAACATCCCGCTCATGGCGCTCATCCTGCCGCTGGGCCGCTGGCTGCTGCCGGAGTCCCGGGGCCGGGGCCAGGGCCCCTGGGACGTGCTGGGCGCGCTCATGGCGGCGGCCGGAGTGCTCGGCGTGGTCCTCGGCGTCAAGCGGGCGGGCGCCGGCGGCGGTCTGGCGACCCCCGGGACGGCCGTGCCCCTGCTGGTCGGCGCCACCCTGCTGGTCCTCTTCGTCCGGCGGCAGAAGCGCCGCGCGCACCCGCTCATCGACATGCGGATGTTCGCCCGCGCCGCCTTCACCACCTCCGTCGGCTGCATCGTCCTCGCCATGCTCGCGCTGGTCGGCCTGGAGCTGATCGCCGTCCAGTACCTCCAGCTCGTCCTGGAGCTCACCCCGCTGGAGACCGGGCTGCGGCTGCTGCCGCTCACCTTCGCCGCCATGGCCGCCGGCGCCACCGGCTCGTCCACCCTGCGCCGGATCGGCCCGCGCCGGATGGTCGGCTGGGGCTTCGTCCTCACCGCCGGGGCCGTCCTGCTGCTCGTGCTGATGGGCCAGCACGACCGCCCGCTGCTGCTCACCGCGGGCTTCGTCCTGCTCGGCTTCGGCCTCCAGACCACTCTGTTCGGGGCGTACGAGTCGATGCTCAGCGAGGCCCCGGCGCACAGCGCGGGCGGGGCCGCCGCGATCGGCGAGACCTCCTACCAGCTCGGCGCCGGCATGGGCATCGCCCTGCTCGGCAGCGTCATGAACGCCGCCTACGCGCCCGGCCTGGCGCACGTTCCGGGCGTCCCCGCCCCGGCCGGCTCCGCCGCCGCCAACTCGCTGGGCGAGGCCTACCAGGTCGCCGCCCGGCTCGGCGGCCCGGCGGGCGACGCGCTGCGCACGGCCGCACGGCACGCGTTCGTGCACGGGCTGCACGTCACGCTGGTGGTCAGCGCCGGGCTGCTGCTGCTCGGCGCGCTGATGGCGGTGCGGCTGCCGCGCGTGATGGAGTGCCAGGCGGACCCCGACGTCCGGCTGGGCGCCGGCGACCCCTGGCCGGAGGCGGACGGCGGGACCCTCGCGGACCCCGCCCCGATGGCCCGCGTTCCCGCGCGCCGCGAGCCGGCGGAGCCCGTCAGGTCGGGACGCGCGAGCGGGCCGGGCGCATAGGGGGTGTCGCGATCCCGGCCTGATCGGGGAGATACCCCCTAGGGCACACTGCCGGTGTGGCGCCCGCCACCGGCTCTGGACGCGTGGCATCCGGCGTCGTAACGTCGGCGGCGCAGCGTAACTAACATCGCTAGTTTTAGCCTCGTCGCCCCGTGCCGCCCGGAGGTCCCGCCATGTCCGCACCCGCGAAGCTCCCGCCGTTCGACGCCGGGGACCCCCTCGGCCTGGACGACCTGCTCGGACCCGACGACCTCGCCGTCCGCGACACCGTCCGCACCTGGGCCGCCGACCGCGTCCTGCCGCACATCGCCGAGTGGTACGAGAAGGGTGAGCTGCCCGTCATCCGCGAGCTGGCCCGGGAGCTCGGCTCGATCGGCGCGCTCGGCATGTCGCTGGAGGGCTACGGTTGCGCGGGCGCGAGCGCCGTCCAGTACGGACTGGCCTGCCTCGAACTGGAGGCCGCCGACTCCGGCATCCGCTCCCTGGTCTCCGTCCAGGGCTCGCTCGCCATGTACGCGATCCACCGGTTCGGCTCCGAAGAGCAGAAGCGGCACTGGCTGCCGTCCATGGCGGCGGGGGAGACCATCGGCTGCTTCGGCCTCACCGAGCCGGACATCGGCTCCGACCCGGCCGCGATGCGCACGCACGCCAAGAAGGACGGCACCGACTGGATCCTCAACGGCCGCAAGATGTGGATCACCAACGGCTCGGTGGCCGGGGTCGCCGTCGTCTGGGCGCAGACCGACGAGGGCGTCCGCGGCTTCGCCGTACCGACGGACGCCCCCGGCTTCTCGGCCCCCGAGATCAAGCACAAGTGGTCGCTGCGCGCCAGCGTCACCAGCGAACTCGTCCTGGACGACGTACGGCTGCCCGCCGACGCGGTGCTGCCCGGGGTCACCGGTCTCAAGGGGCCGCTCAGCTGCCTGAGCCACGCCCGCTACGGAATCGTCTGGGGCGCCATGGGCGCCGCGCGCTCCTCGTTCGAGGCGGCCCTGGCGTACGCGAGGACGCGCGAGCAGTTCGGCAGGCCCATCGGCGGCTTCCAGCTCACCCAGGCCAAGCTCGCCGACATGGCGCTGGAGCTGCACAAGGGCATCCTGCTCGCCCACCACCTCGGGCGGCGGCTCGACGCCGGCAGGCTCCGCCCCGAGCAGGTCAGCTTCGGCAAGCTCAACAACGTGCGCGAGGCCATCGAGATCTGCCGCACCTCGCGGACGATCCTCGGCGCCAACGGGATCTCGCTCGAATACCCCGTCATGCGGCACGCCACCAACCTGGAATCGGTGCTCACCTACGAGGGCACCGTGGAAATGCACCAGCTCGTGCTGGGCAAGGCGCTCACCGGTCTCGACGCGTTCCGGTAAGCGGCCCTGCCCGTCAGCTCTGGTTGAAAAAACCGTCCTGGGCGTGCGTCCCGGGCTCTCCGTTGACGATCTGCGTGTCCGCGGGCGTCAGCAGGAAGACCCGGGTCGCCACGCGCTCGATCGACCCGCGCAGACCGAAGGTCAGGCCGGCCGCGAAGTCGACCACGCGCTTGGCGTCGGCGGGCTCCATGGAGGTGAGGTTCATGATGACCGGGACGCCGTCCCGGAAGAGCTCGCCGATGCTGCGGGCGTCCCGGAAGCCGTCCGGGGACACCGTGGCGATGCGGCGGCCCTCCTCCTGGGCGGTCTCGGAGGCGACCCGCACCCGCGGGTCGGTCACCCAGGAGTCGCTGCTGCGGTCACCCTCGGCGTACTCGTCGTCGTAGTAGCGCTCGTCGTTGTCCTCGACGAGGCCGAGCCATGCACTCGCCTTGCGCACCGATCCCATGGACGCCTCCTTTCGCGCGGTCACTTGTGGTTCCGCTATCCCTATGGTCGTCCATCATGCGGATCGCGCGCCAAGTGGACAGTCACCGCGCGAGCGATTCGTGACGCTACTGGTGCAGAAGATGTGGCGATTCGTCAAGGTTCCCCGGGTGTACGGCCCCTGAGAAAGGGGCGGCGGAACGTAAATACGACGTTCGGGCCGTACGGGTGAGCGTGCGGACGTACGGGTGAACGAACCGGGCTCGGTACGATGCCCGCCGCACTTCGCACACCTCACGGGGGAACACCATGTTCGGGATCGTCAGACCGTGCACCCACCGGCTCAGCGACGGGCTGAAGACCGAGTGGATGGCCCATCTCTGCGGGCTCTGCCTGGCACTTCGGGCCGACCACGGGCAGTTCGCGCGGGTCGCCACCAACTACGACGGCCTCATCGTCTCCGTCCTGACGGAGGCTCAGACGCAGCGCTCCGCCGACGCGCGGCGCACCGCCGGGCCGTGCCCGCTGCGCGCCATGCGCACGGCACCCGTCGCGCGGGGCGAGGGGGCGCGGCTCGCCGCCGCCGTCTCCCTGGTGCTGGCCTCGGCCAAGGTACGGGACCATGTCGCCGACCGGGACGGGCTGCTGGCGCGCCGTCCGATGGCGGCCGCCGCCCGCCGGGTCGCGCTCGGCTGGGACAGGGCGGGGGCCCGGGCCGGCCGCGAGCTGGGCTTCGACACGGCCGTCCTGGTCGACGCGGTGGACCGGCAGACCGGCATCGAGTCGCTGGCCGGTCCCGGAACATCCCTGCTGACGGTCACCGAGCCGACCGAGACGGCCACCGCGGCGGCCTTCGCGCACACCGCGGTCCTGGCCGGCAAGCCGCAGAACGTGGCCCCCCTGGCCGAGGCGGGCCGGCTCTTCGGGCGCCTGGCGCACCTGCTGGACGCCGTGGAGGACCGGGAGGCCGACGCGGCCTCGGGCGCCTGGAACCCGCTCACCGCGACCGGGACGCCGCTCGCCGAGGCGCGGCGGCTCGCGGACGACGCGCTGCACGGCATCCGGCTCGCGCTGCGCGACGCGGACTTCGTGGACGACAAGCTGCTGCACGTCCTGCTCGCGCACGAGCTGCGGCAGTCCGTGGACCGGGCGTTCGGCACGACGAGCTGCTCGCACCAGGGGTACGGCGGTAACGCCCCGCACCAGGGCGGCGCCCCGGGGCCGTACGGCGGCCAGAACCCGTACGGCGGCCAGGGCCCCTACGGGGGCCAGAACCCGTACGGCGGTCAGAACCCCTACGGCGCGCAGCCCGGCGGCCCGCACGGCCACGGGGGACCCGGAGGCCCCGGCGGCGGTCACGGCGGCCACGGCGGTCACGGCGGCGGTTACGGCGGCGGGATGCCGCCCTTCGGCGGGCCCGGGGACGGCGGGCCGTCGCGCCCCAAGCCCCGCGGCCTCCTGGCCGGCTGCGCCGCCTTCACCTGGCTCTTCTGCACCTGCCAGATGTGCTGCGCCAAGGAGTACGAGGGGCCCTGGTCCCGCAAGAAGCGCGAGGGCTGCTGCCGCGACTGCGACTGCAACCCCGGCGGCTGCGACTGCTGCTGCCCCTGTGACGGCTGCTGACGGTCCGTAAGGGACGCCGGGTGCACCCCTCCAGGCTCAGGCATCACCCGGAGGGGCGAATTCCGGACGCCCCGGACGTCTGCCAGGACGGGGACGGCGGCCCCCGCCGCCGCGCGCGCCGACGGCGGCGGGGGAGCGGCGGCCGCCGTCCGGCGAGGCGGCGGCGGGCCGGGTCGCGGCCTCGGCCCCGCGCCGAGCTGCCGTTCGTCCGCCGGTGCACACGCCCGCCCGCCCGGTGCACGCGCCCGCCCGCCCGGCGTCCGGGGGCGGGCGGGCCCCGCCGTCCGCCTCGCCACGCCCCCGGTACGGCACGGCCGAAACACACCCTTGTGCCGGTGGTTGACCATGCGAATACTCCCCCAAGCAGCGCTTGTCAGGAGCACGGCGTGTCCGGAACCCGGACACCACCGGAAAGGGTGAGTGAACCGAAGGCGCACGCCATGGCGTCCCGGAGGTGACCGAGCCCGAGACGGAGTCTGACTGCGCCTCACGGGCCCGACCCCCCACGGCGGGCCCCCGATTCCCCTCTGGAGGAACGACAAGTGAGGATCAAGCGCACCACCCCCCGCAGCGGCATAGCCAGACGCCCCCGTCTGCTCGCCGTCGCCACCGGTCTCGCCGCCGCCGCCACCCTCGCGGTCCCCGCCGCGAACGCCGAATCCGCGCAGTCCTTCAGCGCCGCCGAGCTGTCCGCCGCCGGCTCGGCCGTCCTGGCGGCCGACGTACCGGGCACCGCATGGCACGTCGACCAGGCCACCGACAAACTGGTCGTCACCGTCGACTCGACCGTGTCACCGGCCGAGATCGCCAGGATCAAGCGCCAGGCCGGGGCCAACGCCGGTGCCCTGAAGATCGAGCGCACGCCCGGCAGGTTCACCAAGCTGATCTCCGGCGGCGACGCCATCTACGCCAGCAGCTGGCGCTGCTCGCTCGGCTTCAACGTCCGCGACGGCGCGGGCGCCTACTACTTCCTGACCGCCGGTCACTGCACCGACGGTGCGGGCACCTGGTACTCCAACTCCGGTCGCACCACGGTCCTCGGCTCGACCTCCGGGTCCAGCTTCCCCACCAACGACTACGGGATCGTCCGCTACACCAATAGCACCGTCACCAAGTCCGGCACCGTCGGCAGCGTCGACATCACCAGCGCCGCCAACGCCACCGTCGGCATGTCGGTGACCCGACGCGGCTCCACGACCGGCACCCACAGCGGGTCCGTCACCGGCCTGAACGCCACGGTCAACTACGGCGGCGGCGACATCGTCTACGGCATGATCCGCACGAACGTGTGCGCCGAGCCCGGCGACAGCGGTGGCCCGCTCTACTCCGGCAGCCGCGCCATCGGTCTCACCTCCGGCGGCAGCGGCAACTGCTCCTCCGGCGGGACGACCTTCTTCCAGCCGGTCACCGAGGCCCTGAGCGCCTACGGCGTCAGCGTCTACTGACCGTCCTCCACCCGGCACCACCCGGGCCCCCGGCCGGACGTCCCGGCCGGGGGCCCGGCGCACTGCCCGGAAGCGCCCGCATTTGAGAGGATGTGACGGCGCTCGGCCAGAGGCCGACTTCGGGAAGCGGGGGCGGATGAAGCGCATCGGAGTGACCGGTCACAGGGACATCCCCGAGGAGCTCGACGCCCATGTGCGTGCCGTCGTCCGCGCCGAGGTCGACGCCGCCGCCCGCCGCGCCGCCCGTGGCCCCGGCGGCCCGCTGGAGGCGCTGTCCAGCCTGGCGGCCGGGGCGGACCAGATCTTCGCCGGCATCGCCCTCGACTGCGGCGCCGAGCTGACCGTCGTCATCCCCAGCGGTGACTACGAGGACGGTTTCACCGACCCGGACGAGCTCGCCCGCTACCACTGCCTCCGCAAGCGCGCCACGCGCGAGGTCAGGATGGACTTCGCGCGCTCCACCGACGAGGCGTACTACGCGGCCGGCACCTACATCGCCGACCAGTGCGACCGGCTGATCGCCGTCTGGGACGGCCGCCCCGCCCGCGGCCTCGGCGGCACCGGCGACATCGTCCGCTACGCCCGCGCCCGCGGGAAGCCGGTCACCGTCGTCTGGCGCACGGGCGTCCAACGCGCCTGACCGGCCGGACGCCCGCCCACCGCCCCGCCGGACCGGGCGGCCCACCGCCCGGGGCCCATCAGGCGGCGCGCCGGACCCGGTGGCGCGTCGCCCGGCCCGGGCGTCAGCGGCGGTGCTGGACCAGCCAGTCGGTGTGCTGCGGCGAGACGACGCGCTCGGTCTCGTAGACCGCGGCCGCCCACCGGTCCTCGCCGATCACCGTCTCCATCGCCGTGTGCATCGCCGCCAGGTCCTCCTCCACCAGGGAGTGTGCCGCTATCAGCGGCTGGTGGCGGCGGATCTCGCTCCAGGCGACGCACGCGGCCGCCGCGGCCGACAGGAGTCCCGCCGGCACCGCCGAATCGCCCACCGAGAAGGTCCGCAGCACCCCCAGGAACAGGGCCAGGACCGTGAGCACCGAGATGGTCGCCGACCACAGCGTGGTGGCGCGCCGCGACATCACCGTCTTCCTGTGGTACCAGTTCCGCTGCTCGATCAGACGGTCCCTCACGTACGTTTCCTTGCGTACGCGGAAGGGCTTGTCGCGCAGCATCCGCATGGCCGGGGTGATGAGCTCCGTCCGGTCGTCGGCCGGTGCCGAGGCCCGCGGGTCGGCCCAGCCCACCTTCCGCAGTTCACCGAGCCCGGCCTCCAGCCGGGACAGGAACTCCCCGTCAGGATCGGGGAAATCGGCGTCGAAGGGCGCGCCGTGGACGGCGTACCGCCAGCACATCGACTTGATGAACTCGGCGGCGGATCGGTTCAGTTGCCATTGCGACGACGCGCGGCGCCGTGAGGCCCGTAATGTCGCCAGGAGTACGCCCGCGTACGCCAACGCGCTGAGCGCCGCCGCCAGTTGGAACGTACCCCCGACGCGCCAGCCGCCGGGCACCGCCGCCAGACAGGCGCCCAGGACCAGCAGCCAGAGCTGCGCGCGGGTGTCCTGCACCGCTTCGCGCTGCCGGGCGATGGCTGTCTCGTCCGCCCGGTGGAACAGTGCCGGCAGATCTGCGTTTCGGAAGACCATGCTGTGCAGTGGGCCCTGAAACCCGGTCATGCGCACCCCCGTCTGCGGTTTTGTCTTCACTCTTTCGGTGGAATGGCTTGTTCCGGGCCGATCGGTGAATACTGGCGCAACGCTTTTGTTTCAACCCCTTGCGCTGATTTGCTGTAGGTGGGCATGAGAGTAAAGTCGTGCCGCCGACACTGCAACGGTGCGGTTATCCCCAACCGACCCACTCCCCTAGGACGGCCGTCGTGAGCTTTCCCACCGCAGTAACCTTCGCTGTCGCGAAGAAGAATCGTGTGCCGCTCGCCGAGATCGACGTACGCGGAGCGGCAGCCGCCAAGAAGCTCGGCCGGGTCCTGCCGTCCGTGAGCGACCGTACCGAGCGCGTCCCGACGTTCAACTCGGCGCTCTAAACTGGCGGAATGACTGGACCCCTGGTCCCATTCCGCGAGATCGTCCTGAAGGTCCACAGCAGGTGTGATCTTGCGTGTGACCACTGCTATATCTACGAACACGCTGATCAGAGCTGGCGTACCCGCCCCAAGGCAATCTCTGACCAGGCCATTTCCTGGACAGCTCTGCGACTGGCCGAGCATGCCAAGAAACATGCCCTGCCCTCCGTGTCAGTGATCCTGCACGGAGGGGAGCCTCTGCTGGCAGGGCCCGCGCGTCTGAGGCGCGTCTGTGAGGAACTGACCGCCGCCCTCGCCCCGGTCACCGACCTGGACCTCCGGATCCACACCAACGGCCTCCAGCTCAGCCCCCGCTACCTCGACCTCTTCGACGAGTACGGCGTGAAGGTGGGCATCTCCCTCGACGGTGACAAGGCGGCCAACGACCGCCACCGCCGCTTCGCCGACGGCCGCAGCAGCCACCCCCTCGTCCTCAGGGCCGTCGACCTGCTGCACCAGGACCGCTACCGCCACCTCGACCTCGGTCTGCTCTGCACCATCGACGTGGCCAACGATCCCGTCGCCGTGTACGACGCGCTCACCGCCCTCGCGCCGCCGCGCATCGACTTCCTGCTCCCGCACGCCACCTGGGAGCAGCCGCCGCCCCGCCCGGACGGCTCGCCCACCGCGTACGCCGAGTGGATCCTCGCCGTCTTCGACCGGTGGAACGACCGGGGCAGGCCCGTGCCCGTACGCCTCTTCGCCTCGATTCTGTCGACCCTCGGCGGGGGCCCGAGCCTCACCGAATCCCTGGGCCTGGCCCCCACCGACCTCGTGGTCGTCGAGACCGACGGCACCCTGGAGCAGGTCGACAGCCTGAAGAGCGCCTACGAGGGCGCCGCGGCCACCGGGTTCGACGTGTTCCGCAACACCCTCGACGAGGTCGCCGCCCACCCCGGCGTGCGCGTCCGCCAGCTCGGCCTCGCCGGCGTCGGCGCGACCTGCCGCCGCTGCCCCGTCGTCCGCTCCTGCGGCGGCGGCCTCTACACCCACCGCTACCGGGCGGACAACGGCTTCGACAACCCGTCCGTCTACTGCGCCGACCTCGAAGCGCTGGTCCGCGGCATCGAGGACCGCACCGCCGCCACCACCGCGGCGCCCGCCGTGGCCGACCCGGGCGCGCTCGTCGCCGAACAGCACGACCTGACCCGCGTCCTGCTCGCCGAACTGCACAGCGAGCTCGACGGGCGCGGCGGCGAGCCGTGGGCCGAGGCCTGGGAGCGGGCCGGCGCCGTCGAGCGGTGCTCCGACGGGCTCGACGAGGTGCTCGCCCACCCCTACACGCGCGGCTGGCTCCTCGCCTGCCTGGACGCCCTCCGCGAGGAACGCCCCGGCGCGGCGGACCGGGCGGGGGAACTGGCGCGGTACGTGGCCGCCGCCGCCGTACGGGGGCGGGTCGACGTCCCGGTCCGGATCGCCCACCCGGGCGGCCCGCTGCACCTGCCCACCCTCGGGACGCTCGGCCCCCTGGCGGCCGGTGCCACCGAGGTGCGGGCGGCCGGCGGGGGGCTCGTGGTCCGGGCGGCCGGGGGCGGCGAACTGCGCGTCGAGCGACCGGGGGAGGAGGCGGCCGGCTGGTGGCCGGTGCGGCGGGGCCCGCACGGCGCGGCGCTCGACGACCTCGACCCCTACCGTGACGTCTTCGACGCCCCCGTCGCCGGCCGGCTCGCGCCCGGCGACGCGGCCGGGTGGGCCGGGCGGCTGGACGACGCCTGGGCGCTGCTGCGGGACGCCGTACCGGAACAGGCCGGGGAGGCCGCCGCGAGCCTGACCGTCCTGACGCCCGTCACCGGAACCGGCCCGTCCGTGGGCCGGCACGGCTACGGGGCCCTGGGCCTGCCGCTCGCGGCGGACGGCCCCGAGCTGGCGCGGGCCCTGCTGCGCGGCTTCCGGCGGGCCAAGCTGCGGGCGCTGCTCGACGTCACGGACCTCTACGCCCTGGACGGCGCCTGGCGGCACCCGGCGCCCTGGCGGGAGGAGCCCGTACCGGTCTCCGAACTGCTCGCCGGGGCCTACGAGCGGGCCGGCCTCCCGGCCTCCGGGGAAACCGGTGGCGATCATGCGGAAAGGGCCCTCGACCTGCTGGAAAACGCCGCGGAACTCACCGTGAGCGGCAAACTGCTGGTCACCGGTCTGCGCAAGGAACTGTGCCGATCAAGGGAACGGTCCGGCATGCTGTTGCAGGGATGACCGAAAAGCAACGGTGAATGACTGAACGTCATGGGGGTCGAGCAAAGCCTGCTCCGGAATGATTAATCAGCTCGTATCCTTCTCATCCCGGATGCGAGTGATCACATAGGACGGGGGTCGTGTGCAGGCGTCACCGCAAGCGCGAGCGGCGGACCATCGGCCGTACTTCTTCTTGAGTTACGCCCACACGCCGAGGTACGGATCCGGTGGCCCCGATCCCGACATGTGGGTCGAGCGGCTCTTCCGCGATCTGTGCGGCCATGTGATGGCCATGACGGATCTTCCCGCCGGATCCCCCGCCGGATTCATGGACCGGGAGATCCGCTCCGGCGAGGGCTGGTCGGAACGGCTGGGGGAAGTCCTGGCCACCTGCCGGGTCTTCGTCCCCCTGTTCTCACCCCGCTACTTCGCCAGCGAGATGTGCGGCAAGGAGTGGTACGCGTTCGCCACCCGGGCGATCTACCACCACGCCAAGCACAACAAGCCCGCCGAGGCGATCGTGCCCGCCCTGTGGGTACCCGTACCGCCCGAACAACTCCCCGGACCCGCCGAGCGACTGCAGTTCAACCACCGCGACTTCGGCGACCGCTACGTCACCGACGGACTCTACGGCCTGATCAAACTCCGCATATTCGCCGAGGAGTACGAACGGGCCGTGTACGAACTCGCCAAACGCATCGTCGCCGTCGCCGACAGCGCGGCCATCAGCCCCGGCAGACCCGTCGACTACCGCTCGGCACCCAGCGCCTTCGGCGCCCCCGGCCGCGGCCCCCGGCCCCTGCGGGTCACCGTCGCCGCCCCCAGCCGCCACGACCTCCCCGACGGCCGGGACCCCGACTACTACGGCGACATGCCGCTGGACTGGAACCCGTACCACCCCGACGCCGCCCGGCCGCTCGCCTACGTCACCGAGGACCTGGTCCGCTCGCTCAACTACCAGGCCACCGTCACGTCCTTCGACCACGACGCCGGCCCGCCCGACGCCAAGCAGCCCCCCAGCAGCCCCGAGATCCTGCTCCTCGACCGCTGGGCCCTGAAGGACGACGAACGCCGCGAACGGCTCGCCGCCTTCGACGCCGAACACCGCCCCTGGGTGAGCGTCGTCGTCCCCCGCAACCAGACCGACCACCAGAGCCGGGCGGTGGACGCCGAACTGAACCGGACGCTCGAGGAGACCATGCCCATCAAGATGGGCCAGGGCCGCGCCGCCAGCCGCGCCGCCGCCCGGGGGGTCCCCAGCATGGAGGCCTTCGGCCAGATCCTGCCCCAGGTGGTGGAGGCGGCCGCCCAGCAGTACCTGCGGCACGCCGCCGTCTACCCGCCCGCGGGCGGCCGGCACACCGAACGGCCCCGGCTGCGCGGCCCCATGGCGGGCGAACTGGGCACCACGCACTACATACCCGAGACACACGTCGCGCCCGATGCGGAGGACCTGGATGACAGCCAGTCGTGACGGACGCATCGTCACCTTCTACTCCTACAAGGGTGGTACGGGACGGACGATGGCCCTGGCCAACACGGCCTGGATTCTCGCCGCGAACGGCAAGCGGGTCCTGGCCGTCGACTGGGACCTGGAGGCCCCCGGCCTGCACCGCTTCTTCCACCCCTTCCTCGACCCGTCCACCCTCGGCGCCACCACCGGCGTCATCGACCTGATCACCGAGTACGCCTGGGCCGCCACAAGCCCCGTGCAGCGGCCCGACGACTGGCACCGCGACTACGCCCGCATCCAGCCGCACGCCGTCTCCCTCACCCCCGAGGCACTCGGCTGGGAGTTCCCCGACGGCGGCACCCTCGACTTCGTCTCCGCGGGCAAGCAGAACCGCGAGTACTCCGCCACCGTCTCCACCTTCGACTGGGACAACTTCTACGACCGGCTCGGCGGCGGCCACTTCTTCGACGCGCTGCGCGACGACATGAAGGCCAACTACGACTACGTCCTCATCGACAGCCGCACCGGCCTCAGCGACATCGCCGACATCTGCACCGTCCACCTGCCGGACGCCCTCGTCGACTGCTTCACCCTCAGCGACCAGTCCATGGACGGCGCCGCCGCCGTCGCCCGCCAGATCGACGAACGCTACGGCGGCCGGGGCATCCGCATCTTCCCCGTACCGATGCGGATCGACGAGGGCGAGAAGGAGAAGGCCGACGCGGGCCGGGCGCTGGCACGGCTGAAGTTCGACGGTTTCCCCAGCGGGATGGCCGGGGAGGAACTCGCCTCCTACTGGGGCGCCGTCGAAATCCCGTACCGCCCCTACTACGCCTACGAGGAGACCCTCGCCACCTTCGGCGACGACGCCGGCATCGCCAACTCGCTGCTCTCCGCCTTCGAACGGCTGACCACCGTCGTCACCGACGGGGACGTCACCGCCATGCCGGCGGTCGACGAGGAGGTACGGCTGCGGATCCGCGACGCCTTCACCCGCCGTCGCCCCGCCCTGCCCGCCGACCTGTTCCTGTCGTACGTCGCCGAGAACCGCATGTGGGCCGACTGGATCGAGTCCGTCCTCACCCGGGCCGGGTTCCGCGTCGTCCCCCGCGACGTGTCCGCCGACCCGGCGACCGGCGGCGCCGACGCCCTCCACGCCGCCGAGAACGCCGCCCGCACCGTCGTCCTGCTGTCCAGCGCCTACCTCAAATCGGCCCGCGCCGTCGAGGTGTGGGAGCGCGCCGCCGCCGAGGACCCCGGCGGCGGACGGCGCCACCTGCTGCCGCTGCGCGTCGGCGACGTCCGGCTCACCACCCCGTACATCGACCGCAACCCCGTCGACCTCTTCCGCCTCGACGAGGTCACCGCCACCGGCGCCCTGCTGCGCGCCCTGGACCGGCCGGTCAAGCTCAACGAGGGCGTGCCCCCCGGACCGCGCTTCCCCGGGACCGTGCCCAAGATCTGGAACGCCCCGCCCCGCAACCCCGGCTTCACCGGCCGCTCCGTCGTCCTCGAACGGATGCGTGACCAGCTCGGCGGAGGAATGGCCGTCGTCCTGCCCCAGCCGCAGACCCTCTACGGCCTCGGCGGCGTCGGCAAGACCCAGGTCGCCCTGGAGTACGTCCACCGCTTCATGGCCGACTACGACCTCGTGTGGTGGATGTCCGCCGAACAGACCGACGACGTCATCGCCGGACTCGCCGAACTCGCCGTCCGCCTCGGCGCCCAGGGCGGCGACGACATGGCCGCCGCCTCCCAGGAGGCCATCGACCTGCTGCGCCGCGGCGTGCCGACCAACCGCTGGCTCCTCGTCTTCGACAACGCCGACGACCCCGACGCGCTCAAGCGGTTCTTCCCCACCGGCGGGCACATCCTGGTGACCTCCAGGAACCAGACCTGGTCGCAGTACGGCGACGCCCTGCCCGTCGACGTCTTCCTGCGCGAGGAGTCCGTCGAACACCTCCAGCGCCGCGCCAAGGGCCTCGGCGCCGAGGACGCAGACAAGGTCGCCGAAGCGGTCGGGGACCTGCCGCTCGCCGTCGAACAGGCCGCCGCCTGGATCGCGGAGACGGCCACCCCGGTCGCCGCCTACCTGGAACAGCTCCAGGAAGCCGCCGCCCGCACCCTGGCGCTCAACCAGCCGGCCGGCTACCCCGAACCCGTCGCCGCCACCTGGAACGTCTCCATCGAACGGCTCAAGGAACGCTCACCGGCCGCCGTACGGCTGCTCCAGCTCTGCGCCTTCTTCGCGCCCGAGCCGATCCACGCCAACCTCCTGTACAGCAAGGAGATGATCGAGGCGCTCAAGCCCTACGACGCCTCCCTCCAGGAGAAGCTGGTCCTCGGCCGGGTCATCCGCGAGATCGGCCGGTTCGCCCTCGCCAAGGTCGACCAGGTGTCCAACTCGATCCAGGTGCACCGGCTGGTGCAGGCCGTCATCCGGGCGCAGCTCTCCGAACAGGAGCAGCGGGAAGCCCGCCACGCCGTCCACCGCATCCTCGCCGGCGCCCGGCCGGACGACGACGAACCCATCGACAACCCCGAGACCTGGCCCCGGTTCGCCACCATCTGGCCGCACCTGGGCACCTCCGAGGCCCGGTACTGCAAGGAACCCGAGACCCGCCGGCTGCTCATCGACCGCGTCCGCTACCTCTGGAAGCGCGGCGACTGGCAGACCGCCGGCTCGCTCGCCGAGGACCTGCGCAACGCCTGGCGCGACATGCTCGGCAACGACGACCTCCAGTACCTCTACCTGCGCTTCCACCTCTCCAACATCCTCCGCTCCCAGGGCCGGTACGTGGAGGCCAGGGAGCTCGACGAGGTCACCCTGGAGCGGCAGCGCGCCGTCCTCGGCCGCTCCCACCCCCACACGTACATGACCACCTCCAGCCTCGCCATGGACCTGGGCGCCCTCGGCCAGTACGGCAGGGCCATGGAACTGGCGACCGAGGCGCACGAGGGGTTCAGCCAGATCTTCCACGACTCCCACCCGCGCACCCTGGCCGCCGCCAACAACCTGGCGCTCAACCTGCGCATGGTCGGCCAGTACTCCCGGGCCCGCGAGATCGACCAGGACGTCTTCGACCGGCGCACCGAGGTGCTCGGCCCCGAGCACCCCTACACCCTCTCCTCGGCCACCTCGCTCGCCCGCGACCTGCGGGAGGTCGGACGGTACGAGGACTCCGTGACGCTGCTGGCGCGCACGTACGACAGGTACAAGGAGACCCTGGGCCGCACCTTCCCCGGCACCCTCGCCGCCGGCAAGAGCCTCGCCGTGTCGCTGCGGCGCGCGGGCAAACTGGAGGACGCGCGGCGGCTCACCACCGCCACCCGCAACCGGTACCGCGCCAAGTACACGTACGCGCACCCCGACTCCCTGGCCTGCGACCTGAACCTGGCGGCGGACCTGTTCGCCGCCGGGGAGCCGGTGGCCGCCCGGGACCTGGCCCAGGAGGTCGTCGACCAGTACCGCGAGGTGCCGGGGGAGCGGCACCCGTACACCCTCGCGGCCCTCAACAACCTGGGCATCTACCAGTGGGGCTGCGGGGCGCCGGAGAACGCCGAACAACTGCTCCAGGCCGCCCTCCGGGGCATGCGGGAGGTCCTGGGCGAACGGCACCCGCACGCCCTGTTCTGCACCGTGAACCTCGCCAACGCCAAGGCCGACCTGGGCGAGCTGGACGAGGCCCTGGCGATCGAACAGCGCACCGTGCGCGCCCTGCGCGAGGTCCTGGGCAGCCACCACCCGGAAGTGCTGGGCGTCGTCTCCAACCTGGCGGTCACCCTGGGCGCGCTGGGCCGCAAGGACGAGGCGGCCCTGCTCCGGACCGAGACCGGCGACGAACTCGCCCGCCAACTGGGCGACGACCACGCCCTGACCCGCCTGGCACGGGACGAACGCCGCGTACACCGGGACCTGGAGCCGCTGGCTGTCTGAATTTCTCGGCTCGGTTCGCCTCCGGGGCGCTTGAGTCGGTGTCGACGGTCGATCGTGCTCGACCCCTCGTCCCTCGGGGCCTCCGCGCGTTCTCCCTCTCGACACCCGCCGCGCCCCTTCGGCTCACTCGCCCCTTTTTCCGGGCTCGGTTCGCCTCCGGGGCGCTCGAGCGTGTGCCGACGGTCGATCGTGCTCGGCCCCTCGTTCCTCGGGGCCTCCGCGCGTTCTCCCTTTCGGCACCCGCCGCGCCCCTTCGGCTCACTCGCGCGTGTCCAGCAGCCAGGTGAGGACGCGGGGGAGGGCGTGCAGGGCGTCGAAGTGGGCGGCGGCGGGTTCGAGGACGGCGGTGGCGCCGGGGATGCGTTCGGCGAGCCAGCGGGAGTGGCCGACCGGTGAGAAGACGTCCTGCTCGCCGTGCCAGAGCAGCACCTCGCCGGGGATGTCGGCCGGGTCGAAGCCCCAGGGGCTGCAGAAGGCCAGCGCGTCGTCGATCCAGCCGTACGCCGAGGTGCGCAGCGCCTCCTGGTAGTTGCGCAGCAGCATCGACCGTACGCCCGCGTCCGAGACCACCATGCGGTCCGAGGCGGTCAGCTCCCGCCGCAGGTCGTCCAGGAGCCGGACCGGGTCCTGGCGGATCGCGTCGGCGCGGGGGGTGAGACGGGCGGCGACGCCGTCGGGGTCGAGGGTCGCGTGGGTGTACTCCGTGACGTTCGACGCGGCCATGCCCTCGAACCAGTCCAGCCCGTCCGCGTCCCGGGGCGCCAGCGTCACCAGCGCGGCGGTACGGGTCACCCGGTGCGGCAGCAGGGCCGCGCAGGCCAGCGCGTGCGGGGCGCCGCCGGAGCGGCCCACCACCGCGAACCGCTCCAGGCCGAGCGCGTCCGCGATGTCCGCCACGTCCGAGGCCACGTCCGCGACGCTGCGCCCCGCCAGCCGGTCCGAACCGCCGTAGCCGGGACGGTCGTACGCGATCAGTTGCATGCCGCGCTGGTAGAGCACCATGCCCCGCGGGGCCGGTCCCAGTCTGCTGCCGGGCGTGCCGTGCAGCAGGAAGACCGGACGGCCCTGCGGGTCCCCCAGGCGTTCCACCATCAGATGCCGGCCGTCCGTCGCGCGCACCCGACGTCGCAAGCCCCCCGCCTCCTTCTCCGTCCCCGGAACCTTTGATGATTCCCCATCAGGGTGCCTGTGCGGAGGGCCTTTGTCGCCTGTCGTGACACGCTCGGTGTTCGCAAACGGAACCGGCCGTGATGCCGGGAGTGATGGGTGTGCCGGGGGCGCGGAGTGAAGGTCGCGTGCGCGTCTGGAAGTCGGCCTTGTGTGCTACCGGCCGGTATCGGGATAGTGAGTTGACCATCCTCCGTGTCAGGGCACCCCACTTGTCCCGGCACGGCCCCCCACAGGAGAGGTCGACGTTGTGAAGCACCGACGCATACCCACGAGGCGTGCGGCGATCGCCGGCGGAGCCGCTGCGGCTCTGCTCGGAGCCGGACTCACCTTCCAGACTGCGAACGCCAGCGAGGACGCACCGCGGCCCGCCGTGAAGACGCTGTCGGCCCCCGCGGCGGCGAACCTCGCCGCGGCGCTCGACAGGACGCTCGGCGGTGACGCGGCGGGCGCGTACTACGACGCCGAGGCCAAGGCCCTGGTCGTCAACGTGGTGAACGAGGCCGCGGCCCGGTCCGTGCGCGAGGCCGGCGGCAGGGCGAGACTCGTCGAGCACACGCTGGCCGAGCTGACGAGCGCCCGGCAGACGCTGAAGAGCCGCGCGACGATACCCGGCACGTCCTGGGCCGTCGACCCGGTGAGCAACAAGGTCGTCGTCACGGCCGACCGCACGGTCAAGGGCGCCGACTGGAAGAAGCTCGACCAGGTCGTGAAGGGCCTCGGCTCCAAGGCCGAACTGAAGCGCACGGCCGGGGAGTTCACACCGTTCCTCGCGGGCGGCGACGCCATCCACTCCGGCGGCGGGCGCTGCTCGCTCGGGTTCAACGTGGTCAAGGACGGGGCGCCGCACTTCATCACGGCCGGCCACTGCGGCGAGTCGGGCAGCGAGTGGTCGGACGCGCGGGGCGGGGCGGCGATCGGCACCATGGTCGACTCGCAGTTCCCCGGCAACGACTTCGCGCTGGTCAAGTACGCCGGTGACACCGCGCACCCGAGCGAGGTGAACCTCTACGACGGGAGCGCGCAGGCGATCACCAAGGCGGCCGAGGCGACCGTCGGGATGAAGGTGACCCGCAGCGGCTCGACCACCCAGGTCCACCAGGGCGAGGTCACCGGCCTGAACGCCACCGTGAACTACGGCAGTGGCCAGGTCGTCGAGGGTCTCATCCAGACCGACGTCTGCGCCGAGCCCGGCGACAGCGGCGGCTCGCTCTTCTCGGGCGACGCCGCGGTCGGGCTCACCTCGGGCGGCAGCGGTGACTGCGCCTCGGGCGGTGAGACGTTCTTCCAGCCCGTGACGGAGGCGCTGAGCACCCTCGGCGCGCAGATCGGCTGACATCGGGCGTACCGCACGACAGGGCCCCGGACCCCGGCGACAGCCGGCGGCCCGGGGCCCTTGCCATGTCCCGGACCCTCGCCCCGTCCTGTGTACCCTGCCCGTCCCGGGGCCCTCGCCTCACACGGGGTCCGCGCCGACCGCTTTGCCGTCCTCCCGCCCGTCCCGTCGGCGGACCGCGGACACCACCAGGGTGAGCACGGTGCCGATGACCGCCCAGATCGCGAGGACCTGCATCGCGCCGGAGATCGCGTTGCCCTTGAAGTACGCGATCGAGCGGGCCGCCCAGGTGCCCGCGCCCGGCGGCAGGGCCGGGCCGATCGTCCGCCAGAAGTCGGGCAGCATCGGGCCGGGGAAGGCCCCGCCCGCGCTCGGGTTGCCCGCGATCACGATGAGCAGCACCGCAAGCCCGATGCCCACGATGCCGGTGAGCGCCTGGAGCGCCAGCGTGACCGCGCCGACCGCGAAGACCACCAGGGTGCCCAGGCCCCACAGGGCGAGGACGCTGCCGGGCAGGGCGCCGAGGACCGGGCCGACGATCACCGCGCCGCCGATGCCGCCGAGGAGCGCGGAGAGCGCCAGGACGGCCAGCCGGATGACGGCGCGCTGCGGGTTGGCGGGCCGGGAGCCCGCGCTGATCGCCAGGATCGAGGCGAGCAGGTAGCCGCCCACGCACCACCCCACCGCCAGGTAGAACGCGGACAGCCCGTCGAAGTCCTCGGGGGAGGCGGGAGCCACGTCCACCGTCCGCACCGTACGGCGCTGCGGCTTCTCGACCGCCGTGATGATCGCGTCCAGGGTGGTGGAGAGGACGGTCCCGCCGCCGGAGGCGACCAGCAGGGTGTCGGTCGTGCCCGCCGGGTGGACGACCAGGGCGCCGTCGATCTCCCGCTCCATGATCTGCCGCCGCGCCTCCTCCCGGTCGGTGAGCACGCGGGGGTCGAGCGGGTCGCCGGGAAGCCGCGCCAGCCGTGCGGCGGCCTGGTCGGCGGCCGCCCCCGGTGCCACCACGCCGAAGGGCACGTCCTTGGGCTTCGGGTCGTGCAGCGCGCCCACGTAGGAGGCGATGAACAGGAGCTGGAGGGCGAGCACACCGATCACCAGCAACGCGGCGCGGGGCGTGACGGCGTTCTTGACTTCGGCGGCGAGCTTCATGTCCCCACGCTCCGGGGCCCGCCCCGTTCGCGCAGGTGGGGCGGGCCGAATGGCGGATTCCGGCTCCGCCGCCCCGCTCGTCGTACGAATGTTCGAAACTGGTCTATGGTGGATGTGGGGGAGGTGAGACCGGATTGATCCAGGAGGTGCGGGTGCCAGGGTTCACGCATCTGCACACCGTTTCGGGCTTCTCCCTGCGCTATGGGGCCTCACACCCGGAGCGGCTGGCGGCGCGCGCCGCCGAGCGCGGCATGGACGCCGTCGCCCTGACCGACCGCGACACCGTCGCCGGTGCGGTCCGCTTCGCCGCGGCCTGCGCCAAGGAGGGCGTCCGGCCGCTCTTCGGCACCGACCTCGCCGTCGACGACCCGGTGCGCGAGACCGCCCCGGGCGCCGGCACCGGGATCACCGAGCGGCGCCGCACCCCCGTGCGCGGCGGCGCCTTCGTCGACGAGTCCGCGCCCCGCGCGGTCTACCTGGCCCGCTCCCGGCAGGGCTGGGCCACCCTGTGCCGGCTGATCAGCGCCGCGCACACGGCCGAGGGCTCCCCGCTGCTCCCCTGGGCGGAGAACCACGGGGACGGGGTGACCGTGCTCCTCGGCCCCGACTCCGGGGTCGGCCGCGCCCTCGCCGCCGGACGCCCCGACCGCGCCGCCCGGCTCCTCGCCCCCTGGCGGGACGCCCACGGCGACGCCCTGCGGCTGGAGGTCGTCCACCACGGCCGCACCGGCACCGGCCCCGGCTCGATGCGGCACGCCGCCCGCACCCTGGGCTTCGCCGCCGAGCAGGGCGTACGCGCCGTGCTGACCAACGCCGTGCGGTACGCCGACCCCGGCCAGGGGCCGGTCGCCGACGTCCTCGACGCGGCCCGCCGCCTGGTGCCCATCGACCCCCGCAAAGGGCTCGACAGCGGTGAACGCTGGCTCAAGGACCCCGCCGCGATGGCGGCCACCGCCGAGCGCGTCGCCGAGGCCGCCGGGTTCCGCCGCGACACCGCGCACCGGCTCCTCGCCATGACCGAGGAGACCGCCGCCGCGTGCCTGGTCGACCCCGAGGACGACCTGGGCATCGGCAGCGTCCACTTCCCCGAGGCCCACCTGGTCGGCGCCGGCCGGCGCACCGCCGAGCGGGTGCTGCGCTCCCGCTGCGCCGCCGGCATGGTGCTGCGCGGCCACGACCGGAAGCGGGCGTACTGGAGCCGGCTGGAGGACGAGCTGCGCACCATCGAGCGGCTCGGCTTCGCCTCGTACTTCCTCACCGTCGCCCAGGTCGTCGACGACACCCGCGCCATGGGCATCCGCGTCGCCGCCCGCGGCTCCGGCGCCGGGTCCCTGGTCAACCACCTCCTCGGCATCGCCCACGCCGACCCCGTCGAGCAGGGGCTGCTGATGGAACGCTTCCTGTCGGTGCGCCGGCCGGTGCTGCCCGACATCGACATCGACGTGGAGTCCGCCCGCCGCCTGGAGGTCTACCGCGCGATCCTCGGCCGCTTCGGGCCCGAGCGCGTGGCCGCCGTCGCCATGCCCGAGACGTACCGGGTGCGCCACGCCGTGCGGGACGTGGGCGCCGCCCTGTCCATGGACCCGGCCGAGATCGACCGGATCGCCAAGGCCTTCCCGCACGTCCGCGCCCGGGACGCCCGCGCCGCGCTGGAGGAACTGCCCGAGCTGCGCGCGCTCGCGGGGGAGGAGGACAGGTACGGCAGGCTCTGGGAGCTGGTCGAGGCGCTGGACGCGCTGCCGCGCGGCGTCGCCATGCACCCGTGCGGGGTGCTGCTCTCGGACTCCTCGCTGCCGCTGCGTACGCCGGTGGTGCCGACCAGCGGCGAGAACTTCCCCATGTCCCAGTTCGACAAGGACGACGTGGAGGAGCTGGGGCTGCTCAAGCTCGACGTCCTCGGGGTGCGGATGCAGTCGGCGATGGCGCACGCGGTCGCCGAGCTCGAACGGGCGAGCGGCGAGGTCCTCGACATCGACGACCCCGCGCAGGTGCCGCCCGGCGACCCCGCCACGTACCGGCTGATCCAGTCCGCCGAGACGCTCGGCTGCTTCCAGATCGAGTCGCCGGGCCAGCGCGACCTGGTCGGGCGGCTCCAGCCGTCCACCTTCCACGACCTGGTCGTGGACATCTCCCTCTTCCGCCCCGGCCCGGTCGCCGCCGACATGGTGCGGCCGTTCATCGAGGCCCGGCACGGCCGGGCGCCGGTGCGCTACCCGCACCCCGACCTGGAGGACGCGCTGAGGGAGACGTACGGCGTGGTCGTCTTCCACGAGCAGATCATCAAGATCCTCGACATCATGACCGGCTGTGGGCGGGAGGAGGCCGACGCGGTACGGCGGGGCCTGTCCGACCCCGAGTCGCAGGGCCGCATCAAGGCCTGGTTCGCGCAGCACGCGCGGGCGAAGGGGTACGGGGACGACGTGGTCGCGCGGACCTGGGAGATCGTCGAGGCCTTCGGCAGCTACGGCTTCTGCAAGGCGCACGCGGTGGCCTTCGCCGTCCCCACGTACCAGTCGGCGTGGCTGAAGGCGCACCACCCGGCCGCCTTCTACGCCGGGTTGCTCACCCACGACCCCGGCATGTACCCCAAGCGGCTGCTGCTGGCGGACGCGCGGCGGCGCGGGGTGCCGGTGCTGCCGGTGGACGTGAACCGGTCGGCGGTCGCCCACCGGATCGAACTGGTGTCCGGTTCGCTGGGGAAGTGGGGACTGCGGCTGGCCCTCTCCGACGTCCACGGCATCAGCGAGGCCGAGGCCGCCCGGATCGAGGCCGGACAGCCCTACGCCTCCCTGCTGGACTTCTGGGAACGGGCCCGCCCCAGCCGCCCCGTCGCCGAACGGCTCGCCCAGGTCGGCGCGCTCGACGCGTTCGGCGGCAACCGGCGAGACCTGCTGCTGCACCTCGCCGAACTCCACCGCGCCCAGCGGGGCGCCGGCTCGTACGGCGATCAGCTCCCGCTCGCCGGCGGCCGGGCCTCCGCCCCCATCGGACTGCCGGACCTCAACGAGGCCGAACGCCTCAGCGCCGAGCTGGGCGTGCTGTCCATGGACGCCTCGCGCAACCTGATGACCGACCACCACGCCTTCCTCGCCGAGCTCGGCGTGGTCTCCGCCCAGCGGCTCCGGGCCGCCCGCAACGGACAGACCGTGCTGGTGGCGGGAGCCAAGGCGGCCACCCAGACCCCGCCCATCCGGTCCGGCAAGCGGGTCATCTTCACCACGCTCGACGACGGGACCGGCCTGGTCGACCTGGCCTTCTTCGACGACAGCCACGAGCGGTGCGCCCACACCGTCTTCCACTCCTGGCTGCTGCTGGTGCGCGGGGTGGTCCAGCGCCGCGGCCCGCGCAGCTACAGCGTCGTCGCCTCGGCCGCCTGGAACCTCGCCGAACTGGTGGAACTCCGGCGCGAGGGCGGCCTGGACGCGGTGGCGGCGCGGCTGGCGGGGCCGGCGCCGGGCGGCGCCCCGCGGTCCTCCGACAGCGGCCGGCGCATCACCATGCCCACCGGCTACGAGATGAACCCCTGGGCGGACCTGCGCCCGGCGGGTGAGGGAACGGCAGTGCCCAGGAAGCTGTGGCACCAGAGCCAGGGGAGCGCGGGATGATCCTCTACGTACGATTCCGGCTGGAGCCGATGGACGAGGCCCTGCTCCCGCAACTGGTCGGAATGCTCGGCCAGTTCACCCCCGTCGTGGAGGCGGCCCCGCCCGACGCCGCGCTCGCCGACGTGCGCGGCGCCGTACGGTACTTCGGGCGCGGCCCCGCCGGACTGGCCGCCGTGATCCGGGTCAGGGCACTCGCCCTGTACGGCGTGGACTGCGCCATCGGAGCGGGCCCCAACCCGATGCTGGCCCGCATGGCCGCCCGGGACGCGGCGCCCGGGACGACCCTGGTGGTCGAGGACGCGGAGGCGTTCCTGCGGGACAAGCCGGTCGCCGCGCTGTACGGCGTCGGCCCCGCCACCGCCCGCACGCTCTGCTCCTACGGGCTCGACTCCGTCGGGCGGGTCGCCGCCGCGCCGCTCGCCGTCCTCCAGCGGATCGTGGGCGCGCGGGCGGGCCGCGAGCTGTGGGAGCGGGCGCGGGGCACCGACCGTACGGCGGTCGTCCCCAACGCCGCGTCCCGGTCGGTCGCCGCCGAACGGGCCTTCGACCGCGACGAGCTGGACCAGGACCGGCACCGGCGCGCCCTGCTGTCCCTCGCCGGGGAGCTGGGCGCGCGGATGCGGGGCGAGGAGCAGGTGTGCCGCTCGCTGACGCTGACCGTGCGGTACGCCGACCGGACGGCCACCACCCGGACCCGCACCCTGGGCGAACCGACCGCCCACACGGCCGCGCTCACCGCCGCCGCGTACGCGATGCACGGCGCGCTCGGGCTCCAGCGCGCCCGGGTACGGGCCGTCGGGCTGCGCGCCGAGGGCCTGATGCCCGCCGAGAAGGCCGCGCACCAGCTCTCCCTCGACCCGGGGGACGACAAGGCGCGGCGGATCGAGGCGGTGGCGGACCGGGCCCGCGCGAAGTTCGGACCGGGCGCGATCGTCCCGGGCTCGCTGGCGGCCTAGGGAGTGTCCGGAAAGTATCGGCGTCTGCCCGGAGGGCGGGGGCCGCGGTGTCCGGTGCGTGCGATCGCAAGGCGGAGGAGGGAGTCATGGCGGAGTCATGGCGACCGACGACAACGCCGCGAGCGCGCGTGCAGGACACCGCGGGCCAGGCGAGACTTTCCGGACACGACCTAGGACGTGCTCTTCGCATCCGGCCCGGTCCGAACGACACCCCTAGCGCTCCGCCAGGCCGGTCTTCGCCAGGTAGCGGTCGAGGTGGGCGGGGTCCTGGGTGGCCAGGCCGATGTGGCCGTCGGGGCGGACCAGGAACAGTCCCGCGCCCAGCTCCTCCGCCAGGGCGCCGCCGGCCACCCGGTGCGTGACGACGGCCGGCGGTACCCGGGGTGGTGTGCGGTCCACCACGAGCAGGGTGAAGTGCGGGCCCCGCAGCAGCTCGAAGAGCCGCCGCGTACCGCCGCCCTCCGTGGAGCAGGGCAGGTCGGGGGCGCGGTCGCCCGCCTGGACGGCCGTGCCGGGGAGCCGTTCGCGGGTCTCGGTGCTCAGGGCGCTGTCCCGGTAGTGGACCGACAGCAGGTGGGTGGTCCGGCCCCGGTGCCGTGCCTGCTCGTCACCCCCGTCCGGGCTGCGGCCCGCCCGGTAGAGCCGGGAGCTGAGCTCCAGGACGTGCGCGGCGGCGGGCCGGCGCTCTGCCTCGTAACTGTCCAGCAACGCGTCCGGGGCGTGGTGGCGCAGCACCTGTCCCAGCTTCCAGCCCAGGTTGTAGGCATCCTGGACACCGATGTTCAGCCCCTGCCCGCCGCCCGGCGGGTGGGCGTGCGCGGCGTCGCCCGCGAGGAACACCCGCCCGTCCCGGAAGCGCTCGGCCAGCGCGGTACGGGGCCGGTAGTACGAGTGCCACAGCACGTCGGTGACCGCGTCGGCGGGCAGGTGCGTGCGGGTGGCGACCAGCTCCCGTACCGCGTCCTCGGTGAGCTCCCGTTCCTCGCCGTCCGCCCGGGCGTTGAGCTGGAACGCGTCCATGCCGGGCAGCGGGCACAGCAGCAGGCCCGCGTCCCCGCCGCCCGGGCCGTCCGGCCAGATGTGCCAGTGGTCCTGGTCCAGGCCCCGGACGCGCACGTCCGCCACCACGGCCGGGCGCAGCCCGCCCTCCTCGCCCTTCATCGCGACGCCCAGCGCCTCCCGCACGGTGCTGCGCCCGCCGTCGCACCCGACCAGGTACGGCACGGTCAGTGTCCGGCGGCCGCCGTCGGCGTGCTCCAGCTCGGCCAGTACGTGCCGCTCCGCCTGGTGCAGGGTCGTCAGCCGGGTTCCGTACTCCACCGTCCCGCCCAGGGCCAGGAACCGGTCGCGGAGGATCTCCTGGGTACGCCACTGCGGGACCAGCCACGGCTCGGGATACCCCGACACCGGCGCCCCGGGGTCACGTTCGAGGAGCCGCCAGGTGCCCTCCCGGCGGCCGTCCCGCCAGGTCTGCATGGGCGGGAACGGGCCGCCGGCCGACCGGAGCTCCGCCATGACCCCGAGGTCGTCCAGCACTTCCTGGGTGCGGGGCTGGAGGCTCTTGCCCCGGGAGCCCCCGAAGAGCCGTTCGCCCGCCTCAACGACATGCGTACGGACGCCCCGGCGGGCCAGGTCGCAGGCGAGGGTGAGCCCGGTCGGGCCGGCGCCGACGACCAGGACGTCCACGGCGCCGTGCACCGGTGCCCCTCGGCGCGGTGCGGCGGTGTGCGGGTCGGTGGGCATCTCTCACCGCTTTCTGCCGTGCGGGCACGGCCTGGGAGTGCACGGAACGGTTGTCTGCCGGAAGATGCGGCATATGTGGAATATGCCCCTGAAGCAGTCACCCGCGTCGAGTGGCCGGCCACATCCGCCCACATGGCCGGACGCCGTCGGCTGTCCCTTCGACTTCAGCGAGGCCCTCGATTTCGACCCGGTGCTCGCTGACCTCATGGCCAGGGGGCCGGTGAGCCGCGTCCGGCTGCCCTACGGCGACGCCGACGCCTGGCTCGTGACCAGCTTCGACGGGGTACGGCGGGTGACCACCGACCCCCGGTTCAGCCGCGCGGCCATCGTCGGCCGGGACTATCCGCGGCTGACGCCGGAGCCCATCGTGTCGCCGGAGTCGGTCAACGTGCTGGACCCGCCGCACAGCGGCCGCCTGCGCCGCGTCGCCGCGCGGGCGTTCACCAAGCGGAACGTCGAGCGCATGCGGCCGGCCATCGAGCGGGTGGCCCACCGGCTGCTGGACGGGATGGCCGAGCACGGCCCGCCGGCCGACCTGGCCCACCACCTCTCCACCCGGCTGCCGCACCACACCATCTGCGAGCTGCTCGGCGTGGCCCCGGCCGACCGGCCGCTGCTGCTGCGCCGGACGCACGAGATGCTGGCCACCGCCCCGGAGGCCCGGCGGACGGCGGCGGACGCCAAGCGGTTCCTGCGCGACCACTTCACCGACCTGGTGGCCCGGCGGCGGAGGGCCCCGGGGGACGACCTCATCAGCGCCATGGCGACCGCGCACGCCGGTGACGGTGAACGGCCCCTGGACGACCGCGAACTGGCGGTCCTGGCGGTGACCCTGATCCTGAGCGGCAACGACACGGCCACCTGCCAGATCAGCAACATCGTCTACACCCTGCTCACCCGCCCCGGCCGGTGGGAGGAGCTGGTGCGCGACCCCGCGCGGCTGCCCGGGACGCTGGACGAGCTGCTGCGTCTCATCCCGTTCCGCAAGGGCGTCGGCATCCCGCGCGTCGCGCTGGAGGACGTGGAGGTGGAGGGCGTCCTCATCCGCGCGGGCGACTTCGTCCATGTGTCGTACCTCGCGGCCAACCGGGACCCCTCGGTGTTCTGCGACCCCCATGAGCTGGACCCGGACCGGCCGGCCCACCCCCACATGACCTTCGGCTGGGGCGGCCACCACTGCGTGGCCGCGCCCCTGGCGCTGGCGGAGCTGCGGGTGGCGGTCGGGGCCCTGGCCGAACGGTTCCCCCGACTGCGGCTCGCGGTCCCGGCGCGACAGGTGCGGTGGGACACGGAGACGATCCGGCGCTTCCCGCTGCGGCTGCCGGTGAGGTGGTAGGACGTCAGTTTTTACCGACGCGTAACTTCCTTGTTGCCGCTACCCGTGCGTAGCTTGGCATGAGCACGGCATGACTGCCGTGCCTCCCCACCAGTGGTCCGGGCCACAGGGCGTACCGCCATCGCCCCATCCCCATTCCTTGAGCCGCGAGGAGACCACTCGATGCTGCCCTCACGCCCGCCCTTCCGCAGACACGCCCGCGCCGCCACCCGCACCCCCTCACCCGGGTCCGCCCACACCCCCTCGCCCGGGTCCGCCCGCACCCCCTCACCCGGGTCCGCCCGCACCCCGTCACGCGGCCGCTCGCGCCTGCGCCGCGCGCTCAGGGCCTCCGCCGTCCTGCTGCTCGCCGTCGCCGCGACCCTCGCGCCCGCCTCCGCCGCCCAGGCCTCGGCCCCCAGCAGCGGCTGGAACGACTACACCTGCCGGCCGTCGGCCGCCCACCCCCGCCCGGTCGTCCTCGTCCACGGCACCTTCGGCAACTCCGTCGACAACTGGCTCTCCCTCGCCCCCTACCTGGTCCGGCGCGGCTACTGCGTCTTCTCCCTCGACTACGGCCAACTGCCGGGCGTGCCGTTCTTCCACGGCCTCGGCCCCATCGCCGCGTCCGCCGGACAGCTCGACACCTACGTCGACCAGGTCCTCGCCGCCACCGGCGCCGCCGAGGTGGACCTCGTCGGCCACTCCCAGGGCGGCATGATGCCGCGCCACTACCTCAAGTTCCTCGGCGGCGCCGACAAGGTGAACGCCCTGGTCGGCATCGCCCCCGACAACCACGGCACCACGCTCCTCGGCCTGGCCGAACTGCTGCCGTACTTCCCCGGCGCGGCCGACCTGCTGAGCGCCAAGACCCCCGGTCTCGCCGACCAGGTCGCCGGCTCCCCGTTCCTCCAGAAGCTCAACGAGGGCGGCGACACCGTGCCCGGCGTCCGCTACACCGTCATCGCCACCAAGTACGAGGAGGTCGTCACCCCGTACCGCTCCCAGTTCCTCGACGGGCCGGGCGTCCGCAACGTCCTGGTCCAGGACCTGTGCCCGCTGGACTTCTCCGAGCACGTGGCCATCGGCCTGCTCGACCGCATCGCGTACCACGAGGTCGTCAACGCCCTGGACCCGGCGCACGCGACGCCCACCACCTGCGCGTCCGTCGTCGGCTGACGCAACGACGCGAAGGGGCCCGTCCGGATCCGGACGGGCCCCTCCCGCATGCGACCGGTCGTCAGCGCGTGGACCTGCGGCGGGCGCTGCCGAACAGCACGGCGGCACCCACCGCGAGGACGGCCGCGCCACCGGCGGCCAGGTACGGGGTCGCACCGCTGCCGCCGGTCTCGGCGAGGTCGGCCCCGCTCGCGGCGGCGGCGACGGGCGAAGGGGTCCCGGCACCCTGGGCCTGGAGCGTGCCGGCCTGCTCGGCCTGGGCGGTCGCGTCCGCCTGCTCGGGCCGCCCGGACTCCTGGGCGGTGGAGCCCGCCGGGCTCGCGGGCGCCGCGGGGCTCGCGCCGTGGTCGTCGCCGCCGTGCCCGCCGTGGTCGACCGTCGACTTGTCCGTACCCTGCTCGATCTGCTCGTCGGAGGGTGCCGACGCGACCGGCGCGGGAGCGCCGCCCGTCTGCCCGTCGTCCTTGCCGAACACCACGTCGGAGCAGGTGTAGAACGCCTCGGGCGAGTCGGAGCGCTGCCATATCGAGTAGATCAGGTGCCGGCCGGACCGGGCCGGGACGGTGCCGTCGAACACGTACGCACCGCTCTCCAGCCGGGGGTTGGTCACCTTGGCGAACGGCTTCGCCTCCAGGTCCGACCACTTCAGCGGCTTGGCCGGGTCGTAGCCGTCCTTGGTGATGTACAGCTCGAAGGACCCCTTGTGCGGGGCGGTCGCCTTGTACCGGAAGGTGTGGCCGCCGGCGGCCAGCTTCGACGAGGGCCAGTCGCCCCGGGGCAGGTCGAGCCCCTTGTACTTGTCGCGGTTGGCGCTGCACAGCTTGCCGTCCGGGATCAACTTCCGGTGCTGGCCCGCCGCGTTGGCGATGTTGACCTCGTTCCAGTCGTAGAACGCCTGCGGACCGCTCGCCGCCAGCGCCGCCTTGCAGGCCGCCGAGTCCGGGCTCTCCGGCCCCTCCGCGTAACAGGCGGACACCCGGCTGACCGGATCGGTCATCGTTCCGTGCGCCATGGCCGGCGACGCGGCCGGTCCCGCGAGCGTGAACGGCGCGAGGCCCAGGACGACGGCGGCGGCTGCCGGCTTGCTGAGGCGGCGATCAGTCACGATGACGTTCTCCTTCGAGGGGACGAACAGATGTGGGGGGTTACGGACCCGGGCCCGGACGGGCGGCGCAGCCCCCCGGCTTCGGCACCGACGGTCCGGACCAGCTCCGGTGATCGCCAAACTAGCCCCTGGAAACGCCTGGTCCGGCCCCTGCGAGCGGCTGATGAGGATCCTTATGCTCCGCTTAAGGCGATGCTAAGAAGACGCTCAGGTAGCCGCTCGGCAGCCGCCCGCCCGGCCGCTCGGCTCGCCGGGCGCGCCGGCCCCCCGCTCCGCACGCCCTAGTCGTCGTCGACGCCCAGGTCGGCGCGCATGGAACGCTTCATCTCCCGCAGGTGCGGCCAGACCCCCCGGTGGAACTCGTCCTCCAGGCCCGCCAGTTCGCCGGGGTGGGCGGCGGGCGCCGCACCGTACTGCCGGAGCGTGCCGTACGCGGCGTTCAGACGCGACTTGGCCGTGCTGCACGTGCGCAACACCGCCTCCGGGACCACCATCTGGGCCTCCGCGTAACTGTCCCGGAAGGCCAGCCTGCTCGCCTCCAGATCCGCCAGGGACGCCTCGGCGTCCTCGCCGCGCCGCAGGGCGTGCAGATGGCTGGTCATCGACGTCAGGAACTGGCGCGCGGCGGTGTTCAGCGCGATGTAACAGGCGCGCCGCCGCTCCAGGTTCTCGCGCCGGCGCTGCTCGGCCAGCTCCACCCGGCGCAGCTCCTCTGCGTGCTCGCGCTCCTCGCGACGCTGCTCGGCCGCCGCGCGCAACTCCATCCGCTTGGTGCGGTCCGCGCGGTTCTGCGTGAGCAGCGCGGCCCCCAGAGTTCCCGCCACGCCCACGACGGCGACCAACAACCCCGCCCAACCGGCGCCCATGTACGTCCCTTCATGCCCCGCGGAAGACCTCCGCCCCACGGTAGGCGCCCCGCCGGAGGCCGTGCGCCCGCGTCGTCCCCTACCGCGAGCCGGGCTCCAGGCCGCCCGGCAGGCCACCCGTCCGGGCCAGGGCCTCCAGCGTGTCCAGGGCGGCGAGCGCGGCGGCCGCTGCGGCGGGGTCCCGCTCGGCCAGGCCGCTCGCGGCGAACTCGTCCTCGTCCAGCCGCAGCACCTCGCTGCCGTCCGCCGACACCCACAGGTCCAGGTCGAGGTCCTCCACGACCACCTCACCCAGGGCGGCGTCGACCACGGCCGGCCGGGTGACGTCGCAGTACCAGCCCTTCAGGGAGCCGTCCCCCGAGCGGACCTCCTTCACCGCGTACCACCGGTCGCGCCAGTAGTGCTCGGTGAAGACGTCACCCGGTTCGAAGCGTACGAACCCGAAGTCCCGCGTCCCGTCCACCGCCCACGGGGCGCGCACGGTGAGACGGGATCCGGCCTCGGCGACCACCACCGCCGGATACACGATCTTCGTCCGCCCCGCCTTGACGAGGCGGACGTCAACCGAGCGCGCGGACATGCCGGACCTCCGTCGCGCAGACCCGGTAGCCGAACCACTCGTTGATCGCCAGCATCGGCCCGTTCTCCGCGTCGTTGTTGGTGAACGCGTCCGTGTATCCGGCCGCCCGGGCGCGGCGCAGCGAGTCCGTCTTGGCGAGCTTGGCGAGCCCCCGGCCCCGGTGCGCGCGCAGCGTGCCGGTCATGCCCGAGTGGTAGCGGGTCTCCCCGTCGGTGTGGGCGGCGGTGAACGCGGCCACCTCGCCGTCCACCGTCACCACCGTGGTCAGGTCGCGGTCGAGCAGCGGGTGGTTCCAGGTGCCGGCGAGCCAGTCCTCGTAGTCGTCCAGGTCGGCACCGATGTCGCTGGGCTCGTCCGCCGTCACCTCCGCGTCCGCCTCGAACAGCGGGCGCGGGTCGTCGGCGTACGCGGCGGCGGTGCGCAGCTCGACACCGGGTGGCAGCTCCCCGGGCAGCTCCGGCAGGGTGCCGCCCGCCAGGTCCAGCCGCAGGAAGTGCGCGGGACGGGTCGGCCGGTAGCCGCGCTTCCCGGCGAACGACCGGCAGTCCGGCTCGTCCAGCACCCAGGCGTACACGCTCCGCGCCCCCTCGGCCGCCAGGTGCTCCTCGGCGGTGCGCAACAGCAGGCCGCCCGCCCCGTGCCCGCGGTGCGCGGGGTGCACCTGGGGGTTGGCGTACGACAGCCCGGGGGTGCCGGATTCGTACGCCAGGCCGATCTGGGCCGTGCCGACGACCTCGCCGTCCACCTCCGCCACCAGCAGCCGGTACCTCGCCGCCGGGTTCGCCGACGCCACGCGGAAGAGCACCGCCTTCGGCGTCGTCACCTCGAAGGGCAGCGCGGCCCGTCTCACCCTGGTCACGGCCTCGGCGTCGGCCGGCCGGAAGTCACGCACGATCGTGGTCATGGAGCGGCACGGTACGCGCGCGGCCACGGCGGCCGCCTCCCAATTACGCCCGCGTACGGGACAATCGTGCCCGTGACCCTGAAGATCGTCATCGACGCGGACTCCCCGACCGCCCCGTACGAACAACTGCGCGCCCAGATCTCCGAGCAGGCCCGCTCGGGCAAGCTGCCCGTCGGCCACAAACTGCCCACCGTCCGGGGCCTCGCGGAGGAACTCGGCCTCGCCGCGAACACGGTCGCCAAGGCCTACCGGGTGCTGGAGACGGACGGGGTGATCGAGACGCGCGGCCGGGCCGGCACGTTCGTCGCCGCCGCCGGTGACGCCGCCGCCCGCCAGGTGGCCGCAGCGGCCGCCGCGTACGCCGCGGAGGCCCACCGGCTGGGCCTGACCCGCGCCGACGCCGAAGCGGCCGTGGCGGACGCGCTCCGGGCGGTGTACGAGCGGTAGCGGTTCCGCGCGCACCCGCGGTACGCGCATCCCGCACTGCCCGCGGTACGCGCACCCCGCGGTACGCGCATCCCGCACTGCCCGCGCACCCCGCGGTAGGCGCCCGCCCGCTCGCTACAGGTACAGCCCCGCGTCCGCGCCGCGCGCCTGGTCCGGGATGGCCGCCGGGCCGGTGCCGCGCCGCAGCGCGTACAGCTCCGCCAGCGTCGCCCCGTCCCGGCCGACGCCCTCCTCGGTGCCGAGCCACGTCACCGCCTCCGGGCGGGTCAGCGGGCCGACCTCGATCCGGGCCAGGCAGCGGCCCGGGCGGACCACGGCCGGGTGCAGCCGCTCCAGGTCCTCGTTGGTGGTGACGCCCACCAGCACGTTGCGGCCCTGGCCCAGCAGCCCGTCCGTCAGGTTCAGCAGCCGGGACAGGGCCTGGCCGGCGGTGTGCCGGGCCTCGCCGCGGATCAGCTCGTCGCAGTCCTCCAGCAGCAGCAGCCGCCACCGGCCGTTCCCGGTGCCCTCGTCCTCGCCGATGGCGATGTCCATCAGGTACCCGACGTCGTTGAACAGCCGCTCCGGGTCCAGGACGCAGTCGACCTGGCACCAGTCGCGCCAGGACCGGGCCAGGGTGCGCAGCGCGGACGTCTTCCCGGTGCCCGGCGGGCCGTGCAGCAGGAGCAGGCGGCCCGCGATGTCGTCGGGCGTGACCTTCATCAGCCGGTCCATCGCCTCGGCCACCGGCGCCGTGTAGTTGGGCCGGATCTCCTCCCACGTCCCGGCGGTGATCCGGCGGGTGGTGCGGTGCGGGCCGCGGCGCGGCGACACGTACCAGAAGCCCATGGTCACGTTGTCCGGCTGCGGCTCCGGGTCGTCCTTCGCCCCCTCCGTGGCCTGCTTCAGCACCCGTTCGGCCAGGTCGGCGTCGACCGCCGTCACGGTCACGTCGGCGCCCCGGCTCCAGCGGGAGACGAGCAGCGTCCACCCGTCGCCCTCGGCCAGGGTGGCGCTGCGGTCGTCGTCGCGGGCCGTGCGCAGCACCGCGGCGCCCGGTGGGAGCAGGGTCGCGCCGGGCTTGACGCGGTCGATGGACGAGCTGTGCGCGTACGGCTGCTCGCCCGTCGCGAAGCGCCCGAGGAACAGCGCGTCGACGACATCGGCGGGGGAATCGCTGTCGTCGACGGTGAGCCGGATCGGCAGGGCCTCATGCGGGTTGGCGGACATGCGCCCCATGATCCGGCACACCCGCCTTCCCCGCACGGTGTTTACGTGCGTGTTCGGACCAGGACGTCCGCCGCGTTTACGTGCGTGTTCGGACCAGGACGTCCGCCGCCCGCGCGGCGCGCCGGACGAGCGCGTACCCCTTCGTCAGCGCCCGGTCCCGTGCGAAGGCCCGGCCGACCGCCCGGCCCTCCACCAGCCGTTCGAACGCGGCGAGGTCCGTGGTCCGCCGCACGGTCACCCGGCGCAGCGCGTACGGCCCCTGGGAGCGCCGGGCCAGCGCGTTGCCCACGGCCAGCGACTGGGCGAACCCGGCCTCCCGGACCGCGCGGCGCACCCGCCGGCTGGAGTAGCCGTAGGGGTAGGCGAAGGAGACGGGCGCGGTGCCCAGCTCCCGCGCGACGATCTCCCGGCACCGTACGGCCTCGGACCGGAGCCGTTCGTCGCCGAGCCGGTCCAGCGGCGGGTGGGTGTGGCTGTGGCCACCGATCTCGGTGCCCGCGGCCGCCAGTTCCCGCACCTGGTCCCAGTCGAGCATGGTGTCCGGTGCGCCGCCCTCGTGGTGCGCGCCGCGCAGCCAGCCGGTCGACACGAACAGCGTGGCGGCGAAGCCGTGCGCGGCGAGGACCGGCAGGGCGTGCCGGTGCACCCCCTCGTACCCGTCGTCGAAGGTGACCAGCACCGGCCGGGCCGGCAGCGGCGCCCCGGTCCGCCAGGCGGCGCCGAGCCGCGCGGTGGTGACCGGGGTGAACCCGCGCTCGCCGAGCAGCCCCATCTGCTCGGCGAACGCCTCCGGTGACACGCTCAGCCGGTACGCGGCCCTCGCGGGCCGGTGCCCCACCGCGTGGTACATCAGGATCGGCACCGCGACCGGGCCGTTCATGCCGTCCCCCCGGCCGGGCCGTTCATGCCGTCCCCCCGGCCGGGCCGTTCATGCCGTCCCGCGCGGACCCGCACCTCCGGGTGGCCAGTGAGCCCCGTGCGTAGCCGGCCGCCGCCACCGCCGCACCGGTGACGATGGCGCCCGCCCGGCCCGCGCCGCCCGGCCGGGCGAGCACGAAGTCCCGCAGCCCGCGCGCCACTCCGGCGGGCAGCACGCGCGCGGTGTACCGGCGTTCGGTGGCGAGCCCCCGGCCCGCGCCGACGCTCCGGGCGACCAGTGCCTTGGACAGCCCCTCGGCGTAGGCGCGGGCGCGGAAGTAGCGGTACGTCGCACGGGCGGGCGGGACCTTGTGGTGGATCACCGCCCGGTCGTCGATCAGCAGCACGGCGTCCGGTACGGCACGGGCGAGCCGGATGCACAGCTCGGTCTCCTCGCAGCCCAGCGGCCGCGCGTCACCGTCCCGCCCGATGCCGGTGGCGAACCCGCCCGCCGCGTCGAAGGCGCCGCGCCGGAAGGAGGCGTTGCCGCCCAGGACGTTGCGCACGCGGACCCGCCCGGCGGGCAGGCCCCGGTAGGTGCAGCCGACGACCCAGTCGAACTCCTCCGGGAACCAGACCGGGCGCCGGCCCGACACCCAGGCCGGAACGGTCCGCCCGCCGACGGCCCACACCCGGGGGTCGTCGTACGCCGCGTCGAACCACCGAAGCCAGTCCCGGTCGGCGACGGCGTCGTCGTCGAGGAAGGCGACGATGTCACCGCGGGCGGCGGCGATCCCGGTGTTGCGGCCGGCCGACAGGCCGCGGGGGCCCGCGTTGGCCAGCACCCGCACGTCCTCCCCGGCGTCCGCGTACTCCTTGCCCAGCCGCTCCCGCAGCGGCTCGTTGTGGTCCACCACGAGCAGCGTCTCCAGCGCGGGGCGGGACTGGCGGCGTACGGATTCCACGGCCGCCAGGACGTCCTCCCAGCGGTCCTCGGTGTACGCGCAGATCACCACGGAGAAGCGACGCCCCCTCACGACAGCCCCACCCGGGGCGCGCCGGCGGAGGAGCCCGCCGTGCGGCGGCGCCCGGCGCGCCGGACGCCCTTCTCCCGGAGGATCACCCGCAGGACGCGGATGCCGTCGCGCACGGCGTTGAGGTTGCTGACGCCGTGGATGCGCACGTACTCGTGGCTGGGCACCTCCTGGACCCGGAGGCCGGCCTTGACGACCCGGATGTTGATCAGTGTCTCGATCTCGAAGCCGGTGCAGTCCAGGGCGATCTCGTCGAGGCAGTGGCGCCAGAAGGCGTTGTAGCCGTAGCAGAGGTCGGTGTAGCGGGCGCCGAACTTGGCGTTGACGGCGGCGCACAGCAGGCGGTTGCCGAGCTTGCGGACCGGCGTCATGTCGTCGGTGCCGCCGCCGTTGGCGAAGCGGGAGCCCTTGGCGAAGTCGGCGCCGCCGACCAGGGCGGAGACGTACGACACGATCTCCTGGCCGTCGGCCGAGCCGTCGGCGTCGACCATCACGATGATGTCGCCGGTGCAGGCGGCGAAGCCGCTGATGAGGGCGTCGCCCTTGCCCTTGCCTGCCTGCTCCACCACCTTCACGTCCGGCCGCAACCCCCGGGCGACGCCGACCGTGTCGTCGGTGGAATTCCCGTCGACGAGGACCACTTCGTGAATCCAGTCGGGCAGGGTCTTGAACACGTACGGAAGGTTCTCCGCCTCATTCATCGCGGGAATCACCACACTCACCGGCGGTGTGATGGCCAGGTGCGAGGTGATCGCCCGGTACTGGGCGGCTATTCGGCCGTCGTCGGATTCGACGGCATCGCCGGCGGCCGGGTGCAGGAAAGAGCTCATGGGTCATTTCCCTCTCGTCCGGTGGACCGCCCACCCCCGGGCGGTCCGGCTGTGTATCCGGTTCGAAAGGGGGGTTGTCGCCCACCCGTCCCACGGCGGAGCGGATCTCCGTAGAGGACGGGTGAACTGGCAGTTCCGGCCGTGCGCGGTACGCGCCTCGGCACGGGAAACGACACCGGGCACGGCACCCCCCTACCGCGCCCCGCCCCCGTTCCCTCGCGGCGCTCGAGCCCTCCCCTTGAGCCGCGTTGCGTGATGGACCGGTGCGGGTGGATGTACGACGGTATTGATAATGGCGACTGTATGGCAAGACCTGGACAGCGGCTCACCTTTTTGCTTCTTTGGCCGTACTTTGACGGACTGCGACAAAGACGCCTCGTGGGCGCGACCGGTTCCCGGGAATGGAGCGGAAACAATCCTTCCGGGTATACGAGGGAATTGGGGCGGGAGGTGTGCCTGGGAAACCGAATTCCCCCCGCGTCACGCGCGTATGTCAGTGGCCCGGCGCCCCCCGAAGGCCGGCCGTGACCGCACCCCGGCGCGCGGCACCCGGCGCGCGGCACCCGGCAACCGGCGCGTGGCACCAGGCGCGCGGCGCGCGGCGCCAGGCGCCCGGCCCCCGGTGCCGTCGCATCGGACGGCGGGGGAGGGTGACACCTCATCGAAAAAGACTCCGCACGGGTGAGTTGCCCCCAAAGTTGCGGATATCGGCCCTCAAGGCCGAGCAGACTTTGACTCGACGTCACCTGCGCGCCACGCCCGGCTATTGGCATGGACACTGCATCCTGCTACGAACTTTTTAGGCAGAAATCCTGCCTAAGGGAGGTTCCATGAAACTGTCCCGAGCCGCGGCCTTCTCCACCTCACTCCTCCTCGGTATCGTCCTCGCCCTCACCGGGGCGGGGGCGGCGCGAGCCGACTCGTCGGCCGCAGCCCTCGACTACGTGGCCCTCGGCGACTCGTACTCCTCCGGAGTCGGCGCCGGCAGCTACGACAGCTCCAGTGGCAACTGCAAGCGCAGCACCCGTGCCTTCCCGGCCCTGTGGGCCGCCGCCAACTCCCCCTCGTCGTTCGCGTTCACCGCCTGCTCCGGTGCCCGCACCAACGATGTGACGGCAAGTCAGCTCGGCCCCCTGTCCTCCGCCACCGACCTCGTCTCCCTCACCATCGGCGGCAACGACGCCGGCTTCGCCGACGTCATGACCACCTGCGTCCTCCAGTCCGAGGCCACCTGCATCGCCCGCGTCAACGAGGCGAAGAACTACGTCGACACGACCCTGCCGGGCCGTCTCGACTCGGTCTACTCCGCGATCAGGACGAAGGCCCCCTCGGCACGGGTCGTCGTCATCGGCTACCCCCGCTTCTACCAGCTCGGCGGGAGCTGTCTCGCCGGTCTCACCGAGAACGAGCGCCGCGCCATCAACAGCGGCGCCGACCACCTCAACGCGGCGACGGCCAAGCGCGCCGCCGACCACGGGTACGCCTGGGCCGACGTCACCGCGGCCTTCACCGGCCACGAGATCTGCTCGGGCGCGTCCTGGCTGCACAGCGTGAACTGGCTCAACATCGGCGAGTCCTACCACCCCACGGCCGCCGGGCAGTCCGGCGGTTACCTCCCCACCTTCAGGGCGGCGCTGTAAGGAGCCACGACCGGTGACCGGGCCCGCCCGCCGGCCCCGTGCCCACGAAGTCGGTAACGCCCCGTCACCACTGGGGCGCTGACCGGCCCTTCGGTCACGGGGCCGCGGGCCGGCCCGGTCCTGCCCCAGGCGGAAAGCCATCCAACTCGCGCTGATACCAGCCGCATTCGGAGGGTAGTCGTCAACCGTCGTACATGTGTGGTGAATCGCTCCACCGGGATACACGGGTGTGATGCGGGGACGATAGGGTTAATCTGCAGCGGCCGGGTGCCCTCGTACGGGTGGGGAGTGACATGGAACAGATAACGGTGCGCAGCAGGCCTCGGGTGCCTGCCATCACATGCGGGAGCAGCGCGACCAGCAGGCGCCTCGACCGCCACCTCTCGGTGCTGGGCGGCCCGGCCGTCCCGCAGCGCGAGTCGGCCGAAGCGACCCTGCTCATGCGGGAGTTGACGACGCGTGACATCGCCCACACCCGCACCAGCAAGAGCGCGCGCGTCAGGCTTTTCGCCCCCCTGCGCCGCCTGCGTCGCTCGCTCTTCGGCAACCACGCCTGACGGCTCCCGCACCCGCCGCCCACGCTCCCGCCGCGCCAGGTCGTTCCCCGGCCACGACCACGGCCTGTGACCGTGCGGCGGCCGGGGGCGGGGCCGTGCGGCACCGGCCCCGCGAAGGCCGGGGGCGCCCCGGGCCTCAGGCGACCACGCCCGCCCGCCGCAGCTCCTCACGGCCGTCCGCCGAGAAGCCCAGCTCCCGCAGCACCGCGTCCGTGTGTTCGCCCAGGGCGGGCACCGCGCCCATCCGCGCCTCGGGACCACCCGGCAGGGTGATCGGCGGCAGCATCGCCCGCAACGGCCCGACCTCGGTGCCGACCTCCCGCCACCGGTCCCGCGCCGCGAGCTGCGGGTGGGCCGCCACGTCCGCGACCGTGTTGAGGCGGGCGCACGCGATGCCCGCCGCCTCCAGGCGCTCGATCGCCTCCGCCGTGTCCAGCACGGCCAGCGCCTCCGCCACCACCGCGTCGGTCCTCCCCCGGTGCGCCACCCGGGCCGTGTTGGTCGCGAACGCCGGGTCGTCGCCCAGCTCCGGCCGGTGCAGCACCTGTGCGGCCAGCCGCCGCCACTCGCGGTCGTTCTGCACCGACAGCAGCACCAGGCCCCCGTCGGCGGTCGGGTAGGCGTCGTACGGCGCGATCACGGCGTGCGCCACCCCGGTGCGCGCCGGTGCCTCACCCCCGTGCATCCCGTGGTGCAGGGGATGGCCCATCCACTCGGCCAGCGACTCCAGCATGGAGATCTCCACCGGGCCGCCCCGCCCGGTGGCCGCCCGCCGCAGCAGCGCCGCCAGCACCCCCGAGAAGGCGTACATCGCCGCCGCGATGTCGGCCGCCGGGACGCCCGCCTTGACGGGCTGCGCGGGTGTCCCGGTCACCGACACCAGCCCGGCCTCGCACTGCACGAGCATGTCGTACGCCCGCTTGTGCGCGTACGGGCCGCCCGCTCCGTACCCGGAGATGTCCACCGCGACCAGCCGTTCGTGCGCCGCGCACAGGGTGGCCGCGTCCAGGCCCAGCCGGGCCGCCGCGCCCTGCGCGAGGTTCTGCACGAACACGTCCGCGCCGGCCACGAGCCGGCGGACGACGTCCAGTCCGCGCGGGTCCTTCAGATCCACGGCCACCGACTCCTTGCCCCGGTTGCACCACACGAAGTGCGAGGCCAGACCGCCGGCAGCGGTGTCGTACGCACGGGCGAAGTCACCGCCCCCGGGACGCTCGACCTTGATCACCCGGGCGCCCAGGTCGGCGAGCTGGCGGGTGGCGAACGGCGCGGAGACGGCCTGCTCGACGGCGACGACGGTGATGCCTTCGAGGGGCAGTGGCAGAGTGCTCATGACAGCCGTACCTACCGTGTACGTACCACCTTTGTCACCCCTCGGGGCCGGGCGACGCCCGGTGCGGGGCGGCTCCGGGCGCCTCGGGGGCTACAGCAGGGCGAGCTGGCCCTCGGGGCCCTCCTCGTCCCGGTCCAGGACGGAGGCGGGGCGGCGGGCCGTGCCCGGGGCGGGCAGCACGCCGGCCGTGCGCAGGTCGGTACGGGTGAGCCGCCCGGTGGCGGACAGGTCGGGCCGGAGCGACTCGAGCTGGGCCTGGAGGGCGAGCACGGTGATCAGTTCCAGCAGCTCGGACGTCCACTCCTGGGGCCATGCGGCGGGGCGGATCGCCTCCAGGGTGCCCGGCTCGGCGGGGGCGGTGCGGCGGGCGAACCAGAGCTCCAGCACGCGGATCCCGCCCACCCGGTAGTCCCAGGCCTCGGCCGGTACGGGGGCCACCCGGCCGCCGTCGCCGACCAGCAGGGCCTCGGTCTCCGCGTCGTACGCCAGGCCGCGCGGGCGCGCCGGGAGCGCGGCGCGCACGTAGGGGCGGCGGCCGCCGGGCAGGCGCGGGCGCTCACCGCCCCGGGCGCCCCTTAGCTGGACCTCCGCCATCCGGTGGCCCAGCTCCACACCGGACGCCCACACGGCGGGGTCGGCCGGCAGCGGGACGGCGCACCCGGCGGGGGAGGGGCGGGCGGCGGCCAGCGCCCAGGCCAGCACGTCCCCGGGTGCGACCGGGCGGCCGTACCGCGCGCCCAGCAGCTCGGCCAGCCCCGGCGCGAGGTTCGGTTCCCGGCCGCCCGGGCGCCGGTACAGCGGGCGGATGCGGCCGGGCCGCCCCGCCGGGGAGCGGCCGTCCGGCAGCGCGGCGGTCACCAGGAGCGCGGGCCCCGGCGCCCGTGGCACGTACCCCTGCTCCACGGCGAACGACTGCCGCTCGTCCGCCACCCGCCACAGCTCCGGGCGGGCCACGTCCAGCAGCCGGTGGTCCGGCAGCAGCCACTGCTCGTCGAACGGCCCGTGGGCCAGCCGCACCGGCTCCGGGCACGGCCCCGCCTCCCGCGCCAGCCGCCCCGTGCCGGTGCGCTGCCCGGGCAGCGCGGCCACCGAACTGGTGAGCGTCCGCGCCCGGCTGGGCCGGAACAGCGCCTCCCGCTCGCCGTCCCCGGCCGCCGCCAGCGCCGCCCAGCGGGCCCGCAGGGTGCGCACGTCGGGGGCGACCACCCAGGAACGCCCCAGCCGCAGCGGCGCCACGGACCAGGGCATCAGGTCGTCGAGCAGGGGCGCGTCATCCGTCACGGCCCGCATGGTAGTGACCGCGCTCAGTCCGCCTCCACCGTGACGGTGAAGGAGAACCGGTCGCCCCGGTAGCGGATGCGCGCCACGTCCACGACCCGGCCGTCCTCGTCGTAGGTCACGCCCGTGTAGTGCAGGATCGGGGACAGCAGCGGGACCTGGAGCAGTTCGGCCGTCTCCGGGTCCGCGAGCCGGGCCTCCACGGTGTCGGTGATCCGGCTGATCCGCACCCCGACCGCGTCCCGCAGCACCTTCGTCATCGGCCACCGCTCCAGGTCGGCCAGGTCGATCCGGGCCGCGACCTCGGGCCGGACAGCGTTCTCCGCCCAGTTCGTCGGCTCACCGCTCTCGCCGTCGCGGCGCAGCCGCCGGTACACGACCACCTCCGACAGCCCGGGGAAGTGCTCGGCGAGATCGCCCGGCACCTTGTCGCCGCCGTGGCCGAGGATCGTCGTCCGCTCGCCCGACTGCTGGGCCACGATCGCGTCGATCGAACCCAGCAGCCGGCGGGGCGCGCTGCGCCGGGCGCCCGGCTCGATGAAGGTGCCGCGCCGCCGGTGCCGGGTGATGAGCCCCTCCGCCTCCAGCTCCTTGAGCGCCTGCCGCATGGTCAGCACGCTGACCCCGTAGTGGGCGGCGAGCTGCTCCTCGGTGGGCAGCCGCAAGGAGGCGTCCGGCGCGCGCCCGAGTATGGAGGCGCGCAGGGACTGCGAGACCTGGTACCACAACGGGAGCTTGCGGTTCAGGACCAGCGAGTCAGGGGCGAAAGCGGTCACGGGTACTCCGTACTACGGCCGAAAGTGGCGCTCAAGACCCTGCCACACGTCGTCGTACCCGCGCTGCAGGTGGTCGGCGTCCGCCGCCTGGGCGGTGGCCGTGACGGGCCAGCGCGTCTCGAACATGAACGCCAGGCCGTCGTCGATCTTCTGCGGCTTCAGCTCGGCCGCGCTCGCCCTGTCGAACGTCTCCCGGTCGGGGCCGTGGGCCGACATCATGTTGTGCAGCGAGCCGCCGCCGGGGACGAACCCTTCGGCCTTGGCGTCGTACGCGCCCTCGATCAGGCCCATGTACTCGCTCATCACGTTGCGGTGGAAGTACGGCGGGCGGAAGGTGTCCTCGCCGACCAGCCAGCGCGGGGCGAAGACCACGAAGTCGACGCCCGCGAGCCCGGGGGTGTCGGACGGCGAGGTGAGCACCGTGAAGATCGACGGGTCGGGGTGGTCGTAGGAGATCGTCCCGATGACGTTGAAGGTGCGCAGGTCGTAGACGTACGGAACGTGGTTGCCGTGCCAGGCGACGACGTCCAGCGGGGAGTGGCCGTACGTGGCGGTCCACAGGTTCCCGCAGAACTTGTTCACCACCTCCACCTCGCCCTCCACGTCCTCGTAGGCCGCGACCGGGGCGCGGAAGTCCCGCGGGTTGGCCAGGCCGTTGGCGCCGATCGGGCCCAGGTCGGGGAGCTGGAACGGCTGGCCGTAGTTCTCGCACACGTAACCGCGCGCGGTCCCGTCCAGCAGCTCGACGCGGAAGCGCACCCCGCGCGGGACGAGCGCCACCTCGCCGGGGCGGGCGGCGAGCAGGCCCAGCTCGGTGCGGAGCAGCAGTCCGCCGCGCTCGGGGACGATCAGCAGCTCGCCGTCGGAGTCGCTGAAGACACGGTCCATGGACGCGTTGGCGTGGTAGAGGTGCACGGCCATGCCGGTGCGCTGGGCGGCGTCGCCGTTGCCGCCGAGCGTCCACAGGCCGGCCAGCCAGTCCGTGCCGGGCGCCGGCTCGGGGAGCGGGTTCCAGCGCAGCCGGTTGGGGTCGGCGACGGTCTCGGTGAAGGGCGCGGTGCGGATGGCCCCGTTGTCCACGCGGGTGAAGGGCGGGTGCGCGGCCGAGGGGCGGATGCGGTACAGCCACGAGCGGCGGTTGTGGGCGCGCGGCTCGGTGAACGCGGAGCCGCTCAGCTGCTCGGCGTACAGGCCCAGCGGCGCGCGCTGCGGGGAGTTCCGCCCGAGCGGCAGCGCGCCGGGTACGGCCTCCGAACCGTGTTCGTTGCCGAAGCCGGAGGAGTACTCCAGTGCCTCGGCGATCTTCTTCGCCTGCTCGCTGCCGCCATGGGTCATCGCCCGCTCCTCGACCTGCGTGGATGGAATCCTATGTATGACCGTAGGATTCCGTCCGCCGCACGTCAACGGGGGCGGGGCGCGTCTTGGACGATTTCCGGAGCCGTCGGGTTCCGGCGGCGCGGCGGCAGGGACCTGCCCCCAGGGCGGTGCGCTTCCCCGGTGCGCCCAGGTACGGAGGGGACGGCAGCTACCGGTACGGGCGGCACGGCCCCGGCTCGGGTCGGGCAGGCCCCGGGAACCCGGCCCCGCGAAACCGTCGCCCGCATGCCTACCGGTCGGTATGCTCGCCGCGAGTGCCCACACGCCGCCCCGGGAGGCCCGCCATGCCCACCGCCCCGCGCATCTGCCCGCTCTGCGAAGCCACCTGCGGGCTCACCCTCACCCTCGACGGCACACGCGTCACCGGCGCGCGCGGCGACCGGGACGACGTCTTCAGCCAGGGGTTCATCTGCCCCAAGGGCGCCTCGTTCGGCGAGCTCGACGCCGACCCGGACCGTCTGCGCACCCCGCTCGTCCGCGACGAGCACGGCACGCTGCGGGAAGCCTCCTGGGACGAGGCGTTCGACCTGATCGCCCGCCGGCTGCCGCCGCTCGTCGAACGGCACGGCGCCGACGCCGTCGGGGTGGTCCTCGGCAACCCCAACGTCCACACCATGGCCGGGGCGCTCTACCCGCCCGTCCTCCTCGGCGCCCTGCGCACCCGCAACCTGTTCACCGCCTCCACGCTCGACCAGATGCCCAAGCACGTCTCCAGCGGGCTGATGTTCGGCGACGCGTTCGCCATCCCCGTACCGGACCTGGACCGCACCGCCCACCTGCTGGTGATCGGCGCCAACCCCCTGGACTCCAACGGCAGTCTGTGCACCGCGCCGGACTTCCCCGGCAAGCTCAAGGCGCTGCGCAAGCGCGGCGGCACCCTCACCGTCGTCGACCCGCGCCGCACCCGCACCGCGCGCCTCGCCGACCGGCACGTCGCGATCCGCCCGGGCACGGACGCGCTGCTGCTCGCCGCCCTCGTGCACGTCTTGTACGAGGAGGGCCTCACCGACCTCGGGGCACTGGCCGGGCACGTCCGGGGGGTCGAGGAAGTCGGTTCCGCCGTACGGGACTTCGCGCCCGAGGCGGTCGCCGGGGCGTGCGACGTGGACGCCGGCACCATCCGGGCCCTGGCCCGCGAGCTGGCGGCGGCCCCGGCGGCGGCCGTGTACGGACGGGTCGGCGGCAGCACCGTCGCGTACGGCACGCTGACCAACTGGCTCGTCGACGTCCTCAACGTCCTGACCGGCAACCTCGACCGGCCCGGCGGCGCGCTGTTCCCGCTCTCCGCCACCGCGCCGGCGCCCCGCCCGGCGGGCCCCGGCAAGGGCTTCGCGCTGGGCCGCTGGGCGAGCCGGGTGTCCGGGCACCCGGAGGCGAAGGGCGAACTGCCCACGGCCGCGCTGGCGGAGGAGATCGAGACCCCCGGCGAGGGGCGGATCCGGGCGCTCGTCGCCATCGCCGCCAACCCGGTGCTGTCCGCCCCGGACGGCGACCGCCTCGACCGGGCCCTCGCCTCGCTGGACTTCATGGTGAGCGTCGACCCCTACCTCAACGAGACCTCGCGCCACGCGCACGTGGTCCTGCCCCCGCCGCCGCCCTCCCAGAGCGCCCACTTCGACTTCGCGTTCAACGGGTTCGCCGTCCGTAACCAGGTCCGCCACACGCCCGCGCCCGTCCCGCTGGAACCGGGCCGCATGGACGAGTGCGAGATCCACGCCCGGCTGGTCCTGGCCGCGACCGGCATGCACGGCGCCGACCCGTCCGCCGTCGACGACATGGTCATCCGGCGCACCCTCGCCAAGGCCGTCACCGAGCCGCACTCACCCGCCTACGGCCAGGACCCCGAGGAGTACGCGGCCCGGCTCACCGGCCGCACCGGCGCCGAGCGGCGCCTGGACCTGATGCTGCGCCTCGGCCCGTACGGGCTGACGCTCGACCGGCTCCGGGAGCACCCCCACGGCATCGACCTGGGCCCCCTGGAGCCGCGCGTCCCGCAGATCCTGAAGACCCGCAGCGGCCGCGTCGAACTCCTGCCGGACCCCATCGCCGCCGACCTGCCCCGGCTGCGCGCCTTCCTCCACACCGCCCCGCCCGCCGACGACACGCTGCTCCTCGTCGGCCGGCGTCACCTCCGCTCCAACAACAGCTGGATGCACAACGTCCCCACACTCAACGGCGGCACCAACACCTGCACCCTCCAGGTCCACCCCGACGACGCGGCCCGCCTGGGGCTCACCGACGGCACCCCCGCCCGGGTGAAGGGCGAGGGCGGCGAGCTCCGGGTCCCGGTGGAGGTGACCGACACCGTGCGCCGGGGCGTGGTGAGCCTTCCGCACGGCTGGGGGCACGACCGGCCCGGCACGCGCACGACCGTCGCCTCGACGCGCCCCGGCGTCAACGTCAACCAGCTCCTCGACGGCACCCGGCTCGACCCCCTGTCCGGCACCGCCGTGCTCAACGGCTTCCCCGTACAGGTATCACCGGCGCCATGACCTGGGGTTTTGCTCGTATTGCTCACGCGTCAACACCTTGCTGACGGCAGAACGGGGCACCTAACGTCGTCCGGGCCGCCGCCCCCGGTGGAGTTCAAGGGTGAACGTTAGGTGTCCTCCATGCTGACCATCCTCGGCTTCGGCATGATCGCGACCTTCCTGGTCCTGATCATGCTGAAGAAGATGTCGCCGATCGCGGCGCTCGTCCTCATCCCCGCCCTGTTCTGCGTCCTCGTCGGACAGGGCGCGCACCTCGGCGACTACGTCATCGAAGGCGTGGGCAAGCTCGCGCCCACCGCCGCGATGCTGATGTTCGCCATCGTCTACTTCGGCGTGATGATCGACGTCGGGCTCTTCGATCCGGTCGTCCGGGGCATCCTGCGCTTCTGCAAGGCCGACCCCATGCGGATCGTCGTCGGTACGGCGGTGCTCGCCGCGATCGTCTCGCTCGACGGCGACGGCTCGACCACCTTCATGATCACCGTCTCGGCGATGTACCCGCTCTACAAGCGCCTGGGGATGAGCCCGGTCGTCCTGACCGGTGTGGCCGCCACCGCCAACGGCGTCATGAACACCCTGCCCTGGGGCGGTCCCACCGCCCGCGCGGCCACCGCCCTCAAGCTGGACGCCGGCGACATCTTCGTACCGATGATCCCCGCCCTCGGGGTCGGCCTGGTGTTCGTCTTCGTCCTGGCGTACGTCCTGGGGCGGCGGGAGCGCACCCGCCTGGGGCACCTGAGCCTGGACGGGGCCATGGCGCCGCGGCCGGAGAGCGTGCTGGTCACGGCGGGCGGGGACGCCGAGGGGGGCCGCCCCGCGGGCCCCGCGGCTGGCGGCACCGGACCGGAGCCCGAGGGGGCCTTCCAGGGACTCGACCCCGACCGCCCCACCCTGCGGCCCCGGCTGTACTGGTTCAACGCGGCCCTCACCGTGGTCCTGCTCACCGCCATGATCCTGGAAGTGCTGCCCATCCCGGTGCTCTTCCTGATCGGCGCGGCCCTCGCCCTGACGGTCAACTTCCCGCACATGCCCGACCAGAAGGCCCGCATCGCCGCCCACGCCGACAACGTCCTCAACGTCTCCGGCATGGTCTTCGCCGCCGCCGTCTTCACCGGCGTGCTCACCGGCACCGGCATGGTCGAGCACATGGCCGACTGGCTCGTCGGTGCCGTCCCGGACGCCATGGGCCCGCACATGGCACTGGTCACCGGCCTGCTGAGCCTGCCGCTGACGTACTTCATGTCGAACGACGGCTTCTACTTCGGCGTCCTGCCCGTCCTCGCCGAGGCCGGCGCCGCCCACGGCGTGTCACCGCTGGAGATCGCCCGCGCCTCGCTGGCGGGCCAGGCGCTGCACATGTCCAGCCCGCTCGTGCCCGCCGTCTACGTCCTGGTCGGCATGGCCAAGGTCGAGTTCGGCGACCACACCCGGTTCACCGTGAAGTGGGCCGCGCTCACCTCGCTGGTGGTGCTCGGCGCGGGAATCCTCTTCGGCACCGTCTGATGGAGCGCCGGTACTGGCTGCTGCGCCTCGTCATCGCCTTCGGCTTCGCGCAGGGGGCGGTGTCGATGGCGCGGCCCGCCGTGTCGTACCGCGCCCTGGCCCTGGGCGCCGACGAGCGCGCGGTCGGTGCCGTCGCGGGCGTCTACGCGCTGCTGCCGCTGTTCGCCGCCGTACCCCTGGGGCGCCGGACCGACCGGGGGCGGTGCGGCCCGCTGCTGTCCGCCGGCGTGGTGCTGATAGCCGGCGGGTGCGCGCTGAGCGCGACGGCGGGCACGCTCGGGTGGATGGCCGCGTGGAGCGGGGTCATGGGCCTCGGCCACCTGTGCTTCGTCATCGGCGCCCAGTCCCTGGTGGCCCGCAGGTCCCTCCCGGCCGACCAGGACCGCGACTTCGGGCACTTCACCATCGGCGCGTCGCTGGGCCAGCTCGTGGGGCCGGTCGCCGCGGGCCTGCTGATCTCCGGCCACGACGGCGCCATGGGCCGTACCAGCGCCCTGGCCCTGGCGGTCTCGGCGGGCGTCGCGGCCGTGGCCTTCACGTCCCTGTGGCGCGTCGAGGACCGCGCCGGGACCGGCCACGCGCGCGTGGAGCGGGACAGGGTCCCGGTGCACCGGATCCTGCGGACGCGGGGCGTCCCGGCCGGCATCTTCATCAGCCTCGCGGTGCTCTCGGCGACCGACGTCCTCACCGCGTACCTGCCGGTGGTGGGGGAGCACCGCGCCATCGCCCCCGCCACCGTGGGACTGCTGCTGAGCCTGCGCGCCGCCGCCACCATCGCCTGCCGGCTGGTCATGACACCGATGATCCGGATGGTCGGCCGTACGGCCCTGCTCACCGGCACCTGCCTGCTCGCCGGGCTGCTGTGCGCCGGGATCGCCCTGCCGCTCCCGGTACCGGTGCTGGCGGTGGTGCTGGTGCTGCTGGGCTTCTGCCTCGGCGTCGGCCAGCCGCTGTCGATGACCACCGTGGTGGGGGCCGCCCCCGCCGGGGCCCGCTCCACGGCCCTCGCCCTGCGCCTGACCGGCAACCGGCTCGGCCAGGTCGCGGCCCCCGCCTCGGCCGGCCTGGTCGCCGGGGTCGCGGGCGTGGCGGCGCCTTTCGTCCTGCTCGGCGTTCTGCTGGTGGCGTCGGCGGGGCTGGGCGTAAGGGCGGGACGCCGGCCCGGCCAGGCCGCGGCCCCGCGCCCCGGGGCCGGGCGCCGCGCGGCCCACGAGGGCCGGCAGCGCACCTGACGCCACGACCCGGGTGCTCCCGGGTCACCGGATCCGGTCGGTTCCGGTGTTTCGGCCGGTCCGGACGGCGGCGGACTGCCAGAGTGATCGCGCTCACGTCCCCGCACGGAAGGGCACGTCATGCCGATCCCGACCACCGCCCGCGCCCGCCTGGCCGTCGCCACGGCGGCCGTCCTGCTCGCGGCCGGCGCCCCCGCCGCGTACGCGGCCCTCGGCGACGACGGGGCGGCCGGCACCGCGGCCGGCAGCGCCCGGGGCGCGGCCTACCGGGAGACGCGGCTGCTCTTCGGGACCGGGCGGCCCGACGGCGGACCGGCCGTCACCGACCGGCAGTTCATGGCGTTCGTCGACCGCGAGGTCACCCCCGCCTTCCCGGAGGGGCTGACCGTGCGGGAGGGGCGGGGGCAGTGGCGGGACGCGAACGGCGGGATCGAGCGGGAGCGCTCGTACGAACTGGTCCTGCTCTACCCGCCGGCGGAGGCGGCCGCCCGCGATCCGCGGATCGAGCGGATCCGCGCCGCGTATGAGCGTACTTTCGGCCAGGAGTCGGTCGCCCGCCTCGATGAGAGGACCACGGCGGACTTCTGATGTGATGTGCTCGGTCCCGCAGCCCCTGGCGTCAGAAAACTACCACCGCTAGTTTGGGGTCGGAAGACCATGGAGAACGGTCCGACGGCCCGGAGGAGAAGCGGATGAAGGCCCACGAGGGGATGTACATCGACGGTGCCTGGCGGCCCGCCGCAGGCACCGACACCATCGCGGTGGTGAACCCGGCGGACGAGCAGGTCATCGCCCACGTCCCGGCCGGCACGGCCGAGGACGTCGACGCGGCGGTCCGGGCCGCCCGGGCGGCCTTCCCCGCCTGGGCCGCCACCCCGCCCGCCGAGCGGGCCGCCCGGCTCACCGCCCTGCGCGACGTGCTCGCCGCGCGCCAGGAGGAGATCGCCGCCACGGTGACGGCCGAGCTCGGCGCGCCGGAGCAGCTCGCCCAGCAGGTGCACGCCGGGCTGCCGGTCCTGATCACCGGCACGTACGCGGAGATGGCCGCGTCGCACCCGTTCGAGGAGAAGGTCGGCAACTCCACCGTCCTGCTCGAACCGATCGGCGTGGTGGGCGCCATCACGCCCTGGAACTACCCGCTCCACCAGGTGGTCGCCAAGGTGGCCCCCGCCCTGGCCGCCGGCTGCACCGTGGTGCTCAAGCCCGCCGAGGACACCCCGCTCACCGCCCAGCTCTTCGCCGAGGCCGTCGAGGAGGCCGGCTTCCCCGCCGGCGTCTTCAACCTGGTCACCGGCCTGGGACCGGTCGCCGGCCAGGCGCTCGCCGAGCACGAGGGGGTGGACATGATCTCCTTCACCGGCTCCACCGCCGTCGGCAAGCGGATCGGCGCGCTCGCGGGCGGAGCCGTCAAGCGGGTCGCCCTGGAACTCGGCGGCAAGTCCCCCAACGTCATCCTGCCCTCCGCCGACCTCGCCAAGGCGGTCCAGGTCGGCCTGGCGAACGCCCTGTCCAACTCCGGCCAGCGGTGCAGCGCGCTGACCCGGGTCCTGGTGCACGAGGACCAGTACGAGGAGGCCGTGTCGATCGCGGCGGAGGCCGTCGCCAAGTTCACCCCCGGCGACCGGCTCGGCCCGATGGTCAACGCCAAGCAGCTCCAGCGTGTCCGCGGCTACATCGAGAAGGGCGTCGAGGAGGGCGCCCGGCTCGTCACGGGGGGCACCGAACCGCCCCTCGACCAGGGCTACTACGTCAGCCCCACCGTCTTCGCCGACGTCACCCCCGAGATGACCATCGCCCGGGAGGAGATCTTCGGCCCGGTCGTCTCGTTCCTCAAGTACGCGGACGAGGAGGACGCCCTCCGGATCGCCAACGACTCCCCGTACGGCCTCGCCGGCGCGGTGTGGGCCGGCGACGAGGCGGAGGCCGTCGCGTTCGCGCGCCGCATGCAGACGGGCCAGGTCGACATCAACGGCGGCCGCTTCAACCCGCTCGCCCCCTTCGGCGGCTACAAGGAGTCCGGTGTCGGGCGCGAGCTCGGCGCGCACGGCCTCACCGAGTACCTCCAGACCAAGTCCCTCCAGTTCTGAGCCGGTCGACGCACCGGGAGAGAGAGAAACGATCGTGGTCCGCGCCGCCGTCCTGCCCGCCATAGGTGCTCCGCTGGAGATCACCGGCATCGAACTCCCGGAGCCCGGCCCCGGCCAGGTGAGGGTCCGCCTCGCCGCCGCCGGCGTCTGCCACTCCGATCTGTCGCTGTCCAACGGCACCATGCGGGTGCCCGTCCCCGCCGTCCTCGGCCACGAGGGCGCCGGCACCGTGCTCGCCGTGGGCGAGGGCGTCACCCACGTCGCCCCCGGCGACGGCGTCGTCCTCAACTGGGCGCCGTCCTGCGGCTCCTGCCACCCCTGCACGCTCGGCGAGGTGTGGCTGTGCGCCGACGCCCTCACCGGCGCGGGCAACGTCCACGCGGTCACCGAGGACGGCAGGGAGCTCCACCCGGGCCTGAACGTCGCCGCGTTCGCCGAGGAGACCGTCGTCGCCGCCAACTGCGTGCTCCCCGTCCCCGACGGGGTACCGCTCACCGACGCCGCCCTCCTCGGCTGCGCCGTCCTCACCGGGTACGGGGCGGTCCACCACTCCGCGCGGGTCCGCGAGGGCGAGTCCGTCGTCGTGTTCGGCGTCGGCGGGGTGGGCCTCGCGACCCTCCAGGCGGCGCGGATCGCGGGCGCGGGGCCGGTCATCGCGGTCGACGTCTCGCCCGAGAAGGAAGGGCTCGCCCGGCGGGCCGGGGCCACCGAGTACCTGGTCGCCTCCGAGACCACGGCCAAGGAGGTCCGGAAGCTCACCGGCGGGCACGGCGCCGACGTGGCGGTCGAGTGCGTCGGCCGCGCCGCCACCATCCGTACCGCCTGGGACTCCACCCGGCGCGGCGGCCGCACCACGGTCGTCGGCATCGGCGGCAAGGACCAGCAGGTGACGTTCAACGCCCTGGAGATCTTCCACTGGGGCCGGACGCTCTCGGGCTGCGTGTACGGCAACTCCGACCCCGCCGCCGACCTGCCCGTCCTCGCCGCGCACATCCGCGCCGGACGGCTCGACCTGGACGCGCTCGTCACCGAGCGGATCGGGCTCGAGGGCATCCCGGCGGCGTTCGACAACATGCTCGCGGGCAAGGGCGGCCGCGCCCTGGTGGTCTTCTAGGCCTCCGCACCCGCCCGACCGGGAACCTCCCGGTCCCGCCCGGCCCGGCGGACGCCCCGGCCCGCCCCGCGCGGCCGGGGCGTCCGTGCGTCGGCGCGCCGCGGGGCCGCGCGGCTACCGTTCGGCCCCGGCCGAAGCGTCCCGCGCCACGGAGCCGCCCGGGGGCGGTGCGTCCCGTACGCCCTCGTAGCGGACCGCCAGTCCGTCCAGCAGCGCCCGCAGGCCCGTTTCGAAGGCGCCCTCGTCGACCTGCTCCTGGCGTTCGGCGAGCAGATGGGCCTGGCCCAGGTGGGGGTAGTCGGCCGGGTCGTACGCCGTCTCGTCGTCGACGAAGCCGCGGGCGAACGAACCGAGCGCCGAGCCGGTGATGAAGTACCGCATCAGCGCGCCGATGTGGGTGGCCTGGGCCGGGGGCCAGCCCGCGCGGACCATGGCGCCGAAGACGGCGTCGGCGACCCGGAGGCCCGCCGGACGGCGGCCCGGCCCCCGGGCCAGCACCGGGACGACGTTCGGGTGGGCGGTGAGGGCCGCGCGGTAGGAGACGGCCCAGTCGTGCAGGGCCGTACGCCAGTCGCGGCCGTCGGACTCGTCGAACATCGACAGGTCGACCCGGGCGCTCACGGAGTCCGCGACCGCCTCCAGGATCTCGTCCTTCGTCCGGAAGTGGTTGTAGAGCGACGGCCCGCTGACGCCCAGCTCGGCGGCGAGACGCCGGGTGGAGACGGCGTCCAGGCCCTCCGCGTCCACGAGCGCGGCGGCCGTGGCGACGATGCGGTCTCGGCTGAGGAGGGGCTTGCGCGGTCGGGCCATGCGGCACATAGTAGGCCTGGCACAAGAAACTAGCAGTGATAGTTAAAGTGGGGTGTGCGGGTATGGACCTGGAGCTGAGCGACGAGCAGGAAGCCGTCCGGCAGCTCGCCGAGGACTTCGTCCAGCGCGAGATCGCCCCGCACGTCGTGGCGTGGGACCGCGCCGAGAACGTCGACAAGTCGATCGTCAAGAAGCTCGGCGCGCTCGGCTTCCTCGGCCTGACCGTGCCGGAGGAGTACGGCGGCTCGGGCGGTGACCACCTGGCGTACTGCCTGGTGACCGAGGAGCTGGGGCGCGGCGACTCCTCCGTGCGCGGCATCGTCTCCGTCTCCCTCGGCCTGGTCGCCAAGACGGTCGCGGCCTGGGGCGACGAGGAGCAGAAGCGGCACTGGCTGCCCCGGCTCACCTCCGGCGACGCGATCGGCTGCTTCGGCCTCACCGAGCCCGGCACGGGGTCCGACGCCGGGAACCTCACCACCCGGGCCGTGCGCGACGGCGGCGACTACGTCATCGACGGCACCAAGATGTTCATCACCAACGGCACCTGGGCCGATGTGGTGCTCCTCTTCGCCCGGACCGGGGACCGCCCCGGCCACCGGGGCGTCTCCGCCTTCCTCGTCCCCACCGACACCCCCGGCCTCACCCGCCGCACCATCCACGGCAAGCTGGGCCTGCGCGGCCAGGCCACCGCCGAACTGGTCCTGGAGGGCGTCCGGGTCCCCGCCTCCGCCCTGCTCGGCCCCGAGGGCAAGGGCTTCTCCATCGCCATGTCCGCGCTCGCCAAGGGCCGGATGTCGGTCGCCGCCGGCTGCGTCGGCATCGCCAGGGCCGCGCTGGACGCGGCCGTGCGGTACGCGGGGGAGCGGGAGCAGTTCGGCAAGCCCATCGCCTCGTACCAGCTCGTCCAGGAGCTGATCAGCGACATCGCGGTGGACGTGGACGCGGCGCGGCTGCTCACCTGGCGGGTCGCCGATCTCGTCGACCGGGGCGAGGAGTTCGCCACGGCCGCCTCCAAGGCCAAGCTCTTCGCCTCCGAGGCCGCCGTGCGCTCCGCCAACAACGCCCTCCAGGTCTTCGGCGGTTACGGCTACATCGACGAGTACCCGGTCGGCAAACTCCTCCGCGACGCCCGGGTGATGACCCTCTACGAAGGCACCAGCCAGATCCAGAAGCTCATCATCGGCCGCGCCCTGACCGGGGTCTCCGCCTTCTGAGTACGGTGTGAGTACGGGTACGGATACGGGCCGTGCCACAGCCGCGCATCCTGTCCCCATGAGTGACACACCGGTCAAGCAGCAGAACACCGCCGCCTACTACGGCCAGGCCGTCGCGTCCTTCGCGGTCGCCCTCGGCGCGGTCGCGCTCGGCATCTTCAACCTGGAGACCGACGCCTGGGTGCGCGCCTTCCTCGGCATCGCCGTGCTCTACCTCACCACCTCCGCCTTCACCCTCGCCAAGGTCGTCCGCGACCGGCAGGAGGCCGGGCAGATCACCAGCCGCGTCGACCAGGCCCGGCTGGAGAAGCTGCTCGCCGAGCACGACCCGTTCCAGAAGCTCTAAGCGCTTGCTCACTGTCGGGGTATGGTGTTCCCTCCCACGACCACCGGAAGGGGCGAACGATGAGCACGGCGGAGGAGACGGCCGGCGGCGAGGACACGCCGTGGGACGAGGTGACCCCCGACGCGGCCAGGCGGCTGCTCGTCGCCGCCGTCGAGGCCTTCGCCGAGCGCGGCTACCACGCCACCACCACCCGCGACATCGCGGGCCGGGCGGGTATGAGCCCGGCGGCGCTCTACATCCACTACAAGACCAAGGAAGAGCTGCTCCACCGGATCAGCCGCATCGGCCACGTGAAGGCCCTGGAGATACTCCAGGCCGCCGCCGACGGCCCCGGGACCGCCGCGGAGCGGCTCGCCGACGCCGTACGCTCCTTCGTCCGCTGGCATGCCGGACGGCGCACCACCGCGCGCGTGGTGCAGTACGAACTCGAGTCGCTCGGCGCCGAGCACCGCGAGGAGATCTTCGAGCTGCGCCGCATGAGCGACGCCGCGGTGCGCCGGATCATCAACGAGGGCGTGGCGGCGGGCGAGTTCGACGTCCCCGACGTCTCCGGCACCACCCTGGCGGTGCTCTCGCTCTGCATCGACGTGGCCCGCTGGTTCAGCACCGCCGGACGCCGGACGCCCGACGAGGTCGGCGCGCTCTACGCCGACCTCGTCCTGCGCATGGTGGGGGCCGGGGCCCCCGGCGCTCAGAAGTAGTAGCGGGACAGGGACTCGGCGACGCACACCGGCTTGTCGCCGCCCTCGCGCTCCACCGTGACCACGGCCGTCACCTGCACACCGCCGCCCGCGTCCTCGACGTCCTTGAGGAGGGCCGTGGCGCGCAGCCGCGAGCCGACCGGCACCGGGGCGGGGAAGCGGACCTTGTTGGTCCCGTAGTTCACGCCCATCCGCATGCCCTCCACCCGCATGATCTGCGGTACGAGGAGGGGCAGCAGCGACAGCGTGAGGTAGCCGTGCGCGATGGTCGTCCCGAAGGGTCCCGAGGCGGCGCGCTCGGGGTCCACGTGGATCCACTGGTGGTCGCCGGTGGCCTCGGCGAACAGGTCGATCCGCTTCTGCTCGACCTCCAGCCAGTCGCTGTGCCCGAGCTGTTCGCCCACCGCGCCGCGCAGCTCGTCGGCGGACGTGAAGATCCTCGGCTCTGCCATGTCCCGGCTCCCTGACTCTCGATGTCTAAGCGCTTGCTCAGCATGCTGGCCGGGTGCGCTCCTGTCAACGGATCGCCGGGGACGACCAGTAGGGTTCGAGGGGTGCCGCAGCTTCCAGAGAAGATCCACGAGCTCACCGTCGGCCAGCTTTCCGCGCGCAGCGGGGCGGCCGTCTCGGCCCTGCACTTCTACGAGTCCAAGGGCCTCATCAGCAGCCGCCGCACCAGCGGCAACCAGCGCCGCTACAGCAGGGACGCGCTGCGCCGGGTCGCCTTCGTGCGCGCCGCGCAACGCGTGGGCATCCCGCTGGCCACGATCCGGGACGCCCTGGCGCGGCTGCCCGAGGAGCGCACGCCCACCCGGGAGGACTGGGCGCGGCTGTCCGAGGCGTGGCGCGCGGAACTGGACGAGCGGATCAAGCAGCTCGGCCGGCTGCGCGACCATCTGACCGACTGCATCGGCTGCGGCTGCCTCTCCCTGGAGACGTGCGTGCTGTCCAACCCGGACGACGTCTTCGGTGAGCGCCTCGCCGGCTCCCGCCTGCTGCCCGAGGCGCGGCGGCCGGCCGGCCGGAAGACCCCCGGGTCCGAAGCGCCGGCGTAGCCCCCGCTCGCGGTGCCGGGGCGTCAGGCCGGCGGGGGGAGGCCCGGGTCCATGCCGGGGCGGCCGAACAGGAGGTCGTACCCGGGCGGAAGCTGGAGGAGTATCCGGCGCATCAGGTCCTCGTCCGCGGTGTCGGCCACGACGCTCAGCACCGCGCCGATGTCCCACTTGGCCGTCTCCTCCGTGGCACCCTCGATCCACGCCGCCGTGGCCCGTACGAACCGGTCGGGCCCGAGCGGTTCGGCGGCCGGGAGCGGGTTGAGCAGCACCAGGGCACAGGTTTCCGGCAGGCCGGCGGCCAGCTCGGCCCGCTCGTTGCCGACGAGATGGGCGCCCAGCAGCGCCAGGACGACCCTGGCCGCCCGGTCCGCCTCCCGCCGGGAGGGGTATTCACCGCGTTCCTGTACCGCGGTCAGGAACGCGTCCCAACGCATGCGCATCTCTCTTCCCCTCGGTACCTCGATCGACGGGCCCGGGCGGGGCCGGGAGGAACCGGGCCCCGCCCGTCTCTCGCGCTGCGGCGGCGGGCCGGGTCAGCCGCTGATCTGCTTGCGGTCGCTGCCGCCGCTGATCTCGATCTTGCGGGGCTTGGCCTGCTCGGCGACCGGGATCCGCAGCGTCAGGACACCGACGTCGTACGACGCCTCGATGCGCTCGGTGTCCAGCGTCTCGCCCAGGAAGAGCTGGCGGCTGAAGGTGCCGGACGGCCGCTCGGCGATCACCATCTCGGCGTCGCCGTCCGGGGCCGTACGCCGCTCGGCCCTGACGGTGAGGACGTTGCGCTCGACGTCCAGGTCGATGCTCTCGGGCGTCACGCCCGGGAGGTCGAGCCGGACGACGAAGGTCTCCCCCTCGCGGTAGGCGTCCATCGGCATGGCCGCCGGGTGGGTGCCGGTGCCCAACAGGCGCTCGGTGAGCCGGTCGAGCTCACGGAAGGGGTCGGTCCGCATCAGCATCATCGGTCCCTCCTCTGCGTCATCACGGATGCTGCTGACGTCTGCTTTTTCTTATAGCTCGGCCGGTGAAAGTTGACAAGCCACGACTCAAGAAAACTCACTCGCGCGCTCCTGGCCGGCCGCGTGCCCGCGCCGCGGCGGGCACGTGTCCGCCCGGCGGTCACGCCCGGTACGCCCGCGCCGCCTCCACCAGCCGCGCGTTCGACCCCGCGGGCCGCCCGTCGGGCAGGACCAGCGTGTCCTCCAGGCCGACGCGGGTGTCCAGCCCCAGCCGTACCGCCAGGCGCAGCACGGGCCAGGCCCCGCCGTCCTCGCCGTGCAGCAGGACCGGCACGCCACGGGCACCGCCCAGCTCCGCCAGCAGCGCCCGGGCCGTGTCCCCGGCCGTCGCCGCGTCCCGGTCCGTCACCTCGGCCAGCACCCTCGTCACCCGGGGCGCCAGGGGCGACGCCAGGAACCGCCGCGCGCCGTCCGTACCGGACCAGACACCGGCCTCCACGCCCACGCCGCGCTCCAGCAGCGCGGCGGCGACCTCCTCGGCGCCCGGCTCGTGCCAGTTGACCGAGGCGTGGTCGGGCAGCACCGTCCAGGAGCGCACCCGCTCCACCCGCCGCCGTGGATCCGGCTCGGCCCAGGCGCCCGTGGTCACCCCGACCGGGACGTCCACCACCTCCCGTACCGCCCCGAGTGCCGCGGCCACCACCCGTGGGGACATCGTGTCGTCCCCGCACGGTGTCTTGGGGTGCAGATGGACATCGGCGGCCCCGGCCGCGACCGCGCGGGCGGCCGCCTCGGCCAGCGCGGCGGGCGACACGGGGACGGCCGCGGCGTCACCGGGCCCGCGGCTCCCGTTCAGACAGACCTGGATCATGCCCCGATGGTGGCATCCTCCACCGGCGACGGGCCCGCCACCGGCGACGGGCCCACGACCGGCGAGGGGCGTACCGGCCGGGCTGAGGGGGCGTGCCGACGCAGTCGCGCGCCCCCGCTCGTTGCCCGCACTCACGCCACCGACACGAGTTCCCGGCGCCGTTCCCGTTTCGCCGTCGCCAGCGCGTCGGGCGTCAGCACCGCCTGCGGCACCACCACTCCGCAGTGGGTGCACACCGGTCCGAACCACGGCTCGTTCGACAGGTCCGGTCGCCAGACGATCGCGTCCCCCGCGCACACCGGGCAGTGCTCGCCGGGGCCGGCCTCCAGGGCGGTGATCAGCCGGCGCAGCGCCTCCGCCAGGGGCACCGTCGGGTGCAGCGACGGGTCGTCGCACCGCGCTATGCCGTTGCCGCCCCACGTGCGCCGGTGCCAGTCGTCGATCCAGCCGGGCCGCCGCAGCCCGTCGTGCTTCTCGCGCCTGCGGCGCGCGGCGAACTTCTCCTCGTACGCGAGCCAGACCGCCCGTGCCTCCTCCAGCTCGTCGAGCGCGGCCACCAGCCGCGCCGGATCGGGTTCCCGGTCCTCCGGCCCGAACCTGTGCCTGGTGCACAGGTGGTCCCAGGTCGCCCGGTGCCCATAAGGGGCGAACCGCTCAAGGCACTTGCGCAGCGAGTACCGCCGCAGCGCCAGATCACATCCCGGATCACGCACCTGTCTTGCAAGACTCCGGAAACCGGCCATTGCACTGCCACCTCCGTCACTCGTACTTCGGCGTCGATGAATGGACGTACGGGTTCCCGGTTCGGCTCCATCGAAAAACGAATGACGCCCATCAGCGGGACATCTGACGTGAAATGTCCCCACGGCGCCGGGAGTGGCGCTCCGGCGGAACTGACGCTCCCTCACCACACAGCGGGTACGGCGGCGTCCGGCCGCGCACGAACACCCCCATACCCGGCCGTACCGCCCGCGCGACGGCAACGGCGGGATACCACCGCTCCGGACGGCCGGTCCCCGGCGCCGCCACCCCGGCGGCCGTGGCCGGTTCGGCCACCGGCCCCACCGGATCAGCGGTACATCAGGTACCGCCGGCGCATCGCGCGGAAGGCCGCCAGGTCCGCCTCCCAGGCGCCCACGACCTCGTCCGTGTCCGCGCCCGCGTCGACCAGCGTCCGGACCCGGGTCGAACCCGTCAGCTTGTCGATCCAGTTGTCCGCCCGCCAGGCGAACCCGCTCCAGCTCCGTTTCGCCGTCACCAGCAGACCGATACCCGCGCGCACCGGATCGAACGCCTCCCGGTCGTGGACGTGCACCTGCACCCCGCCCACCGTCCTGCCCTGGAACTTGGAGAACACCGGGGCGAAGTACGCCTCCCGGAAGCGCACGCCCGGCAGGTCCAGGGCGTTCGCGGCCTCCGCCCAGCGCCGGTCGACGCCCTCGGCGCCCAGCAGTTCGAAGGGCCGGGTCGTCCCCCGCCCCTCCGAGAGGTTCGTGCCCTCGAACAGACACGTCCCGGAGTACACCAGCGCCGTGTCCGGCGTCGGCATGTTGGGGCTCGGCGGCACCCACGGCAGCCCCGTGGCGTCGAAGAAGTCCGACCGCCGCCACCCCGACATCCGTACCGTCGCCAGCTCCACCGGCTTCGCCAGGAACTCCCCGTTGAACAGCCGCGCCAGTTCCGCCACCGTCATCCCGTGCGCCTGGGCGATCGGCTCCCGCCCCACGAAGGTCGCGAACGGCCGCTCCAGGACGGGCCCCAGCGCGGCCCGCCCGGTCACCGGGTTCGGGCGGTCCAGCACCATGAGACGCTTACCCGCGAGCGCCGCCGCCACCATGCAGTCGTACAGCGTCCAGATGTACGTGTAGAAGCGGGCGCCCACGTCCTGGATGTCGAACACGACCGTGTCGACGCCCGACGCGGTGAAGACGTCCGCCAGGGGCTGCCCGCTCTTCAGGTACGTGTCGTAGACCGGCAGCCCCGTCGCCGGGTCGTCGTACCGCCCCTCCGAACCGCCCGCCTGGGCCGTGCCCCGGAACCCGTGCTCGGGGCCGAACACCGCCACCAGGTCCACCCGGTCGTCGGCGTGCATCACGTCCACGATGTGCCGGGCCCCTGCCGTCACCCCCGTCGGGTTGGTCACCACGCCCACCCGCTGCCCGGCCAGCGCCGCGTACCCGTCGGCCGCGAGCCGGTCGAAACCGGTCCGCACCCGCCGGCCGCCCCCGTGCGCGACGGCGGGCGCCGCGGCCGCCACCGCCCCGGCCGCACCGCCGGCGACCAGCAGACCCCGCCTGGACACGCTCATCCGCACACCTCCGTGACGACCGACCGTTCCGGCCACGCACGCTAGCGCGCCCCGCGCCGCCAGGGAACGAACACGGCACGACGGCCTTCCCTCCGCACATACCGACTGGTTAGTCTGTCGCTCGTCCGTGGTCATCGGTCACCCTCACCGGGCGCCGGCCACAGGTCGCCGGGCACCGGCGACAGGCCGCCCGGCACCGGTCACCGGCACCGCGGGCACGCCAGACACCAGTCACCAGAGAGGCGGGTCCCGATGAGCACGACGGTCCAGGGCGCGGGCGTGGTCGTCACCGGAGCGGGCGGCGGTATCGGAGCCGCCCTCGCGCGCAGGTTCGCCGCGGAAGGGGCCCGCGTCGTGGTCAACGACCTCGACCCCGCCCGCACCAAGGCCGTCGCCGACGAGATCGGCGCCACCGCCGTCCCCGGCGACGCCTCCGCGATCGTCGACGAGGCCCGCGAGGCGCTCGGCGGCACCGTCGACGTCTACTGCGCCAACGCCGGCCTCGCCTCACCCGGCGACGCCTTCGCCGGCGAGGACGTCTGGGCGGCCGCCTGGGACGTCAACGTGATGGCCCACGTCCGCGCCGCCCGCGCCCTGCTGCCCGACTGGCTGGAGCGCGGCTCGGGCCGCTTCGTCTCCACCGTCTCCGCCGCCGGGCTGCTCACCATGGTCGGCGCCGTGCCGTACAGCGTGTCCAAGCACGGCGCCTACGCCTTCGCCGAATGGCTCTCGCTCACCTACCGCCACCGCGGCCTGAAGGTCCACGCGATCTGCCCGCAGGGCGTCCGCACCGACATGCTCACCGCCGCCGGCTCGGCCGGGGACCTCGTCCTCGCCCCCACCGCCATCGAACCCGAGGACGTGGCCGACGCGCTGTTCGAGGGCATCGAGTCCGACCGCTTCCTGATCCTGCCGCACCCCGAGGTGGCCGGTTACTACCGGGCCCGTGCGAGCGACCCCGAACGCTGGCTGAACAATATGAGCCACATCCAGCAGAAGTGGGAGGGCAGCGGGCAGTGAACCCGACGACCTCGATCTACGCGGCCAAGCCCTGGCTCGCCCAGCTCAGCGACGCCCAGCGGGCGCCGGTCCGGCCGGCGGCCACCCTGGTGCACGCCCTCCGCGCGGCCGCCGCCCGCGCCCCGGAGCACCCCGCGCTGGCCTATTTCGACGGTCGCCTGACCTACCGCGAGACCGACGCGCTCTCCGACTCGGTGGCCGGACACCTGGCCTCCCGGGGCATCGGCCGCGGCGACCGGGTCGCGGTCATGCTCCAGAACACCCCGCACTTCGTCCTCGCCCTCCTCGGCGCCTGGAAGGCGGGCGCCACCGTCGTCCCGCTGAACCCGATGTACAAGTCGGCCGAGGTCGCCCACGCCCTGGACGACTCCGGGGCGAGCGCGCTGGTCTGCTCCGACCGCGCCTGGGAGGCGTACCTCCGCGGGACCGCCGCGGCCTCGTCCGTGACCGTCGTCCTCACCGCCTGCGAGAAGGACCTCCAGACCCGCGACGACCCGCGCGTCCTCGGCTTCGAGCGGCTGCCCGTCCCGGCCGACACCCACGACCTGGTCGCCGTCGCGCGGGCCGGGCACCCGGCGCCCGACGGGCGGGACCCCGCCGGCCCCGACATCGCCCTGATCAGCTACACCTCCGGCACCAGCGGCACCCCCAAGGGCGCCATGAACCGGCACGACGGGATCATGTACAACGCCGAGCGGCAGCGCACCGGCCACCCCGTCGAGGAGGGCGCGGCCTACTTCGCCCTCGCCCCGCTCTTCCACATCACCGGCCTGGTCTGCGAACTGGCCGCCTGCGTCGCCAACGCGGGCACCCTCGTCCTCGCGTACCGCTTCGAGGCGGGCGTCGTCCTGGACGCCTTCGCCGAGCACCGTCCCGCCTACACCGTCGGCCCCTCCACCGCCTTCATGGCCCTGGCCGCCCACCCCGCCGCCACGCCCGGCCACTTCGCCTCCTTCCGGGTGATCTCCTCCGGCGGCGCCCCGGTGCCCCCGGCGCTCGTCGAGAAGTTCCGCACCGCGTTCGGCCCCTACATCCGCAACGGCTACGGCCTCACCGAGTGCACCGCCCCCTGCGCCTCCGTACCGCCCGAGAAGGAGGCGCCGGTCGACCCCGTCTCCGGCACCCTGTCGGTCGGCGTGCCGGGACCCGCGACCGTCGTGCGCATCCTGGACGAAACGGGCGCCGAGGTGCCGTTCGGCGAGCAGGGCGAGATCGCGGTACGCGGCCCCCAGGTCGTCCCCGGCTACTGGCGGCTGCCGGAGGCCACCGCCACGACCTTCCCGGACGGCGAACTGCGCACCGGCGACATCGGCTTCATGGACCCGGACGGCTGGCTCTACGTCGTCGACCGCAAGAAGGACATGATCAACGCCTCCGGCTTCAAGGTGTGGCCGCGCGAGGTGGAGGACGTCCTCCACACCCATCCGGCGGTCCGCGAGGCGGCCGTCGTCGGGGTCCCCGACGCCTACCGGGGGGAGACGGTCAAGGCCTACGTCAGCCTCCGGCCCGGCGCCTCGATCGAGCCCGCCGAGCTGTCCGCGTACTGCGAGCGGCGGCTGGCGGCGTACAAATATCCCCGCGAGGTCGAGATCCTGCCGGAACTCCCCAAAACCACGAGTGGGAAGATCCTCAGGCGGGAACTGCGTTACCCCGCGTAAGACGACGGCGACACGGACGCGGACACGAGAGAGGTGGCGGCACATGGCCAGGACGACGGACGGGAGCGGCACCCCCGTCCCCCAGAGGCTGCTGGCCACCGCCACCCGGCTCTTCGCGGAGCGCGGCTACGACCGCACCTCCGTCCAGGAGATCGTCGAGGCGGCGGGCGTCACCAAGGGCGCCCTCTACCACTACTTCGGCTCCAAGGAGGACCTGCTCCAGGAGGTGTACTCGCGCGTGCTGCGGCTCCAGCAGGAGCGGCTGGACGCCTTCGCGGGCGCGGACGCCCCGGTGGAGCAGCGGCTGCGCGACGCCGCCGCCGACGTGGTGGTCACCACCATCGACAACCTCGACGACGCGTCGATCTTCTTCCGGTCGATGCACCACCTGAGCCCGGAGAAGAACAAGCAGGTGCGGGCGGAGCGGCGCCGCTACCACGAGCGGTTCCGGGCCCTCATCGAGGAGGGCCAGGAGGAGGGCGTCTTCTCCACCGCCACGCCCGCGGACCTGGTGGTGGACTACCACTTCGGCTCGGTCCACCACCTGTCCACCTGGTACCGCCCGGGCGGGCCGCTCAGCCCCCAGCAGGTGGCCGACCACCTGGCCGACCTGCTGCTGAGGGCGTTGCGGCCCTGACGCCGGACGTCAGTTGGCGTTCACCAGGTCGTGCGCCGGCACGGTGACCGTACGGGCGCCCTTCTTCCCGCCGAGGACGATCTTGCGCAGCGCGCTGTTGTTGGTCAGGTCGGTCTCCTTGAGCCGCTTCGCCGGGTTGGCCAGCACCTGGATGTAGTAGGTGCCGTTCGGCAGCGTGGTGATGTCGAAGGACTGGCCGGGCAGGTCCTGGGTGTAGGTGTCGCCGGAACCGACGTCCAGCACCTCACGCACCGAGATCGAGTTCTCCTGGCCGCAGGCCGTGGACAGGTCGGTGTTGTACGGGTGCCAGTTGGCGTTCTTCACCGTGTAGTCGACCGCGTCCGTGTTGGCCAGGCAGAAGGCCTCCTTGCCGCTGCGCACGGCCTCCTTCTGGTCCGCCTTCAGCAGCCGGTAGCTGGCGAAGTCGGTGAAGTGCCAGTGCACGTGGCCCGGGCGCGGGTCCCACTCCATGGTGCCGGTCGGGGTGTAGCCGACCTGCTTGCCCTTGGCGTCGTAGAAGTACTGGTAGGCGTCCATCAGCTCCTTGCCGGGGGAGCGGAAGCCGTCGACGACGAGCTGGGCGGGGCCGGCGTTCCACACGTTGGCGCTGAAGGCGAGGAAGTCCTTGCCCTTGTCGGGCCCCTCGGTGGCCGGCGGGCTGACGGTGATGCCGTAGGCGGGCAGCGAACGGAGGTCGGGCTTGGGGACGTCGGGCACGGTCGCCTTGCCGGTCGGCCGCTTGGGGACGGCCTTCACCGCGGGCGCCTTGCGGGAGCCGTCGGTCTGGCCGCCCCCGTCACCCATCCGCGCCCCCGCCTTCAGGCCCTGCCGCTTGACCGCCCACGGCACGGCGGGCGGTGCCGGGATCAGAGGCCCGTGGCCCACGTTGTACGAGGGTCCCGCACCGCTGGTGGGAGCCGCGGGCGCCGCCGGGGCCACGGCCCCGTGCCCCGCGTGCCCGCCCGCGGTGCCGTGCCCGGCCGCCGCGGTGCCGTGCCCGGCCGGAGCCGGGTGCGTGCCGTGGCCCGCCGGAGCGCCGTGCCCGTCGTGCCCGGCGGCGGACGGGGCCGCGTGCCCGTCGTGCCCGGCCGGGGCGGTCACCCCGGTGTGGCCGGCCGCGTGGGTGTCGCGCCGCGCGGCGGACGCCACTCCGGCGCCGCCCCCCTCGCCGCTGACCTCGCGCACGGTCACCTTGACCGTCTGCGGCTTGTCCGCGATGCCGAAGACGTCCCGGTAGCGCTTCGCCACGGACACCTTGGCCGTGTAGGTGCCGGCCGGCAGGACGACGGGCCGCGAGTAGACGCCCGCGTACGTGTTGGCGGCCCAGCCCTGCTCCACGCCCCACACGGAACCGAGCGTGAAGGGGTTGGTGGGGCAGCTCTCCGGATACTTCGACGTCGCCGGGGCGTCGGGCCGGACCCGTCCCGAGGCGTTGTTGGGGCAGAAGTCCTCCGTGCGGTTCAGCACGGTCTTCCCGGCCGCGTTGGTGAGGGTGACCTGGACGAACCCGGGCAGCCCCGAGAAGTCCTTCACCAGGCCCGCGGGCAGCGCCTTGGCGCGGGTCCTGTTCCCCTCGCGGACCATCTGCGTGGCGACGACCGGGTCCTTGTAGGACTTGCGGGTCACCCTCAGTTCCAGCGGGGCGCCCTCGGCGGTGAGGTAGGTACCGAGGTCGAGGTAGACGCCCGGTTCCTCCTTGTAGGAGTCGAGCGTCACCGACTTGGCGGCGGCGATCAGGCTGAGCTGCGGGGTGGACGGGGCCGCCTTGCCGTCGGGCGCGGCGGCGACGATGCCGGCGGTCACGGCGACGGCCGCGGTTCCGGCGATCACCGAGCGCCCGAGACGGGTCTGGTGGGATCTGGTCATCGTTCCTCGTTCTGCGAGTGCCGATCGGGGACGGAGGGCGGCCGGCGCGCGTGGTCGGGGCGCGTGGCCGTCTCCGGCCCGTGAGAGCGTCCCCGGGTCCTGTGGGTTGGCTGTGAACCGGTCACCCCCGGATCCTTGGCCGAAACCAGTCACCGGCCGCCGGACCGGACCGCCCCGCGGTTCCCGTCGCCGGGCCTCGCACGCGGAGGAGCCCGGGACCACGAAGGCCCCGGGCTCCACCCGCTTCCGTACGGGAACTCAGAGGTACGCCTTCAGCTCCCGCCGCGCCAGCGACCGCTGGTGCACCTCGTCCGGGCCGTCCGCGAGCTTCAACGTGCGTGCCGACGCCCACAGTTCGGCGAGCGGGAAGTCCTGGCTGACGCCTCCCGCGCCGTGCACCTGGACCGCCTTGTCGATGATGTCCACCACCGCGCGGGGCGTGGCGATCTTGATGGCCTGGATCTCGGTGTGGGCGCCCCTGTTGCCGACCGTGTCCATCAGCCAGGCCGTCTTCAGCACCAGCAGCCGCAGTTGCTCCACCGTCACCCGGGCGTCGGCGATCCACCCCTGCACCTGCCCCTGCGCGGCCAGCGGCTTGCCGAAGGCGGTACGGGACACCGCACGGCGGCACATCAGCTCGATCGCCCGCTCGGCCATGCCGATCAGCCGCATGCAGTGGTGGATGCGCCCGGGGCCGAGCCGGGCCTGGGCGATGGCGAAGCCGCCGCCCTCCTCGCCGATCAGGTTCGCCGCCGGCACCCGGACGTCCTCGAAGACGACCTCGGCGTGTCCGCCGTGGGAGTGGTCCTCGTACCCGTACACCTGCATCGCGCGCCGGACGTGCAGCCCCGGGGTGTCGCGGGGCACCAGGACCATCGACTGCTGGCGGCGGACGTCCTCGCCGTCCGGGTCGGTCTTGCCCATCACGATGAAGATCGCGCAGTCCGGGTTCATCGCCCCGGAGATGTACCACTTGCGGCCGTTGATGACGTAGTCGTCACCGTCCCGCCGGATCCGGGTCTCGATGTTGGTCGCGTCGGACGAGGCCACCTCGGGCTCGGTCATCGCGAAGGCGGACCGGATCTCCCCGGCGAGCAGCGGCCGCAGCCACCGCTCCTTCTGCCGCTCGTCGCCGAACTGGGCCAGCACCTCCATGTTGCCGGTGTCCGGGGCCGCGCAGTTCAGCGCCGTGGGCGCCAGGTGCGGGGAGCGGCCGGTGATCTCGGCGAGCGGGGCGTACTGGAGGTTCGTCAGACCGGCGCCGTGCTCCTCGTCGGGCAGGAAGAGGTTCCACAGGCCCTGCCGGCGCGCCTCGGCCTTGAGATCCTCGACCACCGCCGGGGTGTCCCACGGGGAGGCGAGCTTCGCGCGCTGCTCGTGCGCGAGCTCCTCCGCCGGGTAGACGAAGTCGTCCATGAAGGCGAGGAGTTTCGCCCGCAGTTCCTCGGTGCGCGCGTCGAATGCGAAGTCCATGGGTGACGGTCAGCCTTCCTGGAGGGTGGTGAGGCCGTGCTCGATGAAGACCGGGACCAGCTCGCCGATCCGGTCGAAACCGGCGCCGACGGTCTGCCCGAGGGTGTAGCGGTAGTGGATGCCCTCCAGGATCACGGCGAGCTTGAACCAGGCGAACGCCGTGTACCAGGAGATGGCGGAGGTGTCGCGGCCGGAGCGGTCGGCGTAGCGCTCGACCAGCTCGGCGGGCGAGGGGTGCCCGGGCGCGGCCGCGGTGGTGGAGACGGGGGAGTGCGGCAGGTCCAGCCGGACGCTGTACATGGCCAGCAGGCCCAGGTCGGTGAGCGGGTCGCCGAGCGTGGACATCTCCCAGTCCAGGACGGCGTTCACCCGGTCGTCCTCGCCCAGCAGCGCGTTGTCCAGGCGGTAGTCGCCGTGCACGACGGTCGCCGCGGGGGAGCGCGGCAGGTCACGGCCCAGGGCGGCGTGCAGCTCGTCGATCCCGGCCAGCTCGCGGCTGCGGGAGGCGTCGAGCTGCTTGCCCCAGCGCCGGAGCTGCCGGTCCAGGAAGCCGTCGGGCCGCCCGAAGTCGCCGAGCCCCACGGCCGCGGGGTCCACCGCGTGCAGGTCGACCAGGGTGTCGACCAGGCCGAGGACGGCGGCCCGGGTGCGCCCGGGGCCGAGCGGGGCGAGCTGCGCGGCGGTGCGGTACGGGGTGCCGGACACGAACTCCATGACGTAGAACGGCGCTCCGAGCACCTCCTCGTCCTCGCACAGCACCAGCGGCTCGGGGACCGGCACCGCCGTCGGGTGCAGGGCGCTGATCACCCGGTGCTCGCGCCTCATGTCGTGGGCGGTGGCGAGGACGTGTCCGAGCGGCGGGCGGCGCACCACCCACTGGCCGGTGGAGTCGGTGACGAGGTACGTGAGGTTCGACCGGCCGCCCTCGACGAGGCGGGCGCTGAGCGGTCCGCTCACCAGGCCGGGCCGCTCGCGGTCGAGGAAGCCGCGCAACCGCTCGGGATCGAGACCTGGTGGGGGAGCTGAGCTCATCGTTCGCACCTCCGGATACGGGAAGACGGGTGGTGGTACGCAGCATGACCGACCAGTCGGTATGTCGTCCAGTACCGGACCGGTAATCGCCTGTGGGTATCCAGCTCCGGGGTCATGTCACTGAACAGCGTGCACAGGAGAGAACGCCGTCGCCGATCGACTGTGTCCCGCCCACCTCGCTCATCGCCGCTGCACCCGCCCTCTACCCTCCCGGCCCCGGCCCGCCGCCCGCCCCAAGCCCCGGCCGTCACCCGGTCACGGACATGAACGCGCGCTCCGGGCCCGGCGAGTGGGTGTGCGGCGGCTCACCCGTCCCCGGAGGCCGGCCGGCCTCGGCGCGGGCCCCGGGCGCACCCCGGTCGGTGGCGGCGGTCAGTGATCGTCCCAGTGGCCCTCGTGCGCCGCGTGCCGGTGTCCCTCGTGCACGTAGTCCATGTGGTCGCCGTGTGCGACGGCCGGGTGCCCGCACCCCTCGCCGTGCTCGTGGCTGTGCCCGCTGTGGGCGATGTGCTCCCCCGGCTCGCACTCGTCCCAGTGCCCGGAGTGCTCCCGGTGCAGGTGCCCGTCGTGGACGTAGTCCAGGTGGTCGTTGTGGACCATCGCCCGGTGCCCGCAGGCCGGACCGTGCACGTGGGTGTGCGAGGAGTGTTCCTGATGGAGAACGGTCATCGCGGGCCTCCGACGTCGAGGACGACACCACCAGGCTAGCCCTTTTTGTCGGCATTGATCGGTTTGTGGTTCCCTCCGCTTGCGAGCCGGCGGAGCGGCCCGGAGGGTCGGACCATGAAGGCCATCAGCTACCACCACTACGGCGGCCCCGAAGTCCTCGAGTACGGCGACCGGCCGGACCCCAAGGTGGGCCCGGACAAGGTGCTCGTCCGGGTGCGCGCTGCCGCCGTCAACCCGGTCGACTGGAAGGCCCAGGCCGGGTACCTCGACACGACCTTCGACACCGTCTTCCCGGTGATCCCCGGCTGGGACGTCTCCGGCGTCGTCGTCCAGCCCGGGGTGTCCGTACCGGAGTTCGCCGTCGGGGACGAGGTGATGGGGTACGTCCGCGAGGACGTCCTGTGCCACGGCACCTTCGCCGAGTACGTCGCGGCGCCCGTCCGCACCCTGGCGCGCAAGCCCCGCAACCTGGGCTTCGAGGAGGCGGCGGCCCTGCCGCTGGCCGGCCTCACGGCGTACCAGGCGCTGCACCGGGCGCTCGCCGTGCGGCCGGGCGACACCGTCCTGGTGAACGCCGCGTCCGGCGCCGTCGGCTCGATGGCCGTCCAGATCGCCCGGCACATCGGTGCCCGGGTCATCGGCGCCGCCCGCGGGAACGGCCTGGACCGGGTACGCGAGCTGGGCGCCGAACCGGTGGCGTACGGGGACGGCTTCACCGGACGGGTCAGGAAGCTGGCCCCGCACGGCGTGGACGCGGCCCTCGACACCGTCGGCGGTCAGGTCCTCAAGGACTCCGCCCACCTGCTCGCCCCCGAGGGCCGCCTGGCCTCCGTCGCCGACGGCGAGGTCGTCGCGCTCGGCGGCCACTACTACTGGGTACGCCCCGACATGGCCGACCTCACGGTCCTCGCCGAACTGGCCGAACAGGGCGCCCTGTCGGTCCGGGTCGCCCGCACCTTCCCCCTGGAGCAGGCCGCCGAGGCCCAGCGCGCCAACCGGGAGGGCGGCCTGCACGGCAAGGTCGTCGTCACCGTCGGCTGAGGCGCGGGCGGCGGAACCCGTGACACGCCGCCACGCTCACACCACCACCGCCACCCCGAACGCGGCCAGCGCCACCGTGCAGGCCGCCGCCGCGACCGCGCCGCGCGGCGTCATCGGGACCGGGCGCACCGGGGCCAGCGCCCCCACCCGGCGATGGGCGACGATCAGGAACGCCAGCCACACCAGCAGCGACAGCCCCGCCCCCACCAGTCCCGCCGCGTCCACCCCGTCGTGCAGCGCCTGCTTGGCGGCGAGCACCGCCGCGACCGTCGCCGACAGGGTCGTACGCCGCCACGCCAGCCGCGTCCGCTCCGGCTGGAGCCCCGGGTCGCGGCCGCCCACGTCCATCAGTCGCGCCAGCCGAACAGGACGACCACCACCATCGCGCCCGCGACCAGACCCACCGCCAGGCTCAGCAGCGTCGGGAAGCGGCTCACCGGCAGGTCCTCGCCCCGCCGCATCGCCCGCTCGCACCGCACCCAGTGGTTCACCGCCCGTAGCGCGCACAGCGCCCCGGCGGCCAGCAGGGCGAGCGCCATCCCCACCCGGACGCCCCACCGCAGGTCGGGCAGGAACTGGTCCACCGCGAACCCGCCGCCGACCAGCGCCAGCGCGGTACGGAGCCAGGCCAGGAAGGTGCGCTCGTTGGCGAGGGAGAACCGGTAGTCGGGCGTCGCGCCCTCCTCCCGGATCCGCTGCGGCGCGAACCACAGCCGCAGGCCCCGCACGAAGTCGCTCACATGATCAGACTACCGGCGCGGTACTCGCGCAGCCTTTCGTAGGCCGCCAGCCCGTCCGGCACCCACTCCCAGTCGCCCAGCCGCGCCTCCAGCTCCCGCTCCGGCAGGAACGCGTGCCAGGCGACCTCCTCGGCCTGCGGCTCCACCGGCAGGGCGCACCGCACCTCGTACACGGCCGACCACCACGACCCGCGCCCGCCCCCGTCCTCGTACAGGAACTTCAGCAGCGGCGTGGGCGCCGGCAGCCCGCGCACGCCCAGCTCCTCCTCCGCCTCCCGCAGCGCCGCCTCGTCGTAGCCCTCGCCCGCCCCGACGACACCGCCCACGAACATGTCGTACAGCGACGGGAAGACCAGCTTGGTGGCCGTGCGGCGGTGGACGAACAGCCGGTCCTCGGCGTCCCGGGCCAGGACGAACACGCACCGGTGCCGCAGGCCCCGCGCGTACACCTCGCCGCGCGGCGCCCGCCCCACCACCTCGTCGTGCTCGTCGACGACGTCCAGGATCTCTTCGGCAGCGCTCATGCGGCCATGAAATCACCGCCCGCCTGTTGACGTGTTACCGCCGCGTACCGAAGATCGGAGCACCCGGCCGACAAGGATGAGGACCCATGGCGTACGACGCTGATGTGATCGTGATCGGGGCGGGTCTCGCGGGCCTGGTCGCCACCGCCGAGCTCGTCGACGCGGGCCGCAGCGTCATCCTCCTCGACCAGGAGCCGGAACAGTCCCTCGGCGGCCAGGCGCACTGGTCCTTCGGCGGGCTGTTCTTCGTCGACTCGCCCGAACAGCGCCGGATGCGCATCCGCGACAGCCACGCCCTCGCCCTCCAGGACTGGCTCGGCACCGCCGGCTTCGACCGCCCCGAGGACCACTGGCCGCGCGCGTGGGCCGAGGCGTACGTCGACTTCGCGGCCGGCGAGAAGCGGGCCTGGCTGCACCGGCAGGGCGTCCGCTTCTTCCCGGTCGTCGGCTGGGCCGAACGCGGCGGCTACGGCGCCACCGGGCACGGCAACTCGGTCCCGCGCTTCCACATCACCTGGGGCACCGGCCCCGGCCTCGTCGCCCCCTTCGAGCGCCGCGTCCGCGCGGGCGTCGACCGGGGCCTCGTACGGCTCGCGTTCCGTCACCGGGTCACCGGCCTCGGCCGCACCGCGGGCGCCGTCGACACCGTCAGCGGCGAGGTCCTGGAGCCGTCCGGCGCCGAGCGCGGCACGGCCAGCAGCCGCCGGGTCACCGGCACGTTCGCGTACCGGGCCCAGGCCGTCGTCATCACCTCGGGCGGCATCGGCGGCAACCACGACCTGGTCCGGGCCCAGTGGCCCGAGCGGCTCGGTACCCCGCCCGAGAAGCTGCTCTCCGGCGTGCCCGCCCACGTCGACGGCCTGATGCTCGGCATCGCCGAGGAGGCTGGCGCCCACCACATCAACCGCGACCGGATGTGGCACTACACCGAGGGCATCGAGAACTGGAACCCCATCTGGGCGCGGCACGGCATCCGCATCCTCCCCGGACCGTCCTCGCTGTGGCTGGACGCGCACGGCCGGCGGCTGCCCGTCCCGCTGTTCCCCGGCTTCGACACGCTCGGTACCCTCGAACACATCGCGCGGAGCGGCCACGGCCACACCTGGTTCGTCCTCAACCGGCGCATCATCGGCAAGGAGTTCACCCTCTCCGGGTCCGAGCAGAACCCCGACCTCACCGGCAAGTCCGTGCGGGGCGTCCTGGACCGCGCCCGCGCCGACGTCCCCGGCCCCGTCAAGGCGTTCATGGACCACGGTGCCGACTTCGTCGTCGAGGACGACCTGACGTCCCTGGTGCGCGGCATGAACGCGCTGACGAAGGAACCGCTGATCGACGAGGCCGCGCTGCGCCGCGAGATCGTCGCCCGCGACCGCGAGATCGCCAACCCCTTCACCAAGGACCTCCAGGTCACGGCGATCCACGGGGCCCGCAAGTACCTCGGCGACAAACTGATCCGCACGGTCGCCCCGCACCGCGTCCTCGACCCCAAGGCGGGCCCGCTCATCGCCGTACGCCTCAACATCCTCACCCGCAAGTCACTGGGCGGCCTGGAGACCGACCTCTCCTCCCGCGTGCTCACCGCCGACGGCACCCCGCTGCCCGGCGTCTACGCGGCCGGCGAAGCCGCCGGTTTCGGCGGCGGCGGCGTCCACGGCTACCGGGCCCTGGAGGGCACCTTCCTCGGCGGGTGCATCTTCTCGGGCCGCGCCGCCGGCCGCGCCGCCGCGCAGGCCACCGGCGCGTAGCGCGCATCGGGCCGCGCGCGGGTGCCCCGCGGCCCTGCCGGCACGGCACCCCCCGAGGCGGGTGTCGCCACACTCCCTAGGGCACGCCCTCCGGCACCGGAGTCCCCTGGTGGTAGTACAGCCGCCAGGCGCCGCCGGTCTCCGGGTCGCGGCGCCAGAGGGAGCTGCGCCGGGTCCGGCGGCCGTCCAGGACCGCCTCGTACGTCAGATGCACCAGGTCCGGGGCGAGCAGGACGCCCGTCATGCCGGACACCTCGTACCGGGGCCCGTCCGCCGCACCGCCCTCCAGCTCCGGCAGCGCGGCGAGCATGTCGTCCCGGCTCCACCGCCGCCCCGAGGCGCCGACCTCCACGAAGTCCGGGTGCAGCAGCCGGGCCGCCTCCGCCCGGGACGTGCGTACCGCCGGGTCCACCAGCCGCAACTCGCCCGCGACCGCCTCGTCCACCCCCGTCACCGCAGACGCTCCACGACGCGGAACCGCTCGGCGACCACCATCGTCCCGTCGTCCACCGTGAAGTCCGGGTCCCCGAGGGCCTCGCGCATCTCGGCGCCGTGCCAGAAGCGTTCGTGGCCCGCCCGCCACTCGGCGACCGAGGCGTACCCCTCGCCCTCGTCGAGCGCGTGCGCCAGGTCCACCTCGCCGAGCGGCAGCACCCGCACCTCCGTCACCTCGACCACCGCCACCTCGCGGCCGTCGGAGTCGATGAGCGCGGAGCGTTCGCCGATCTCCGGCAGCTCCTCGTCCTCCGCCTCGTACTCCACGAGGAGACCGGTCGTCGACACCTTCTCGCCCGACAGGACGGCGGCGACCAACCGGTCGCGCAACGGCCCGGGGAAGGCCAGCAGATACGGCTTGAGCTGTTCGGAGTCCGTCATGGGGCGACAGTCTGGCAAGACCGCCGCCCCGACCGCGAGGCAATACCCGGGGCGCGGCTACAGCACCAGGGACAGCAGCAGCACGCACCCGATGCCGACGACCGAGATGATCGTCTCCATCACCGACCAGGTCTTGACCGTCTGGCTGACGGACATCCCGAAGTACTCCTTCACCAGCCAGAACCCGGCGTCGTTGACATGGCTGAAGAACAGCGAGCCCGCGCCGATCGCCAGTACCAGCAGCGCCGCGTGGGCGGTCGACATGTCGGCCGCCAGCGGTGCGACCAGCCCGGCCGCCGAGATGGTGGCGACCGTCGCCGAGCCGGTGGCCAGCCGGATCGCCACCGCGATCAGCCAGGCGAGCAGCAGCGCCGGAACCGACCAGTCCTCGGAGAAGTCCAGGATCATCCGCCCGACGCCCACGTCGATGAGCGTCTGCTTGAAACCGCCGCCCGCGCCGACGATCAGCAGTACGCCGGCGATCGGGGCGAGGGACTTCTCGACCGTGGAGGAGATCCGCTCCTTGGTGAAGCCGGCCGCCCGGCCCAGCGTGAACATGCCGGCCAGGACGGCGGCGAGCAGCGCGATCAGCGGGGAGCCGATGACGTCGGTCACCCGCTGGACGTGGTTCTCCGGGTCGTCCACCACGATGTCCACCAGCGCCTTGACCAGCATCAGCACCACGGGCAGCAGCACCGTCGCGACCGTGGCGCCGAAGCCCGGCCGGCGCTCCAGGTCCTCGGAGGCCCGCTGGGGGACCATCCGCTCGGGCACCGGGACGTCCACCCAGCGCGCCGCGTACCGGGAGAAGAGCGGACCGGCGATGATCACGGTCGGGACGGCGACGACGATGCCCAGCGCCAGCGTCACGCCCAGGTTGGCGCCGATGGCGTCGATGGCGACCAGCGGGCCGGGGTGCGGCGGTATCAGCCCGTGCATCACGGACAGGCCCGCCAGCGCCGGGATGCCGATCCGCATCAGCGAATAGCCGCCCCGCTGGGCCACCATCAGCACCACCGGGATCAGCAGCACGATCCCGACCTCGAAGAACAGCGGCAGCCCGATCACCGAGGCGATCAGCACCATCGCCCACGGCATGGCCCGGCCGCCCGCCCTCGCCAGGATGGTGTCGACGATCCGGTCCGCACCGCCCGAGTCGGCGAGCAGCTTGCCGAGGATCGCCCCGAGCGCGATGAGCACACCGACTCCCGCCACGGTCGAGCCGAGGCCCTTGGTGAACGAGGCGATGGTCGCGTCCAGCGGGGCGCCGGCGAAGGCGCCGAGCGCCAGTGAGCCGATGGTCAGCGCCAGGAAGGCGTGCAGCTTGGTCCTGGTGATGAGCAGGACGATGAGGGCGATGCCCGCCAGGACGGCGATGCCGAGCCGGGCGTTGCCGGCCGAGGTGATCGGCTCGGTGGCGTCCGCTGCCAGCATCTCGACGTTGAGACTGGTCACAGGGGTTCCTCGGGTAGGCGGATCAGGGGGCGAGCCGGCGCAGCGCGGCGACGGCCCGGTCGGCGATGTCCTCGGGGGAGCCGGCGACGTCCACGGCCACCCCGGCCTCGTCGTCCCCGAGCGGCTGGAGCGTGGCGAACTGCGAGTCCAGGAGCGCGGCGGGCATGAAGTGCCCCGTGCGCGCGGCCATCCGCCCCTCGATCAGCGACCGGTCGCCGGTCAGGTGCAGGAAGACGGCACCGGGCGCGGCCGCCCGCAGCCGGTCGCGGTACGACCGCTTCAGCGCCGAGCTGCTCACCACCCCGCCGAGGCCCGCCCGCCCGTGCGCCCACCGCCCGATGGCGTCCAGCCAGGGCCACCGGTCGTCGTCGTCCAGCGGGACGCCGGCCGACATCTTGGCGATGTTCGCCTCGGGGTGGAAGTCGTCGCCCTCGGCGTACGGGACGCCGAGGCGTTCGGCGACCAGCGGGCCGACGGTGGTCTTGCCGGTCCCGGCCACGCCCATCACCACGACGACGGGGGGTTGCTCCATGGGGTGCCTCGCTGTCTTCCTCGACATCGATCCGGACGCCCGCGCGGCATCCGTCGCCGCACACTGAAACCCATCTGGTACGACGTATTCAAGAGCCTGTGACGTAAAAGTCATACTTTTCAGTGGCGGTTACGCTATGCACATGACGACGCAGGCACCCGGGCTCCACACGCATGTCCTGGACACCCTGGGCCTGGCGATCACCGCGGGGGAGTACCCGCCGGGCAGTGTGCTGCGCACCGACGAGCTCGCCCAGCGCTTCGAGGTGTCACGCACCGTGATCCGCGAGGTGGTCCGCGTCCTGGAATCCATGCACCTGGTGGAGTCGCGCCGCCGCGTCGGCGTGACCGTGCGCGCCACCGAGCAGTGGAACGTCTACGACCCGCGCGTCATCCGCTGGCGGCTGGCCGGCGCCGACCGCCCCCGCCAGCTCCGCTCGCTCACCGTCCTCCGCTCCGCCGTCGAGCCGGTCGCCGCCGGCCTCGCGGCCACCCACGCCACCCCCGAGCAGTGCCGGGAGCTGACCGAGCAGGCCCTCGGCATGGTCGCGACCTCGCGCGGCCGGCAGCTCGAGGCGTATCTGGTCCACGACATCGCCTTCCACCGGATTGTGCTCAACGCCTCCGGCAACGAGATGTTCGCCCGGCTCGGCGACGTGGTCGCCGAGGTCCTCGCGGGGCGGACGCACCACCACGTGATGTTCGAGGACCCCGACCCGGCCGCCGTCACCCTCCACGTGCGGGTCGCCGAGGCCGTACGGGAGCGGGACGCGGACCGGGCCGAGCGGCTCACCAGGGAGATCGCCACCGGGGCGCTCCGGGAGCTCGACGTCCTCGCCCCGTAGCTCCACCACGTAAGCTGCTCAACGCTGATTAACCAGTCGGTAACCTCAAAAACACCTCAGATCCGCCCGTACGTGACATAGGCCACAGCCAAAACGGCGGCGAAGCCGTGACTATGTGCCCTGGCCTTCTGCCGCGGTGACCACATTCATCACCCACGTACGGCTGGCTGATACCGCACGACCCCTCACAAAGGCGACTTCCAGATGAGTGACCGCACCATGCCTGCGGCCGACACCCTGAGCCCCGGGACTCCCGCGGCGACGGGCGCCCCCCACATCGACGCCGGTGACGCCGGTTACAGCAAGGACCTCAAGTCCCGCCACGTCAACATGATCGCCATCGGTGGCGCGATCGGCACCGGCCTCTTCCTCGGCGCCGGTGGCCGCCTGGCCGGGGCCGGTCCCTCGCTCGCGATCGCGTACGCGGTCTGCGGCGTCTTCGCCTTCTTCGTCGTCCGGGCCCTCGGTGAGCTGGTGCTCTACCGTCCCTCCTCCGGCGCCTTCGTCTCCTACGCCCGTGAGTTCATGGGCGAGAAGGGCGCCTACACGGCCGGCTGGCTGTACTTCCTCAACTGGTCGACCACCGCCGTCGCCGACATCACCGCGGCGGCGACCTACGCCCACTTCTGGGCCATGTTCAGCGACGTCCCGCAGTGGATCCTCGCCCTGATCGCCCTGGCCGTCGTCCTCACCGCGAACCTGATCTCGGTGAAGTACTTCGGCGAGATGGAGTTCTGGTTCGCGATCATCAAGGTCGCCGCGCTGGTGATCTTCATGTGCGTGGGCATCTTCCTGGTGGTGACCCAGCACGAGGTCGGCGGCCACACCCCGGGTCTCGCCACCATCACCGACAACGGCGGCATCTTCCCGATGGGCATGGTGCCGATGCTGATGGTCGTCCAGGGCGTCGTCTTCGCCTACGCGTCCGTCGAGCTGGTCGGCGTCGCCGCCGGTGAGACCGAGAACCCCGAGAAGATCATGCCGAAGGCGATCAACTCGATCATGTGGCGCGTGGGCCTGTTCTACGTCGGCTCGGTCGTCCTGCTGGTCCTGCTCCTGCCGTACACCTCGTTCTCCGGCGACCAGAGCCCCTTCGTCACCGTCTTCGACAAGCTCGGCATCCCCGGCACGGCCGGCGTCATGAACCTGGTCGTCCTCACCGCCGCCCTCTCCAGCCTGAACTCCGGCCTGTACTCCACCGGCCGCATCCTGCGCTCGATGGCCATGTCCGGCTCCGCGCCCAAGTTCACCGCCCGGATGAACAAGGGCCAGGTGCCCTACGGCGGCATCCTGCTCACCGCCGGCTTCGGCGTCCTCGGCGTCGCCCTGAACTACGTCATGCCCGGCGAGGCCTTCGAGATCGTGCTGAACCTCGCCTCCATCGGCATCCTCGGCACCTGGGGCATGATCATGCTCTGCTCGCTGCTGTTCTGGTCGCGCTCCAAGGAGGGCAAGGTCACCCGCCCCTCCTACCAGCTGCCCTGGGCCCCGTACACCCAGATCGTGACGCTGGTCTTCCTCGTCTCCGTCCTCGGCCTGATGTGGTACGGCGGCGGCGTCGGCCGGACCACCGTCAACTGCCTGCCGCTGATCGCGGCCCTGCTCGTCGGCGGCTGGTTCGCCGTCCGCAAGCGCGTCAACGCGCTGGCCACCTCGCAGCCGCAGGACTGACCCACCCCGGGCACGCGTCGAGCCCCCGCCGGACACCCGTCCGGCGGGGGCTTCGCTTGTGCGGCCGAATATGCACCCCCCGGGACGCCCCCGACCGGAATAGTGGTGCCGGACAATCGCGTGACGAAGGGAAGAGCCACGATGGCGCAGCAGGTCACAGGGGTCATTGCCCCGGGGAAGAACGAACCCGTGCGGGTGGAGACCATCCTGGTCCCCGACCCCGGCCCCGGCGAAGCCGTCGTCCGGATCCAGGCGTGCGGGGTGTGCCACACCGACCTGCACTACAAGCAGGGCGGCATCAACGACGACTTCCCGTTCCTCCTCGGCCACGAGGCCGCCGGTGTGGTCGAGTCCGTCGGCGACGGCGTCACCGACGTCACGCCCGGCGACTTCGTCATCCTCAACTGGCGGGCCGTCTGCGGCACCTGCCGGGCGTGCCGGCGGGGCCGGCCCTGGTACTGCTTCGCCACCCACAACGCCGTACGGAAGATGACCCTGGAGGACGGCACCGAGCTGTCGCCCGCCCTCGGCATCGGCGCCTTCGCCGAGAAGACCCTCGTCGCCGCCGGCCAGTGCACCAAGGTCGACCCGTCCGTCGCCCCCGCCGTCGCCGGCCTCCTGGGGTGCGGCGTCATGGCCGGCATCGGCGCGGCGATCAATACCGGCCAGGTCGGCCGGGGCGACTCCGTCGCCGTCATCGGCTGCGGCGGCGTCGGCGACGCGGCGATCGTGGGCTCCCGGCTGGCGGGCGCCGCGCGGATCATCGCCGTCGACATCGACGACCGCAAGCTGGAGACCGCCCGGACCATGGGCGCCACCCACACCGTCAACTCCCGCACCACCGACCCCGTCGAGGCGATCCGTGAACTCACCGACGGCTTCGGCGCCGACGTCGTCATCGAGGCGGTCGGCCGGCCCGAGACGTACCGGCAGGCCTTCTACGCCCGCGACCTCGCCGGCACCGTCGTCCTCGTCGGCGTACCGACCCCCGAGATGACCCTGGAGCTCCCGCTCCTCGACGTCTTCGGACGCGGCGGCGCCCTCAAGTCGTCCTGGTACGGCGACTGCCTCCCCTCCCGCGACTTCCCCATGCTCATCGACCTGCACCGGCAGGGCCGCATCGACCTGGCCGCCTTCGTCACCGAGACGATCGGCCTCGGCGACGTCGAGAAGGCGTTCGCCCGGATGCACGAGGGCGACGTCCTGCGCTCGGTGGTGGTCTTCTGATGACCGCGCGCATCGACCACCTCGTCACCTCCGGCACCTTCTCGCTGGACGGCGGCACCTGGGACGTCGACAACAACGTGTGGATCGTCGGGGACGGCGCCGAGGCCGTCGTCATCGACGCGGCCCACGACGCCGACGCCATCCTCGCCGCTCTCGACGGCCGGACGCTGCGGGCCATCATCTGCACGCACGCCCACGACGACCACATCGGCGCCGCCCCGGCGCTCGCCGCCGCCACCGGCGCCCGCGTCCTGCTGCACCCCGACGACCTGCCGCTGTGGAAGCGGACCCACCCCGACCATTACCCGGACGGGGAACTCACCGACGGCCGGACCCTCACCATCGCGGGCACCGACCTCACCGTCCTGCACACCCCCGGCCACGCCCCCGGCGCCGTCTGCCTGTACGCGCCCGACCTGGGCACCGTCTTCACCGGCGACACCCTCTTCCGGGGCGGCCCGGGCGCCACCGGCCGGTCCTTCTCCCACTTCCCCACGATCATCGACTCGATCCGCGACCGGCTGCTCACCCTGCCGCCGGACACCGTCGTCCGTACCGGACACGGGGACGGCACCACCATCGGCGCCGAGGCCCCGCACCTCCAGGAGTGGATCAACCGAGGCCACTGAGCGACAGCCCGCTCACGAACCGCATCGGCACACCCGTGACCGGGTCGGTGAACTCCAGCCGCCGCGCCAGCAGTTGCAGCGGTCGGGTGAAGTCCTCCGGCCCGTCCTCCCGCACCACCGGATACAGCGGATCGTGCAGGATCGGCACGCCCAGCCGGGCCATGTGCACCCGGAGCTGGTGGGTCTGGCCGGTCGCCGGCACCAGCCGGTACCGGCCGAGCCCGCCCCGGTGCTCCAGCAGCTCGACCCGGCTCTCGCTGTTCGGCTCGCCCGGCTCCTCCCGGGCCGCGAGCACCCCCCGCTCCTTCACGATCCGGCTGCGCACGGTCACCGGCAGCGGGAGCCCCGGATCGTACGGGGCCACCGCCTCGTACTCCTTGCGCACCCGCCGGTCCCGGAACAGCGACTGGTACGCGCCCCGGTCCCCGGGCTCCACCACGAACAGCGCCAGCCCCGCCGTCAGCCGGTCCAGCCGGTGCGCCGGCTGCAACCCGGGCAGGCCCAGCTCGCGCCGCAACCGCGCCACCGCCGTCTCCGTGACGTGCCGCCCGCGCGGCGTCGTGGCCAGGAAGTGCGGCTTGTCGGCGACCACGATCCGCTCGTCCCGGTGCACGATCCCCACCTCGAACGGCACCCGCTCCTCGGGCGGGAAGTCCCGGTGGAACCACACGTAACGCCCGGGCGCGTACGGCTCGTCCGCCCCGACCGGCACCCCGTCCGCCCCCACGAAGCGGCCCGCCGCGAGCATCGCGTCCACCCGCCCGGCGCCGATCGCCCCCGCGTACCGGCCCAGCAGATGGTCCCGGACGGTCGCCCACGCCCCCTCCGGGTCGGCCGGCAGCCGCAGCCGCACCGGGTCCACGCCGTCGCGCTGCGGAAGCGGGGCCACCGGGGCCCTGGTCCTGCGTCTCACCCGCCCCACGGTATACGCCCACGTCACCCGGGCGTACGCGCCTCCCACCGGGCCCCCAGGGCGCCGGCGGCGGGCAGGGCGGCGGCGATCCGGTCCCAGGCGGCCCGGTCGCGCTCCACTGCCGGGAGCGCCTCGCCCGCACCGCCGCCCCACGCGGACGCCACGGCCACCGGATCCTCTCCGGTCGCCGCCCCCGCCGCCAGCGCGGCGGCACCCAGCGCGACCGGCTCCGGGGCGCGCGGCAGCACCACCGGCCGCCCCGACAGGCGGCGCACGGTCTCCACCCACGTACGCCCCCGGGCGCCGCCGCCGATCAGCCGCAGCGGCACGTCCGCACCCGCCGGAGGCAGCTCGTCCAGCACCCGCAGGACCGTGAACACCGCGCCCTCGTAGGCGGCCCCCAGGAGCTGCTGCCGGGTGGTCGCGTGCCGCAGCCCGGTCAGCAGACCCGACGCGCGGGGCAGATCGGGGGTGCGCTCACCGTCCAGGTACGGCAGGAGGACGGCCTCCCCGCCGGGCGCGGCGTCCTCCCGGTCCAGGCCCAGCAGCGCCGCCACCTTGTCGACCGCCAGCGTGCAGTTGAGCGTGCAGCCCAGCGGCAGGAACGTGCCGTCGGTGGCGGCGAACCCGGCCAGCGCGGCCGTCGCCGGCCGGGTGCGGGTGGCCGCGAAGACGGTCCCGGACGTACCGAGCGACACCACCGGGTGGTCGAGCAGCCCCCGCGCGCCCAGCCCGAGCCCCACGGCGGCGGCCATGTTGTCCCCGGTGCCCGCGGCGACGGCGATGCCCTCCGGCAGGCCCAGCTCCCCGGCCGCCCGGGCCGTCAGCGACCCCACGCGGGTGGCCCCCGACGGGGCGACCGCCGGCAGCAGGGCGCCGTCCAGCCCCAGGAGGTCCAGCAGCCCCGGGTCGTACGCCCCGGTCGCGGTGGCGTACCAGCAGGTGCCGGACGCGTCCCCCGGGTCGGTGGCGGCGGTGCCGGCGAGCCGCTCGGTGAGGAAGTCGTGGGGGAGGCGCACGGCGGCGGCCGCCGCGGCGGTACGCGGCTCGTGCTCGCACAGCCAGCGCCACTTGGCCGCCGTCATCGACGCCACGGGCACCGAACCGGTACGGGCCAGCCAGCCGCCGGCGCCCAGCTCCCCGGCGAGCGCGGCGGCCTGCGGTGCCGCGCGGGTGTCGTTCCACAGCAGCGCGGGACGCAGCGGGCGGCCCGCGGCGTCCAGGACGACCAGTCCGTGCTGCTGGCCGGCCACCGCGATGCCGGTCACCGCCCGGGCGTCCCGGCCGCGCAGGGCCTCGCCCACGGCCGCGGCCAGTGCCCGCCACCACTGCTCGGGGTCGCTCTCCCGGGCGCCGCCCTCGCCGCTCACGGTGTGGGCGGCCCGGCCCGTCGCCACCACCCGCCCGGACACCACGTCCACCACGACCGCCTTGGCCGACTGGGTGGAACTGTCCACACCGATGACCACCGGGGACGACGACATCGCGCACCTCTCTCTTGGCGAAGGGCTTCCCGTAGCGTATTAGTAATGTCAGAAAACAAATAGATCGGCTGGAGGCCCGGACATGTCGGAACGCTTCATCCCCGCTCCCGAGGACAGGTTCACCTTCGGGCTGTGGACGGTGGGCTGGCAGGGCGCCGACCCCTTCGGTACCGCCACCCGCCCCGCCCTCGACCCGGTCGAAACGGTCGAGCGCCTCGCGGCCCTCGGCGCGTACGGCGTGACCTTCCACGACGACGACCTGATCCCCCACGGGTCCTCCGGCGCCGAGCGCGAAGCGCTGGTCAAGCGGTTCCGCGCCGCCCTCGACCGCACGGGCCTCAAGGTCCCCATGGCCACCACCAACCTCTTCACCCATCCGGTCTTCAAGGACGGCGCCTTCACCGCCAACGACCGCGACGTCCGCCGCTACGCCCTGCGCAAGACGATCCGCAACATCGACCTCGCGGTCGAGCTCGGCGCCGGGGTGTACGTCGCGTGGGGCGGCCGCGAGGGCGCCGAATCGGGCGCCGCGAAGGACGTCCGGGCGGCCCTGGACCGCATGAAGGAGGCCTTCGACCTCCTCGGCGAGTACGTCACCTCCCAGGGCTACGACCTGCGCTTCGCCATCGAGCCCAAGCCCAACGAGCCGCGCGGCGACATCCTCCTGCCCACCATCGGCCACGCCCTCGCCTTCATCGAGCGCCTGGAACGCCCCGAACTCGTCGGCGTCAACCCCGAGGTCGGCCACGAGCAGATGGCGGGCCTCAACTTCCCCCACGGCATCGCCCAGGCCCTGTGGGCGGGCAAGCTCTTCCACATCGACCTCAACGGCCAGTCCGGCATCAAGTACGACCAGGACCTCCGCTTCGGCGCCGGCGACCTCCGCCAGGCCTTCTGGCTGGTCGACCTTCTGGAGAGCGCCGGCTACGACGGCCCCCGCCACTTCGACTTCAAGCCCGTCCGCACCGACGGCCCCGACGGCGTCTGGGAGTCCGCGAAGAACTGCATGCGCAACTACCTGATCCTCAAGGACCGCGCCGCCGCGTTCCGCGCCGACCCCGAGGTCCGAGCCGCCCTCGCCGCCTCCCGCGTACCCGACCTCACCCGCCCCACCGCCGCCGACGGCCTCGCCGGGCTGCTCGCCGACGCCTCGGCGTACGAGACCTTCGACCCCGCGACGGCGGCGGCCCGCTCCATGTCCTTCGAGCGCCTCGACCAACTGGCCCTCGAACACCTCCTGGCCACCCGCTGAGCCCGCCGGCCGCGCTCGGTGCCCGGTGCGCGGCGCCTGCCGGTGGGTGGCCTCTTCCGGTCCCGGCGATGCGGTGCCTGCCGGTGGGTGGGGGGTGTGGCCCCTCCGGGCTCACCTCCTCGAGGCCGGCGGCCTGCGCCACCGGTAAGGGCACCCGCCCCTTGCCTCCCCCAAGCTCTCGGCTTCGCTGGAGCAGGGGGGATCCCCATCCTCTGCGGGGGCGACCCTGCACGGCCCCACCCCGGCCCGTCGCCCGTCCGCGGGCCGGTTCGCCCGAGGCCGTGGCCCTCTCCCTCGAACGTCGTCCGCGGGCCGGATCGTCCTAGGGGGCTCTGTGGCGTGTACGTCGTCCGCGGGCGGATATCGGTACCTACGGCGGGTTGGGGAGGGTCGTACGGCGAGGAGGGGCCGTGCAGGGTCGCCCCCGCAGCGGTTGGCGGCGACGAACGGCCACAAGACCGGTAGGGTGCCCCGCCAACCGCGAGGAGGTGAGCCCGGAGGGGCCCCGCCCCTGACCCACCGGCCGCAACCCACCCCCCGTAAGGCCACCCGCCGCAGTCACCCGGCGCGCGGCCGGGGCTACCCGGCCGCGCGGGCCGCGTGGCCCGCCGGGTCGGCGATCACGTCACGGACGACCACCGCCGCCGCGCCGCGCGCCGCGTCGCCGGACGAGGAGGAGCCCCGCAGCCGCCCGGACCCCGCCGGCCACAGCCCGGACACCACGCGCCGGGTCAGTTCACGGTCGGCCGCCGGGCCCAGCCACGGCATGAGCGGCCGGTAGACACCGCCCAGCACCACCGCCTCCGGGTCCAGCAGGTTCACCGCGCCGGAGACGACCAGCCCGAGCATCCGCCCGGCGCGCTCCAGGGCCGCCACGGCCAGGGTGTCACCGGCGCGGGCCCGCCGTTCCAGCTCGGCCACGCCCGGCAGCCCCGCCGCCTCGTCCAGGCCCGCGCCCCGCAGCAGCGCGGCCTGCCCGGCGTACTGCTCCAGGCACCCCCGCGAACCGCACCGGCACTCCGGACCGTCCGCGTCCGCCACGACGTGCCCGATCTCCCCGGCGAAGCCGTGCGCCCCGCGCAGCAGCCGGCCGTCCACGACGACAGCCCCGCCCACCCCGATCTCGCCGGTCAGGTACAGGAAGCCGCGCACGCGCTCCGGCCCGGCGCCGACGCCGAACCACAGCTCCGCCAGCGCCGCCGCGTTCGCCTCGTTGTCCGAGCCCACCGGCAGCGGCGGCCGGCCGGGCCGCGCGGCGGCCAGGGCCCGCCCGAACAGGTCCTCCGCCGCGACCCGGTCCCAGCCGAGGTTCGGGGCCTGGCGCACCGTGCCGCCGGAGACCAGACCGGGCAGCGCCAGCCGAGCCCCGGCCGGGTGGAGGTCGTGCCCGGCCGCGGAGTCCAGCGTCCGCGCCGCGATCCGCGCGGCCCGCTCCAGTACCTCGCCGGGGGCGGCGCCCCGGTTGTCGACGTGCTCGGTGAGCCGGACCCGGTCGGCACCGGCGAGGTCGACGACGCAGACGGTCACGTAGTCGACGTTGATCTCGACGCCGAGCCCCGCCGGTCCCGTACGGGCCACTCTCAGCGCCGTCCCGGGCCGGCCGGCCTGGCCGCTGAACGTCTTGCCGCGCTCGGTGAGGAACCCTCCCGCCAGGAGCTGCTCCACCAGCGACGACACCGCAGCCCGCGTGAGGCCGACCCGCGCCGCGACCGCCGCCCGGGTCGCCTCGCCCTCGTCGTGCACGGCCCGCAGCACCAGGCTCAGGTTGTGCCGCCGCACGGTGTCCTTGTCGGCCTTGGGCTCCAGCGGGTCGGGGGTGCTCTTCATGGTGCGGCCGAGCCTATGCGAAGCCCGGTGACGCCGAAGAGCGGCCCCGGTCTGCGGACCGGAACCGCTCTTCTCGCTGTGTCCGAGGGGGGACTTGAACCCCCACGCCCGATAAAGGGCACTAGCACCTCAAGCTAGCGCGTCTGCCATTCCGCCACCCGGACAAGGTGTCTGTCTCGCGGCCCGTGGCCGTTCCGACGTGGAAAACCATAGCAAACATTGGGAGGGCTCGATCACGCCCCCGTCCGCGCCGGGGGAGGGGGCAGGATGGGAGCCTCAGCAGCAGCGACGCGGGAGGAACCAGCGTGAGCCAGTCGAGCACGGCGCGAACCGCCACCGTCAGGGGCGAGGACGAGGTCACGGACCTCTGCCGCGACCTCATCCGGATCGACACCAGCAACTACGGCGACCACTCGGGGCCGGGCGAGCGCGCGGCCGCCGAGTACATCGCCGAGAAGCTGGCGGAGGTGGGGCTGGAGCCGAGGATCATCGAGTCCCACAAGGGACGCGCCTCCACGGTGGCGCGCATCGCGGGCGAGGACCCGTCCCGGCCCGCCCTGCTGATCCACGGCCACACCGACGTGGTGCCGGCCAACGCGGAGGACTGGACGCACCACCCGTTCTCGGGCGAGATCGCGGACGGCTGCGTCTGGGGCCGCGGCGCGGTCGACATGAAGGACATGGACGCCATGACGCTGGCGGTCGTACGGGACCGGCTGCGCGGCGGCCGCAAGCCCCCGCGCGACATCGTGCTGGCGTTCCTCGCGGACGAGGAGGCGGGCGGCACGTACGGGGCACGTCACCTCGTGGACAAGCATCCCGGTCTCTTCGAGGGCGTCACGGAGGCGATCGGCGAGGTCGGCGGCTTCTCGTTCACGGTGAACGAGAACCTGCGCCTGTACCTGGTGGAGACGGCCCAGAAGGGCATGCACTGGATGCGGCTCACCGTGGACGGCACGGCGGGGCACGGCTCCATGACCAACACCGACAACGCCATCACCGAGCTGTGCGAGGCGGTCGGCAGGCTCGGCCGGCACACCTGGCCGGTCAGGGTCACCAAGACCGTACGGTCGTTCCTGGACGAGCTCTCGGACGCGCTCGGGACCCCCCTGGACCCGGAGGACATGGACGCCACCCTGGCGAAGCTGGGCGGCATCGCCAAGATGATCGGTGCCACCCTCCGCAATTCCGCCGCACCGACCATGCTCGGCGCCGGGTACAAGGTCAACGTCATCCCGGGGCAGGCGACCGCCCACGTGGACGGGCGTTTCCTGCCGGGGTACGAGGAGGAGTTCCTGGCCGACCTGGACCGGTTGCTGGGGCCGCGGGTCCGGCGCGAGGACGTGCACGCGGACAAGGCCCTGGAGACCAGTTTCGACGGGGACCTGGTGGACGCCATGCAGTCCGCGCTCCGGGCGGAGGACCCGATCGCCCGGGCGGTGCCGTACATGCTGTCCGGCGGGACCGACGCCAAGTCCTTCGACGACCTCGGCATCCGCTGCTTCGGCTTCGCGCCGCTGAAGCTGCCGCCGGAGCTGGACTTCGCGGGGATGTTCCACGGGGTGGACGAGCGTGTCCCGGTGGAGGGCCTGAAATTCGGGGTGCGGGTGCTGGACCGTTTCATCGACGCCAGCTGAGCCCCGGCCCGATTACCTGGAATAGTCGGGTGAAACGAAACTCCAATAATCGCCCGCGTGTGCACATCTGACCGAAAAGGGTGAACGACGTCATCCGGTCGTAGCCCGATTACCTCCCTGTCGTTACAAGTGATGCGGTCCGCGGCTGGGACCGCATTGCCAACAAGGAGGAATAATGATCAAGAAGGTCGCCGCTGTCGCGGCCGCCACCGGCGGACTGGTACTGGCTGGCGCGGGCATGGCCATGGCCGATGCGGGTGCGAACGGTGCCGCCGTTGGCTCCCCCGGTGTCATCTCGGGCAATGTGGTGCAGGTTCCCATCCACATCCCGGTCAACGCCTGCGGCAACACGGTGAACATCATCGGCCTGCTGAACCCGGCCTTCGGGAACGTCTGCGTCAACGACTGACGTTGAGCCTCGACCCCTAGTGGTCCGAGCCCGGCCGGCCCCGGAGCGCGCGCCATGCGCTCCGGGGCCGCCGGAATTTCGTACCCCGGGCGCTGTGCCCGGGAGTATTCCGGAAGCCTAGAAGGCAGGGAACCAGCTATGCGACAGGTCACGCGAAAGGGCCTGACCATCGTGGCGGCCGCGGGCGGTGTGCTCGCCCTCGGCGGCGGATTCGCCCAGGCGCACACCGGCGCCGACGCCCACGGGGCGGCGACGAATTCCCCGGGCGTCGCGTCCGGGAACAACGTGCAGGCACCGGTCAGCGTGCCGGTGAACGCGTGCGGCAACACCGTGAACGTCGTGGGGGCACTCAACCCGTCGTTCGGGAACAAGTGCGTCAACAAGTCCAACGGCGCCAAGGCGAACGGGGCGGCGGCGAACTCTCCCGGCGTCGCGTCCGGCAACAACGTCCAGGCCCCGGTGAACGTGCCGGTCAACGCCTGCGGCAACAGCGTGGACGTGGTCGGCGCGCTCAATCCGTCGTTCGGCAACGGCTGCGCCAACGGTCACCCGCACAAGCCCGGCCACCCGGGCGAGCCCGGCAACCCCGGCCACCCGGGCGAGCCCGGCAACCCCGGGAACCCGGACGAGCCCGGTAACCCCGGCCACCCGGACGAGCCCGGCAACCCCGGGAACCCCGACGAGCCCGGCAACCCGGGGAACCCGGACGAGCCCGGCAACCCCGATGAGCCGGACGAGCCGGGCAAGCCCGGTAAGCCGGTTCAGCCGGGTACCCCGGACGAGCACGGCTCGCCGATCGAGCCGAACGAGCCCGGCGCGCACACCGTCACCCCGCCCGAGGCGGACGACGAGCTGGCGCTGACCGGTGCGGCACCGCTCGGCATGCTGATCCCGGCGGGCGCGGGCCTGCTGCTCGGGGGCACGGTCCTCTACCGCCGTGCCCGGCAGTCCTCGTAGTCCCCGTCCCCGCGGAGACGACGGAGCGGGCCTCGCGATCGCGGGGCCCGCTCCGTGCTGCGCGCCACCCTCACCAGGTGGCGCGCACCTGACGGATGATGCGCCGGCGCAGCCGCACACGGCGGCTGCCGTCCCGGTGCAGACTCAGTCGGTCCAACTCCCAGTGTCCGTACTCGGCATGGTCGGTCAGCAGACGGGTCGCCTCCTTGCGGGACACCCCGCGAGGCACGTACACGTCGACGAATTCGTATTCCGGCATCGCATCTATTGTGCGGGCAGAGGCCCGGTACGGATAGCGTCTGCACTATGTCTGATGCTGCGCAGCCCACCGCTGCCGAGGTACGCGCCGCCGCCGAGGCGGTCAAAGCCGCACTGGACCGGCACCTGGAGGCGGTCGAGAACCGCACCGGTGACGACGACCCGGCCGTCTACGCCGCCTTCAACGCGCTCGCCACCGCGGCCGAGGCCTACGACGAGCGGCTCTACGACCGCTACGACGAGGTCACGCCGTTCGAGATCCCCGGTGTGGAGGATTCCCTCCCGCCGTACGAGGGCCCGGAGGAACCGAGCGCGCTGACCGTGCTGATCCGCCGCGACTACGCGGTGGTGGAGCCACAGCGCCTGCTGGCCCAGTCGCAGCGCATCGCGGATCTGGACCGGGAGGACGACGGCGAGCGGACCGCCGCCGTGGTGGGGGCGAGCGTGCCCGCGGCGCTGGGGGTGCTGTTCGGCGAGTTCGAACCCGACGAGATCGCTTCGCGGCACAAGGAGTTCGGTCTGGAGGAGGGGGACTCCACGCTGTGGGTGGCCGCCGCCGACGAGCTGCCGGAAGCGGGGGAGTGGCTGAGCACCCCGTTCGACCAGGCGGATCCCGGCCGGGTGATCTGCCGCTTCGACGTGAGCGCGGTGTTCGACGAGGACGAGCTCCACGGCGACCCCGACGACCATCGTCCCCACTCCGCCTGACCCGCGCTCCGGGCCCCGCCGCCGCCCCGGCTCCCGCCGGGGCGGCGGGGGCCGGGGTCTGCGCGGGTGTCCCCAGGGGAGATCCGCCCGAGGGGTCAGTCCTCGCCGGTGGCGAGCAGGGCTTCCAGGAGGCCCCGCAGCCGGGTGGTGCGGGGGCGGGGGAGCACCTCGGCCACGGCGCGCGGCAGGGCCTGGTCCACGCCGTGCACCACCGAGAGGTGCCGCTCGCCCCGGCCGAACGCGGTGTGGACCCACGCCCGGTCCAGCGCCTCCGCCGCGTCGCCCGGCAGGACGACGACCGCCGCCGGCCAGCGCATGCCCACCGACTGGTGGGCGGTCAGCGCCCAGCCGTGCCGCAGGGCGGTGTCCACGCGGTCCTTGGGGACGAGCACCCGCTCGCCCTCGCAGTCCAGGTGCAGCCCGTCGGCGTCCGCCGAGAGGACCGTGCCCGGCACCGTCCGGCCCGGCGCGGGGGCGTGGGCGACCCGGTCGCCCGGATCGAAACCGCCGAAGCGGCCCGGCCCCGGGTTCAGCCGCTGCTTCAGCGCCGCGTTGAGCGCCCGCGTCCCCGCCGGACCGCCATGGCCGACGGTGATCACCTGGGTCCGGTCGGCGGGCACCCCGATCGCGCGCGGGATCGAGTCGGCCACGAGCTGCACCGTCCGGTGCACCGCCTCGCCCGGTTCCCGGACCGGGACGATCACGACCTCCTTGCCCGGTGCCTCCACCTGGTTGAGCTCCCCGATCCCGATGCCGGACACCAGCTCGCCGATCGGCCCCGGGTCCGGGGTGCGCGACGCGACGTGCGGGCACGCCCCGGCCGCCAGCACGTCGGCGAAGACCCGTCCCGCGCCCGCCGACCACAGCACGCCCGGGTCACCGCTGAGCACCAGGCGGCAGCCGTCCGGCAGGGCCTCCACCAGCATCGCGGCCGTCTCGACGTCGAGCTGCGGAGCGTCCAGCACGACCAGCAGGTCCAGGGCGAGCGCCCCGTCCTCGTCCCGGCCGGGACCGGCCGTCCCGGCCAGCAGCCCGGCGACGGTGACCGCGCCGGCCTCCGGCTCCAGCCGGCGGCGGCCGTTCTCCGTGTACGCGGCCACGGCCGCGCGGAGCCCGAGCTCCCTCGCGGCACCGGCCAGGGCGACCGCCTCGGCCCGTGCCGCCTCGCCGCCGGTGTGGGCGACCAGCCCGTGCCCGGCGACCGCGCGGGTCAGGTCGGTCCGGGGGGCGTCCTGCCAGCGGGTGTCCGGGCCGGTCCTGGCGAGCCGGGCCAGGCCGTCGGCGAGGCTCTCCTCCGCCAGCGCGTACCGGTCCAGCCCCAGCAGCACCGGCACCGGCTCCGTGTCCTCCGCCCGCTCCTCGTCCCCGGCGCCCTCGTCCTCGTCCAGCCCGTCGTGGAAGACCAGCACCGCGCCTTCGGCGATCGCGTGCTGCACCGCCTCGTCCGGCTCGGGCACGGACCGCTCCGCGAGCGCCGCCCGCACGGCCGACGCCTCCAGCGCCGTGTGCCCCTGGAGGGCGGCGCGCTGGAGCACCCAGTCGACAAGGGCGACCGTCCGGCGCTCGTCCCCGGGGCCGCACTCCGCGCCGAGCAGCGCCCGGGCGAACCCGTCGGCCTGCTCGGGGCGCACCCCCGCCACCGACAGCAGCTGCCAGGGGTCGTCGCGCAGCGCGTCCGCCGCCGTCGCGCCCAGTACGGCGGCGACGCCCGCGGCGAGCGACTCGGGCGCGCCGCCCTCGGCCAGCACGGCACGCACGGCCGCGACCGTCTCCGGCGCGGCCGCCCGCGCGGGACGGGCTGGCTCCACCGGGGCGGCCGGCCGCGCGGGCGCGGCGGGCTCGGGGGCGGGCCGGCGGGGCGCGGGCGCGGGGGAGTCGAAGAACGCCGTGCCGGACGCCCCGCCGCTCTCCACCGCCCGCACCGCCGCCAGCAGGTCGGCGGCCGTGCCGCTCAGTTTGGCGCCCGCCTCGATGGGGCCGCCCTTCTCCGCCTTGCGCTGCTCGATCCGCGCCCGCAGCTCCCGCTGGGCCGCCAGCTCGGCCTCCGCCTCGGAGACCCCGCTCCCGGTGGCGCCCTCCGCGGCGGCGCCCTCCGCGGCGGCGCCCGGAGCCTCCTCCTCCGTACCGCCGCCGTCCGCCTGGGTGTCGGCCCCGGTGTCCCCGTCGGTGTCCGCCGCGTCCGGGGTCCCGCCCGCGTCCGCGCCGTCACCCACCGGGGCGGTGGGAGCCCCGGCGGCGTCGGGGGCCTCCGGGGCGTCGGGTGCGGGGGCGTCCTGGTCGTCGTCGGCCGAGGAGCCGGGGGTTGCCCCCCGGGGAAGCGCGGTCACAGCGTGCTCCAGTCCTGATCGGGATAGCGGTGCACGGGCGCCGACACGTCGTCGAGCGCCCGGCGGATCTCGTCAGGAAGACTAAGGGTCTCCACTGACAACGCGGCCGTGAGCTGCTGCGCGTTGCGCGCGCCCACCACCGGCGCCACCACGCCCGGCCGGTCCCGCACCCACGCCAGGGCCACCTGGAGGGGGGTGGCCGCCAGCCCGTCGGCGGCCGTGAGCACCGCGTCCACGATCCGGGTCGCCGAGTCGTCCAGGTACGGCTCCACGAACGGCGCCAGCCGGTCGGACGCCCCCCGTGAGTCGGACGGCGTGCCCTGCCGGTACTTGCCCGTGAGCACCCCGCGCCCGAGCGGCGACGAGGGCAGCAGTCCCACCCCGAGGTCCAGCGCGGCGGGCAGCACCTCGCGCTCCACGCCCCGCTGGAGCAGCGAGTACTCCATCTGCGTGCTGGCGAGCCGGGCCCGGGCCCCGCCCGGCGCGAGCTGCCAGGTGGCGGCCTTGGCCAGTTGCCACCCGCAGAAGTTGGACACCCCCACGTACCGGGCCCGGCCGCTGCTGACGGCTATGTCCAGGGCCTGGAGCGTCTCCTCCAGCGGGGTCTCCGGGTCGAAGGCGTGCACCTGCCACAGGTCCACGTAGTCCGTGCCGAGGCGGGCCAGTGACGCGTCGAGCGCGGCCAGGAGGTGACCGCGCGAGCCGTCGAACCGCCGGTCGGGGTCCGGCACGCTGCCGGCCTTCGTGGCGACGACCATGTCGCGTCGGGGGACCAGCCGCTCCATGAGCTGCCCGAGCAGGTATTCGGCCTCGCCGCCGCCGTACACGTCCGCCGTGTCGATCAGCGTCCCGCCGGCCTCCCAGAACGCCTTGAGCTGGTCCGCCGCGTCGTGCTCGTCGGTGTCCCGCCCCCAGGTGAGGGTGCCGAGGCCGATCCGGGACACACGCAGGCCGGTACGGCCGAGATGCCTCTGCTCCATGGCCGCGAGATTACTGGCCAGAGGCCCACGCGGAGAGAGCCTGTGGACAAGCTCGTACCGGCGTGAGGCGCGTCCCCCTCCGGTACCAGGCGCGTCCCCCTCCTGACGGGACGCGCACCCGCGCGCTAGAGTCCGGACGCAGATCGTTACTGATCAGTACATGAGTCGATGAGTAAGGGGACCGGCTATGCGGCTCGGCATCAACCTCGGCTACTGGGGCGCGGGCATGGACGGCGACAACCTCGCCGTCGCCCAGGAGGCGGACCGCCTCGGCTACGACGTCTGCTGGGCCGCCGAGGCGTACGGCTCCGACGCCCCCACCGTCCTCGCCTGGGTCGCCGCCCAGACCGAGAACATCGACATCGGCTCCGCGATCATGCAGATCCCGGCCCGCCAGCCCACCATGACGGCGATGACGGCGGCCACCCTGGACTCGCTGTCCGGCGGCCGCTTCCGCCTCGGCCTCGGCGTCTCCGGACCCCAGGTCTCCGAGGGCTGGTACGGCGTCAAGTTCGACAAGCCGCTGGCGCGCACCCGCGAGTACGTCGAGATCGTGCGCAAGGCCATGGCCCGGGAGCGGCTGACCCACGAGGGCGAGCACTGGACCCTCCCGCTCCCCGGCGGCCCCGGCAAGCCGATCAAGCTGACCGTCCACCCGCAGCGCGAGCACATCCCGCTCTACATCGCGGCGATCGGCCCCAAGAACCTGGAGCAGACCGGCGAGATCGCCGACGGCGCCCTGCTGATCTTCCCCTCCGCCGAGCACCTGGAGGAGACCGCGCTGCGGCACATCCGCGCGGGCCGCGAGAAGGCCGGCGCGACCATGGACGGCTTCGACGTCTGCCCGACCCTCCCGCTGGCCGTCGGCGACGACGTCAACGGGCTCGCCGACATGTTCCGCCCGTACACCGCGCTGTACGTCGGCGGCATGGGCAGCCGCAAGCAGAACTTCTACAACCAGCTCGCCCAGCGCATGGGCTACGAGAAGGAAGCCGCCGAGATCCAGGACAAGTACCTGTCCGGTGACAAGAGCGGCGCCGCGGCCGCCGTCCCGCACCGGCTGATCGACCAGACCACGCTGCTCGGCTCCGTGGAGCGGATCGCCGACCGGATGCAGGCGTACGCGGCAGCCGGTGTCACCACGCTCACCCTCGCCCCGGCCGGCTTCACGCTCGACGAGCGGATCGCCGCGCTGCGGGCGGGCACCGAGGCCCTGGAACGCGCCGGCCTGGTCGACTAGGCACCCCCTGAGCCCTCGCTGCGGGCCGGCCTTCCGGACAGGCCTGCGGCCGTGGTGGGGGCTCGGGGTCATCCCCGCCACGGCCGTCACGCAGCACAACGCGCCAGGCCCCCGACTGGTTACTGCCCGGGCGCGTCCGCCGCGCGCGCCGGCCCCGTTCCCTCCCCTGCCACCGATGCTCCGCCATCCGGCGGACTTCCGAGGTCCTGCTGTTGCCACGCCCGGCATGCGGCATTTGACTCCTTCTTCGCGGGACTTCGCGGATGGGCGCGAGGACGCGCTGATGGAGGTGGCATTGATGCTGTCGGCCCGGAGCCTGTTCCAGGAGATCGTCGACAACGACGACTCCTACCAGCTCTTCTGTTCCATCGCGGCCAGCGGGGAGGCCCAGGGCGGCTGGGAGAACGCCCGTATCGCGGCCCTGCTCCCCGAGAGCATGGCGGAACTCGCCCCCAAGGTGACCCGGCACGGTGCCGACGAGGACAAGCACGGCCGGATCTTCCAGGGCCTGCTCAAGAAGCGCGGCCTGGAACCGGTCCCCGTGCCGCCCGGGACCGACTACACGATGCTGCTGGAACAGCGGGGCATCGGCCTTGCCCACGAGAAGCTGCGCCGGGACCAGCGGCTGACGGAGGAGGACGTCCTGGTCTACCTCTCGCACAGCCGGGTCACCGAGCAGCGTGCCGCCGACCAGATGGACATGCTCGTCACGTACTTCGGCGACCACCCCGAGGTCGGCAAGGCGATCCGGATCATCTGCCACGACGAGGAGAACCACCTCGCCTACTGCCACGAGGAACTGCTGCGCCTCGCCTACGCCGGGCACGGCCGCACCATCCAGCGCACCCTGCGCCAGTGCGCGCTCGCCGAGATCGCCGTCTACCGCGACGTCAGCCTCGCCGTCATGGACCACATGGGCCGCGTCCTGCGGTGGCCGGCCGCCAAGCGGACCGCCCTCGCCCTGGGCATCCGGGCCATGTACGCGTACGAGAGGGCCGGCGGCTGGCGCCGCATGGTGGACCTCAGGATGCCGGAGCGGCGCAACCCGCTGGGCGGACCGGCCGAGCCCGCCCCGGCCTTCTGAGCCCCCGGCGCCTACAGCCACCCCCGGCGCTTGAACAGCCGGTACAGCCCGACCACCGCGACGCCCATCAGCACGATCACGGCCGGGTAGCCCCACGTCTGGTGCAGCTCCCACATGTGGTCGAAGTTCATGCCGTAGACGCCCGCGACCATCGTGGGCACCGCGGCCATCGCCGCCCACGCCGAGATCTTCCGCATGTCGTCGTTCTGCCGTACCCCCATCTGCGCCAGATGGGCCGACAGGATGTCCGACAGCAGCCGGTCCAGCCCCTCCACCTGCTCCGTCGCACGGGTCAGGTGGTCGCTGACGTCCCGGAAGAACGGCTGGGCGTCCGCGCTGACGAACGGCACGCCCGCCCCCGCCAGCCGGGCCATCGGCGCGGCCAGCGGCCCGGTGGCCCGGCGGAACTCCAGGACCTGCCGCTTGAACATGTAGATCCGCGACGCCGTGTTCTTGGCGTCGCCGCCCGTCGGCTGGAAGACCTCCGTCTCCATCTCCTCCAGGTCGACCTGGAGCTCGCCCGCCACCTCGATGTAGTGGTCCACGACCGCGTCGCTGATCGCGTACAGCACGGACGTGGGCCCCTGGCGGAGTACTTCCGGTTCCGCCTCCAGCCGCTTGCGCACGGCCGTGAGCGGCGCGCCCTCGCCGTGCCGGACCGTCACCACGAACGAGTCGCCCATGAACACCATGAGCTCGCCCGTGGTGACGGTGTCGCTCGCCGGCTCGTACACGACCGGTTTGAGCACCATGAACAGCGAGTCGTCGTACACCTCCAGCTTGGGCCGCTGGTGCGCCTTGAGGGCGTCCTCCACGGCCAGCGGGTGCAGGCCGAACTCCTCGGCGACGTGATCGAACTCCTGCTCCGTCGGTTCGTGCAGCCCGATCCAGAGGAAGGCGTCGCCCGTTTCGGCGGCGCGCGCCGCCGCGAGCGCGTCGGAGAAGTCGGACGGGCCCTCACTGCGGCGCCCGTCCCGGTAGATGGCACAGTCCACGATCACGGCGCGTATTCTTCCCCGGCCCCCGGCGCCTTGCACGCACGGAGCCGCCTAGGCTGGCAGGCATGGCCACGTTGATCCTCGTACGGCACGGACGCTCGACCGCCAACACCTCCGGCGTACTCGCGGGGCGGACGCCCGGTGTCGCCCTCGACGAGCGCGGCGCCGCACAGGCCGCGGCGCTGCCCGGCCGGCTGGCCGGGGTGCCGCTCGCGGCGGCCGTGACCAGCCCGCTCCAGCGGTGCCGGGAGACCCTCCAGCCGCTGCTGGACGCCCGCCCCGGGCTGCCCCTGCACTCCGAGGAGCGGATCGGCGAGTGCGACTACGGCGACTGGTCCGGGCGCAAGCTCGCCGAACTGGCCGACGAACCCCTGATGGACGTCGTCCAGCGCCACCCGTCCAACGCCGCCTTCCCCGGCGGCGAGTCCATGCGCGCCATGCAGGCGCGCGCCGTGGAGGCCGTGCGCGAGTGGAACGCGCGCGTGGAGGCGGACAACGGGGAGGACGCGGTCTACCTGATGTGCTCGCACGGCGACATCATCAAGTCGCTCGTCGCCGACGCACTCGGGATGCATCTCGATCTGTTCCAGCGGATCCATGTGGATCCTTGTTCCGTGACGGCGATCCGTTACACCCGTCTCCGGCCTTCTCTTCTGCGGCTCGGCGACACCGGTGACTTCGCCGCGCTGGTTCCGCGCGACCAGCCCGGCGGCGAGGCGGCCGAGGTGGGCGGCGGCGCGGGAGCACCGTGATCCAATCGCACAGTAGGGTGGACGGGCCGTAGCGCCCGTCCGAACCGAAGCAAGGGAGAGGGAACGTGTCCCGTCAGGTGTTCCTCTATGACCCACCGGAGCGCTTCGTGGCCGGCACGGTCGGGCTGCCTGGCCGCCGTACGTTCTTCCTCCAGGCCTCCGCCGGGGGCCGGGTCACCAGCGTCGCCCTGGAGAAGACCCAGGTGGCCGCGCTCGCCGAGCGGATCGACGAGCTGCTCGACGAGGTGGTGCGGCGCACCGGGGGCAACGCCCCGGTGCCGGCCGTGGCACCGTCCGACGTCAGTGACACCGCGCCCCTGGACTCCCCGGTCGAGGAGGAGTTCCGGGTCGGCACGATGGCGCTGGCCTGGGACGGCGAGGAACAGCGCATGATCGTCGAGGCGCAGGCGCTCGTCGAGCTGGACGTGGAGTCCGAGGAGGACCTCGCGGAGGCGGAGGAGCGGCTGCTCCAGGACGAGGAGAACGGCCCGCCGATGCTGCGCGTCCGGCTCACCGGGGCGCAGGCCAGGGCGTTCGCCAAGCGGGCCCTCGACGTGGTCAACGCGGGACGGCCGCCGTGCCCCCTGTGCAGCCTGCCGCTCGATCCGGAAGGACACGTATGCCCGCGCCAGAACGGATACCGCCGGGGAGCCTGACGGCGGTGGAGCTGCTCGACCTGCTCGCCAAGGGCGAGCTGACGGTGCGCGGCCAGGTCCGCGAGGCGTCCAACGCGGTGCTGTTCTGCTCCGTCGCGTACGAGGGCCAGGAGGCGGACTGCGTCTACAAGCCGGTCGCCGGCGAGCGTCCGCTGTGGGACTTCCCCGACGGGACGCTGGCGCGGCGCGAGGTCGCGGCGTACGAGGTGTCCGAGGCAACCGGCTGGGGTCTGGTCCCGCCGACCGTGCTCCGGGACGGCCCGTTCGGCGAGGGCATGGTCCAGCGGTGGGTCGAGGACGACCCGTCCGCCCCCCTGCTGGCGCTCGTCGAGGACGAGGAGCCGGGGGAGGGCTGGAAGGCGGTGGGGTTCGCCCAGGTCGACGAGGACCGCACCGCGCTGCTGGTGCACGCCGACGACGTACGGCTGCGGCGGCTCGCGGTGCTCGACGCGGTGATCAACAACGGTGACCGCAAGGGCGGCCACCTGCTGCCCGCGCCGGACGGCCGGCTGTACGCCATCGACCACGGCGTCACCTTCCACGTGGACGACAAGCTGCGCACCCTCCTGTGGGGCTGGGCGGGCGAACCGCTGCCCGCGGAGGCCCTGGACGTCCTCACCCGTCTGGGCGCCGCCCTGGAGCCCGGTGCGCCCCTGGCGGCCCGGCTGGCGGAGCTCATCACGCCCGGCGAGGTGACGGCGGTACGGTCCCGGGTCGCCGCCCTGCGCGCGTCCGGCCGCCACCCGGAGCCTTCCGGCCAATGGCCGGCCATCCCCTGGCCGCCCGTCTGACCGGTCTCCCGGGTACCGTCCGGGCCGCGCACATGGGCGGCGGTCGCGCAAGAGGGCGTGTTCGGTCGGGAATTCCGTATCCGGTTCGTATCCGGAACTCGCGTCCGGTTACGCTCGTGACATGCATGCCTGGCCCGCTTCTGAGGTCCCCGCCCTGCCCGGCAAGGGCCGCGACCTCCGGATCCACGACACCGCGACCGGCGAGCGAGTGACCCTCGCCCCCGGCCCCGTCGCCCGTATCTACGTGTGCGGCATCACGCCGTACGACGCGACCCACATCGGTCACGCGGCGACCTACAACGCGTTCGACCTCGTTCAGCGCGTGTGGCTCGACACCAAGCGGCAGGTCCACTACGTCCAGAACGTCACCGACGTGGACGATCCGCTCCTGGAGCGCGCCGTCCGCGACGACATCGCCTGGGAGACCCTCGCCGAGCGCGAGACGTCCCTGTTCCGCGAGGACATGACCGCCCTCCGGATGCTCCCGCCGCGGCAGTACATCGGGGCCGTCGAGGCGATACCCGGCATCGTCCCGCTCGTCGAGCGGCTCCGTGACGCCGGCGCCGCGTACGAGCTCGACGGCGACGTCTACTTCTCCGTCGAGGCCGACCCGCACTTCGGCGAGGTCTCGCACTACGACGCCGAGCTCATGCGGGCCCTGTCCGCCGAGCGCGGCGGCGACCCCGACCGCCCCGGCAAGAAGAACCCGCTCGACCCGATGCTGTGGATGGCCGCCCGCGAGGGCGAGCCGAGCTGGGACGGCGGCACCCTCGGGCCCGGCCGCCCCGGCTGGCACATCGAGTGCGTCGCCATCGCGCTGGACCACCTGGGCATGGGCTTCGACGTCCAGGGCGGCGGCTCCGACCTGGTCTTCCCGCACCACGAGATGGGCGCCTCGCACGCCCAGGCGCTGACCGGCGAGCACCCGTTCGCCAAGGCGTACGTGCACGCCGGGATGGTCGCCCTGCACGGCGAGAAGATGTCCAAGTCCAAGGGCAACCTGGTCTTCGTCTCCGCGCTGCGCCGCCAGGGCGTCGACCCGGCCGCCATCCGGCTCGCCCTGCTGTCCCACCACTACCGCGCCGACTGGGAGTGGACCGACGAGGTGCTCCGGGCCGCCGTGGAGCGGCTGGGCCGCTGGCGCGCCGCCGTCTCCCGCCCGGACGGGCCGTCCGCGGACGCGCTGGTCGACGAGGTGCGCGAGGCGCTGGCCGACGACCTGGACGCCCCGGCCGCCCTCGCGGCCGTGGACCGCTGGGCCGCCCGCCAGGAGGCGGAGGGCGGCACGGACGAGGCCGCGCCGGGCCTTGTCTCCCGTGCCGTCGACGCCCTTCTGGGCGTGGCCCTGTAGGGCGGGACGACACCGCTCCGACACGCCCCTGGGGGGGCGTACGGCACCGCTGACGACGAAGGGGCGGCACCTCGGCCGAGGTGCCGCCCCTTCGTCGTCAGCTTCGTCAGCTTTGTCAGTCCTCCGAGGAACCCGGCGAACCGGGGGATCCGGGAGAGCCGGGGGAGTCCGGGGTGTCCGGCGTCTCGCCGGCCCGCGTCGCGTCCGGGGCTTCCGGGCCCTCCGGGGCTTCCGGGGTCTCCGCGGCGTCCTGGGGCAGCCTCCCGGGCGCTTCCGGGGAGTCCTGGGAGCCGCCCTCCGCGCCCGTGTCCTCCGCCTTCGACGGCTTCGGCGGCCGCGTCCGCCCGCTCGACGTGTCGCGCAGGTACGAGCTGTCGCCGCCGGTCTCGGTCGCGTGGCCCGGCCCCCCGTCCCGCCGCCGCAGGTACCGCTCGAACTCGCGCGCGATGGCCTCGCCCGACGCCTCCGGCAGCTCGGCGGTGTCCCGCGCCTCCTCCAGCGTCTGGACGTACTCCGCCACCTCGCTGTCCTCCGAGGCGAGCTGGTCCACGCCGACCTGCCAGGCGCGCGCGTCCTCGGCCAGCTCGCCCAGCGGGATGCGGAGGTCGATGAGGTCCTCCAGCCGGTTGAGCAGGGCCAGCGTCGCCTTGGGGTTCGGCGGCTGCGACACGTAATGCGGCACCGCCGCCCACAGGCTCACCGCCGGCACGCCCGCGTGCGTGCAGGCCTCCTGGAGGATGCCGACGATCCCGGTCGGCCCCTCGTACCGGGTCTCCTCCAGGTCCATGGTGCGCGCCAGGTCCGGGTCGGACGTGACGCCGCTGACCGGCACCGGCCGGGTGTGCGGGGTGTCGCCGAGCAGCGCGCCCAGGATCACCACCATCTCCACGCCCAACTCGTGGGCGAAGCCGAGCAGCTCGTTGCAGAACGAGCGCCAGCGCATCGACGGCTCGATGCCGCGCACCAGCACCAGGTCACGCGGCTTGTCGCCGCCCACCCGGACCACCGACAGACGGGTGGTCGGCCAGGTGATCTTCCGTACCCCGCCGTCCAGGTACACCGTGGGCCGGTTGACCTGGAAGTCGTAGTAGTCCTCGGCGTCCAGCGCCGCGAACACCTCGCCCTTCCACTCCCGTTCCAGGTGCGCGACCGCGGTGGAGGCGGCGTCGCCGGCGTCGTTCCAGCCCTCGAACGCGGCCACCATGACCGGGTCGATCAGCTCGGGAACCCCCTCGAGCTCGATCACCCAGGCCTCCTTCCGAAGTTCCGTGCGTACGGACCAACCTTACGGCTTTCCGGGGCACCGCCCGCAGTCCCCGTACACCTCCGAGTGCGGTGCCGACCGGGAGCCACTACCCAGGGCGACCGGGGGAAACACGGCGGAGAGCCGGCCGATTCGGTGGCGCGCCGCCCACGGGCCGGCCGCCGCGCCGGTACGGGTCGGGGGCCGGCCGGGGCCACCGCTCCGCGCCCGCCGGGCGCACGGCCGCCGCACGGCGAAGCCCGGCGCCCGCGGCGGCGGTTGCGGGTCCGGGCCGGTGAGGCGGGCGCCGCCATGACGTGTCCGGACGTACAGCGAGGGCGGCTCCCCCCGGAGCCGCCCTCGTGTTCCTGACCGGTGGTCACCGGGCCCGTACGGCCGGGGCCCGGCCCGTCGGTCAGGCCTTCTTGCCGAGCATGTCCTCGACCCTGGCGCGGATGTCGTCCGTCGCCAGGCCGCGGATCGTCAGCGTGGTCCGGCGCCGCAGCACGTCGTCGGCCGTCTCGGCCCACTCGTGGTCCCGGGCGTAGGCGACCTGGGCCCAGATCTCCGGCGCGTCCGGGTGGATGCGCTCGGCCAGCGCGGGGTCGTCGTTGGCCAGGCGGGCGATGTCGAAGGACAGCGACCCGTAGTGGGTGGCCAGGTGGCGGGCGGTGTCGGCGGACATGCGCGGGCCGGGGGTGCCCCCGTCGACGAGCAGCCGGTGGGCGACCGCGTTGGGGTTGGCTATGCCCGGCAGCGGCAGCTTCTTGGGGAGCCGGGAGATCGGCTCCATGTCCTCGCCCAGCGGGTGGCCGGGCAGGGACGCCAGCTTGTTCATCACCGTACGGCCGATGTGGCGGAACGTCGTCCACTTGCCGCCCGCGACCGACAGCATGCCGCCGCGGCCCTCGGTGACGACCGTCTCGCGCTTGGCCTTGGAGGTGTCGCCGGGCCCGCCCGGCAGGACGCGGAGGCCGGCGAAGGAGTAGGTGATCAGATCCCGGGAGAGCTGCTGGTCGCGGATGGAGAAGGCGGCCTCGTCCAGGATCTGGGTGATGTCCTTCTCGTTGACCGCGACCTCGCCCGGGTCGCCCTCGTACTCCTCGTCGGTCGTGCCGAGCAGCAGCATGTCCTCCCAGGGGAGGGCGAAGGTGATGCGGTACTTGTCGATCGGGGTGGCCAGCGCGGCCTTCCAGGGCGAGGTGCGCTTCAGGACGAGGTGCGCGCCCTTGGACAGGCGGATGGAGGGGGCCGCGTTGGGGTCCTCCATCCGGCGCAGGTGGTCGACCCAGGGGCCGGTGGCGTTGAGCACCAGGCGGGCGTCGACGCCGAACTCGTCACCGCTGGTGCGGTCCTTCAGGTCGGCGCCGGTGACCCGGCCCTGGGTGAAGCGCAGGCCGGTGACCTCGGCGTGGTTGAGGACGGTGGCGCCCGCGTCGACGGCGGCGCGGACGGTCATCAGAGCCATGCGCGCGTCGTTCATCTGGTCGTCGCCGTAGACGGCCACGGCCTTGAGGTTGTCGGTGCGCAGCTCGGGCACGTCCTGGGCGGCCTTGGCGGGGCTCAGGAGGTGGCCCACGCCGTCGCCGAAGGCGGAGAGCGCCGAGTAGGCGAAGACGCCCGCGCCGAGCTTGGCGGCGCCGTGCGGGCCGCCCTTGTAGACCGGCAGGTAGAAGGTGAGCGGGTTCGCCAGGTGCGGGGCGACCTGGCGGGAGACCGCACGGCGCTCGAAGTGGTTCTCCGCGACGAGCTTCACCGCGCCGGTCTGGAGGTAGCGCAGACCGCCGTGGAGGAGCTTGGAGGAGGCGGAGGAGGTGGCGCCGGCGAAGTCGCCGGCGTCCACCAGGGCCACCCGCAGCCCGGACTGCGCGGCGTGCCAGGCCGTGGAGATGCCGAGGATGCCGCCGCCGATCACCAGGAGGTCGTACGTCGCCTTGGAGAGCTGCTCCCGTGTCTCGGCACGGCTCGGCAGGGAACCGGCAGCCGGGTGCGTCCCGAGGGCAGGGACGCTCTGCAGGGTGGTCATGTCGATTTACTCCTCGTCCTCGATCCAGCCCATGGTCCGCTCGACGGCCTTGAGCCAGTTCTTGTACTCGCTGTCACGCTTGTCAGCGTCCATGCGGGGGGTCCACTCGGCGGCCCTGCGCCAGTTGGCGCGCAGCGCGTCGGTGTCGGGCCAGAAGCCGACGGCCAGGCCGGCGGCGTAGGCGGCGCCGAGGCAGGTCGTCTCGGCGACCATGGGGCGCACCACGGGGGCGTCCACGAAGTCCGAGAGCGTCTGCATCAGCAGGTTGTTGGAGGTCATGCCGCCGTCGACCTTGAGCGCGGCCAGTTCGACGCCGGAGTCCTTCGTCATGGCGTCGGTGATCTCGCGGGTCTGCCAGGCGGTGGCCTCGAGCACGGCGCGCGCGATGTGCGCCTTGGTGACGTACCGGGTGAGGCCGGCGATCACCCCGCGGGCGTCGGAGCGCCAGTAGGGGGCGAAGAGGCCGGAGAAGGCCGGTACGAAGTACGCACCGCCGTTGTCGTCGACCGAGGACGCGAGGGTCTCGATCTCGGCGGCGGAGTTGATCAGGCCCATCTGGTCGCGCATCCACTGCACCAGGGAGCCGGTGACGGCGATGGAGCCCTCCAGGGCGTACACCGGGGCGTCGTCGCCGATCTTGTAGCCGACGGTGGTGATGAGCCCGGAGTACGAGTTGATGATCTTCTCGCCGGTGTTCATCAGCAGGAAGGTGCCGGTGCCGTACGTCGACTTGGCCTCGCCCTCCGAGAAACAGGTCTGGCCGAAGAGGGCGGCCTGCTGGTCGCCGAGCGCGGAGGCGACCGGGACACCGTCCAGGACGCCGCCCTTGACGTGGCCGTACACCTCGGCGGAGGACCGGATCTCGGGCAGGACGGTCGCGGGGACCTCCATGGACTGGAGGATCTTGTCGTCCCACTCCATGGTGTGCAGGTTCATCAGCATGGTGCGGGACGCGTTGGTGACGTCGGTGACGTGGTGCCCGCCGTCGGTGCCGCCCGTGAGGTTCCAGATGACCCAGGAGTCCATGGTGCCGAAGAGGATGTCGCCGCGCTCGGCGCGCTCCCGCAGGCCGTCGACGTTGTCGAGCATCCAGCGGATCTTCGGGCCGGCGAAGTACGAGGCGAGCGGCAGGCCCGTCTCGCGCCGGAAGCGGTCCTGGCCGACGTTGCGGCCGAGCTCGCGGCACAGGGCGTCGGTGCGGGTGTCCTGCCAGACGATGGCGTTGTGGACGGGCTCACCGGTGTTCCTGTCCCACAGCAGCGTGGTCTCGCGCTGGTTGGTGATGCCGATGGCCTTGACGTCGGCGGCGGTGATGCCGGCCTTGTCGATGGCGCCCGCCACGACCTCCTGGACGTTCGCCCAGATCTCCGCGGCGTCGTGCTCCACCCAGCCGGGCTTGGGGAAGATCTGCTCGTGCTCCTTCTGGTCGACGGAGACGATGCGCCCGTCGCGGTCGAAGACGATGCAGCGGCTGGAGGTGGTGCCCTGGTCGATGGCCGCGATGAAGGGGCCGGTGGTGTGTGCGTCGGTCACGGTTGCTCCCGTATCGGTAGAGAAGGACGGCTCAGGCGAACGCGATGTTGTAGATACCCGCGGCGAGGGCTCCGCCGACCAGCGGGCCGACGACGGGGATCCAGGCGTAGCCCCAGTCGGAGCCGCCCTTGTTCGGCAGCGGGAGCAGGGCGTGCACGATGCGCGGTCCGAGGTCACGGGCCGGGTTGATGGCGTAGCCGGTCGGGCCGCCGAGGGAGAGGCCGACGCCGACCACGACGAGCGCGGTGATCAGGGCGCCGAGGGTGCCGAGGCCCTTGCCGCTGTTGTTGAGGCCCTGGGTGAGGACCGCCAGCACGAGCACCGCGGTGCCCAGGATCTCGGTGGCCAGGTTCTGCCAGACGTTGCGGATCTCGGGGCCGGTGGAGAAGACGCCGAGCACGGGGCCGGCCTTGCCGGCGGCCTCGTTGTGCGGGCCCTCGATGGCCTTGTCGGCCGGGTCGCCCACGATCTCGGGGTCGGTGAGGTGGGCCTGGAAGTGGCCGTAGTAGGCGATCCAGACCAGCGCCGCGCCGACCATGGCGCCCAGGAGCTGGCCCGCGAAGTAGACGGGGACGTTCTTCCAGTCCCCGTCCTTGATCGCGATGCCGACCGTGACGGCGGGGTTGAGGTGGGCGCCGGACAGGGTGCCCGTCGTGTAGACGGCGGTCAGAACGGCAAAGCCCCACCCGAAGGTGATGGCCAGCCAGCCGGCGTCCTGCGCCTTCGAGCGCTTGAGTACGACGGCGGCGACCACGCCACCGCCGAGCAGGATGAGTACGGCGGTACCAATGATCTCGCCGATGAAGATGTCGGAGCTGGACACCCGCGACTCCTTTGTCCTTCGTCCAGGGGAAGGCGAACCCCGGGTCCCTCCGGTGGTCCGCGCCCTCAGGTGTGGGCGTTAACCGGCCTCCTGGCGTTGTCACACTCTAGCGCGTATTGCCGGTAGGTGTTCGACAATGCCGACCGATGAACGGCAGTTTTGCCCCCGGGTAAACGTGGCGTCAAGGGTTCTGTTGGCCGAAATGCGTTCGTTACCGAGGGGTGCCCCGGGGCGTCAGAAGCGCCCGGCGCCCAGGTCCCGGGAGACCGCGCGGGCACAGTCCCGTACCGCCGCGACCAGCTCGTGACGCAGCTCGCCGCCGTCGCAGACCCGCTCCACGGCGCCCGTGATGGCCACCGCCCCGACCGGCATCCGGCGCCGGTCGTGGATGGGGGCGGCCACCGAGGCCACGCCCTCCCAGGTCTCCTCCACGTCCGCCGCCCAGCCGCGCGCCCGGGTCAGGTCCAGGACGGCCTCGAAGTCCTCCAGGTCCGTCACGGTGCGCGGGGTGAACGTCTTGCGGTCCACCTCCAGGGCCTCGGTGTGCGCCACCGGGTCGTAGGCGGACAGCACCTTGCCGAGCGCCGTGGAGTGCAGCGGCTGCATGGCCCCGACCTCCAGCACTTGACGGCTGTCGTCCGGGCGGAAGACGTGGTGGACCACCAGGACGCCGTGCTGGTGCAGCACCCCCAGGTGGACGCTCTCACCGCTGGAGCGGGCCAGGTCGTCGGTCCACACCAGGGCCCGGGCGCGCAGCTCGTGCACGTCCAGGTAGCTGTTGCCGAGGCGCAGCAGCTCCGCGCCGAGCTGGTAACGGCCCGAGGCGGGGTCCTGCTCGACGAAGCCCTCCGCCTGGAGGGTGCGCAGGATGCCGTGCGCGGTGCCCTTGGCCAGGTCCAGCGACGAGGCGATGTCCGACAGTCCGAGACGGCGTTCCCCACCGGCGAGCAGTCGCAGCATCGCCGCCGCCCGCTCCAGCGACTGGATGTTCTTCGGCATCGCCCGGCCTTTCTCCCTCAGTTCGACAATGCTGAACACTATCGGTCGTTGCCGACCTTGAGCCACATCGAGGAAGCCCCCGGGGTACTCACACGAACGGACGCCGCCGCCCCAGCATGCCGTCCCACCACCTGGAACAAGATGTCCGCCCCGGCGGGTACGCGGTTACTCTGGCCCGGTGCGTCCTCCCCCGAGGGCGCAAAGCCGACAGCCGTCGCACTCCAGGGAGCACATCCATGGCCTCGTTGCCGACCCCTTCCGCTGACAGCAGGACCCGAGCCGCGGCCCTCCGCGACGCGCTCGCCTCCCGCGTGGTCGTGTCCGACGGAGCCATGGGCACGATGCTCCAGGCGCAGGACCCCACGCTCGAGGACTTCGAGGGCCTCGAGGGCTGCAACGAGATCCTCAACGTCTCCCGGCCCGACATCGTCCGTACGGTCCACGAGGAGTACTTCGCCGCCGGTGTCGACTGCGTCGGGACCAACACGTTCAACGCGAACTTCTCCGCCCTGGGGGAGTACGACATCTCCGACCGCATCCTGGAGCTGTCCGAGGCCGGCGCCCGGATCGCCCGCGAGGCCGCCGACCGGTTCACCGCCGGTGACGGCCGGCAGCGCTGGGTGCTCGGCTCCATGGGGCCCGGCACCAAGCTGCCCACCCTCGGACACGTCGCGTACGGCACCCTCCGCGCCGCCTACCAGCAGAACGCCGAGGGCCTCATCGCCGGCGGCGCCGACGCGCTGCTCGTCGAGACCACCCAGGACCTCCTCCAGACCAAGGCCGCCATCCTCGGCGCCCGCCGGGCCCTGGAGACCGCCGGCCTGGACCTGCCCCTGATCTGCTCCGTCACCGTCGAGACCACCGGCACCATGCTGCTCGGCTCCGAGATCGGCGCCGCGCTCACCGCCCTGGAGCCGCTCGGCATCGACATGATCGGGCTGAACTGCGCCACCGGCCCCGCCGAGATGAGCGAGCACCTCCGCTACCTCGCCCGCCACTCCCGCCTCCCGCTGTCCTGCATGCCCAACGCCGGCCTGCCGGTCCTGGGCAGGGACGGCGCGCACTACCCGCTGACCGCGCCCGAGCTCGCGGACGCCCAGGAGACCTTCGTCCGCGAGTACGGGCTGTCCCTGGTCGGCGGCTGCTGCGGCACGACGCCGGAGCACCTCCGCCAGGTCGTCGAGCGCGTCCGCGGCCTCGTCCCCGCCGAGCGGGACCCCCGCCCCGAGCCGGGCGCGGCCTCGCTGTACCAGACCGTGCCGTTCCGCCAGGACACCGCGTACATGGCGATCGGCGAGCGGACGAACGCCAACGGCTCCAAGAAGTTCCGGGAGGCGATGCTGGAGGGCCGCTGGGACGACTGCGTGGAGATGGCCCGCGACCAGATCCGCGAGGGCGCCCACATGCTCGACCTCTGCGTCGACTACGTCGGCCGCGACGGCGTCGCCGACATGGAGGAGCTGGCCGGCCGGTTCGCCACCGCCTCCACCCTCCCGATCGTCCTGGACTCCACCGAGGTCGACGTCATCCGGGCCGGGCTGGAGAAGCTCGGCGGCCGCGCGGTGATCAACTCGGTCAACTACGAGGACGGCGACGGCCCGGACTCCCGCTTCGCCAAGGTCACCGCCCTCGCCAGGGAGCACGGCGCCGCGCTGATCGCGCTGACCATCGACGAGGAGGGCCAGGCCCGCACGCCCGAGGCCAAGGTCGCCATCGCCGAACGGCTGATCGCCGACCTGACCGGCACCTGGGGCATCCGTGAGGAGGACATCCTCATCGACACCCTGACCTTCACCATCTGCACCGGTCAGGAGGAGTCCCGCAAGGACGGCATCGCCACCATCGAGGCGATCCGCGAGCTCAAGCGCCGCCACCCGGACGTCCAGACCACCCTGGGCCTGTCGAACATCTCCTTCGGTCTGAACCCGGCCGCCCGGGTCCTGCTGAACTCGGTCTTCCTCGACGAGTGCGTCAAGGCGGGCCTGGACTCGGCGATCGTGCACGCCAGCAAGATCCTGCCGATCGCCCGGTTCGACGAGGAGCAGGTCACCACCGCCCTCGACCTGATCTACGACCGGCGCAGCGAGGGCTACGACCCGCTGCAGAAGCTGATGGCACTGTTCGAGGGCGTCAACACCAAGTCGCTCAAGGCGGGCAGGGCCGAAGAGCTGGCCGCGCTGCCTCTGGAGGAGCGGCTCAAGCGGCGCATCATCGACGGCGAGAAGAACGGCCTGGAGGCCGACCTCGACGAGGCCCTCACCACCCGCCCCGCCCTCGACATCGTCAACGACACCCTGCTGGACGGGATGAAGGTCGTCGGCGAACTGTTCGGCTCCGGCCAGATGCAGCTCCCGTTCGTGCTCCAGTCGGCCGAGGTCATGAAGACCGCGGTCGCCCACCTGGAACCGCACATGGAGAAGACGGACGACGACGGCAAGGGCACCATCGTCCTGGCCACCGTCCGGGGCGACGTGCACGACATCGGCAAGAACCTCGTCGACATCATCCTGTCCAACAACGGCTACAACGTCGTCAACCTCGGCATCAAGCAGCCGGTTTCGGCCATCCTCGAAGCCGCGGACGAGCACAAGGCCGACGTCATCGGCATGTCCGGTCTCCTGGTCAAGTCGACCGTGATCATGAAGGAGAACCTGGAGGAGCTCAACCAGCGCGGCCTGGCCACCGCCTACCCGGTCATCCTCGGCGGCGCCGCCCTGACCCGCGCCTACGTGGAACAGGACCTGCACGAGATCTACCAGGGCGAAGTCCGCTACGCCCGGGACGCGTTCGAGGGCCTGCGCCTGATGGACGCCCTCATCGCCGTCAAGCGCGGCGTCCCCGGCGCCACCCTCCCCGAACTCAAGCAGCGCCGGGTGCGCCCCACGGCCGGCGCCGTCGTCGACGAGCCGGCCCCCGAGAGCGGCGTCCGCTCCGACGTGGCCACCGACAACCCCGTACCCGCCCCGCCGTTCTGGGGGACCCGGGTCGTCAAGGGCATCCAGCTCAAGGAGTACGCGTCCTGGCTGGACGAGGGCGCCCTGTTCAAGGGGCAGTGGGGCCTGAAGCAGGCCCGCGCGGGCGACGGGCCGACGTACGAGGAGCTCGTCGAGACCGAGGGCCGGCCCCGGCTGCGCGGCTGGCTGGACCAGCTCCACACCCGGAACATGCTGGAGGCCGCCGTCGTCTACGGCTACTTCCCCTGCGTGTCCAAGGGCGACGACCTGATCCTCCTGGACGAGAGCGGCAACGAGCGCACCCGCTTCACCTTCCCGCGCCAGCGCCGGGGCCGGCGGCTGTGCCTGGCCGACTTCTTCCGCCCCGAGGAGTCGGGCGAGACCGATGTCGTCGGCCTCCAGGTCGTCACCGTCGGCTCCCGGATCGGCGAGGCCACCGCCGAGCTGTTCGCCTCCGACTCGTACCGCGACTACCTCGAACTGCACGGTCTGTCCGTCCAGTTGGCGGAGGCGCTCGCCGAGTACTGGCACGCGCGGGTGCGCGCGGAGCTGGGCTTCGCGGGCGAGGACCCCGCCGACGTGGAGGACATGTTCGCGCTGAAGTACCGCGGCGCGCGGTTCTCGCTCGGCTACGGCGCCTGTCCCGACCTGGAGGACCGCGCCAAGATCGCGGACCTGCTCCGGCCGGAGCGGATCGGCGTCCACCTCTCCGAGGAGTTCCAGCTCCATCCGGAGCAGTCCACCGACGCCATCGTCATCCACCACCCCGAGGCGAAGTACTTCAACGCGCGCTGACACCGGGCGCGACGTACACTGGTCGGTCCAGAACAGGCCGGTCGCTCCTCCCCGGCGGAATCCCGGCGGGGATGTCCCGGAGGGCTTCCCACCGGGGAGAGCGGCCGGCCTTCTCGTCCCTTCCTGGAGGTGTGCCGATGACCAGTACGGTCCCCGCGTCCCTGACCCGTACGGCCGGGGGTTCCGCCCTCCAGGCGGTGTTCCTCGACATGGACGGCACGCTCGTCGACACCGAGGGGTTCTGGTGGGACGCGGAGGTCGAGGTCTTCGGCGAGCTGGGCCACGCCCTCGACGAGTCCTGGCGCGACGTGGTCGTCGGCGGCCCGATGACCCGCAGCGCCGGGTACCTCATCGAGGCCACCGGCGCCGACATCACACTCCCGGAGCTGACCGTGCTGCTCAACGAGCGCTTCGAGCGGCGCATCGGCCGGGGCGTGCCGCTCATGCCGGGCGCCGAGCGGCTGCTCACCGAGCTCGCCGCGCACAACGTGCCGACCGCGCTGGTCTCCGCCTCGCACCGCCGCATCATCGACCGCGTCCTGCACTCGCTGGGCCGCGACCGCTTCACGCTCACCGTCGCGGGCGACGAGGTCTCCCGTACGAAACCGCACCCCGACCCGTACCTGCTGGCCGCCCGCGGAGTGGGCGCCGAGCCCGCCAGATGCGCCGTCATCGAGGACACCGCGACCGGTGTCGCGGCCGCCGAGGCCGCGGGCTGCCGGGTGGTCGCCGTGCCCTCCGTCGCGCCCATCGCGCCCGCCGACGGGCGGGTCGTCGTGCGATCCCTGGAAGAAGTCGACCTGCGCTTTCTGCGGACATTGATCACCCGAATGAACTGAGCGCACACCGAGCGTACGGCGCCGAATAGCAGCGAAAACCGGAAGTGTCCGGGGAGGCAATTCCCGGTGCCCCGGCATCCGGCTCCCGGAGTGACCTTGCTCACTCAGCGTGGCGCGGACCGCATGGCCGGAAACGCCCACATGCCCGGAACACCATGCTTCGGCCTCGCCCATGTGTCCTGATTCATGGAGCCGTGTACGAATCATTCCAGCGCATAGAGATCGATCGGCGCGCATTACTGATCACTGTCCGATGTCGCCCCAACTCGGCCCCGTTCCTGGAAGTGTGGCGTCGCCTACTAATCTCTTGCCGAGAACTTCGCCGCAGTTTCCGCGTGCCCCGTCCGGCCACCAAGCCCACGGGAACACACGATCGATCGCTCTGTATCCCGGCCCGATCGCCCCGCCCCGACCGGGCGGACGCGGCGGAGTGTCCGAACGCCGCTGTACCCAGTGCCGGATGAGGAGAACGTCCAGAATGAACCGCAAGACCTTGGTGCTGCCGGCCGTCGCAGGCCTGCTCGCCCCCCTGCTCGCCGCCTGCGGCGGTTCGGGTGGCGGCTCCGGCGGTGACGCCATCGTCGTCGGTACCACGGACCAGTTCGCCGCCACAGAGGACGCTTCCGCCCCCTTCGACCCGGCCTTCGCCTACGACACCGGCGTCTGGAACGTGCTGCGCCAGACCGTCCAGACGCTGATGCACGTCCCGCGCGGCGGCGGCGCCCCGGTGCCCGAGGCGGCCTCCCAGTGCGGCTTCACCGACCGCGCCAGCGAGAGCTACCGCTGCACCCTCCGGGACGGTCTGACCTTCGCGGACGGCACGCCGGTCACCCCCAAGGACGTCAAGTTCTCCATCGAGCGGGTGCTCGCCATCAAGTCGGACAACGGCGCCGCCGGTCTGCTGTCGAACATCGACACGATCGAGACCAAGGGCGAGGACGAGGTCGTCTTCCACCTCAAGAGCCCCGACGCCACATTCCCGTACAAGCTCTCCACCCCCGTCGCCGGCATTCTCAGCAGCGAGAAGTACGACGCCAAGAAGCTCCGCGACGGCTTCGACGTCGACGGCTCCGGGCCGTACACGATGAAGGCGCACGTCAGCGGCGACCGGGTCACCCGGGTGGTCTTCACCAGGAACAGCCACTACAAGGGCGACATCAAGCTCCGCAACGACAAGGTCGAGCTGCGGTCCTTCGACGACCCCGGCGCGATGGGCAAGGCGCTGGAGTCCGGTGACATCGACATGATGACCCGGACGATGTCGCCCGAGCAGGTCAAGGACCTCAACGACGACCCCAAGCCCGGCGTCAAGATCACCGAGGTGCCCGGCCTGGAGATCCGCTACCTCGGCTTCAACACCAACGACCCGTCGGTCAAGAACAAGGCGGTCCGCCAGGCCATGGCGGCCGTCGTCGACCGCGACCAGCTCGCCGGCAAGGTGTACGGGTCCACGGCCACCCCGCTGTACTCGCTCATCCCCTCCAGCATCACCGCCCACACCAACTCCTTCTTCAACAAGTACGGCGAGCCGAACGGCAAGAAGGCCGCCGGCATCCTCCGCGACGCCGGCATCACGACCCCGGTGAAGCTGACGCTGCACTACACCAGCGACCACTACGGCACCGGCACCGCCCGGGAGTTCGCCGCGCTGCGCGACCAGCTCAACGCCACCGGGCTCTTCGACGTGACCGTCCAGGGCGCCAAGTGGTCGGAGTTCCGCCCCGCCCAGAAGCGCGGCGACTACGCCGTGTACGGCCTCGGCTGGTTCCCCGACTTCCCGGACCCGGACAACTACGTCGCACCGTTCCTCGACGCGGACAACTTCCTCAACACCCCCTACGTCAACAGCGCCACGCGCAGCCGGCTGCTCCCCGAGTCGCGCCGCGCGGCGGACCGCAACGCCGCCTCGCCCGCCTTCGCGCAGATCCAGGACATCGTCGCCACCGACGTCCCGGTGCTGCCGCTGTGGCAGGGCAAGCAGTACGTCGCCGCCCGCGACGACCTGACCGGTGTCGAGTGGGCGCTGAACACCTCCTCGGACCTGCAGCTCTGGGAGCTCTCCCGAGGTATCGCCTGACCCTGCTGTACCCGGCCGCGCACACGGGCTCGGCCGGCGATGAGATCCAAAAGGCAAGGTTCCTGTGAAGGCACACAACAAGTGGCTGACGGCCCCGCTCGCCGCGGGGCTTGCGGCCGCCCTGCTGAGCGGCTGCGGCGAGGAGAAGAGCGGCGGCGCCGGTGACGCCGGCGGCTCGGTGACCGTCGGCATGTCCGACGAGGTTCTGGCGACGGACCCCGCCGCCGGTTACGACCCGGGCTCGTGGCTGCTGTTCAACAACGTCTTCCAGTCCCTGCTCGGCTTCCCCAAGGGCTCGTCGGTGCCCCAGCCGGAGGCGGCCGACAAGTGCGGCTTCGACCAGGGCGGCAGCAAGGTCTACCGCTGCACGCTGCGTGACGGGCTGAAGTTCAGCAACGGCAATGCCCTGACCTCCGAGGACGTCAAGTTCTCCTTCGAGCGGGCGATGAAGATCAACGACCCGGCCGGGCCGGCGCCGCTGCTCGCCACCATCGCCAAGATCGACACGCCGGACGACAAGACCGTCGTGTTCACGCTGAAGGTCCCCGACGCCACCTTCCCGAGCAAGATCGCCTCGGGTGCCGGCTCCATCGTCGACCACCGCGAGTACCAGGACGGGGAACTGCGCGAGGACGGCAAGGCCGTCGGCTCCGGCCCGTACAAGCTGGACTCCTTCAGCGACGGCGAGGCCGTCTTCTCGCCCAACCCCGAGTACCGGGGCACGGTCAAGGTGAAGAACGGCGGCGTCCGGCTGAAGTTCTTCCACGGCGACCGCAAGGCGCTGGGCACGGCCCTCCAGAAGGGCGACGTGGACATCGCCTACCGTGGTCTCGCCGCCGCCGAGATCGCCGGCATCCAGGCCTCCAGCACCTCCGCCGAGCGCGAGATAGAGGTCATCGAGGGCTCCAGCGCCGAGGTTCAGCACCTGGTGTTCAACGTCGAGGACCCGGTCGTCGGCAAGCTCGGCGTACGCAAGGCCATCGCCTACCTCGTCGACCGGGACGCCCTGGTCAACGAGATCTACCGGTCCACCGCCACCCCGCTGTACTCGATCATCCCGGCGGGCGTCGTCGGCCACAACACGGCCTTCGTCAACGAGTACGGCGACAAGCCGCAGCGCGACAAGGCCGCGCAGGCCCTGCGCTCGGCCGGCATCGATGACAAGGTGAAGCTCACCCTCTGGTCGACGCCCAGCCGTTACGGCCCCTCCACCGACGACGAGCTCAAGGCCATCGCCAAGCAGCTCAACGACAGCGGCCTGTTCGAGGCCACCGTCCAGTCGGTCGAGTTCGACCAGTACGAGAAGGACATCAAGGCCGGCAAGTACGGCGTGTACGTCAAGGGCTGGGTGCCCGACTACCCGGACCCCGACAACTTCACGCAGCCGTTCTTCGGCGAGGGCAACGTCCTCGCCAACAACTACAAGAACAGCAAGATCACCGGCACGCTCGTCCCGCGCACCTCCGCCACCGCCGACCGGACCGCCACCGAGGAGGACTTCGGCAAGCTCCAGGACCAGGTGGCCAAGGACCTGCCGATCCTGCCGCTGTGGCAGGGCAAGCAGTACGCGGTCGCCCGCGACGGCATCAGCGGCCTGGAGTGGACGCTGGACGCGTCCACCGTCTTCCGCTTCTGGGAGATCAAGAAGGGCTGATCCCGCCCGCCCCACGCACGAACGGGGTGCCCGGCCACCGGCCGGGCACCCCGTTCGCGTACGCCACCGGCACGCCGTCGGCACGCCACCGCGCGCGGTACGCCGACGGTGCCCGCGGCGGCGTGCCCGGCGCCGGCGGTCACTGGGCGCCGGGACGCACCAGACCGCTCTCGTACGCGTACACCGCCGCCTGCACGCGGTCGCGCAGGCCCAGCTTGGTCAGCACATGCCCCACGTGCGTCTTGACGGTCGTCTCGCTGACGAACAGGTCCGCGGCGATCTCCGCGTTCGACAGCCCGCGCGCCACCAGCTTCAGCACCTCGACCTCGCGGTCCGTCAGCGTGCCCAGCGCGTCCGGCACCGGCTCCTCGCCGGACGGCAGGTGGTCCGCGTACTTGTCCAGCAGCCGGCGCGTGATGCTCGGCGCCAGCATCGCCTCGCCCGCCGCGACCACCCGGATCGCCTGCACCAGCTCATTGGCCGGCGCGTCCTTCAGCAGGAAGCCGCTGGCCCCGGCGCGCAGCGCCTCCACCACGTACTCGTCCAGATCGAACGTGGTCAGCACCAGCACCTTCGCCGGACCGTCCCGGCCCGGACCGGTGATCTGGCGGGTCGCCTCCACCCCGTCCATGCGGGGCATCCGGATGTCCATCAGGACGACGTCGGGCTGAAGCGCCCGGACCTGGTCGAGGGCCTGGAGGCCGTCCCCGGCCTCACCCACGACCGCGATGTCCTGCTCCGCCTCCAGGATCATCCGGAAACCGGTACGCAGCAGCGGCTGGTCGTCGACCAGTAGGACGCGGATGGCCACAGGTACTCCTCCAAGGCTCAGCGGACGGGGCCCATTCTGCCCTGGTCGCCCGCCCCCGGCCCCGCCGGTCCCGGAACCTCTCCGTCCGCCCGCGGCGCGGGGACGATCGGCAGCGGGTACACCGGGGGAGTGCCGCCGAACTCCGGGCACACCGACCGGTGGTCGCACCACCCGCACAGCTTCGTCGGACGCGGCCGCCAGTCACCCGTCTCGGTGGCGAGCGCGATCGCGTCCCACAGCGCCTGGAGCTTGCGCTCCACCCGCAGCAGGTCCGCCTCCACCGGGTCGTACGTCAGCACGTCGCCACTGCCCAGGTAGACGAGCTGGAGCCGGCGCGGCACCACGCCCTTCAGCCGCCAGACCACCAGCGCGTAGAACGTCATCTGGAACAGGGCGCCCTCGCTGTACTCCGGACGCGGAGCCTTGCCCGTCTTGTAGTCGACGATCCGCACCTCGCCCGTCGGCGCCACGTCGACCCGGTCGATCACCCCCCGCAGCCGCAGCCCCGAGTCCAGCTCGGTCTCCACGAACAGCTCCCGCTCCGCCGGCTCCAGCCGCGTCGGGTCCTCCAGCGTGAACCACCGCTCGACGAGCTGCTCCGCCTCGGCCAGCCAGCGGGCCAGCAGCTCCCCGTCGGCGTCCCCCTCGAACAGCTCGCCGAGCTCGGGCCGCGACTCCAGCAGCCGCGTCCACTGCCCCGGCACCATCGCCTTCGCCCGCGGCACCGTCCGCTCCACCGCCGGGTCGTCGAAGAGCCGCTCCAGCACGGCGTGCACCAGCGTGCCCCGCGTCGCCGCCGCGCTCGGCTTCTCGGGCAGCTTGTCGATCACCCGGAACCGGTACAGCAGCGGGCACTGCATGAAGTCGCTCGCCCGCGACGGCGAGAGCGACACGGGCGGGCGTGGGCCCGAGGACGCGGACGGGCTCGGAGAGCTGGAGGGGCTCGTGGTCATGGTTCCAAACCCTACGGCCCGCCACTGACACCCCGCGGCATACCATCGACGCCAGAACCTCCCACACTGCATGATCGTCGTGTGACGCTTCACACCGAAGGGAACCTGTGAACAAGGACGACGAGAGCGGCGAGCACCCCCGCCCGCGGTCCGACCAGGCCGGAGCCACCGCTCCCGACAGCGGAAAGCCGCGGCGGCCACGGGAAGGCGGCGGCATCCTGATGGGCCGCGTCCTCGGCGTGCCCGTGTACGTCGCCCCCAGCTGGTTCCTGGTCGCGGCCCTCATCACCTGGGTCTTCGGCGGCCAGATCGAGCGCGTCCTGCCCGAGCTCGGCAACGCCCGCTACCTGGTCTCCCTCTTCTTCGCGGTCGCCTTCTACGCCTCCGTGCTCGTGCACGAACTGGCGCACACCGTCGCCGCGCTCCGCTTCCGGCTGCCGGTCCGCCGCATCCAGCTCCAGTTCTTCGGCGGCGTCTCGGAGATCGAGAAGGAGTGCGAGACCCCCGGCCGCGAGTTCGTCCTCGCCTTCGTCGGCCCGCTGCTGTCGCTGGTCCTCGCCGGGGTCTTCTACGCCACGATGTACGCCGTGGAGCCCGGCACCGTGCCCGGCGTCCTGCTCGCCGGCCTGATGATCTCCAACCTGATCGTCGCCGCCTTCAACCTGCTGCCCGGGCTGCCGCTCGACGGCGGCCGCATGCTCCGCGCCGTCGTGTGGAAGCTCACCGGCAAGCCCATGAGCGGCACGGTCGCCGCCGCCTGGGTCGGCCGCGCCCTCGCCGTCACCGTCCTCATCGGCCTCCCGCTGCTCACCCACACGGGTGCCCTCGGCAACGACACCGAGGAGATCAGCGGCCTGGAGACCGTCACCGACGCGCTCCTCGCGGCCATCCTCGCCGCCATCATCTGGACCGGCGCCGGGAACAGCCTCCGCATGGCGCGGCTGCGCGAGCACCTCCCCGAGCTGCGCGCCCGCACCCTCACCCGGCGGGCCGTCCCCGTCGAGCCCGCCACCCCCCTGTCCGAGGCGCTCCGCCGCGCCAACGAGGCCGGCGCCCGGGCCCTCGTCGTCGTCGACGGCCACGGCGAGCCCACCGCCCTCGTCCGCGAGACGGCCATCGTCGGCGTCCCCCAGCACCGCCGCCCCTGGGTCGAGGTCGGCGGCCTCGCCCAGGACCTCACCGAGGGCATGCGGGTCGGGGCGGACCTCGCGGGCGAGGCGCTGCTGGACCGGCTCCGCGCGAATCCGGCCACCGAGTACCTGGTGGTCGAGGAGTCCGGCGAGATCTACGGCGTCCTGTCCACCGCGGACGTCGAGCGGGCCTTCGTCCAGGCCATGGCACGCCCGGGCTCCTGAAGCCCATACACTGGTCACATGTCCGAACCGACCGGTGCCGCCCGCCGTCGCGGGCCCTTCGAGGTCGGGGACCAGGTCCAGCTCACCGACCCCAAGGGACGCCACTACACGTTCACGCTCGAGGCCGGGAAGAATTTCCACACCCACAAGGGTTCCTTCCCGCACGACGAGCTGATCGGTGCTCCCGAGGGCAGTGTTGTCCGTACCACGGGAAACGTCGCCTACCTCGCGCTGCGCCCCCTGCTCCCCGACTACGTCCTGTCCATGCCCCGCGGCGCCGCCGTGGTCTACCCCAAGGACGCGGGGCAGATCCTGGCGTTCGCCGACATCTTCCCCGGCGCGCGCGTCGTCGAGGCGGGTGTGGGCTCCGGCTCGCTCAGCAGCTTCCTGCTCCGCGCCATCGGCGACGACGGCATGCTGCACTCCTACGAGCGGCGCGAGGACTTCGCCGAGATCGCCAAGGGCAATGTGGAGCGCTACTTCGGCGGCCCGCACCCCGCCTGGCAGCTCACCGTCGGCGACCTCCAGGACAACCTGTCCGACACCGACGTCGACCGGGTCATCCTGGACATGCTCGCCCCCTGGGAGTGCCTGGAGGCCGTCTCCAAGGCCCTCGTCCCCGGCGGCATCCTCTGCTGCTACGTCGCCACCACCACCCAGCTCGCCCGGACCGTGGAGTCCATCCGCGAGATCGGCTGCTTCGCCGAGCCGGCCGCCTGGGAGTCGATGATCCGCAACTGGCACGTGGAGGGCCTGGCGGTCCGCCCCGACCACCGGATGATCGGCCACACCGGCTTCCTGCTCACCGCCCGCCGCCTCGCGGACGGCGTGGAGCCCCCGATGCGCCGCCGCCGGCCCGCCAAGGGCGCGTACGGTGAGGACTACGAAGGCCCGAACAAGGGCTGACGCCGGGTCCGGCGCAGGCCCCGGGCACCCGTCCCGAGGCCCCGACAACGCAGCGGCGCCGCCGTCGAGTTCCCGCCACCGGTGGGGGAACTCGACGGCGGCGCCTTTACGTTCGCGTTACCGACCCCCTGGTTACGGGCCCCGTGTGACGTGTGGCACGATGCTGGCCACCCCCACCGCACAGCCCACAGGAGACGCTCCGCGTGCCGACCTCCGCCGTCCCGGACCTCGCACACACCCACGCCCGCCCGGTGCACTGGCTCGCCACCGCCGCGGCGATGGCCGCGGTGGTCGCCGGCGCCGGGATGCTCCAGCCCGGGGCCGCGACGGCCTCCCAGACGGGCGTGATCCGGACAGCGGCGGCCCCGGCGCCCGCGCCGGCCCCGGACCCGGCCTCGGTGGCGTACCCGCTCGACTGCGCGGGGGCGCCCAGCGTGGTGGCCGAGCGGGCCACGGGCGACATCGACGGCGACGGGCGGCCGGAGACGGTCGTGGCGGCGCACTGCCGCGCGGGCTCCGGCACCCCGCCCAGCGGGGTGTACGTCCTGGTCGGCGGTGCCGCGGGACCCCGGGTGGTGGCCACGCTGGTGGCCCCGGCCGAGCGCCGCAGCGTCGAGCGGCTCGCCGTACGTGACGGGGTGGTCACCGCGACCGTGCTGGGCTATTCCTCACCGGACGTGCCGAGCTGCTGCCCGGACCGGCGCGAGACGGTCAAGTGGCGCTGGCAGGGGGACGAGTTCGTCCGCTCCTCCGCGGTCGAAGCCGGGAGTGCGTGAGCGGTCACTCCGCGTCAGGCCCGTAGACCTCGACCCGGTCGGCGACGCGGCGTACGTGGATGCAGTCGCCCGGGCACTCCTTGGCGGAGTCGACGACGTCCTGGAGCAGGGGCAGCGGCACGGGTGTGGTGGCGCCGGGGGCCTGGAGCAGTTCGTCGTCGGGACTCTTCACGTAGGCCAGGCCGTCGATGTCCAGCTCGAAGACCTCGGGAGCGTACTGCGCGCAGATCCCGTCGCCGGTGCAGAGGTCCTGGTCGATCCAGACCTCCAGGTCCTCGCCCGCGCCCGTGGTCGGGGCCTCGTGCTGCACGGTCATGTTCCTGCCTCTGCTGTGGTAAGTCGGGCCAACCCTGACGGGTGTTGACCACTCCGACCATACAACCGCCCGCTTTCAGATGTTGATGGGTGGGTATCCCCCTGATGCGAGGGAGAGCGCAAGGGTGAAGATCGGACACACCCCGAGAGTCTTTGTGATCTAGGGGTTTCAATCACCACCCACCCAGGTAGGGTCAGGAAGCGTCCAGCTCCCCTTGGAGGAGGTGAGGACCGTGGCAGCCCACGACGACGACATCAACCGCGGCATCCGGCCGGGGCGGGGGTCTGAAGACCCTGCCGGCCAGGTTGCCTATCTCGAGCAGGAAATCGCCGTCCTGCGACGTAAGCTCGCCGACTCTCCGCGTCACACGAGGATTCTCGAAGAGCGGATCGTCGAGCTGCAGACCAACCTGGCCGGCGTGTCCGCGCAGAACGAGCGACTCGCCAATACGCTCCGTGAGGCCCGCGACCAGATCGTGGCCCTCAAGGAGGAGGTCGACAGGCTCGCGCAGCCTCCGGCCGGCTTCGGTGTCTTCCTGCAGGCGAACGAGGACGGCACCTGCGACATCTTCACCGGGGGCCGCAAGCTCCGGGTGAACGTCAGCCCCAGCGTCGAGCTCGACGAGCTCCGGCGCGGCCAGGAACTCATGCTCAACGAAGCGCTCAACGTGGTCGAGGCCATGGAGTTCGAGCGCGCCGGGGACATCGTCACCCTCAAGGAGATCCTCGAGGACGGCGAGCGCGCCCTGGTGATCGGGCACACCGACGAGGAACGGGTGGTGAGGCTCGCCGAGCCGCTGCTGGACATCACCATCCGGCCCGGCGACGCCCTGCTGCTGGAGCCCAGGTCCGGCTACGTCTACGAGGTGATCCCGAAGAGCGAGGTCGAGGAACTCGTCCTCGAAGAGGTCCCGGACGTCGACTACACCAAGATCGGCGGTCTGGGGAACCAGATCGAGCTGATCCGCGACGCGGTCGAGCTCCCGTACCTCTACCCCGACCTCTTCCAGGAGCACGAGCTGCGGCCGCCGAAGGGCATCCTTCTGTACGGCCCGCCCGGCTGCGGCAAGACGCTGATCGCGAAGGCCGTCGCCAACTCCCTTGCCAAGAAGGTCGCCGAGGTGACCGGGCAGCCCGCGGGGAAGAGCTACTTCCTCAACATCAAGGGCCCCGAGCTCCTCAACAAGTACGTCGGCGAGACCGAGCGGCACATCCGCCTGGTCTTCCAGCGTGCTCGTGAGAAGGCCAGCGAGGGCACCCCGGTGATCGTCTTCTTCGACGAGATGGAGTCCCTGTTCCGCACCCGTGGCTCCGGTGTCAGCTCGGACGTGGAGAACACCATCGTCCCGCAGCTGCTCGCCGAGATCGACGGCGTGGAGGGCCTGGAGAACGTCATCGTCATCGGCGCCTCCAACCGCGAGGACATGATCGACCCCGCCATCCTGCGGCCGGGCCGGCTCGATGTGAAGATCAAGATCGAGCGTCCGGACGCGGAGGCCGCCAAGGACATCTTCGCCAAGTACCTGACACCTTCGCTGCCGCTGCACGCGGACGACCTGACCGAGCACAATGGGTCCAAGGAAGCCGCGGCCCAGGCGATGATCCAGTCGGTCGTGGAGCAGATGTACGCGGAGTCCGAGGAGAACCGGTTCCTCGAGGTCACGTACGCCAACGGTGACAAGGAAGTCCTGTACTTCAAGGACTTCAATTCCGGAGCGATGATCCAGAACATCGTCGACCGGGCGAAGAAGATGGCCATCAAGGCCTTCCTCGACCACAACCAGAAGGGCCTCCGGGTCTCCCACCTCCTCCAGGCTTGCGTGGACGAGTTCAAGGAGAACGAGGACCTGCCCAACACCACCAACCCGGACGACTGGGCCCGGATCTCCGGAAAGAAGGGCGAGCGGATCGTGTTCATCCGCACGCTCGTCACCGGAAAGCAGGGCGCCGACACCGGTCGCTCCATCGACACGGTGGCGAACACCGGTCAGTACCTGTAGATCGCATTCCGGCTGCGGGTGCCCGGGAGTCCCCCGCGAAAAGCGGGGGAGGGCATCCGCGGCCGGCTGCTTTCACCGGTCCTGGCCACCATTCCGACCACACCGCAGCAATGACGCAATTGATCTCCCCACCAGCGCAGAGGCGTTCTAGGCTCTTCCGTACCGCCGAGTCGCGCAGTGCGGGGACGGGCACCGCACACGCATCGGAGAAGCAGCGGTACTTGAGCGCCGTTCCCGGACGGGGACGCCGCCGGGCAAGGAGGGCCGCATGACTGTACGGCGAGTAATGGGCATCGAGACGGAGTACGGGATCTCCGTCCCCGGCCACCCGAACGCCAATGCCATGCTCACCTCGTCCCAGATCGTCAACGCCTACGCGGCGGCGATGCACCGGGCGCGACGCGCCCGCTGGGACTTCGAGGAGGAGAACCCGCTGCGGGACGCCCGCGGCTTCGACCTCGCCCGCGAGGCCGCCGACTCCAGTCAGCTCACGGACGAGGACATCGGCCTGGCCAATGTGATCCTCACCAATGGCGCGCGGCTCTACGTGGACCACGCCCACCCCGAGTACAGCGCCCCCGAGGTCACCAATCCGCGCGACGCCGTCCTGTGGGACAAGGCCGGCGAGCGGATCATGGCGGAGGCCGCGGAGCGGGCCGCCCAGCTCCCGGGCGCCCAGCCGATCCACCTCTACAAGAACAACACCGACAACAAGGGCGCCTCCTACGGCACGCACGAGAACTACCTGATGAAGCGGGAGACCCCCTTCTCGGACATCGTGCGCCACCTGACGCCCTTCTTCGTCTCCCGGCAGGTCGTCACGGGCGCCGGCCGGGTCGGCATCGGCCAGGACGGCCACGAGCACGGCTTCCAGATCAGTCAGCGTGCCGACTACTTCGAGGTCGAGGTCGGACTGGAGACCACCCTCAAACGGCCGATCATCAACACCCGGGACGAGCCGCACGCCGACGCCGAGAAGTACCGCCGCCTCCATGTGATCATCGGCGACGCGAACCTCTCCGAGATCTCGACCTACCTCAAGCTCGGCACGACGGCCCTGGTGCTCTCGATGATCGAGGACGGCTTCATCACGGTGGACCTCGCGGTCGACCAGCCGGTGCGCACCCTGCACCAGGTCTCCCACGACCCCTCGCTCCAGTATCTGATCACGCTGCGCAGCGGCCGGACACTCACCGCGGTGCAATTGCAGATGGAGTACTTCGAGCTGGCCCGCAAGTACGTGGAGGAGCGGTTCGGGGCCGACGCCGACGAGCAGACCATGGACGTGCTGGCCCGGTGGGAGGACACCCTGGGCCGGCTGGAGAACGATCCCATGAGCCTGGCGGGCGAGCTGGACTGGGTGGCCAAGCGGGAGCTCATGGAGGGGTACCGCCGCCGGGACGGCGTCGACTGGGACGCGGCGCGGCTGCACCTGGTCGACCTGCAGTACGCCGACGTGCGCCCCGAGAAGGGCCTGTACAACCGTCTGGCGGCCCGCGGGAGGATGAAGCGGCTGCTGACCGAGGACGAGGTCACGCGGGCGCAGTCGAAGCCTCCTGAGGACACCAGGGCCTACTTCCGGGGCAGGTGCCTGGAGCAGTACGCGGACGACGTGGCCGCCGCCTCCTGGGACTCGGTGATCTTCGATCTGCCCGGCCGCGACTCCCTCCAGCGGGTTCCCACCCTGGAACCGTTGCGCGGTACACGTAACCATGTGAAGGAGCTCCTGGACCGCTGCCGCACGGCCGAGGACCTGGTCCGCGTGCTGTCCGGGCACTGAGCCCCGGCCGAGTACTCGTGCGAAAAGAGCTTGGCCGGGGGATCTCCGGGAATCATGGGGATACTCCCTGGACGTTGGAGAAAGTGCAGGGCCGATGTCAGACCGTCCTTGTAGGGTCTGATCTTGAGACACCGAACCAAGCGGGCAAACGAGCGGGGTGAGGGATATGGCGACCAAGGACACCGGCGGCGGGCAGCAGAAGGCCACGCGTTCCACCGAGGAGGTCGAGGAGCAGGCGCAGGACGCGCAGGCTTCGGAGGACCTCAAGGAGCGCCAGGAGAAGCTGTCCGACGACGTCGACTCCGTACTCGACGAGATCGACGACGTCCTCGAGGAGAACGCCGAGGACTTCGTGCGGTCCTTCGTGCAAAAGGGCGGACAGTAGAGCTCGTTGTCCCTCCCGGTGCCGTCGGTGAAAGCCGAGGGCACCGGGACGGATGACCGGCGACGGCACGGGTAAGGTCCGTGCACAGCACGCATGATCGGCCCGACCGTCGCAGCGGCGGGCCGCCGCCTCATTTCGGAAGGAAACGCGTGGAAGCCAACCCTCGTAGCATCGGGCGTCTGCCGGCAGCCTTCCTGACGCCCGGCTCCTCCTCCTTCATGGACTTCCTTGCCGACCACTCGCCCGAGCTGCTGCCCGGCAAGCGGACCCTGCCGCCCCTCCAGGGTGCCATCGAGGCACCGCACGGCACGACCATCGTCGCCACCACCTTCCCCGGCGGCGTGGTGCTCGCCGGTGACCGGCGCGCCACGATGGGCAACATGATCGCCCAGCGGGACATCGAGAAGGTGTTCCCGGCCGACGAGTACTCGGCGGTGGGCATCGCCGGTACCGCCGGACTCGCCGTGGAGATGGTCAAGCTCTTCCAGCTTGAGCTGGAGCACTTCGAGAAGGTCGAGGGCGCCCAGCTCTCCCTGGAGGGCAAGGCGAACCGCCTCTCCACGATGATCCGCAGCAACCTGGGCATGGCCATGCAGGGCCTGGCCGTCGTCCCCCTCTTCGCCGGCTGGGACGTCGAGCGGGAGAAGGGCCGGATCTTCAGCTACGACGTGACGGGCGGCCGGTCCGAGGAGCACGGCTTCGCGGCCACCGGCTCCGGCTCCATCTTCGCCCGTGGCGCCATGAAGAAGCTCTACCGCGACGACCTGACGGAGCAGCAGGCCATCACCCTGGTCGTGCAGGCGCTCTACGACGCGGCGGACGACGACTCGGCGACCGGCGGCCCGGACGTGGCCCGGCGGATCTACCCGATCGTCACCGTCATCACCGACGAGGGCTTCCGGCGGCTCACCGAGGCCGAGTCCTCCGAGACCGCCCGCGCGATCCTGGAGCGCCGCCTCGAACAGCCCGACGGCCCGCGCGCCGCGCTGCTCTGATGTTTGCCCATCTGAAGAAAGGGACGGATAGCCGGTGACGACGCCGTTCTATGTCTCGCCCGCACAGGCCATGCAGGACCGGGCGGAGTACGCCCGCAAGGGCATCGCCCGTGGACGCAGCCTGGTTGTGCTGCAGTACGCCGACGGCATCGTCTTCGTCGGTGAGAACCCGTCCCGTGCGCTGCACAAGTTCAGCGAGATCTACGACCGCATCGGTTTCGCCGCGGCCGGCAAGTACAACGAGTACGAGAACCTCCGGATCGGCGGCGTGCGGTACGCGGACCTGCGCGGCTACACCTACGACCGCGACGACGTGACGGCCCGCGGGCTCGCCAACGTCTACGCCCAGACGCTCGGCACCATCTTCTCCAGCGCGGGCGAGAAGCCCTACGAGGTGGAGCTGGTCGTGGCGGAGGTGGGCACCTCCCCGGAGGGCGACCAGATCTACCGGCTGCCGCACGACGGGTCGATCGTGGACGAGCACGGCTCGGTCGCGGTCGGCGGCAACGCCGAGCAGATCAGCAGCTTCCTCGACCAGCGGCACCGCGACGGCATGTCGCTCGCCGAGGCGCTGAAGCTCGCCGTGCAGGCGCTGTCCCGGGACACCAACGGCAGCGAGCGGGAGATCCCCGCGGAGCGGCTGGAGGTGGCGATCCTGGACCGCACGCGCCCGCAGCAGCGCAAGTTCAAGCGGATCGTCGGCCGCCAGCTCTCCCGCCTCCTGGAGGCGGACGCCTCGGCCTCCACCCCGACGGACGCGCCCTCGGACGAGGAGCCGGAGGAGTCGGAGGACTGATCCGGGCCCGGACACGAGTGCCCCGGACCGCGCCCGCGGTCCGGGGCACCGGCATGCCGGGGGCCGTGTCGGGGCCGTGCCCGGGCCGTGGCCGGGATTCTGTGTCAGGGGGCCGGGGGCGGCCCCGAGGAGCCCCGGACCATGAGGGTGACCGGCAGGTCGCCGGACTCCGGCGGACGGCCCGCCAGGACGTCCAGCAGGGCCGTCATCCCGCGCTCGCCGATCCGCTCGGCCGGCAGCCGGACCGTGGTCAGCTCCGGTTCCACCGCCGTGGCGAGGGCCAGGTCGTCGAAGCCGGTGACCGACACGTCCTCCGGGACGCGCAGCCCGAGCCGCCGTACCGCCTTGCAGGCGCCCGCCGCCACGATGTCGTCGTCACAGACCAGGGCCGTCGGGCGCGGCCCCGGCGCGGTCAGCGCGCGCTCGGCGGCCTCCCGGGCGCCGCCCACGTCCAGTGGCGCCGGAACGGTCCGTACCGTGACGCCGGGGACGCCGCCCAGGCAGGCGGTCATGGCCCGGCCGCGGACGTCGAACGTCCAGGACGGCACCGCCGACGACAGGTGCGCGAAACGGCGGTGACCCAGGGTCAGCAGATGGTCCGTCACCTGGCGCACGCCGTCCGCGATGTCGAGGTTCACCCGGGCCGCCGCGCCCGGGTCCGCCGGGTCGCTGTCCAGCATCACCAGCGGCAGGTCGGTGCCCCCGATCGCCCGCAGCGCGTCGGCGGCCATCGAGGACGCGATCACGCCGTCCAGGGCCGCGCGGGCGGAGGCGAAGGGGTCGCGCGCCGGGCCGACGCCCTCGGGTGAGGGGTACAGGACGACACCGAACCCGTGCCGGGCGGCCACCGCGGCGGCGCCCGTGTAGACCCGGGCGAAGAACTCGTTGGTCAGCGCGGGCACCACCAGCAGCGCGGTCCTGGTACGGCCCAGACGGAGGTTCCGGGCCGCGAGGTTGGGCCGGTACCCGAGCTCGTCCGCCGCCTCCCGCACCAGCCGGGCGGTGCGCTCCGAGACCCGCCCGCGCCACTTGTCGCCGAGCACCAGCGACACGGTCGCCTGGGACACCCCGGCCGCCCGGGCCACGTCCCGGCTCGTCGGCCGCGCTGCGCCGGGGCGGCCCGCCGCCCCGCCGGACGGGTCGCCGGCCACGACCGCCCCGCCGGACGGGTCGCCGGCCACGACCGCCCCGCCGGGCGGGCCGCCGTCCGCGGCGGGGCGCGCGGGTGCGCCGGCCCCGGAGGCGTCGGCGTCCCGCCCGCCGGGGGCACCGGCCCGCCCGGGGGCGGGCCCGGCCGCCGTCCTGGGCGCCGGGTCGGGGACCTGGGGGTCCGGGTGGTGCACGCACGCCTCCGCTTCGGGGATCCCGCCCGCGAGGTGGACCCGCGGGATGCCGTCATGGTACGTATGACGAAGGACGTTATACGTAAAACCTCGGCCTCCGGCCGGGGGAGAGGGGCAGCACATGGCCGCCGCACCGGGCGGGTACGCCGACATCCTGAAGGCACCCCATGCCGCCAGGCTGCTCATCGGCACCCTCATAGGGCGCCTCCCCAACGGCACCGGACCCATCGCGATCATGGTGTTCACCCGTGCCGAGGGCGGCAGCTACAGCCTCGCCGGCGCCCTCGCCGCGGTGTACGGCATCGGCAACGCCGTCGGCCAGCCCCTCCTCGGCCGGGCCGTCGACCTGTACGGCCAGCCCCGCGTCCAGCTCCCGGCGGCCCTGGTCTCCGCCCTGGGCATGGCCCTGCTGGTGCTGGCCGGCACGGATCCGCTCCCGCTCACCTACGCGGCGGTCGCCGTCGCCGGGCTGTTCACCCCGCCCCTGGAGGGCGGGCTGCGGGCTCTGTGGCCGAGCGTGCTGGGCCGCGAGGAACGGGTCCACCGGGCGTACGCCATGGACGCGGTCGCCCAGGAGGTCATGTTCACCGTCGGGCCCCTGCTGGTCACCCTGCTCGTGGCGCTCTGGTCGCCCGCCGCCGCCCTGCTCGTGATCAACGCCATCGGTGTGCTCGGCGCCCTGTCCGTCGTGCTGTCCGAGCCGTCCCGTGCCTGGCGCTCCGCCCCGCGCGAGGCGCACTGGCTCGGCGCGCTGCGCTCGCCCGGGCTGCTCGCCCTGCTCGGCGCGTTCTTCTTCGTCGGCCTCGCCCTCGGCTCCATCACGGTCGCCGCCTACGCGTACGCCGAGGATTACGGCAGCGAGTCCGTCTACGGCTGGCTGATGGCCGCCCTGGGCCTCGGCGCGCTGGTCGGCGGCACAGTCTACGGGGCCCGGCAGTGGGCGGGCGCCCCGGAGCGCCGCCTGCGGGCCCTGATCGGCCTTCTGGCGCTCGGCTACCTGCCGCTCACGCTGACCCCCGGCGTGGTGGCCATGACCGCCCTGGCGGCCGTCTCGGGCGTGTTCCTCGCGCCCGCCATCGCCTGCGCGTTCATCGTCGTGGACCGGCACGCGCCGCGCGGCACGGTCACCGAGGCGTTCTCCTGGCTGGTCACCACCTTCGGGGTGGGCGCCGCCGCCGGAACGGCCGTCGCCGGCCCGGTGGTCCAGCACTCCGGCACCACCGCGAGTTTCGCGGTGGCCTGCGCCGGCGGATTCGCCGCCCTGCTGGTCCTGCTGGCGACCCAGCGCGTACTGGCAGTTCCCCGCCACCAGGCCCAACACGCCGAAGATGTCGTGGCGGCATCGGAAAATGATCGAAACGGTGCCGTCGAACCCGGTTTCAGCTCAGGCCATCAGGCGTAATGTTCAGTCATGGACCGCCGCATTTTCGGGCTGGAGAACGAGTACGGCGTCACGTGCACGTTCAGGGGACAGCGCCGACTGTCTCCTGACGAAGTGGCGCGCTACCTCTTCCGCCGTGTCGTGTCATGGGGCCGCAGCAGCAATGTCTTCCTGCGGAACGGTGCCCGCCTCTACCTCGACGTGGGATCACATCCGGAATACGCAACTCCGGAATGTGACAACGTGACGGAACTGGTCACCCACGACAAGGCCGGCGAGCGCATTCTCGAAGGTCTGCTCGTCGACGCCGAACGCCGCCTGCACGAGGAGGGAATCGCGGGCGACGTCTATCTCTTCAAGAACAACACCGACTCGGCGGGAAACTCCTACGGCTGCCACGAGAACTATCTCGTCGCCCGCCACGGAGAGTTCTCGCGGCTCGCGGACATCCTCATCCCGTTCCTCGTCACCCGGCAGCTGCTGTGCGGCGCGGGGAAGGTGCTCCAGACCCCGCGCGGCGCCGTGTACTGCGTCAGCCAGCGCGCCGAGCACATCTGGGAGGGCGTCAGCTCCGCGACGACCCGCTCCCGGCCCATCATCAACACCCGCGACGAACCGCACGCGGACGCCGAGCGCTACCGTCGGCTGCACGTCATCGTCGGCGACTCGAACATGTCCGAGACGACCATGCTCCTCAAGGTCGGCGCCACCGACCTCGTGCTGCGCATGATCGAGGCCGGCACGGTGATGCGGGACCTGACCCTGGAGAACCCGATCCGGGCGATCCGCGAGGTCAGCCACGACATCACCGGCCAGCGCAAGGTGCGGCTCGCCAGCGGCCGCGAGGCCTCCGCCCTGGAGGTCCAGCGGGAGTACTACGAGAAGGCCGCCGACTTCGTCGACCGCCGTGGCATCCGCACCGGCACCGTCGCCCAGGTCCTGGAGCTGTGGGGCCGCACGCTGGACGCCATCGAGCAGGAGGACCTCGACCGGATCGGCACCGAGATCGACTGGGTCATGAAGTACAAGCTGCTGGAGCGGTACCGGGCCAAGCACAACATGACCATGTCGCACCCCAGGGTCGCCCAGATAGACCTCGCGTACCACGACATCCACCGTCGCCGCGGGCTCTACTACCTGCTGGAGAAGAAGGGACAGGCCGCCCGGATCTGCAACGACCTGAAGATCTTCGAGGGCAAGTCGGTGCCCCCGCAGACCACCCGGGCACGGCTGCGCGGCGACTTCATCCGCCGGGCGCAGGAGCAGCGCCGGGACTTCACGGTGGACTGGGTGCACCTCAAGCTCAACGACCAGGCGCAGCGCACCGTGCTGTGCAAGGACCCCTTCCGGTCGGTGGACGACCGGGTGGAGAAGCTCATCGCCGGGATGTGAGCCGGCGGCCGCCGCCGGGTCCCGCGGGGGACCCGTCGGCGGCACCGGCCCGAGGGCGCCCGCCGCCGGGCGCCCGGGGGCCGGGCGGGAGGCCGGGATCACCACCGGGAGGCGTCGTGCGGGGCTCGTACGGCGCCTCACCCACGCCGTAGAGTCACGCCGTAGAGTGACGCGACACCCTCGCGAACTCGACTGCGAAGACCTACAGATCCCGAGATCCCGACCAAGATACGAGGCATTCCGTGCGCCGTCGCTCCCTCCTCCTCGCCGTCCCCGCCGGCCTGCTCACGCTCGCGGGCTGCGGCGACGACAAGTCCGACAAGGCCAAGACCGACGAGAGCCCGTCGGCGTCCGCCCCGGAGACGTCCACGAAGATCGTGGAGGGACCGCTCCCCGCCATCACCGCGGGCACCGCGTTCGGCCAGAAGCCGACCATCGCCAAGGGCCCGGGCAAGCCCTCGTCCGACCTGGCGGTGAAGACGCTGATCCCCGGCAAGGGGCAGACGGTGGCCAAGGGCGACTACCTCCAGTTCGACTACCTCGGGCAGATCTGGGACACGGCGAAGGTCTTCGACAACTCGTACGACCGCAAGGCGCCGCTGACCAGCGCCATCGGCGTCGGCCAGCTCATCCCCGGCTGGGACAGGGCGCTGCCGGGCAAGAAGGTCGGCAGCCGCGTCGAGCTGGCGATCCCGCCGGCCCTCGGTTACGGGTCCCAGGGCAACCCGCAGGGCGGGATCAAGGGCACCGACACCCTGGTGTTCGTGGTCGACATCCGCGGCACCTTCAACGGCAAGAGCTCGGCCAAGGGCCGCGAGGTCGCGCAGGACAACATCGACCTCCCCAAGATCGGCACCAACACCGACGGCGCCGCCCCGTCCATCGACGTGCCGAAGAAGCCCGCGCCCAAGGGCCTCGTCGCGAAGTACGTCCTGGAGGGCGACGGCCCGGTGGTCAAGCCCACGGACAAGCTGCTGCTCCAGTACAAGGGCGTCCTGTGGGAGGGCGGCAAGGAGTTCGACTCCAGCTACAAGGGCGGCCAGCTCGCCGAGTTCCCCCTGCAGAGCCTGATCAAGGGCTGGCAGCAGGGGCTGGCGGGCAAGAAGGCGGGCAGCCGCGTCATGCTCGTCGTCCCGCCGGAGCTCGGCTACGGCGACCAGGCGTCCGGGGACATCCCCGCCAACTCGACGCTGGTCTTCTCGCTCGACATCCTCGCCGTGATGTAAGACTGTCCCGGTTGCCCAGTACATTCGTTTGAGGAGCACTGTTTTCGTGAGCATCGAGAAGCCCGAGGTCGACTTCCCGGGTGGCGAGCCGCCGAAGGACCTGGAGATCAAGGACATCTGGGAGGGCGACGGCCCCGAGGCCAAGGCCGGCGACATGGTCAAGGTCCACTACGTGGGCGTGGCCTTCTCCACCGGTGAGGAGTTCGACTCCTCCTGGAACCGCGGTACGCCGCTCCAGTTCAAGCTCGGCATCGGCCAGGTCATCGCGGGCTGGGACCAGGGCGTGCAGGGCATGAAGGTCGGCGGCCGCCGTCAGCTGATCATCCCCGCGCACCTCGCGTACGGCGACCGTGGCGCCGGCAGCGCCATCGCGCCGGGCGAGACGCTGATCTTCGTCTGCGACCTCGTCGGCGTCTGATCCGCCCGCGGTCGCCGCTGAGGCACACCGCACCCGTGGCCGACCGGCCACCCAGAGGGCCCGTGCCTCCCGGTACGGGCCCTCCGCCGTGGCGCGACTTTTCCCGCGACACCCCGGGGCGGTACGTTGAGCGGGAAAAGTGAGTCCATAAGAAGAGGTGCAGGGCGTCGATGGCCATTGCCAAGGCCGAGCGGCTGATGAATCTGGCGCTGTGCCTCCTGGGGACCCGGCGCCCGCTGAGCAAGCGCGAGCTGCGCGGCTCGATCGAGGCGTACCTCGAAGCCGGCTCGGACGACTCCTTCAACCGCATGTTCGAGCGCGACAAGGATGATCTGCGCGAGCTCGGCCTGGTCATCGAGACCGTGGACAACCTCGACGGCGAGACCGGCTACCTGGCCCGCCGCGACTCCAACCGGCTCCCCCCGATCCAGCTCGACGCGGAGGAGGCGGCCGCCCTGGGCCTGGCCGCCAAGGTCTGGCAGCAGGCCCGCCTCGCCGGCGCCGCCAGCGGAGCCCTCCAGAAGCTGCGCGCCGCCGGCATGCCCGAGGCCGGGGACGCGTACGACACCCCGCACAGCGCCCTCGAACCGCGCATCCCCGTCCACGAGGCGGCCTTCGAGCCGCTGATGCTGGCCTGCCGGGACCGGCGCCCCGTCGTCTTCGAGTACCGCAAGGCCAATGCCGCCCGCCCCGAGACCCGGCAGGTCGAGCCCTGGACGCTGGAGTGCTGGCGCGGCCACTGGTACCTGGCGGGCTGGGACCGTGACCGGGGCGCCGAGCGCGTCTTCCGGCTCTCCCGCATCACCGGCAGGGTCCGCTCCCGGGCCGGGGCCTTCACCGCCCCCGTACCGGACGTGTCGACCGTCCGCGAGACCGTCGAGAGCTGGGCGGGGGAGACGGCGACCCGCTCCGCCCGGATCCGGCTGCGCACCGACTGCGGCTACCCGCTGCGCGCCCGCGCCCTGTCGGTGCGGGAGCTGGGGGGCGGCTGGGACGAGCTGGAGATCCCGTACGGGCACGGACTGGACGCCTGGCTCGTCGAGTTCGGCCCGGACGTCGTCGTACTGGAACCGGCCGATCTGCGGGCCGACGTGGTGGACCGGCTGCGCGCCGTGGCCAAGGGCTGAGGGGGAACGGACTTCGATGGCCGCGAACGCGATCGACCAGACCAGGCGGATGCTCTCGCTGGTGACGTACCTGCGTGAGCGCCCCGGCGCCCATGTCGGGGACGTCGCACGGGCGTTCGGTATCACCGAGGACGAGCTGATCTCCGACCTCGACGTGCTGCCCATGTGCGGCACCAGCTTCCGCGGTGGCGACCTGCTCGACATCGACACGGACGGCGAGCAGATCTGGTGGCACAACCCCGACGACGTCGCCGAGCCGCTGCGGCTCGCCGCCGACGAGGCGACCGCCCTGCTGGTGGCGGCCCGGGCCGTCGCCACGCTGCCCGGACTGCGGGAGGGCGACCGGGAGGCGCTGCTGCGCGCCACCGCCAAGCTGGAGGCCGCGGCGGGGGAGGCGGCGGGCGCCAGCTCCCGGCTGTCGGTGACCTTCGAGTCCGAGGGCGGGGTGTTCGCCGAGGTCGACCGGGCCATCTCGGAACGGCGCCGGCTGTGGCTGCGGTACTACTCGCCCGCGCGGGACGAGCTCACCGAGCGGGAGGTCGACCCGATCCGCCTCTTCGCCGTCGGCCACACCTACATGGAGGCCTGGTGCCGGCTGTCCGAGGCGCGGCGGACCTTCCGCCTCGACCGGGTGGCCGAGATCCGGCTGCTGGACGAGCCGTCCGCGCCGCCCGAGATCGAGCTGCGCGACCTGTCCGAGGGCCTGGTCCAGCCGTCGGCCGACGACCCCGAGGTCGTGGTCGAGGTGGGGCCGGGCGGCCGCTGGGTGGCCGAGTACTACCCGCACGACAGCGCCGAGGAACTGCCCGACGGCGGGCTGCGCATCACCCTGCGCACGCCGGAACCGGCCTCGCTGCGGCGCCTCGCCCTGCGCCTGGGCGGGGAGGGCCGGATCGTCACCCCGCCGGAGCTGGCGGCGAGCGCCCGGCAGGCGGCGTGCGAGGCGCTGGCCGCGTACGGCGACCAGGAGTAGGCGGAGCCGGGGCAGTCGAGCCGATCAGGCCGATCAGACCACCGTCGAGGGAATTGAGGTAATTGTCCGTGATGCCCGGAACCATTCCGCCGCCTCCGGCCCCCGTCCTCTTCAAGGCCGCCTGCCCCGAGTGCCAGGCGCGCTGCGAACTGTCGGCCGGGTCACTGCGCCTGGCCATCGGCGCCAGCCGCCGGACCACCTTCTACTCCTTCACGTGCCCCGCGTGCGGCTCCGCCGTACGCAAGCCCGCCGGTGAGCGCATCGTCGAACTCCTCACCGGCGGCGGCGTGCGGACGCTCCGCCTCCACTCCACGGTCTGACCGTCGTCTAGGCTCTGCGCATGTTCTGGCCCATGCTCGCCATCGCCCTGGGGTTCCTCGGTATCGCCGTCCTCGGCGTCCTCGGCATCCGGGTGTTCATCGAGGCCCAGCGCCTCGGCCGTCAAGTGACGCACACCACACAGCGGATCAACCGCGCCGCCGAGGACCTGGAGCGGGCGGCCACCGATCTCGCCCGTACGGGCGAGGACTTGCGGTAGGGCCGCCACCCTCCTCGCGCCCGGGCCCGAGAGGTACGCTGCTTGTCCCGGCGGAGGTATGGAGGTACTCGCCGGGAACGCGGAGTATGCACAGGGATTGCCCGACGTTTACCCGTGCGAGTTACGATCCTTGCAGCATGGGGCTGGACAACTGTCCGGTCGCACAGGTAAGCCCCCTCCCCCCAGCCGCCTCGGTGAGAAGGAAGTCGCACATGATCGGCAATCTGAAGCCCCTCGAGATCGTTCTGATCATCGCAGTCATCCTGCTGCTCTTCGGTGCCAAGAAGCTCCCCGAGATGGCGCGTTCGCTGGGCAAGTCGGCCCGCATCCTCAAGAGCGAGGCGAAGGCCATGAAGAAGGACGACGCCGAGCCGGCTCCCACCGCCGACCCCGCGGCCCAGCAGCCCGCCCCGCGCACCATCCAGGCCGCACCCGGCGACGTGAGCAGCGCCCGCCCGGTCGCCGAGCAGAACACCACCAAGAGCTGACGCACACGCGCTGACGGCTGCCGCACTCGCACGAGACAAGGGAAGTGGGTTGCTCAAGTCTGCCCGCAAGCGGGAGAAGAACGACGAGGGGCGCATGCCCCTTGTCGATCATTTGCGTGAACTGCGGAACCGGCTGCTGAAGGCGGTCCTGGCGATTCTCGTCGCCACGATTGTGGCGGCCTTCTTCCAGAAGGACATCTTCGAGTTCCTCATGAGGCCGATCATCGACTCGGTCGGCTGTGAGGGCGGTGTCGTCGTCCAGAAGAACGGGCAGCTGTGCGCGGTCCTGAAGACGGACACGCTGATCTCGCCTTTCACCATTGCCCTCAAGGTCGCCCTCATGGCGGGCGTCCTCGCGGCGACCCCGGTGTGGCTCTACCAGCTGTGGGCGTTCGTCGCCCCGGGGCTGCACCGGCACGAGAGGCGCTACGCCTACGCGTTCGTGGCGGTCGGCGTCCCCCTCTTCGTGGCGGGTGCCTACCTGGCATACGCGATCCTGCCGCAGACAGCGGCGATCATGCTCAGCTTCACGCCGTCCGACACGCAGAATCAGATCTCACTCGACGACTATCTCGACCTGATCACCCGCATGGTGATCGTTTTCGGTCTCGCCTTCGAGCTGCCCCTGCTTCTCATCGCCCTCAACATGACGGGCGTCATCAGCGGCAAGCGCATGCTCGGCTGGTGGCGAGGGATGATCATCGGCCTCACCGCGTTCGCGGCCATCGCCACCCCTGGCGGCGAGCCGCTCTCCATGCTGCTGCTGGCGGGCCCGCTGGCTGTGCTGTACTTCCTGGCGACCGGACTCTCGCTGCTGAACGACATGCGTCGGCGGCGCGGGAACGGCGACGCCGAGCTGAGCGAGGACGAGGCTTCGGTGCTGGACCTCACGCCTGAAGCCATCGGCGCCGTCGAGTCCGTCCACGCCGCCCCGGCCTTGCCCGAGCAGGCGGACGGTGGCCGTTCGCAGCGGTTGAACGGCAGCTCATACGACGACGTCACCTGAGGTGAGCCGCAGGTAAGGGCCCACCGGTGAGTGGGCCCCGTGGCGGGGGACCTACGAGAAGATCAAATTGAAGGCGAGCCGCCCAGCTGCCAAGTCTTGTCCCCGCCTCCGTCATTGGCGACGTTGTACGTAACCACGCCGTCCGCGCTCCACCCGGCGGGGACGCTGCTGTAGTGGGACGGGGTGATCAGCAGCCGGGTCGACTCCGGGTAGTTGTTCATGTGTCCGGTGTACTGGGCGCTTGCGGACTTCACCGTGGCGTCGTTGCGCTCCAGCCTGACCTGTATGGAGAACTTGTCGAGGCCGGTGCTGATCCCGCCCCCCGCCGCGGTCCAGCGAGTCTCCGCTCGAGCGGTTATCGCGTTGGCTGCCGTGCGCTGGACGCACGGCTGGACCTGCACGACCAGATTCGTGCCTATGGTGTCGATCTCCTGCCGCTGCCAGCCGCTGCACTGTGTCGCGGATGCAGCTTTCGCCGGCGCGGCCAAAGCCAGCGTGGCGCCTGACGAGACTACGGCGGCAAGCAGGGCCGTTCCCGTGCGGGACGATGTGATCTTCATTGTTCCCCTCCGGTGAGTGCGTTGCGTAGCGGAACGCACGCGGTCTGCGGTGGATCATGCCAACCGCGGGCTCACAGGAAGGTTCTCGGGGGGACGCACCGGCGAACAGCGCGGTGGTGCGAGGGGTGCGTCCGGTCCTCCGTGCAGAGACGGAGAAGGGTGCGGTTAAAGATCGGCTGACTGTCAGTGGCGGCGGGTAGGCTCGATAACAAGATGACAGAAGAACTCACACCCGCGGAAGCGTACGCGGCCGCCCGGCTCCGCGCCGCCGAGCAGGCCACCGCGCTCGCTCCTTTCCGCGCCCTGTACGACTTCGAGCTGGACCCCTTCCAGATCGAGGCGTGCCAGGCCCTCGAGGCCGGCAAGGGAGTACTCGTCGCGGCACCCACCGGCTCGGGCAAGACCATCGTCGGTGAGTTCGCCGTGCACCTCGCCCTGGAGCAGGGGCGCAAGTGCTTCTACACCACGCCCATCAAGGCCCTGTCGAACCAGAAGTACGCCGACCTGGTCAAGCGGTACGGGCCCGGGAAGGTCGGGCTGCTCACCGGTGACAACAGCGTCAACGCCGACGCGCCGGTGATCGTCATGACCACCGAGGTGCTCCGCAACATGCTGTACGCGGGGTCCCAGTCCCTCCGGGGCCTGGGGTACGTGGTGATGGACGAGGTGCACTACCTCTCCGACCGGTTCCGCGGGGCCGTCTGGGAGGAAGTGATCATCCACCTCCCCGAGTCCGTGACCCTGGTGTCGCTCTCCGCGACCGTGTCCAACGCCGAGGAGTTCGGTGACTGGCTCGACACGGTCCGTGGCGACACCGAGGTGATCGTCTCGGAGAGCCGGCCCGTGCCGCTGTGGCAGCACGTCCTGGCCGGACGCCGGATCTACGACCTCTTCGAGGAGGAGACCGACCACGGCGGCCGCGGCTCCGCCCGCCGCGAGGTCAACCCCGACCTGGTCCGCCTGGCGCGCATGGAGAACTCGCGCCCGATGGGCGGCCGGGACCGGCGGCGCGGGCGCGAGGCGGACCGCGAGCGGGAGCGGCGGCAGCGCTCGCGGATCTGGACCCCGGGACGGCCCGAGGTCATCGAGCGGCTGGACGCCGAGGGCCTGCTGCCCGCCATCACGTTCATCTTCAGCCGGGCCGGCTGCGAGGCCGCCGTACAGCAGTGCCTGTACGCGGGCCTCCGGCTCAACGACGACGAGGGACGCGCCCGCGTCCGCGAGATCGTCGAGGAGCGCACCGCCTCCATCCCCACCGAGGACCTGCACGTCCTCGGGTACTACGAATGGCTGGAGGGCCTGGAGCGGGGCATCGCCGCGCACCACGCCGGCATGCTGCCGACCTTCAAGGAGGTCGTCGAGGAGCTGTTCGTCCAGGGCCTGGTCAAGGCCGTGTTCGCCACCGAGACCCTGGCGCTCGGCATCAACATGCCCGCCCGCTCCGTGGTGTTGGAGAAGCTCGTCAAGTGGAACGGCGAGCAGCACGCCGACATCACCCCCGGCGAGTACACCCAGTTGACCGGGCGCGCCGGGCGGCGGGGCATCGACGTCGAGGGCCACGCCGTGGTCCTCTGGCAGCGCGGCATGGACCCCGGCCACCTGGCGGGACTCGCCGGCACGCGTACGTACCCGTTGCGCTCCAGCTTCAAGCCCTCGTACAACATGGCGGTCAACCTGGTCGACCAGTTCGGCCGGCACCGCTCGCGCGAGCTGCTGGAGACGTCCTTCGCCCAGTTCCAGGCGGACCGGTCGGTCGTCGGCATCTCCCGCCAGGTCCAGCGCAACGAGGAGGGCCTGGAGGGCTACCGCGAGGGCATGACCTGCCATCTCGGTGACTTCGAGGAGTACGCGCGGCTGCGCCGCGAGCTCAAGGAGCGCGAGACGGAGCTGGCCAAGCAGGGCGCCGCGCAGCGCCGGGTGGCGGCCGCGACGTCCCTGGAGCGCCTCAAGCCGGGCGACGTCATCCATGTGCCGACCGGCAAGTTCGCCGGACTGGCGCTGGTGCTGGACCCGGGCCTGCCGGCCGGCCGGGCCAACGGGCACCGCGGCTTCGAACACCAGGACGGGCCGCGCCCGCTGGTGCTCACGGCCGAGCGGCAGGTCAAGCGGCTGGCGTCGATCGACTTCCCCGTGCCGGTCGAACCGCTGGAGCGGATGCGCATCCCCAAGTCCTTCAACCCGCGCTCCCCGCAGTCGCGGCGCGACCTGGCGTCCGCGTTGCGCACCAAGGCCGGGCACATAGCGCCGGAGCGGCACCGCAAGCAGCGCTCGGCCGCCGCCGACGACCGCGAGATCGCCCGGCTGCGCACCGCCTTGCGCGCGCACCCCTGCCACGGGTGCGACGAGCGGGAGGACCACGCCCGCTGGGCCGAGCGGTACCACCGGCTCCAGCGCGACACGCGGCAACTGGAGCGGCGCATCGAGGGGCGTACGAACACCATCGCGCGGACCTTCGACCGGATCGTCGCCCTGCTCACGGAGATGGACTACCTGCGCGGCGACGAGGTGACCGAGCACGGCAAGCGGCTCGCCCGCCTCTACGGCGAACTGGACCTGCTGGCCAGCGAATGCCTGCGGGACGGCGTCTGGGAGGGGCTCAACCCGGCCGAACTGGCCGCGTGCGTCTCCGCCCTGGTCTACGAGTCCCGGCAGGCCGACGACGCGGTCGCGCCGAAGCTCCCCACGGGCAAGGCCAAGGCGGCGCTCGGCGAGATGGTCCGCATCTGGGGACGGCTGGACGCCCTGGAGGAGGACTTCCGGATCAACCAGGCCGAGGGCGTCGGCCAGCGCGAACCGGACCTCGGCTTCGCCTGGGCCGCCTACCAGTGGGCCTCCGACAAGAGCCTCGACGAGGTGCTGCGCGAGGCGGAGATGCCGGCCGGTGACTTCGTCCGCTGGTGCAAGCAGGTCATCGACGTCCTCGGACAGATCGCGGCGGCGGCGCCCGGCGAGGGCAGTACGGTCACCAAGAACGCGCGGAAGGCGGTCGACGCGCTGCTGAGGGGCGTCGTCGCCTACAGCTCGGTGGGCTGACGGGGCACGACGTCAGGGCCCGGCCGGATCCCGGCCGGGCCCTGACGCGCTCCGGGCTCAGGTCACCCCTGACGGGGGCCCGCCGCGAGGGCCCCGGCCAGCGCGGTGAGCTCCGCGACCCGCAGCACCCGGTCGCCGTGGCCCGGCAGGGGCACATGCAGGGCGGCCGTCCAGCGGTCGGGGATCGCCCCCGCCCCGTACACCGCGCCCGCCAGCGTGCCCGTGACGGCCGCGACGGTATCGGTGTCACCGCCCAGGTCGATCGCGGCGGCCAGGGCGTCCTCGAAGGAGCCGGTCGTCCGCAGCGCCCACAGCGCCGAGCCCAGACAGGGCCAGACGGCGCCGTTGAACTCGGAGGCGTCGTCCGGGTGCCAGTCGGGGGCCAGGACGACGGCCCAACGTGCCCGGTGACCGGCATCGACCTCGGCCAGGGCGTCCGGCACGGCCGCCACGGGGTCCGCCCCGTCCAGGGCGACCCGGACCAGTTCGTGCAGGACGGCCGTCCCCTCCCAGGCCGCGCGGTCGCCGTGCGTGAGCGCCGCGAGCCGCCGGGCCGCCTCCATCGTCGCGGAGCGGCCGGCGCCGGCGAAGTACACGGCGGAAGTGGCCGCGCGCATCAGCGAACCGTTGCCCGCGGCGCGCCCGGTGATCTGGAAGTGCAGTGCGGCGGCGCGGTCCCACGGCTGCCCGTTGGACAGGACGTCCTCCGTCTGGAGCCCGATGTCCTTCGGTGCGCCGGCCGCCCACCGCCGGAAGCGGTCGAAGACGTCCGGCAGGTCGAGCCCGCCGCGTTCCAGCAGCGACTCCCCGACCAGGACGGCCATCTGCGTGTCGTCCGTGGCCTCGCCCGGGTCCCAGCCGGCGCCCCCGCACATCGCGCCCCTCCCGTCCGGGAAGCGCGCCGAGTAGACGCCCGGCGGGCCGAACTCGAAAGGGGCGCCGAGCGCGTCTCCGACGGCCGAGCCCAGGACGGTACCGGCAACACGGCCGCGACGGTCGGGGGTTGACATGGGATCAGCGTACGGCCGGCCCGCCGGGGCGGGGCGGCGCGCTCCGGCGGGCCGCCGCCCGGACGGCCAGGAAGAGCAGCAGCCCGACAGGGGAGAGCAGGATCGTCAGGACCAGCAGCGGTCCGGTCACCAGCGGATGCAGACCGAGGCGCCGGGCCTGGAGGAACATCCACTGGCCGATCAGCAGGTCCCACGCGATGACCTGCGCCCAGATCGCGCCCGCGCCGCCGGAGAGTGCGGTCAGGGCGCGGAACGTCTCCAGGTCCGGCTCGCGGACGGCGGTCCACAGTTCGGGGAACACCGGTACGGCGAGGCCGAGGTAGACCAGCAGGATCGGGACGACGGTCCAGGGCGAGGCGGCGATCCGGGCCGTCCGGGACCAGTTGGGCGCCAGGATCATCAGCAGCCAGACCGGGGCGGCCAGGAAGAAGGACAGCTCGAAGAGGAGGACGGTCATGCCGCGTGCTCCGGGTGTGCCGAGGGGGCGGGAGCGGGTGACCGGGTGGTGCCGGCGGCCGGGGCGGGCGTGGAGCGGCGCAGCGCCACCCAGGTCGCCGCCGCGGTGAGGGCGAGGATCAGGGCCGCCGCGATGAGCGTCGCACCGTCGGGGTGGACCAGCGGCTGACCGCGCAGCGCCTGCCAGGTGAGCAGGGCCAGCACCGCCGCGTACGCCGCCGACGCGACCAGTACCAGGCGGGTGCGGACCCGTTCGTCGTGGAGCCGGCGGAAGCGCGGGGCCAGGGTGACGAGGACGAGGACCAGCAGCGGGAGCAGTTGCAGGGCGTGCATGCCCACGAAGTGCGGGATCCGCAGGTCGCCGCCGGTGGTCGACCAGCCGGTGAGCGGCATGCCGGGGCCGCCGTCCGGGACTCCGACGCTGTGCGCGCCGACGGTCGTGGAGTCCGGCTTCTGCTCGGGCGTCGGCTGCGTCATCAGGAAGCCGAGCCCCGTGCCGGCCAGGGCGAGCGCCGTGCCCAGACGGATGGCCCAGGTGGAGGCCCGATCCACGAGCCGGGTGCGGAAGAGGAGCACGGCGAGGGTGAGCGTGGCGGTCCACAGGATCACGATGGTCACCGCCATGATCTCGTACAGGCCGGCGTCGAAAGCGGTCCCGACGTTGAAGTGGCTGCGCCTGCCCCGGATCACCTGGCCGGTGATCACGGCCATCTCCACGGCGCCCGCCGCCGCGACGACGGTCCCCGCCCACCAGCCGGCCCGCCGGAAGCGGGGGAGCAGCGACAGCATCCAGGCCAGGGACAAGCAGTAGGCGGTGAGGGAGAGGGTGAACTTGAGCGGCTTCGCCCAGATCGGCGCGCCCACCAGGACGCGGTCGTCGACGGCGAGACCGGCCGCGGAGACGACGGCGAGCACCATCATCGCGCCGGAGAAGAGCGTCAGCGGCCGGTGGAGACCGGCGAGTCGACGGAAGACGGACATGCTTCTGGATCCCCCTGTGTGACGGCCACGGCCGGGACATGTATGGATAGCGGCACTGTCTGCTATCTGATAGTGAGACTATCTATGATGGAGGTTGCGTTGGCAAGGGTGAGCCGGAAACGAAGAGGGTGAACGCCGCGTGCGTATCGGTGAGTTGAGCCGCAGGACCGGGGTCTCGGTGCCGACGATCAAGTACTACGTACGGGAGGGACTCCTCCCGGCGGGCCGGCTGACCAGCCCGAACCAGGCCAGCTACGACACGCTCCACGAGCGCAGACTGCGGCTGATCCGGGCTCTGCTGGACGTGGGCGGCCTGTCGGTGGCCGCCATCCGGGAGGTGCTCGACGCGGTCGACGACGACGGCCGGCCGGTGCACGAGATGCTCGGTGAGGCCGCCGACCGCCTCACGCCCCGGCACGCGGGCGAGGCCGACGAGGACATGGAGGCGGCGCGCGCCACGGCGGCGGAGTTCATCACGCGCCGGGGCTGGCACGTGTACACCGATGGCCCCCACGCCGAGTCGCTCGCGGGGGCCATCGCCGCGCTCCGGCGCCTGGGGCACGGGTCGTTCGTGGAGCTGCTGGACGCCTACGCGGACGCCGCCGAGAAGGTGGCCGCCGCCGACCTGGCGTGGGTGGCCCGCAACGTCAAGCGCGAGGAGGTCGTCGAATGCGCGGTCATCGGCACGGTGCTGGGCGACGCGGTCCTCTCGTCCTTGCGCCGCCTGGCCCATGTGGACGCCTCGGCCCGCGCGTACGGGGACGGGGACGGGGACCGGGTCCTCGGCGTGGCCGACGCCGCCGGCCACGCCGGTGACGGGGTGGCGCCGGGGGCGCGGGCGGGGGAGTGACCGGCCCGGGTCGCACCGCGCCCGGGCCGCCGCGAGGTTGCCCGCGCCCGGTGCCGACGGGCCGGGGCGGCCGCGCCGGGCTGCCGGACGCGGTGTCGGGCGGGGCGGTTGGGCGCGGTGCCGGCGGGCGGTCGTGTGAGGCCGAGGGGCGCCCGCGCGCGGTGCCGGCGGACGGGCGGTCGGGTGGGACCGCGGGGCGCCCTCGGGAGGTGCCGGCGGCCGCGGCGGCCGCGTGGGGCCGCGGGCGCTCGCGTGAGGCTGCCGGGGCGGTGCCGGGCGCCCGGCGCGGTCGGTGTCACGCGGCGAGCGCCCGCGGGAGCCTGATCCGGTAAGGGGCCGGGGCCCGGGGGGTCAGGCGGCGGGGGATTCCTGTTCGCGCTCCACCTGGGCGTTCCAGTCGCGCTTGACCGCGCGCCAGGCCTCGTCCGTCTGGCCCAGGCGCCAGTAGCCGGAGATGGACAGGCGCTCGCGCGGCACCTGGCGCTCCAGGCGGAGGTGGCGGCGCAGCTCCTTGACGAAGCCGGCCTCGCCGTGGACGAAGGCGTGCACGTCGCCGGGCGGGAAGTCCAGCGCCCGGACCGCCGCGAGGAGCGCGTCGCCGACCGGGGCCGCGCCGCGGTGGAGCCAGCGCAGCTCCACGCCCGACGGCACCGCGATCTTCTGCTCGTCGTCGGGGGACTCGACCTCGACGAGGGCGTGGCCCACCGCGTCCTCCGGCAGCCGCTCCAGCGAGGCGGCGATGGCGGGCAGCGCGCTCTCGTCGCCCACCAGCAGGTGCCAGTCCGCCGCCGGGTCCGGCGCGTACCCGCCGCCCGGCCCGAGGAAGCGCACGGTCTCGCCCACCCGGGCGCGCGCCGCCCACGGGCCGGCCAGGCCCTCGTCGCCGTGCACGACGAAGTCCACGGTCAGCTCCCGCTGGGCCGGGTCCCACGCCCGGACCGTGTACGTCCGAGTGGTGGGCCACTGCTCACGCGGGAACTCCTCGCGGATCCGCGCCATGTCGAACGGCTCCGGGTACGTCACGCCGGGCGCCGGGAAGAGCAGCTTGACGTAATGGTCCGTGAACTCGTCCGCCGGGAAGTCGTCCAGCCCGTCGCCGCCCAGCACGATGCGCACCATGTGCGGCGTGATCCGCTCGGTGTGCACGACGCGCGCCTCTCGCGCCTGGGGTGCCTTGCGAGCCGGCTGTTCCGCCACAGTGGTCTCCCGGGGGACGTGGTTGCTTAGGTATACCTAAGTTAACACCTCATCCGCGAAGCGTGACGAGGAGCCGGTCCAGCGAACCGCCCAGCCCCCACCGCTCCGCCAGCCGTTCCAGGCCCGCGGGGTCGCGCGGGCCGGACGGCAGCGCGGGGTCGAACTCCGGCAGGGGCACGTCCCCGGCGACCCGTACGACCTTCGGGGCCACCGCCACGTAGTCCCGGGCCTCGTCCAGCCGCCTCCGCTGCGCGGGCGTCAGCTTCGACGCCGGATCGTCCACCGCCGCCATGATCCCGGCCAGGTCCCCGTACGTGTCCAGCAGCTTGGCCGCCGTCTTCTCGCCGATGCCCGGCACGCCCGGCAGCCCGTCGCTCGGGTCGCCGCGCAGCAGCGCCAGGTCCGCGTATCCCGGCCCGTCCACCCCGTACTTGCCGCGCAGCCACGCCTCGTCCGTGACCTGGAGCGTGCCGACGCCCTTGAGCGGGTACAGCACCCGCACGCCCCGGGCGTCGTCCACAAGCTGGTACAGGTCCCGGTCGCCGGTCACGATGTCCACCGGCCCCGCCGCCCGCCCGGCCAGCGTCCCGATGACGTCGTCCGCCTCGTACCCCGCCACACCCACCCGGGCGATCCCCAGGGCGTCCAGCACCGCCTCGATCACCGGCACCTGGGGCGACAGCGTGTCCGGGACCTCCTCCTCGTCCGGCCCCACCTCCGTCTCCTCGGCCACCCGGTGCGCCTTGTACGACGGGATCAGCTCCACCCGCCAGGCCGGCCGCCAGTCCGCGTCCATGCAGGCGACCAGGTCGTCCGGCCGCCGGTCCTGGACCAGCCGGGCGATGAAGTCCAGCAGTCCGCGCACGGCGTTGACCGGCGTGCCGTCCGGCGCCCGGACGGAGTCGGGGACCCCGAAGTAGGCGCGGAAGTACAGGGAGGCGGAGTCGAGGAGCATCAGGCGTCGCGTCACGCCTCCGATCATGCCCCACCCCACTGACAGCCGGGCGTCCGCGACGGGCCCGCGCGGAGCACACGTCCCCCGGGGCCCGCCGCTTCGCGCCTTTCCCTCCCGTTGCGCTACTCGGTGGTACCGCCGCTGCGTAAGGTGGTCGCAGAGGGAGGGAGCCGAGACATGGACGAGAAGGAGACGCTCCGGGTGGGCGTGGCCGTCCGCAGGAGGCGAAGAGCCATGGCGCTCACCCTCGCCGCGGTCGCCGCGCGGAGCGGGCTGTCCGTGCCCTTCCTCAGCCAGATCGAGAACGAGCGCGCCCGGCCCAGCGAGCGCTCCCTCCAGCAGATCGCCGACGCCCTGGAGACCACCACCGTGGCGCTGCTCGACGCCGCCGACCCGGCACGCACCGTCGACGTCGTACGCGCCGCGGACGATCCCGGCCGCCCCGGCGCGCGGGCCCTGGTGCGCGGCCAGCACCAGATGCACGCCGAGGAGTTCACCGGCGAGCACGACGCGGGGCGGGAACTCGTGCTGCGCAACGACGCCATGCTGTACGTCGCCGACGGCACCGCCCAGGTGGAGGCCGAGGGGCAGGCGTACCGGCTGGAGCGCGGCGACACCCTCTACCTCTCCGGGGGCGTCCGGCACCGCTGGCGGGCCGGCGACCCGCACACCCGGGTCCTGGTCGTGTCCGTCGCCGAGCACATCGAGACCTCCGCCTGATGCGGGTCGTGTCGCTGGTGCCCTCCCTCACCGAGGCCGTCGCCGTCACGGCCCCGGGACTGCTGGTCGGTGCCACGAACTGGTGCACCCACCCCGCCGGACTCGACGTCACCCGTATCGGCGGCACCAAGAACCCGGACGTCGCGGCGGTCGTCGCCCTCCGCCCCGACCTCGTCGTCGCCAACGAGGAGGAGAACCGGGCCCCCGACCTGGCCGCCCTGCGCGCCGCCGGGATCGACGTCCTGGTCACCGAGGTCCGCGACCTGGACCAGGCCTTCCCGGAGCTGGACCGGGTGCTGCGCGCCTGCGGGGTGCCGGAGCGGCCGCACTGGCTGGAGGCGGCGCGGGAGGCCTGGGCGGCGGTCACGCCCGGTCCGCGCCGCACGGCCGTCGTGCCCGTCTGGCGCCGCCCCTGGATGGTGCTGGGCCGCGACACCTTCGCGGGCGACCTGCTGGCCCGCCTCGGCGTCGTCAACGTGTACGCGGACCACCCCGAGCGTTACCCGCGCGTGCCCCTCGACGAGCTGCGCGCCGCCGGGCCCGACCTGGTCGTCCTGCCGGACGAGCCGTACCGGTTCACCGCCGACGACGGGCCCGAGGCGTTCGACGGCATCCCCGCCGCGCTCGTCGACGGACGGCACCTCACGTGGTACGGGCCGTCGCTGGCCGCGGCACCGGAGTCGCTGCGAGCAGCTCTCCGGCGGCCAGTCCACGGGCCGTCCTGACGGCCGCCGTCAGCCATGCCGCCACCAGCAGCGCGTACAGGCCGACCGCCAGCCACCCCAGGACGGCGAGCCCGGTGTGCCGCGCCAGCCCCTCCGCGCCCGTCACGCACGTACCGACCGGGAACGTGAACGCCCACCAGGTCATCGCGAACGGCATGCCCCGGCGACGCGCCCGCAGCACCACCGCCCCGGCCAGCGCCAGCCACATCAGCGCGAAGCCCATCACGGGCACGCCGTACAGCACGGCCAGGCCGGCGGCGTACGGCACGCCGGCCGGCACCGCGCCGGCGAGGTTGTTCGCCGCCGTCGCGGACTGGCCCAGCGGCCCGAGGACCAGGAACAGCGTCGGCGTCATGGCCAGCGGCAGCGGGCCGCCGGTCACCAGCCGCCCGAAGACCAGCGGCAGCACCACCAGGGTCGCCAGCAGGCTCAGCCCGAACATCCCGTAACAGGCGGTCAGCAGGGTCCGCTGCCACTGGCCGGGCGGCAGGTGCGGCACCAGGAGGGGGCCGAGCGCCGCGGACACCATGGGCGCCACGACGGGCAGCAGCCACACCGGTGAGGCCGGACCGGTGTCATGGCGCACCACCATCAGGTACGGGACCGCCACCGCGACCGTCAGCCCGATCACCGTCCCGGCCGTGAACAGGACCGCGTCGAGGGCCAGCGCGGCACCCGGCCCGATCCAGTCCACGCCGACCACGAGCGCCCCGCCCCCGACCGCCACCAGGGCCATGGCCAGGCACCCGTAGAACGGGGCGACGGCGGGATCCAGGAGGTGCGTCCGGGCCTGGTCCCGGTGGTGCGTCCAGTGCAGCGCCCGCGCCGCGAGCAGGGTGAGCAGCAGCACCAGGGACAGCGCCCAGACGGCGGCGCAGGCGGTACGCAGCCCCGGCACGGGGGCGGGAAGCGCGGCGCCCGCGTTGGCGACGATCGCGGTGCCCATCACCGTCGCGTACCAGTTGGGCCCGAGGTGCCGGACGGCCGTGGCGCGGGGAACGCGGGTGATCGGGACACGGTGCTGCGCGAGGGTTGCCATGGCACCACCCTGTGTCCCGGGGATGCCCCTCACCAGAGATCACTGTCCTATGGCCACATAAACTGGGGTTATGACTCTCGCGCACCGCGTTCCCGACCTCGGGGCCCTGGAACTGCTGCTGGCCGTTGCCCGGCACGGCAGCCTGGGCCGCGCCGCGCGCGAGGTCGGGATCACCCAGCCCGCCGCCAGCAGCCGCGTCCGCTCCATGGAACGCCAACTGGGGGTCGCCCTGGTGGACCGCTCCCCGCGCGGGTCCCGGCTCACCGACGCGGGCACCCTGGTCACCGACTGGGCGCGGCGGATCGTCGAGGCGGCGGAGGCGTTCGACGCCGGGGCCCAGGCGCTGCGCGACCGGCGCGACTCGCGGCTGCGGGTCGCCGCGTCCATGACGATCGCCGAGTACCTGCTGCCCGGCTGGCTCATCGCGCTGCGGGCCGAGCGCCCCGACACGGCGGTGTCGCTCTGGGCCGGCAACTCGACCGACGTCGCCGCCGGGCTGCTCGCCGGGGAGGCGGACCTGGGGTACGTCGAGGGCCTCACCGTTCCGGAGGGCCTGGACGCGGCGGTGGTCGCCCACGACCGCCTGGTGGTCGTCACGGCGCCCTCCCACCGGTGGGCCCGCCGCCGCGCCCCGCTGACCCCCGCGGAACTGGCGGCCACCCCGCTGGTGCTGCGCGAGTACGGCTCGGGCACCCGCCAGGTCCTGGACGCCGCGCTCGCCGAGTACGGCGGGCTGGCCGACCCCCTGATGGAGCTGGCCTCGACGACCGCCGTGAAGGGCGCGGCGGTCAGCGGGGCGGGACCGGCGGTGCTCAGCGAACTGGCCGTCACCGAGGAGCTGTCCTCGCGGCGCCTGGTGGAGGTCCCCGTGGAGGGCGTCCACCTCCGCCGCGCCCTCCGCGCCGTCTGGCCGACGGGCCCCCTCCCCACCGGCCCGGCCCGCGACCTGCTGTCCCTGGCGCGGGGCTAGGGGGCAGTCGCGCCGATCTTGCCGGGCTCTCGGCGTCCGCCACCGCACCTCGCGCCGATCCGGCCAGATCGTCGGGGCACCCCCTGGCAACGCCGCCCGGGCCGCCCGGACGGGCTGGTCACGAGGAGGCCCGGACCAGGCCCTCCATGACCCGCGGGTCGTCGCCCATCTCGGGGTGCCACTGGACGCCCAGCACCCAGGGGGCGCCCGGCAGTTCGACCGCCTCCACGGTGCCGTCCTCGGCGTGCGCCGAGGGGATCAGGCCCTCGCCCAGCCGGTCCACGGCCTGGTGGTGGTAGGTGGGGACCGCCGTCGCCTCGCCGACGAGCGCGGCGTACCGCGTCCCCGGAACCGGCTTCACCGTGTGGGCGTCGAACACGCCGACCCCGCCGGTGTGCCCGTCCAGGTGCTGGACCAGCGTGCCGCCGAGGGCCACGTTCAGCAGTTGCATGCCGCGGCAGATGCCCAGGAGCGGCGTGTCCGCCGCCAGCGCCGCCCCGATGAGCGCGAGCTCCCAGGCGTCCCGCGCCGCCGCCGGCGGGCCGGTGCGCGGGTCGCGCTCGGCCCCGTACCGCTCGGGGTCGACGTCGGCGCCGCCCGCGACGACGAGCCCGTCGAGGCGGGCGACCACATCGGCGGCGACGGACGGCGCGTCCGGCGGGAGCATCACGGCGATGCCGCCCGCGGCCCGGACCAGACGGGGGTACGCCTCCGGGAGGAGCGCGGCGGGCAGCTCCCACACGCCCCACCGGGCGGGGTCCAGGTAGGTCGTGACGCCGATGAGCGGCTTCGGCACGGTGTGGTTCCTCTCTGTCTCGGTCCGGGCGCCGGGAGCGCTTCCCGTCCCGGTCCTGGTTCCGGTTCCAGCCCCGGTTCCGGCCCCGGTCCCGGTTCCAGCCCCGGTCCCGGGTCCGGTCCCGTCGCGGTCCCGGACACGGGCTCAGTCGCGGGTGAGTTCGGCCTCGGCCGCGGCCAGGGCCGCGAACTCCTCCTCGGGCGCGTTGGCGACGAGACGGTGCCGACTGTAGAAGGCGAAGTACGCCAGGGCGACCGCGTAGACCCCCAGCGCCATGAACGCGGCGTCCTTGTCCACCAGGAACGTCGCCACCAGCGCCGACAGCGCCAGCACGAAGGCGACCGAAGAGGTGACGATCCCGCCGGGCGTACGGTACGGGCGGGGCAGCTCCGGCTCGCGGCGCCGCAGCACGATGTGGGACAGCGCCATCAGTGCGTAGCTGATGGTGGCGCCGAACACCGCGATGTTCAGCATCCGCGCCCCGTTCCCGGTCCCGGCCGCCAGCGCGAACCCGATCGCGCCCGGGATCAGCAGCCCCAGGTACGGGGACTTGCGGCGGCTGGTCAGCGACAGGAACCGGGGCAGGTACCCGGCCCGGGAGAGGGCGAAGAGCTGCCGCGAACCGGCGTAGATGAGTGAGAAGAACGAGGCCACCAGCCCCGCCAGCCCCGCGTAGTTGACGAACCGGCTCAGCGCCGTCGGGTCCCCGTCCCCCTGGAGGGCCACCACCAGCGGGTTGCCAGCGTCCTGGATGGCGGCCGAGCCGCGGACACCCGTCGAGGCGAAGAACGTCAGCACCGCCAGCAGCACCAGGACCAGCAGCGACAGCGACAGCGCCCGGGGCATCGAGCGCACCGGGTCCTTGGCCTCCTCGGCGGCGAGCGGCACGCCCTCGACCCCCAGGAAGAACCACATCCCGAACGGGAAGGCCGCCCAGATGCCGAGCAGCCCGTACGGCAGCCAGGAGTTCGCCCCGAACGCCGTGGGGTCGGCCGGGATGTCGTTCAGCCCGTCCGCGTGGAACTCGGTGAGGGCACCGGCCGCGAAGATCAGCAGGGCGGCCACCGCGACGGCGGTCACGACCAGGCTGAAGCGCAGCGCCTCGCCGACGCCCCACAGGTGGATACCGATGAAGATCACGAAGCAGGCCAGGTAGACGGGCCAGCCGGACTCCAGGCCGAACAGGCCGAGGGATTCGACGTAGTCGCCGATGAAGATCGAGATGGCGGCCGGGGCGAGGATGTACTCGATGAGGATGGCCGTCCCGGTGAGGAACCCGCCCCAGGTGCCGAGCGCCCGGCGGGCGAAGCCGTAGCCGCCGCCGGCGGCCGGCAGGATGGCGGACAGTTCGGCGAGGGCGTAGACGAGACAGGCGTACATCACGCCCATCAGCACGGTCGCCGTCGCCAGCCCGCCGAAGCCGCCCTCGGAGAGGCCGATGTTCCAGCCGGAGAAGTCGCCGGAGACGACGTACCCCACTCCGAGCCCGGTGAGCAGCAGCCAGCCGGCGCTGCCCTGCCGCAGCGCCCGGCGCCGCAGATAGTCGTCGGATTCGGAACCGGATCCGGAGTCGGAGCCGGAGCCGGAGTCCGCCGGCCCGGGTGTGTCCTTGGTTTCTTCCAGCGTCATGGCAGCCGTGCTCCCGTGTCGGTCGGGGCCCAATGGAATGGACCCATACCTTTGCGGTGGGCGGGCGGGAGCGCAAGACCCGTGCGTTACTTTCGGGTTACGCCGACGGCCCGGTCCGCCCCCGGTGGCCGCCCGCCCCCGGCCGCCGCCCGCCACCCGTGGCCGCCCGCCCCGGCCCGCGCCCCGTCACGTCAGGAACCCGCGCAGCAGCGCCGCCGTACCCGCGCAGTGCTCCCGCATCACCTCGCGCGCCGCGTCCGCGTCGCCCTCCAGGACGGCCTCCACCAGTGCGGTGTGCTGGTGCTGCGAGTGCTCCAGGTTGCGCACGAGCAGGGGGATGCAGTCCAGCAGGTCGTTGACCGACGCCCGCACGGCCGCGTACTGGGCCGTCAGTGTGGGCGAGCCGGACAGTTCGGCGAGCGTCAGGTGCAACAGCGTGTCCTGGCGCCGGTACTCCTCCAGCGGGGCGTCGTGCGTGGCCCGCAGCGCCGTGCGCAGCCGTTCGGCGCCCTCCTCGGTCAGCCCGTGCGCCGCGCACAGCCCCGCCGCGCCGACCTCCAGCACCTCGCGGAACCGCAGCGTGTCCTCGACGTCGACCGACGCGATGCGCCGCCGCAGCTCCGCCTCGCCGGAGTCGCCGGGCGCCCGGTCCCGGTGCAGCACGAACGTTCCGCCGTAGCGGCCGCGCCGGCTCTCCACCAGGCCCTGCTCCTGGAGCACCTTGAGCACCTCGCGCAGCGTCACCCGGCTGATCCCCATCCGGTCGGCCAGCTCCCGCTCGGCGGGCAGCCGCTCGCCGCCGGGCACCAGACCCAGCCGTACGACCTGGAGGATCTGCTCCAGCGCCTCCTCGAAGCCGTTGCCCGCGCGCACCGGCCGCAGCACGGGTGCCAACCGGTCCCCGGGTTCGCCGCCCGGGCTCTTCTTCGCCACCTCGCCGTTTCCCCTTCCCAAGCAATGGTCTTCCGCAATACCTTATGGCTCCCGGCTGACCGAAGGAGGAGCAATCCCGTGGCAGACCGCAAACCCCCGCTCGACGTCGAGGAACTGCGTGCCCTCGTCGCGAGCGGTGAGATCGACACAGTGGTCCTGGCCTTCCCCGATATGCAAGGGCGGCTCCAGGGCAAGCGGTTCGCCGCACCCTTCTTCCTCGACGACGTGCTGGAGCACGGCACCGAGGGCTGCAACTACCTCCTCGCCGTCGACGTCGAGCTCAACACCGTCGAGGGCTACGACATGTCCTCCTGGGCCAAGGGCTACGGCGACTTCGCCATGCGCCCGGACCTGACCACCCTGCGCCGGGTCCCCTGGAACGACGGCACCGCGATGCTCATCGCCGACCTCGCCTGGAACGACGGCTCACCGGTCGTCGCCGCGCCCCGCCAGATCCTGCGCCGCCAGCTCGAACGGCTCGCCGAACACGGCTACACCGCCCACGTCGGCACCGAGCTCGAGTTCATCGTCTTCAAGGACACCTACGAGCAGGCCTGGAACGCCGACTACCGCGACCTCACCCCGGCGAACCAGTACAACATCGACTACTCCGTCCTCGGCACCGGCCGCATCGAACCCCTGCTGCGCCGCATCCGCAACGAGATGGCCGCCGCCGGGCTGACCGTCGAGTCCGCCAAGGGCGAGTGCAACCCGGGCCAGCACGAGATCGCGTTCAAGTACGACGAGGCCCTGGTCACCTGCGACCAGCACGCCATCTACAAGACCGGCGCCAAGGAGATCGCCGCCCAGGAGGGCGTCTCGCTCACCTTCATGGCGAAGTACAACGAGCGCGAGGGCAACTCCTGCCACATCCACCTGTCCCTCCAGTCCATCGACGAGGCCGGACACAGCGTCATGGCGGGCGACGGACCGGGAGGGATGTCACGGGTCATGCGGCACTTCCTCGCCGGACAGCTCGCCGCGCTGCGCGACTTCTCCCTGCTCTACGCCCCCAACATCAACTCCTACAAGCGCTTCCAGCCCGGCTCCTTCGCGCCGACGGCCGTCGCCTGGGGGTACGACAACCGCACCTGTTCCCTCCGGGTCGTCGGCCACGGCCGCTCGATGCGCTTCGAGAACCGCCTCCCCGGCGGCGACGTCAACCCGCACCTCGCCGTCGCCGGCCTGGTCGCGGCCGGCCTGTACGGCATCGAACAGGAGCTGGAGCTCCCCGAGCCGTGCGACGGCAACGCGTACGCCGCCGACTACGACCACGTCCCCACCACCCTGCGCGAGGCCGCCGAACTGTGGGAGAGCAGCCCCATCGCCAAGGCCGCCTTCGGGGACGAGGTCGTCGCCCACTACCGCAACATGGCGCGGGTCGAGCTGGAAGCCTTCGACGCCGCGGTGACCGACTGGGAGCTGCGCCGCTCCTTCGAACGCATGTGAGGCCCCTGTCGTGACCACCGAACACCTCGTACTCGACCCCGCCACCGAAGAGGTCGTCGCGACCGTCCCGGCCGCCACCCCGGCCGACGTCGACGCGGCCGTCACCCGTGCCGCCGCCGCCCAGCGGGGGTGGGCGGCGGCGGCCCCCGCCGACCGCGCCCGCCTGCTGCGCCGCTTCGCCGCCGTCGTCGACGAGCACGTCGAGGAACTTGCCCGCCTGGAGGTCCGCGAGGCCGGCCACACCCTCGGCAACGCCCGCTGGGAGGCCGGCAACGTCCGTGACCTCCTCGACTACGCGGCCGGCGGTGTCGAGCGCCTCAACGGCCGGCAGATCCCCGTCCCCGGCGGCCTCGACATCACCCTCCTCGAACCCCTCGGCGTCATCGGCGTGATCGCGCCGTGGAACTTCCCCATGCCGATCGCCGCCTGGGGCACCGCCCCCGCCCTCGCGGCCGGCAACGCGGTCGTCCTCAAGCCCGCCGAGACCACCCCGCTCACCGCGCTCCGCCTCGCCGAACTCGCCCTGGAGGCCGGCCTCCCCGAGCACCTGTTCCAGGTGCTGCCGGGCGCCGGGCCCGTCACCGGCGACGCCCTCGTCGAGCACCCCGGCGTCGCCAAGATCGTCTTCACCGGCTCGACACGGGTCGGCAAGGCCATCATGGCCAAGTGCGCCGCCCGGGTGAAACGCGTGACGCTGGAACTCGGCGGCAAGAGCCCCAACATCGTCTTCGCCGACGCCGACATCGAGGCCGCGGCCGCCGCCACCCCCATGTCCTTCCTGGACAACTCCGGACAGGACTGCTGCGCCCGCACCCGCATCCTGGTCCAGCGCGCCGTGTACGACCGCTTCCTGGAGCTGCTGGCGCCCGCCATCGAGGAGATCGTCGTCGGCGACCCGTCCGACGAGAGGACGCAGATGGGCCCCCTCATCTCCCGCGCCCAGCTCGACCGGGTCCGGTCGTACGTCCCCGACGACGCGGAAGGCATCCGCGGCAAGGCCCCCGAAGGCCCCGGCTTCTGGTTCCCGCCCACCGTCCTCACCGGCCTCGCGCCCGACGCGCCCGCCGCCGTAGAGGAGGTCTTCGGCCCCGTCGCCGCCGTCCTCCCCTTCGACGACGAGGCCGACGCGATCCGGCTCGCCAACGCCACCGAGTACGGCCTGTCCGGCTCCGTCTGGACCCGGGACATCGGCCGCGCCCTGCGTGTCTCCGGCGCCGTCCGGGCCGGGAACCTCTCCGTCAACTCCCACTCCAGCGTCCGCTACTGGACCCCGTTCGGCGGTTACAAGCAGTCCGGCCTCGGCCGCGAACTCGGCCCCGACGCCCTCACCGCCTTCACCGAAACCAAGAACGTCTTCATCAGTACGGAGGCCTGACCCACCATGACCGAAACCCCTGTGTGCCGCCGCCTCACCGGCCGTACCGCCGTCATCACCGGCGCCGGCAGCGGCATCGGCCTCGCCGCGGCCCGCCGCCTCGCCGCCGAGGGCGCCCACGTCGTCTGCGGCGACATCGACGAGCGGGCGGGCAAGGCGGCGGCCGACGAGGTCGGCGGCACCTTCGTACGCGTCGACGTCACCGACGCCGACGAGGTCGAGGCGCTCTTCAGGACCGCGTACGAGACCTACGGCAGCGTCGACATCGCCTTCAACAACGCCGGCATCTCGCCGCCCGACGACGACTCCATCCTCACCACCGGCCTGGAGGCGTGGAAGCGGGTCCAGGAGGTCAACCTCACCTCCGTCTACCTGTGCTGCAAGGCCGCCATCCCCTACATGCAGCGCCAGGGCAGGGGCTCCATCATCAACACGGCCTCCTTCGTCGCCATCATGGGCGCGGCCACCAGCCAGATCTCGTACACCGCCTCCAAGGGCGGCGTCCTGGCCATGTCCCGCGAGCTGGGCGTGCAGTTCGCCCGCGAGGGCATCCGCGTCAACGCCCTGTGCCCCGGGCCGGTGAACACCCCGCTCCTCCAGGAACTGTTCGCCAAGGACCCCGAGCGCGCCGCCCGCCGCCTCGTGCACATCCCGGCCGGCCGCTTCGCCGAGGCCGACGAGATCGCGGCCGCCGTCGCCTTCCTCGCGAGCGACGACTCGTCGTTCGTCAACGCCACCGACTTCCTCGTCGACGGCGGCATCTCCGGGGCGTACGTCACGCCCCTCTAGCCCACCCCTCGCGGCAGCCCCCGCGGCCACCTCCACCCACCCGGCAGCCGGGCGTCGCACGACGCCCGGCTGCCGGGCGCGGAGCAGGAGCGTGCACGTGAGGGACGGACGGACGACGCCGGCCGGGTCTTGTGCGCCGGACCGGCGGGAGCGCCGTACCGGACCGACCGGATGCCGTGCGCGCCCCCTAAGGTGACCGCATGAGCATGACGCCACCCGGCTGGTACCCCGACCCGGCCGACCCCGCCGTCGAGCACTGGTGGGACGGCACCGCCTGGACCGGGCACACCCGCGCCGCCGGCACCGGCGCCCCCACCGCCCTGACCCCCGCGCGCCCGGAGCGGCGGACCGGCCGCCTCGTCGCCGTCGCGCTGGCCGGCGTGACGGTGACGGCGGTGGCCGGCGCGGCGGCGCTCCTCCTCGGCGGCGGCGACGGACCGCCGGCCGACGCCGCGAACAGCCCCACGCCACCACCGGTCACGTCCGCGCCCGCGTCGCCGCCCCCCGCCCCGGCCACCTCCCCTCAGGAGGACCCGGGACTCGTCGTCGACCAGCTCAACGGCATCACCCTGCCCGTCCTCGACGGCTGGGAGAAGGCGGAGTTCACCACCGACAACGTGCCGACCGTCTCGACGGTCGCCGACGACCCGTGCCCCGCCGCGAGCAGCCGCACCTGCAAGCGCGGCACGGTGTCCTCCCGCACCGCCACGGCCACCGGCACCAGCGACCCCAAGGCCATCGCCGAGGAGGACATCGCCAGGGCCGCCGACCGTGCCTTCGAGGAGGACGCCCTCGGCGTCCGGCCCTACGGCGGCATCCGCTCCCACAAGGTGCTGGCCGAACGGGCCGCGGTCGTCGCCGGCCGCACCGGCTACCTGGTCCGCTGGCAGGTCACCACCGGCCAGGGCCCCGGCGGCTACGTCCAGTCCCTGGTCTTCCCCTCGTCGCTCGGCAGCGAGTCACCCGTGATCGTGCGGTTCGCGTTCTCCGCCGGGCCGGGCGCCCCGCCACTGTCGGCGATGGACGAGATCACCGCCGGCATCCGGCCCGTCGGCAGCTCGACCGGTGGGGGAGTGGGCAGCAGCATCGGCCCGTGACCGCGCCGGGCGCCCGCCGGGCCCGTCAGAGGAACGTCCGCCCCTCACCCCGGTAGGTCGGCACGGTCGCCGTGACCCGGTCGCCCTCGATCAGGTGCAGCGCGTCGAACCGCTCGCACAGCTCGCCCGCCTTCGCGTGCCGGAACCACACCTTGTCGCCGATCAGCAGGTCGTCGGCGGCCGGGCCCAGCAGCGGGGTCTGCACCTCGCCCGCGCCCTCCCGCGGGTCGTACCGCAGCCCCTCCGGGAGGTACGGGACCGGCAGCCGGTCCGCCCCCGCCGCACCCGACGCGGGGTACCCGCCCCCCAGCACCGTCACCACGCCCATGCCCGGCCGGCGCACCACGGGCTGCGCGAACAGCGCCGCCGGACGGCCGCGGAACGACGTGTAGTCGTCGAACAGACGCGGTACGTACAGCCCCGACCCGGCCGCGACCTCGGTCACCGCGTCCTCGGCCGCCGTGTGCTGGACGCTCCCCGTCCCGCCCCCGTTGACGAACTCCAGGTCCGGCGCCACCGCCCGTACCGCCGCCACCACGGCCGCCCGCCGCACCGCCAGTTCCCGCCGGGCGGCCGCCTGCATCAGCCGCACCGCCCGCGACCGCACCGGCCGGCCGGCGAGGGCGTCACCCACACCGGCGACATGACCCTCGTACGCCATCAGCCCGACGAGCCGGAACCCCGGGCGCCGGGCCACCGACCGCGCCAGCTCCGCCACCTGCGCCGGCGTACGCAGCGGCGACCGGCGGGCCCCGATCCGGATCCTGCCGCCCAGCAGGTGCAGCGACGTGTCCAGCTCCAGGCACACCCGGACCTCCTCGGCACCCCCGTCCCGCGCGCCGTCGACCAGGTCCAGCTGCGCCGGGTCGTCCACCATCACGGTCACCGCGGCCGCGAGCTTGGCGTCCCGCGAGAGCTCGGCGAACCCGGCGCGGTCGGCCGACGGATAGGCCAGCAGCACGTCGTCGAACCCGGCCCGCGCCAGCCACAGCGACTCGGCGAGCGTGTACGACATGACGCCCGCGAACCCGTCCCTGGCCAGCACCCGCTCCAGCAGCGCCCGGCACCGCACGGACTTGCTCGCCACCCGTACCGGCTTGCCGCCGGCCCGGCGGACGAGATCGTCGGCGTTGGCGTCGAACGCCTCCAGGTCGACGACGGCGAGGGGCGCGTCGAGATGGGCGGTGGCCCGGTCGTACCGGGCCCGGTCAGCGGCACGCGGAGTCATGGCCAGAGCCTGCCAGAACCGCCTACCCGGGGGTAGGGGGACGTTCCGGTCAGATCCGGCCCGGCCGGCGGCCGCGTTCCCGTCCGAGCGGGCGCAGCCCGTAGAGTTACCCACGCGCTGACGAACGGGCCTGCCCCGCAAGGCGATCCGGACGACACCGAGGGGGGCGGATGAGCACCGAGGCACGACACCCTTCGCCCGGCGCCACGCGGACTCCCCGCCCGCCGTCGATACCGCCGTCGGCCCCGGGTTCCGGTTCCGCCCCGGCGAGCGCGTCCGCCACCGCTCCGGTCACGCCGCCCCGCCCCACCACCGCACCGGCGGCCCGCCCCGCGACGGGTTCCGGTCAGACCCGGCCGACCGCGTCCGGCACCGTTCCGGCCCAGGGACCCGGCGGCGCCCCTACGCGCCCCCTGGCCCCCGCCCCCGGAACCGCCCCCGCCCCCGGAACCGCTCCGGCACCCGCCTCCGGGCTCCGCCACGCCACCACCGCGCCCGCCACCGCTCCGGCCCCCGGTACCGCGCCCGCCCCGGCACCCGCGCCCGCCTCCGCGCCGCGCACGCCCGCGCCGGCGCCGGCGCGCGAAGCCGCCCCGGCCCCCGCCTCCGCGCCGCGCGCCCCCGCCCCGACGCCCGGAACCACCGCCGCCCCCGGGCCCGCCACGGCGCCGCGCGTCCCCGCCTCCGCGCCCGCCGCCGGGGCCGTCGAGACGACCGCCCGGTTGCGCCCCGTCCGCGAGCAGGCGACCACCCCTGCCGCCCCGCCGGCCCCCGGAGCGGCGCCCCGGGCCGTACCGCCCACGACGCCGAAGCCCACGACGGCGGCGCCCGCGACGCCGACGCCCCCGCCGCCCACCCGGCGGCGGCCCGTCGGCGCCGTCGACCTCACGCCCCGGCCCGGGGCCGCCTCCCCGCACCCCGCCGCCCCGCACGTGACCGCCCCGCACCCGACCGCCCCGCCCTACTGGCTGCCCCCAGAGACGCCCGTCGAGACGACCACCCGCCTCCGGCCCGTCCGCAGCAGGCACCCCGCCCGCGCGGCGGCGGCCGTCGCCTGCCTGGTGCTGGGGCTCGGGCTCACCGGCGGGGCGGCCGCCGGGTCGTGGCTCGTGGGGGACTCGGCCGCGCGGACCTCCGCCGGTGACCGCTTCGGCGAGGCGCGCGGCCTCTGGCACAGCGTCCCCGTCGACACCCTGTTCCCGCGCACCCTCGACGGCGAGGGCGCCGGACCCGGACGCGCCGACCGCACCTGGACGCGGGTCGCCGTCGCGCCGGACGGGCCGTGCGCCGGGGCCTTCGACCCGCTGCTGCTGCGGACCCTGCGGCCGGTGGGCTGCGACCGGGTGCTGCGCGCCACGTACACCGACGCCACCTCCACCAGCGTCACCACCGTCGGCATGGTCTTCACCGACGCCGACCGCCCCGGCATGGCCGCGCTGCGTGAGCGCTTCCGGGCCGAGAGCCTCGACGAGCGCACCGACCTGCTGCCGCGCACCCTCTCCGCACCCGGCACCGTCGCCGCCCGCTTCGGGGACGCGCAGCGGGCGAGCTGGCGGGTGAGCGTGCTCACCGACGTACCCGTCATCGTCTACGCGGTGTCCGGCTTCGCCGACGGCCGTACGGTCGCCGACCCGCAGCCCGCCGCCGAGGCGATGGCCGAGGGCCAGACCAGCACCCCCGCGCAGGCGGGACTCGGCCACGACGCCGACGGCATCGCCGACCGGATCGAGCGCCGCCTCCGCACCACGGCGACCACCGGCGCGGAAGCCGCACAGGAGCTCCGATGACGTCCCCGACCCACCGCCGCCGCGGCGCGGCCCTCACGGCCGCCCTCGCCGCCACCGCCTTCGCCGTGCTGCCCGCCGCGCCCGCGCACGCCGACACCATCCGGGAGCGCCAGTGGGGCCTGGAGGCGCTGCACACCGCCGGGGCCTGGGACACCACCAAGGGCGAGGGCGTCACCGTCGCGGTCCTGGACACCGGCGTGGACGACACCCACCCGGACCTCGCCGGCAACGTCCTGCCCGGCAAGGACCTCATCGGCTTCGGCGCCCGGCGCGGCGACCGGCCCTGGGCCCGCCACGGCACCGCCATGGCCGGCATCATCGCGGGCCACGGGCACGGCCCCGGCGGCGAGGACGGTGTCCTCGGCATCGCGCCCGAGGCGAAGATCCTGCCCGTCCGCGTCATCCTCGAAGGCGGCGACCCGGCCCGCACCAAGGCCCGCAACACCCGGGGCACCGCCCTCGCCCAGGGCATCCGCTGGGCCGTCGACCAGGGCGCCGACGTCATCAACCTGTCGCTCGGCGACGACAGCGAGTCCGCCCACCCCGACGCGGGCGAGGACGCCGCCGTCCAGTACGCCCTGTCCAAGGGCGCCGTCGTCGTCGCCTCGGCCGGCAACGGCGGCGACAAGGGCGACCACATCTCGTACCCCGCCGCCTATCCCGGCGTCATCGCGGTCACCGCCGTCGACCGGTACGGCACCCACGCCGCGTTCTCCACCAGCCGCTGGTACGCGACGGTCAGCGCGCCCGGCGTCGACATCATCATCGCCGACCCCGACCGCAAGTACTACGAGGGCTGGGGCACCAGCGCCGCCTCCGCGTTCGTCTCGGGCGCCGCCGCCCTCGTCAAGGCCGCCCACCCCGGGCTCACCCCCGCCCAGGTCAAGAAGCTGCTCACGGACACCGCCCGGGACCGCCCCCGGGGCGGCGGCCACGACATCGACAAGGGCTACGGGACGATCGACCCGGCCGCCGCGATCCGGGCGGGTGCCGCGCTGCGCCCGGCCGACCTCAAGGCCGCCACCGCCGGCTACGGCAAGCGGTACTTCGGTACGGGCCCGGCGGCCGCGCCCGGCGGGGACGAGGACACCGGCCTGCTCGCCCCGGTCGCCGGCGGGATCGGCGTGCTGCTGCTGGCCGCCGCGCTCGTGCTGTGGCGCGGGGGCCGCGCCGCCGGGCGCTGACCCGCGCCGTTAGGCTCGTCGCGTGGCGCTCAAGAACATCCCTGACCCCGGTTTCTCCGACGACGACGGCACCGCCGACCCGAGGCTCGCCGAGGCCCTCGCGGCCTGGGCCGAGGACCGGGCCGCCGAGCCGCGCGTCCTCGCCGCCCTCAAGGACGCCCGGCTGCTCGTCCCGGTCGTCGCCGTCCTCGGCGAGGTGGAGGAGGACCCGGAGACGGGGCTGCGCCGCGAGAAGACCAGCGACATGGCCGTCCCCACGCTCACGGCCGGCGACCGCCGCGCCCTGCCGGCGTTCACCTCCCTCACGTCCCTGGCCCTGTGGGACCCGGCCGCCCGCCCCGTCGCCGTACCGCTGCACCAGGCGCTCCAGGCGGCCGCCCACGAGAAGGCCGACACCCTGGTGCTGGACCTCGCCGGGCCGGTGCCGTACCAGCTGACCGGCCGCGCGCTGCTCGCCCTCGCCGAGGGCCGCACCTCCACCGACCCGCTCGCGGACCCGGCCGTCACGGCGGCGGTGCGTACCGTGGTCGCCGCCGAACCCGCGGTCCTCCGCGCCCACCTCGGCCCCGGCACCGCGGACGGCACCCTCGCCCTGGTGCTGGCCCCGGACGCGGCCCCCGCCGAGGCGGCCCGTCGCGTCGCCCGCGCCCTGGCCGCCGACGAGACACTGAGGGCCCGCCTGGTGCGCGGCCTCGACCTGGCACTCCTGCCGGCCACCGCCACGCCCCCGGGCGAGCCCTTCTACGTACGTCCCTGAGACTGCGTACGCCCCTGAGAGGGACGGCCGCGCGGATCAGCCGTAGACCGGCCCGGTGTACTTCTCGCCCGGGCCCTGACCCGGCTCGTCGGGCACGAAGGACGCCTCGCGGAAGGCGAGCTGGAGCGACTTCAGACCGTCCCGCAGCGGAGCCGCGTGGAAGGAGGAGATCTCGGTGACGCCCGCGTCCAGGAGACCCGCCAGCGCGTGGATCAGCTTGCGCGCCTCGTCGAGGTCCTTGTGCTCGTCGCCCTCCTCGGTGAGCCCGAGCTTGACGGCGGCGGCGCTCATCAGGTTGACGGCGACCGTCACGATCACCTCGACCGCGGGGACCTCCGCGATGTCGCGGGTCATCGTCTCGAAATCGGGGGTCTGGGCGGCGGAGGCGTTGCTCGGCGTTGCGTCACTCATGGGGCCCACGATATGCGCCCCGTCCCGGTTAGCCGCACCCGGCGGGAGCTGGTAACCTGGTGTGACGACCGGCTGGACACGACTCGTGCTCCGGCCCACAAGTGGAGGCTCCGATCTCCCACCTGACCGTCCTCCGGGACGGCGGGTCACCGGTCAGGTGGCGACCATCGTTCCGTACGGACGATGGAGCCGCCCGATGTGCGCCCCGCGGTACGCCGTGGCGGTGCTCCGGTATGACGAGGAGCCCCGCCTGTGTCCCGTCCGGGGCATTTTTCATGCGCCGGCGCGGTTGGTCTCACTAAACAGACGTTACGCGTCCGTCCGCCAGGCGGTCGCGTGGTGCTACCGAGGAGGATCCATCAGCGCCGAGCCCCGCATCAACGACCGGATTCGCGTTCCCGAGGTGCGACTTGTCGGTCCCAGCGGCGAGCAGGTCGGGATTGTTCCGCTTGCCAAGGCCCTGGAGCTTGCGCAGGAGTACGACCTCGACCTCGTCGAGGTCGCGGCGAACGCCCGTCCGCCGGTCTGCAAGCTCATGGACTACGGGAAGTTCAAGTACGAGTCGGCCATGAAGGCCCGTGAGGCGCGCAAGAACCAGGCGCACACGGTCATCAAGGAGATGAAGCTCCGGCCGAAGATCGACCCGCACGACTATGACACCAAGAAGGGTCACGTCGTCCGGTTCCTCAAGCAGGGCGACAAGGTCAAGATCACGATCATGTTCCGTGGTCGCGAGCAGTCCCGGCCGGAGCTCGGCTACCGCCTGCTCCAGCGGCTCGCGGAGGACGTCCAGGACCTCGGCTTCATCGAGTCGAACCCGAAGCAGGACGGCCGGAACATGATCATGGTTCTCGGCCCGCACAAGAAGAAGACCGAGGCGATGGCCGAGGCCCGCGAGGCCCAGGCCGCTCGCAAGGCCGAACGCCAGGGCCAGCCCGCCCAGGCGGACGAGGTCGCCGACGAGGTTGCCGACGAGGCCGCCGAGGCCTGATTCCCGGGCGCCCGCCCAGGATTCAACCGACACACATGACGCTCCCGCCTGCCGGTCCCCGGACCGGCTGGGAGCGCCACTGACGAGGAGAGAACGGCGCTATGCCGAAGAACAAGACGCACTCCGGTGCCAAGAAGCGCTTCAAGGTCACCGGCTCCGGCAAGATCCTGCGCGAGCGCGCCGGCAAGCGCCACCTGCTCGAGCACAAGTCGTCCAAGCTGACGCGTCGCCTCACCGGCAACGCCGAGATGGCCCCGGGTGACAGCGCCAAGATCAAGAAGATGCTGGGCATCTGACTGACCTCCGCCCCCGGCCACCGGGGGCAGCCCGACACCGGGACCCATATCGTTTCCGGGCCGTGTGAGTCCAACCACGGCCCCGCTACAAGGAGTTAACAAGTGGCACGCGTCAAGCGGGCAGTCAACGCCCACAAGAAGCGCCGGGCGATCCTCGAGCAGGCCAGCGGCTACCGCGGTCAGCGTTCGCGCCTGTACCGCAAGGCCAAGGAGCAGGTCACCCACTCGCTGGTCTACAACTACAACGACCGCAAGAAGCGCAAGGGCGACTTCCGTCAGCTGTGGATCCAGCGCATCAACGCCGCTGCCCGCGCCAACGGCATGACGTACAACCGCCTCATCCAGGGTCTGAAGGCCGCCAACATCGAGGTGGACCGCAAGATCCTGGCCGAGCTCGCGGTCAACGACGCCAACGCGTTCGCCGCGCTCGTCGAGGTCGCCCAGAAGGCGCTCCCGAGCGACGTCAACGCCCCGAAGGCCGCTGCCTGATCTCCCAGGCCGCAGTTCTTCCCTCCGGACCCGCAGGCCCCGAGCCTGCGGGTCCGGTCTGTTCAACCCCCGCGCGTACGAGAAGAGAGCCGCCGACCACCATGGGCACCCCCGAGCTGATCTCCCCCCGTTCCCCGCGCGTCATCGCGGCGCGGCGGCTCGCCAAGCGCAACTTCAGGGGCAAGGAGCGCCGGTTCATCGCGGAGGGCCCCCAGGCCGTGCGCGAGGCCGTCGCCCACCGGACCGGCGGCGAACCGACCCTCGTGGAGCTGTTCACCACCGTCGAGGCCGCCGAGCGGTACGCCGGCATCGTCGAGGCCGCCCGCGCCACCGGCGCCCGCGTCCACCACGCCTCCGACGCCGTGCTCGCCGAGGTCTCCCAGACCGTCACCCCGCAGGGGCTGCTCGGGGTGTGCCGCTTCCTGGACTCGCCGTTCGAGGAGATCCTCGCCGGCCGGCCCAAACTGGTCGCCGTCCTCGCCCACGTACGCGACCCCGGCAACGCCGGGACCGTGCTGCGGTGCGCCGACGCGGCCGGCGCCGACGCCGTCGTCCTCACCGACGCCTCCGTCGACCTCTACAACCCCAAGGCGGTGCGCGCCTCCGTCGGCTCCGTCTTCCACCTCCCGGTCGCCGTCGGCGTCCCCGTCGAGCAGGCCGTCGCCGGACTGAGGGGCGCCGGGGTGCGGATCCTCGCCGCCGACGGGGCCGGCCGGGACGACCTGGACGCCGAGCTCGACGCCGGCACCATGGGCGGGCCCACCGCCTGGATCTTCGGCAACGAGGCGTGGGGCCTGCCCGAGGAGACCCGCGCCCTCGCCGACGCCGTGGTGCGCGTCCCCATCCACGGCAAGGCCGAGAGCCTGAACCTGGCGACCGCCGCGGCCGTATGTCTCTACGGCTCCGCGCGTGCGCAGCGTGCTGCCGGAGGGTGCCGCTCCGTGACCTCCAGCTAGTAGGGTGGCGGGCTCGGGGGCCCACTGCGTGACACGGAGGGGTGGGAGACGGGGATGACGGTCGGCACCAGCAGGCCCGCGGCACGGAAGGGCGCCTTAGCGGGCGCCGGCGCGGGCGCTTCCGCCGCTCCCGGCACGACCGGGACGGACACGGCCGGGACGGACGCGCCCGCCACGCCCGGGCCCGCGACGGCCACGCCTGGGATCGACCCCGACGACCTGCCCGACGGCCTCGTCGTCGCCGACGCGGACGGCCGGGTGGTGTGCTTCAACGCCGCCGCCGTGCGCCTCACCGCCGTCCCCCGCGCCGAGGCACTCGGCCGGCCCCTGGACCAGGCGCTGCCGCTGGAGGACCTCAAGGGCAGGCGCTGGTGGACGCTGACCGACCCGTACGGCGGACTCGCCATCCGCGTCGGCCAGCCCGAGCGCAACCTCCTGCTGCCCGGCAACCGGGAGGTCCTCGTCGCCGCCCGCTACGTGCGCGAGGAGCCCCTCGGGCCGGTCCGGAAGGTCGTCGTCACCGTCCGCGGCACCGAGGCGCGGCGGCGCACCGAGCGCAGCCACGCCGAACTGATCGCCACCGTCGCCCACGAGCTGCGCTCCCCGCTCACCTCCGTCAAGGGGTTCACCGCCACGCTGCTGGCCAAGTGGGAGCGGTTCACCGACGACCAGAAGCGGCTGATGCTGGAGACCGTCGACGCCGACGCCAACCGCGTCACCCGGCTGATCGCCGAACTCCTCGACATCTCCCGAATAGACTCCGGGCGTCTCGAGGTGCGCCGCCAGCCGGTCGACATCGCGGCCGCCGTCGGCCGCCACGTCCAGGCGCACACCGCCCGCGGCCAGTCGCCGGACCGGTTCTTCGTCCGCGTACGCCACCCGCTGCCCGATCTGTGGGCGGACCCGGACAAGATCGACCAGATCCTCGGCAATCTGCTGGAAAATGCGGTGCGCCACGGTGAGGGAACCGTCACCATTGAGGTGGCCCCCACCGGCCCCCAGGACGACGAGAAGGGAACGGCCGTCACCGTGAGCGACGAAGGCCCCGGCATCCCCGAGGAGTCGATGGGCCGTGTCTTCACCCGCTTCTGGCGGGGGAGCAAGCGCGGCGGGACCGGCCTCGGCCTGTACATCGTCAAGGGCATCGTCGAGGCGCACGGCGGGACCATCACCGTCGGCCGCGGACCCGCCGGTGGCGCCCAGTTCCGATTTACGCTGCCCGTGGGCGCCCCGGCCTACCTGGCCTAGCCAGGGCCCGCCGAGTGTCCACGGGCTGATCCGCGGCTCATCGCGCCGCCCACACCCCGTTAGACTCGTCCTTTGGCACCTTTGCGTCCTCGGTCGTCGAGCGGGGGCCCCAGCCAGCCCATCGGAAGTACGGGAAGAGATGTCGGCACCGAACAAGTCGTACGACCCAGTCGAGGTCGAGGCACTGAAACCGGAAGAGATCGAGCGCATGCGGGACGAGGCGCTCGCCGCCTTCGCGGCCGCCGGCGACCTCGACGCGCTGCACGAGGCCAAGGTCGCCCAGACCGGCCCCACCTCGCCGCTCGCGCTCGCCAACCGGGAGATCGGCGCCCTGCCGCCGCACGCCAAGGCCGAGGCCGGCAAGCGCGTGGGGCAGGCCCGGGGTGCCGTGAACAAGGCACTGGCCGCCCGGCAGGCCGAGCTGGAGGCGGAGCGCGACGCGCGCGTGCTCGTCGAGGAGGCGGTGGACGTCACCCTGCCCCACGACCGCACCCCGGCCGGCGCCCGCCACCCGCTGACCACCCTCATGGAGCGCGTCGCGGACGTCTTCGTCTCCATGGGCTACGAGGTCGCCGAAGGCCCCGAGGTCGAGGCGGAGTGGTTCAACTTCGACGCCCTGAACTTCGTGCCGGACCACCCGGCGCGCCAGATGCAGGACACCTTCTTCGTCCGGGGCACCTCCTCCGACGGCGAGGCCACGACGGGCGACGAGTCCGGCATCGTGCTGCGCACCCACACCTCCCCGGTGCAGGCCCGCACGCTCATCGACCGCGAGCCGCCCGTGTACGTGGTGTGCCCCGGCCGCGTCTACCGCACCGACGAGCTCGATGCCACGCACACCCCGGTCTTCCACCAGATCGAGCTGCTGGCCGTCGACGAGGGCCTGACCATGGCGGACCTCAAGGGCACCCTGGACCACATGGTCCAGGCGCTCTTCGGCCCGGACATGAAGACCCGGCTGCGCCCGAACTTCTTCCCGTTCACCGAGCCGTCCGCCGAGATGGACATGCTCTGCTACGTGTGCCGCGGCGAGTCCGTCGGCGACGTGGACCGGCCCTGCCGCACCTGCGGCAGCGAGGGCTGGATCGAGCTGGGCGGCTGCGGCATGGTCAACCCCAAGGTGCTCACCGCCTGCGGCGTGGACCCCGAGAAGTACAGCGGGTTCGCCTTCGGGTTCGGCATCGAGCGGATGCTGATGTTCCGCCACAACGTCGAAGACATGCGAGACATGGTCGAGGGTGACGTCCGGTTCACCCGGCCGTTCGGGATGGAGATCTGATGCGGGTCCCGCTTTCGTGGCTGCGGGAGTACGTCGACCTGCCGGCGACGGAGACCGGCCGTGACGTACAGGCCAAGCTGGTGTCGGCCGGGCTGGAGGTCGAGACCGTCGAGCGGCTCGGCGCCGGCCTGACGGGCCCGCTCGTGGTGGGCAAGGTCCTCACCATCGAGGAACTGACCGAGTTCAAGAAGCCGATCCGCTTCTGCACCGTCGACGTCGGCGGCGCCAACGGCACCGGCGAGCCGCAGGAGATCATCTGCGGCGCCCGGAACTTCGCCGAGGGCGACAAGGTCGTCGTGGCCCTGCCCGGCGCCGTCCTCCCCGGCGACTTCCGGATCGCCGAGCGCAAGACGTACGGCAAGGTCTCGCGCGGCATGATCTGCTCCGGCGACGAGCTGGGCATGGGCGACGACGGCTCCCACGGCATCATCGTCCTCCCGCCGGAGTACGAGGTCGGCATCGACGCCACCGAGCTGCTGGAGCTGTACGACGAGGTCCTCGACATCGCCGTCACGCCCGACCGCGGCTACTGCCTGTCGATGCGCGGCATCGCCCGCGAGGTCGCCACCGCCTACGGCCTGCCGCTGCGCGACCCGGCTCTCCTCGACGTGCCCGCGCCCAACTCCTACGGCTACCTGGTCAAGGTCTCCGACCCGATCGGCTGCGACCGCTTCACCGCGCGCACCGTCGTCGGCCTCGACCCGGAGGCCCGCTCCCCGATCTGGCTCCAGCGCCGCCTCCAGAAGGCCGGCATGCGCCCGATCTCCCTCGCCGTGGACATCACCAACTACGTGATGCTGGAGCTCGGCCAGCCGCTGCACGCCTACGACCGCTCCCGGCTCGACGGCCCCATCGGGGTCCGCCGCGCCGAGCCCGGCGAGAAGCTCACCACCCTCGACGGCACGGTCCGCGTCCTCGACCCGGCCGACCTGCTCATCACCGACAACCGCGGCCCCATCGGCCTCGCGGGCGTCATGGGCGGCGCCAACACCGAGATCGCCGACTCCGAGACCGACCCGGAGACCGGCGAGGTCCGCGGCACCACCGAGGTGGTCATCGAGGCCGCGCACTTCGACGCGATCTCCATCGCCCGCACCGCGCGCCGCCACAAGCTGTCCTCGGAGGCGTCCAAGCGCTTCGAGCGCGGTGTCGACCCGCAGGCCGCGGCCGCCGCCGCGCAGCGCACCGTCGACCTGCTGGTCCTCCTCGCGGGCGGCACCGCCGAGGCCGGCGTCACCGAGGTCCTCGCGCCGTCCGCGCCGCGCACGATCACGATGCCCGCCGACCACCCCGACCGCGTCGCCGGCGTGGCGTACGGCCGGGAGACCGTCGTCCGCCGCCTCCAGGAGGTCGGCTGCGACGTGTACGGGCAGGACGAGCTGGTCGTCACCGTCCCGTCCTGGCGTCCCGACCTCAACGAGCCCAACGACCTCGCCGAAGAGGTCATCCGGCTCGAGGGGTACGAGAACCTGCCCTCCACGCTCCCCAGGCCCCCGGCCGGCCGCGGGCTCACCGAGCGCCAGCGCACCCACCGCCGCGTGGGCCGCGCCCTGGCGGGTGCCGGGTACGTCGAGGCGCTGAACTACCCGTTCATCGGCGAGCAGGTCCTCGACCAGCTCGACATCCCGGCGGACGACCCGTGCCGCGAGGTCGTCACCCTCGTCAACCCGCTCTCCGACGAGGAGCCCGCGCTCCGCACGACGCTGCTGCCGGGCCTGCTCGGCGCGCTGCGCCGCAACGACGGCCGCGGCAGCCACGACCTGGCGCTCTTCGAGACCGGCCTGGTCTTCAGGGCCGCCCGGGAGCAGGGCGTCGCGGTGCGGCTGCCCGTCGACCGGCGCCCGACCGACGAGGAGATCGCCGGCGTCAACGCCGTCCTGCCCGAGCAGCCGCGGCACGCCGCCGTCGTCCTGGCCGGGGCGCGCGAGCAGGCGGGCTGGTGGGGCGGTGGCCGCCCGTCCGACTGGGCCGACGCCGTCGAGGCCGCCCGGACCGTCGCCCGCGAGGCCGGCACCGAGCTGATCGTGCGTCAGGGCCAGTACGGGCCGTGGCACCCGGGCCGCTGCGCCGAGCTGGCCGTGGTGGTGGACGGCGAGGAGCGGGTCGTCGGCCACGCCGGCGAGCTGCACCCGCGCGTCATCAAGGCGCTGCACCTGCCCGCCCGTACGTGCGCGATGGAGCTGGACCTCGACACCGTCGAGCGGGCCTCGGCCGGTGCCGTGCGCGCGCCGCGGATCTCGGCGTTCCCGGTCGCCACGCAGGACGTCGCCCTGGTCGTGGACCGGCAGGTGCCGTCCGCCGAGGTGGGCAGCGCGCTGCGCGAGGGCGCCGGTGAACTGCTGGAGTCCATCCGGCTGTTCGACGTCTTCGAGGGCGAGCAGATCGGCGAGGGCAAGAAGTCCCTGGCGTACGCCCTGCGGTTCCGGGCGGCCGACCGCACGCTGACCGTCGAGGAGGCCTCGGCCGCCCGTGACGCCGCGGTGGCCGTGGCCGCCGAGCGGACCGGCGCGGTGCTGCGCGGCGCCTGACGCCCGTACGCACGAGGAGGGGCACGGCCGGGACCACGGGCCGTGCCCCTCACGCGTGCCCGGACCGGACGCCGTAGGGCCGGGGGCGCGGGTACCGCCGGGCGTCTCCCCGGCGGCGTGGACGTGATCGGCCGTGCGCGACGGTCGTACGGGTACGGCGCGGACCCGGGGCCGCGCCGTACCCGTCCTGTGCCCTCCCATCGGTCGCGTCCGTCGGGGACATGGCGGTGCGGCCGGCGCCGTCCGCCCTGCCGCGGAGTGTCGGGCAGATCAGGCAGGACGGACGACGCTCCTGCGGGCCGCCGCACTGTTCGAGGGGGAGCCGGCGGCCCGGCCGCCTCTGTGAGAGACCGCCCAGTCAACCGGCGCCGGGCGCCCGGCGGCAGCGCGCGCGGAGTACGGATACGGGCATTCCGTTCACACCCCGTGCGAACCCGACTCCACTAGTCTGGGCACACCGAGTCACCGGAGGGGCCCATGCAGCCCAACACCCTGCTCGACGCCCTGCTCGACGAGGCGGGGATCTCGCACGCGGGCCTGGCCGCCCACGTGAACCAGGCCGGACGGGCGCGCGGCCTGGCGCTGCGGTACGAACACACCGCGGTGGCGCGCTGGTTGAAGGGCCAGCGGCCGCGCGGCCAGGTCCCGGACCTGATCTGCGAGGTGCTGGGCGCCCGGCTGCGCCGCCCCGTCACCCTGGACGACATCGGGCTGGGCGTCCCCGGCGAGGCCGCCGCCGCGCACGGCTCGCCGCTGTCCGGCTTCGTGGAGCGGGCCACCGCGCTGTGGCGCTCCGACGAGCAGCAGCGGCCGCACGTCCTGGGCGCACCGGCGGTGACCGGCACCCCGGCCGTGATGCCCGTGTGGGAGTGGGAGAACCCGCCCGAGGACGCCGACGTCTCGCGCGACGGCCAGACCCGGGTGAGCCTGTCCGACATCACCATGCTGCGCGCGGCCCGCGCCCACTACGAGCTGATGTACCGCCGGGCGGGCGGCATCGCCACCCGCGCCCGGATCGTCGGCTTCCTCAACGCGGAGACCGCGCCGCTGCTGCGCGGCGGCTACAGCGACGCGCTGGGCCGCCAGTTGCACCGCGCGACCGGCGGACTGGTCGCGGTCGCCGGCATCTGCGCGTACGACTCCGACGCGCACGGCCTCGCCCAGCGGTACTTCCACCAGGCGCTGCGGCTGGCGAAGGCGAGCGGCGACCGGGGGCTCGGCGGTTATGTGATCGCCCTGCTGGTCAACCAGTCGCTGTTCATGGGGGAGTACCGGCAGGCGGTGGCGTTCGCGGAGGCCGCGCTGCGCACCGCGGGACGGCAGATCACCCCGGCGCTCGCCGCGGACCTGTACGCGATGCAGGCCAAGGCGTACGCGCACCTGGGCGACGGGTCCGGCGCGCTGAGATGCATCCGGCGGGCGGAGGCGGACGCGGAGCGCATCCGGCCGGGCCACGAGCCGGACGAGACCGGCTACGTCCAGCCAGGGCTGGTCAACGTGCAGGTCGCCGAGGCCCTGCTGAGCCTGGGCGATCTGGACGGGGCGCGGGAGCACGCGGCGGCGGCGGTGCGCACACCGGCGCACGACCGGGGGCGTGTGCACCGGCTCGCCATGCTGAGCCAGATCGAACTGCGGCAGGGCGAGGCGGACCGGGCGGCGGTGACGGCGGCCGAGATGGCCGAACGGGCGCGCGGGATGGAGTCGCAACGGCTGCGGGACCGGTTGCGCGAGGTGCGCGAACACCTGGTGGCGAGCGGATGCAGTGATGCCGAGGAGGCGGCCGGGCTCATCGACGGGGCGCTGCGCGTGCCGCTGTGACCTTGCCGTGCGACGTTCCGCACGGTCCCAGGGCCTGCTGCGATATTGCCACCTACTTGTCGGAAGGTGGCAGAAAAGTGCAGTGGACGAACCTGAGCGAACAAACCATCTATGAGAACCGCTGGTTCAAGGTCAACCTCGCGGACGTCGCACTCCCCGACGGCCGGCACCTGGAGCACTTCCTCATCCGGCTCCGCCCGGTGGCCGTGGCGACGGCCGTCAACGCGGCCAACGAGGTGCTGATGCTGTGGCGGCACCGTTTCATCACCGATAGCTGGGGCTGGGAACTCGCCGCCGGGGTCGTCGAGGACGGCGAGGACGTCGCCGCGGCGGCAGCCCGGGAGATGGAGGAGGAGACCGGGTGGCGCCCGGGCCCCCTGCACCACCTCCTGACCGTCGAACCGTCCAACGGCCTCACCGACGCCCGCCACCACCTCTACTGGGCGGACGACGCCACGTACGTGGGCCACCCCCAGGACGACTTCGAGTCGTCCCGCCGCGAGTGGATACCGCTGAAACTCGTCCCGGACATGATCGCCCGGGGTGAGGTCCCGGCCGCCAACATGGCGGCCGGGCTGCTGATGCTGCACCATCTCCGGCTCGGCTGACGGCGGTCGCCCGGGTCAGTGGCCGAGCGCCTGCCACACCGCCACCGCCAGCGCGCCCACGGCGGTGCACGCGGAAACGGCGGGCAGCGGCCACTTGGCCTGCTCCAGTGCCGCCACGCGCGCGGCCAGACCGGTCAGTTCACGGTCGATCTGGCCGTTGCGCTGGGCGAGCAGCGCGAGCTGCCCGTCGATCCGGGCGAGCCCGACGTCGAGACAGCGGCGCAGCTCTGCGAACTCCTCGACGGCCGTTAAGTGTTCGGGATCGGTGGTCACGGTTCTCCGCTCCTCTTGGTCGACTGAGCGGTACCGAGTCAACCCCCGTGACGGGAGCGCGGGGAGCGTGTGCGCAGGGCATATGCGCACACGCTCCGCACACCCCGTGCGAAAGTTCGTCGCTCAGCGTCACGAACCGTAGGGGTAGAAGCCCGATCCCGTCTTACGGCCGAGGCGCCCCGCGTCCACCATGCGCTGGAGCAGCGGGGGAGCGGCGTACAGCGGCTCCTTGTACTCGGCGTACATCGAGTCCGCGACCGAGTGGACCGTGTCGAGGCCGATGAGGTCGGCGAGCTTCAGCGGCCCCATGGGGTGGGCGCAGCCCATCTCCATGCCGTTGTCGATGTCCTCGCGGCTGGCGATGCCCGACTCGAACATCCGGATCGCGGAGAGGAGGTAGGGGATCAGCAGCGCGTTCACGACGAAGCCGGAGCGGTCCTGGGCGCGGATCGCGTGCTTGCCGAGCACCTTCTCCACCACGGCCTGGGAGCGGCTGATCGTGCCCTCGGAGGTGGTCAGTGCCGGGATCAGCTCGACGAGCTGCTGCACCGGGGCCGGGTTGAAGAAGTGGATGCCGATGACCTGGTCGGGGCGGGACGTCGCCACGGCCAGCTTCACCAGCGGGATGGAGGAGGTGTTCGAGGCGAGGATCGCGTCCTGGCGGGTCACGACCTGGTCGAGGACCTGGAAGATCTCGGTCTTCACCTGCTCGTTCTCGACGACCGCCTCGACGACCAGGTCACGGTCGGCGAACTCGCCGAGATCGGTGGTGAAGCTGAGCCGGGCGAGCGTCGCGTCGCGCTCCTCCTCGGTGATCTTGCCCCGCTGGGCGGCCTTGGAGAGGGAGTTGTACAGCCGGGTACGGCCGATCTCCAGGGCCTCGCCGGTGGTTTCGGCGACCTTGACCTCCAGGCCGCTACGGGCACACACCTCCGCGATGCCCGCGCCCATCTGGCCGCAGCCCACCACTCCGACGCGTTCGATGTCGGTCACATCGTGCCTTTCGCTGATCTTCCCTGCGGCAGGTCCCCCGTGTGATTCCGGCGCCCGCCTCGACCCCACGACGTTACTCCGTTCGCGCGGGTGGAGGCCGCTCCGGGGCGGGCATGCTCTGCGGGGACGGGGAGACAACGGGACAACCCACCGGTAAGGGGCATATGAATGCGGCATATCGGTAGACGGAGCCTGGCGGCGGCCGTGATCGGAGCGGCGGCCTCGCTGTGGACGGCGGCGGACGCGGGCGCGGCGGCCCGGTCCGGCCGCGAGCACGGCCAGGGCCACGGGAAGCACGACAAACACGGGAAGCACGGGAAGCACGGGAAGCACGGCAGGCGGCGGGCCGGCCGGGAGTTCCGCGGGATGTGGCTGGCGACCGTCGCCAACCGCGACTGGCCCTCCAAGCCGGGCCTCCCGGCCGACCGGCAGCGCGCCGAGCTGCTGGCGTTCCTCGACGCCGCGGTGGAGCGGCGGCTGAACGCGGTGGTGTTCCAGGTGCGCCCCACCGCCGACGCGCTGTGGCCCTCGCCGTACGAGCCCTGGTCGCAGTGGCTCACCGGCGTCCAGGGCCGGGACCCGGGCTGGGACCCGCTGGGCACGGCGGTGGCCGAGGCGCACGCGCGGGGCCTGGAGCTGCACGCCTGGTTCAACCCGTACCGGGTGGCCAACCACACGGACCCGGCCCGGCTGGCGGAGGGCCACCCGGCCCGGGTCCACCCGGACTGGGTGCTGCCGTACGGCGGGAAGCTGTACTACGACCCGGGGCTGCCGGAGGTGCGGCGGTTCGTCCAGGACGCCATGCTCGACGCCGTACGCCGCTACGACATCGACGCCGTGCACTTCGACGACTACTTCTACCCCTACCCGGTCGCGGGCCAGGCCTTCGCCGACGACGACACCTACGCCGCCCACGGGGCCGGCTTCCCGGACAAGGCCGCGTGGCGGCGCGACAACATCGACCGGCTGGTGCGGGAGATGTCCGAGGGGATCCGGGACATCGACCGGGACGTACGGTTCGGGATCAGCCCCTTCGGCGTGTGGCGCAACCGCGCCGCCGACCCGCTGGGCTCGGACACCCGGGCGGGCGTCCAGACCTACGACCACCTGCACGCCGACACCCGCAAGTGGGTCAAGGAGCGCTGGATCGACTACGTGGTGCCGCAGCTCTACTGGCACATCGGCTTCGCCGCCGCCGACTACGCCACGCTGGTGCCCTGGTGGGACGACGTGGCGCGGGGCACGGGCGTCGAGCTGTACGTCGGGGAGGCGCTGTACAAGGCCGGTGACCCCGCCCAGCCGGCGGCCTGGCAGGACCCGGCCGAACTGTCACGCCACCTCACGCTCGCGGGGGAGTACCCGCGGGTGCGGGGGCATGTCTTCTTCTCGGCCAAGGAGGTCGTGGCGGACCGTATCGGCGCGATGGCCCGGGTGGTGGCCGACCACTACCCGACCCCGGCCCGTCCGCCGGACTAGGGAGCGTCTCGCCGATCGTGCCGGACGGCTAACCGGGCTCCTTGTGGCGTACGACGCTGTCGGGGCCCGGGGACATCACGGCCTCGTGACCGTCGTCGAAGCGGACGCGGTACGGGGGAGTGCCGTCCGGCCCGAGCACCTCGATGACCTCGGCGGTCCGGTCGTGCTGGCCCACGACCCTGCCGTGCACCAGCAATGTGTCGCCCACGATCGCGTGCATCGAGTGACCTCCTTGCGGCATTTCGCCCTGTTTGTCGTTCCGTAGGGGGAGTCTACGTCCGCAGGTGTGGTCCGTGTCACCCGGAGGAAGCCGGTCGGGTGCCGGTCGTTGAGGGGGCAACGAGCGTGTCCGGCAGCACGCGTTCGCGCCGCTCGACGTCCCGGACCGCTGGAGGGCGCGCTCCGGTTCCGGCGGCCCCCGCCCCACCGGCTAGCCTGGGCGGACAATGAACCGTCTGACCACGTCATGGGGCGCGTACGAACTCGCCCGCTTCCCCGAGGACCCGCGCGACCGGCTGCGCGCCTGGGACGCCGCCGACGAGTACCTGCTGGGACACCTCGCCGGAACACCGCTCCCGGACACCGGCACCGTGGTCGTGGCCGGTGACCGGTGGGGCGCCCTGGCCACCTCGCTCGCCGGGCACCACCCCGGGCGGGTCGTCCAGATCACCGACTCGTACCTCGCGCGCGAGGCCACCCGCGCCAACCTCGCCCGCAACGGCGTCGACCCCGGCGCCGTGCGGCTGCTGACCACCCGGGACGCCCCGCCCGAGCGCATCGACGTGCTGCTCGTCCGGGTCCCCAAGAGCCTGGCGCTCCTGGAGGACCTGCTGCACCGCCTCGCCCCGGCCGTGCACGCCGGGACGGTCGTCGTCGGCACCGGCATGGTCAAGGAGATCCACACCTCCACGCTCCGGCTCTTCGAGCGGATCATCGGCCCCGCCCCCACGTCCCTGGCGGTCAAGAAGGCCCGGCTCGTCCTGTGCACGCCGGACCCCGCGCTCCCGCGCACCCCGAGCCCCTGGCCGCTCCGTTACGCCCTCCCCGACGACGCCCCGGCGCCCGTCGCGGGCCGGACCGTCGTCAACCACGCCGGCGTCTTCTGCGCCGACCGCCTGGACATCGGCACCCGGTTCTTCCTCCAGCACCTGCCGCGCGGCCTCGGCGGCTCCCGGGTCGTCGACCTGGGTTGCGGCAACGGGGTGGTGGGCCTCGCCGTGGCGCTCGCCGACCCGGGGGCGCGGCTCCTGTTCACCGACGAGTCGTACCAGGCGGTCGCGTCGGCCGAGGAGACGTACCGGAGCAGCGGCCCGCCCGGCGGCGACGCCGAGTTCCTGGTCGGCGACGGACTCGCGGACGTCCCGGCCGGCTCCGTCGACCTGGTGCTGAACAACCCGCCCTTCCACAGTCACCAGGCCATGACCGACGTCACGGCCCGCCGGATGTTCTCCGACGCCCGGCGCGCGCTGCGCGACGGCGGCGAGCTGTGGGTGGTCGGCAACCGGCACCTCGGCTACCACGTGACGCTGCGCCGCGTCTTCGGCAACTCCGAGGTCGTGGCGGCCGACCCGAAGTTCGTCGTGCTGCGGGCCGTGAAGAAGTAGCCGGTCAGGCGTCCGGCAGCCGGCTCCCGCAGCGCCCGCAGAAGCGGACGCCGGACTCGTCGGGGGCGAGCCGCCCGCACTCCGGGCACACCCGGCCGAGCAGGCACACGGCCTCGCCGCCCGCCCGGTCACCGTCGTCCGCCCGGTCCTCCGCCGGGGCACCGGGGGCGGACCGGATGGAGAGCCCCGGCCGGCGGCGGTGTGCCGTCAGGTACGTCAGCCCCTCCGGCCCGGCCGCCATCCCGCGCCGCGAGCCGCGCGGCAGCCACACCACGCACCCCGCCTCCAGCGGGAGCTCACCCTCCGGGGTGCCGAGCCGCCCGGTGCCGTCCACCACATAGACCAGCACGTCCAGGTCCGGCTCGACGTGCGCGGCGACCCGGGAGCCGGCGGCCAGGCGCACCACATTGGCGTCGAGCTGACGGCTGTCCTCCGCGAGGCGCCACAGCGCACCGCTCCGGTCGGCAGGCACGTCCCGGATCACGTCCGCCACACGGGCGAGTACACCGGCCACCGGGTTCGCTGCCATCGTCGTGCTCCTGCTCGCGCCGAATCGCTGAGGCAGCGGATATTACCGTCCGTACCGTCCCCTCAACGCGTGAACGTCAACGAGGCGTTGTGGCCGCCGAACGCCCGAGAAGTCCGTCAGCGCCGCCGCCGGCGCTCCCCGCTCCCCGCGCGGGCGCGCCCGTGCCCGCCCATGCCGGCAGGCACACGGAAACGTTGCATAAAACTGCGAAGATGCGTATAGTCATGCCATCGACGAGGAGGGTCCAGTGGCAGTACGAGCAGCAGTGGCGGGTGCGAGCGGGTACGCGGGCGGAGAGGTGCTCCGGCTGCTCCTCGGCCACCCCCGGGTGGAGATCGGCGCCCTGACCGGTCACTCCAACGCGGGCCAGACGTTCGGCCCGCTCCAGCCCCACCTGCCGCCGCTCGCCGACCGCGTCCTCGAACCGACCACCGCCGAGGTCCTCGCCGGCCACCACGTGGTCTTCCTCGCCCTTCCGCACGGACAGTCCGCCGCGGTCGCCGAGCAGCTCGGCGACGACGTCCTGGTCATCGACATGGGCGCCGACTTCCGGCTGAAGGACGCCGCCGACTGGGAGCGGTTCTACGGCTCCGCGCACGCCGGGACCTGGCCCTACGGCCTCCCCGAGCTGCCGGGTGCCCGCGCCGCGCTGGAGGGGACCAAGCGCATCGCGGTGCCGGGCTGCTACCCCACCGCCGTGTCCCTCGCGCTCTACCCCGCGTACGCGGGCGGCCTCGTCGAGCCGGAGGCGGTGGTCGTCGCCGCGACCGGTACCTCCGGCGCGGGCAAGGCGCTCAAGCCGCACCTGCTCGGCTCCGAGGTCATGGGTTCCATGAGCCCGTACGGCGTCGGCGGCGGCCACCGCCACACCCCCGAGATGATGCAGAACCTCGGCGGGGTCGCAGGGGAGCCCGTCACCGTCTCCTTCACCCCCACCCTCGCCCCGATGGCCCGCGGCATCCTCGCCACGTGCAGCGCCAGGGCGAAGCCGGGCACCACCGCCGAGGACGTCCGGGCCGCCTACACCAAGGCGTACGCCGACGAGCCGTTCGTCCACCTCCTCCCCGAGGGGCAGTGGCCCGCGACGTCGTCCGTGTACGGCTCCAACGCCGTACAGGTCCAGATCGCCCTCGACCCGGCGGCCGGCCGCGTCATCGCGATCAGCGCCATCGACAACCTCACCAAGGGCACCGCCGGCGGCGCGGTGCAGAGCATGAACATCGCCCTCGGGCTCCCCGAGGACACGGGTCTTTCCACGACCGGAGTCGCACCGTGAGCCCGGGACGCCTCCCCGTGGTGGCCGGGGCGGAACACGCGGCGACCGGGCCGCGGACGACGACGATGCCCGCACCACCGTGCGCGGGCGCAGCAGCGAACGGAGAAGCACAGTGAGCGTCACGGCAGCGAAGGGATTCACGGCCGCGGGCATCGCGGCCGGGATCAAGGCGAACGGCAACCCGGACCTGGCCCTCGTGGTCAACAACGGGCCCCGCCGCGCCGCCGCGGGCGTGTTCACCTCCAACCGCGTCAAGGCCGCCCCCGTCCTGTGGTCCGAGCAGGTCCTGAAGACCGGCGAGCTGCGGGCCGTCGTTCTCAACTCCGGCGGCGCCAACGCCTGCACCGGCCCCCAGGGCTTCCAGGACACCCACGCCACCGCCGAGAAGGTCGCGGAGGTCCTCGACATCGGCGCCGGCGAGGTCGCCGTCGCCTCCACCGGACTCATCGGCGTGCTCCTGCCCATGGACAAGCTGCTTCCCGGCGTCGAGAAGGCCGCCGGGGAACTGTCCGAGCACGGCGGCGAGAAGGCCGCCATCGCCATCAAGACCACCGACACCGTCCACAAGACCTCCGTGGTCACCAAGGACGGCTGGACCGTCGGCGGCATGGCCAAGGGCGCCGGCATGCTCGCCCCCGGTCTCGCCACCATGCTCGTCGTCCTCACCACCGACGCCGACGTCGACGCCGCCGCGCTCGACAAGGCGCTCCGCGACGCCACCCGCGTCACCTTCGACCGGGTCGACTCCGACGGCTGCATGTCCACCAACGACACCGTCCTGCTGCTCGCCTCCGGCGCCTCCGGCATCACCCCGGACCACGACGACTTCGCCGAGGCCGTGACGCAGGTCTGCGGCGACCTCGGCCGCCAGCTCATCGGCGACGCCGAGGGCGCGTCCAAGGACATCCGCGTCGAGGTGATCAACGCGGCGAGCGAGGACGACGCCGTCGAGGTGGGCCGCTCCATCGCCCGCAACAACCTCCTCAAGTGCGCCATCCACGGCGAGGACCCCAACTGGGGCCGCGTCCTGTCCGCCATCGGCACCACGAAGGCCGCCTTCGAGCCCGACCGGCTCAACGTCGCCATCAACGGCGTCTGGGTCTGCAAGAACGGCTCGGTCGGCGAGGACCGCGACCTCGTCGACATGCGGTACCGCGAAGTGAAGATCACCGCCGACCTGGCGGCCGGGTCCGCGTCCGCCGTCATCTGGACCAACGACCTCACCGCCGACTACGTCCACGAGAACAGCGCGTACAGCTCATGAGCACCACACGCAAGCACACCGCCCTGCCCAAGGCGCAGATCCTCATCGAGGCGCTGCCCTGGCTGACGCGCCACCACGGCAAGACCGTCGTCATCAAGTTCGGCGGCAACGCCATGGTCGACGAGGAGCTGAAGGCCGCGTTCGCCCAGGACGTCGTCTTCCTCCGGCACGCCGGCCTCAAGCCGGTCGTCGTCCACGGCGGCGGTCCCCAGATCAGCGCCCAGCTCGACAAGCACGGCCTGGCCAGCGAGTTCAAGGCCGGCCTCCGCGTCACCACGCCCGAGGCGATGGACGTCGTACGGATGGTGCTCGCCGGACAGGTCCAGCGCGAGCTCGTCGGACTGCTCAACCAGCACGGCCCGTTCGCCGTCGGCATGACCGGCGAGGACGCGCACACCATCACCGCCACGCAGTACCGGCCGCGCATCGACGGCGAGCTCGTCGACATCGGCCGCGTCGGTGAGATCACCGAGATCGACACCGGCGCCATCCAAGCACTGCTGGACAACGGCCGCATCCCGGTCGTCTCCTCGATCGCACGTTCCCAGGACGACGGACATGTCTACAACGTCAATGCTGATACGGCGGCTGCGGCACTCGCTGCGGCGCTGGGCGCCGAGACTCTGATGGTGCTGACCGACGTCGAGGGCCTGTACGAGGACTGGCCCCACAGCGACGAGGTCATCAGCCGGCTCACCGCCACCGAGCTGGAGAAGCTGCTGCCCGAGCTCTCCAGCGGCATGGTCCCCAAGATGGAGGGCTGCCTGCACGCCGTGCGCAACGGCGTCACCACCGCGCGCGTCATCGACGGGCGCGTACAGCACTCGATCCTGCTGGAGATCTTCACCGACGAGGGCATCGGCACGATGGTCGTGCCGGACGGACCAGGGGGACCGCAGTGACGAACCAGGAACTGACCCAGCGCTGGCAAGGCGCGCTGATGGACAACTACGGCACGCCCCGGCTCCCCCTCGTCCGGGGCGAGGGCGCCAAGGTGTGGGACGCGGACGGCACCGAGTACCTCGACTTCGTCGGCGGCATCGCCGTCAACGCCCTCGGTCACGCCCACCCCGCCGTCGTCCAGGCCGTCTCGCGGCAGATCGGCACCCTCGGCCACGTCTCCAACCTCTTCGTCGCCGAGCCGCCCGTCGCCCTCGCCGAGCGGTTGCTCCAGCTCCTCGGCCGGCCCGGGCGGGTCTTCTTCTGCAACTCGGGCGCCGAGGCCAACGAGGCCGTCTTCAAGATCGGACGGCTGACCGGCCGCACCCACATGGTCGCCACCACCGGCGGCTTCCACGGCCGCACCATGGGCGCCCTGGCCCTCACCGGCCAGCCCGGCAAGCAGGAGCCGTTCCTGCCGCTGCCCGGCGACGTCACCCATGTGCCGTACGGGGACGTCGACGCGCTCCGCGCCGCCGTCACCGACCGGACGGCGTTCGTCGTCATCGAGCCCATCCAGGGCGAGATCGGCGTCGTCGTCCCGCCGCCCGGTTATCTGAAGGCCGCCCGGGAGATCACCCGCGCGACCGGCGCGCTGCTCGTCCTCGACGAGGTGCAGACCGGCATCGGGCGGTGCGGCCACTGGTTCGAGCACCAGGCGCACGGCGTCGAGCCGGACGTCGTCACCCTCGCCAAGGGCCTGGGCGGCGGCCTGCCCATCGGCGCGACGATCGCGTTCGGCCCGGCGGCCGACCTGCTGAAGCCCGGCCACCACGGCACGACGTTCGGCGGGAACCCCGTCGCGTGCGCCGCCGGACTCGCCGTACTCGACACCCTCGCCGCCGATTCCGCCCTCGACGAGGTCAAGCGCCTCGGCGAGAGGCTGCGCGCCGGAATCGAGGCCCTGGACCACTCGCTGGTCTCCCACGTCCGTGGTGCGGGCCTGCTGCTGGGTATCGTGCTCACCGAGCCCCTCGCGCCTCAGGTGCAGCAGGCGGCTCAGGACGCCGGCCTCCTGGTGAACGCGCCCGCTCCCGATGTCGTACGGCTCATGCCGCCGCTCGTCATCGGTGACGACGAGGTGGACGCCTTCCTCCGGGCCCTGCCCGGCGTCCTCAGCAGCGTGAACGGGGAAGGACGAGCCGGAGAATGAGACGACGATGACCGACGCGCAGGACCTCGACCACGGGGGGCCGTCCGTCCCGCAGACCCGGACGGCACGCCACCGCCGGATCGTGGACATCCTCAACCGGCAGCCGGTGCGGTCCCAGAGCCAGCTCGCGAAGCTCCTCGCCGACGACGGGCTGAGCGTCACCCAGGCGACGCTCTCCCGGGACCTCGACGAGCTGGGCGCCGTGAAGATCCGCAACACGGGCGGCGAACTCATCTACGCGGTGCCCAGCGAGGGCGGCTTCCGCACCCCGCAGGCCCCGCTCGGCGAGTCGGCCAAGGAGGAGCGGATGCGGCGCCTCTCGGGCGAGCTGCTGATCTCCGCCGAGGCCTCCGCCAACCTGGTGGTCCTGCGGACGCCCCCGGGCGCGGCCCAGTTCCTCGCGTCGGCCATCGACCAGGCCGAACTGCACGCCATCCTCGGCACCATCGCCGGTGACGACACCCTGCTGCTCATCTCCCGCGACCCCGCGGGCGGCCAGGCCCTCGCGGACCACCTGCTGCGGCTGGCGCAGAAGGAGCGGTGACCGGCCCGGCACCCGGCCCCGACCACCGGGTCAGTACCGGGTGACGGCGGTCGCGCCCGACTCCGTGCCGATCGCGATGTGCGGGCGGCGGGAGCGGTCCGCCCAGGTGAGGATCCGGCGCATGGCGCGGGCCGGAACGGCCACGCAGCCCGCCGTCGGCCCGCGCCCCGCCACGTGCAGGAAGATGCCCGCGCCCCGGCCGCGTACCGGACGGTCGTAGTTGAATCCGATCACCAGGGCGTGGGCGTAGCGCCGCCCGTAGGTGACGAGGTGCTCCGCCTCCCCGGCCCGGCAGTCGGGAGGCAGGCCCTCCACCCAGCGGTTGTAGGCGCGTGACCGGTTGTCCTGGCACCACCAGGACTCCCGCGTCACGCGCCGGTACCGCACCCCCGTGCCCGCCGGGCGGGCGTCGATGCCGAAGGCGTACGGCAGCGCGTACAGACCCGTCGGCGTGGTCGACGTGCCCTGGCGCCGCCGGCCGCCCTCGACCAGCCCGTTCGCCCCGAACCGCGCCGCCGCCGAACCCGCCCGCACCCACCGCCCGCCGCGCCGGTCCCACCAGCTCACCCTCCCGTGGGTGGCCCCGGCGCGGGGCGCGACGGCCGTGATCAGCTGCGTACCGCCCCCCGTGTCCGCCATCCGCGCGGGCAGCGGCGGACCCTCCCCGGCGGCGGCGACCGGGACCGGCGGCAGGACGGCCACGAGGACGGCGGCGAGGGCGGACGCGAGAACGGCGGCGAAGGCGGGACCTGGGCGGCGCATGCCCGGACCGTACGCCCGCCGCCCCCCTCCCGCCCGCCGCGCGCGGCCGAACGGGGCCGGGCCCCACGGCCGGTCCGCGCGCCCCTCCCCGGCCCACCGGCCCCCGCGTCACCCGCCTCCCGGACCACCGGGACCCGCGTTGACAAAACATACGGCGGTCTGCATAGTTATACCTGTCAGTGAATGCACCGTAAGGAGAAACCCGTGACCGAGCGCGTCGTACTCGCCTACTCGGGCGGACTGGACACCTCCGTCGCCATCGGCTGGATCGCCGAGGAGACGGGTGCCGAGGTCATCGCCGTCGCCGTGGACGTCGGCCAGGGCGGCGAGGACCTGGACGTCATCCGCAAGCGCGCGCTCGCCTGCGGTGCGGTCGAGGCCGAGGTCGCGGACGCCAAGGACGAGTTCGCCGACGAGTACTGCCTCCCGGCGATCAAGGCCAACGCCCTCTACATGGACCGCTACCCGCTGGTCTCGGCGCTCTCCCGGCCCGCGATCGTCAAGCACCTGGTCGCCGCCGCCAGGAAGCACGACGCCTCGATCGTCGCCCACGGCTGCACCGGCAAGGGCAACGACCAGGTCCGCTTCGAGGCCGGCATCCAGGCCCTCGGTCCCGACCTGAAGTGCATCGCCCCGGTCCGGGACTACGCGATGACCCGCGACAAGGCCATCGCGTTCGCCGAGAAGGCGGAGCTGCCGATCGCGACCACCAAGAAGTCCCCGTACTCCATCGACCAGAACGTCTTCGGCCGGGCCGTCGAGACCGGCTTCCTCGAGGACATCTGGAACGCGCCGATCGAGGACATCTACGAGTACACCTCGAACCCGGCCACCCCCCGTGAGCCCGACGAGGTGGTCGTCACCTTCAAGGAGGGCGTCCCGGTCGCCATCGACGGCAAGCCCGTCACCGTCCTCCAGGCCATCCAGCAGCTCAACGAGCGGGCCGGCGCCCAGGGCATCGGCCGGATCGACATGGTCGAGGACCGGCTGGTCGGCATCAAGTCCCGCGAGGTCTACGAGGCCCCCGGCGCGATCGCCCTGATCACCGCCCACCAGGAGCTGGAGAACGTCACGGTCGAGCGCGAGCTGGCCCGCTACAAGCGGCAGGTCGAGCAGCGCTGGGGCGAGCTGGTCTACGACGGCCTGTGGTTCTCGCCGCTCAAGCGGGCCCTGGACGGCTTCATCAACGAGGCCAACCAGCACGTCTCCGGTGACATCCGGATGACCCTGCACGGCGGCCGCGCCGTCGTCACCGGCCGGAAGTCGGACGAGTCCCTGTACGACTTCAACCTGGCCACGTACGACTCGGGCGACACCTTCGACCAGTCCAAGGCGCAGGGCTTCATCGACATCTTCGCGCTCTCGTCGAAGATCGCCGCCAAGCGTGACCTGACCTGACCCCGCTCGTTCGACAGCCGCCTCCCCGTTCCCCGTGGGCGGGGAGGCGTCGTACTTCCCCGGCCTTGAGGAGCTTGAAGCAGTGAGCAGCAACAACGGTGACGTCCGGCTCTGGGGCGGCCGCTTCGCCGACGGTCCCGCCGAGGCACTGGCCAAGCTGTCCGCGTCCGTGCACTTCGACTGGCGCCTCGCGCCGTACGACATCGCCGGCTCCCGCGCCCACGCCCGCGTCCTGCACAAGGCCGGGCTGCTGACCGCCGACGAGCTGACGCGCATGCTGGCGGGCCTCGACCGGCTGGAGGCCGACGTCGCGGACGGCTCCTTCACCGGCACCATCGCCGACGAGGACGTCCACACGGCGCTGGAGCGGGGGCTGCTGGAGCGGCTCGGCCCCGACCTCGGCGGCAAGCTGCGCGCGGGCCGGTCCCGCAACGACCAGGTGGCCACGCTGTTCCGGATGTACCTGCGCGACCACGCCCGGATCATCGGCGGGCTGCTCGCCGACCTCCAGGACGCCCTGGTGGGCCTGGCCGACGCCCACCCGGACGTCGCCATGCCGGGGCGTACGCACCTCCAGCACGCCCAGCCCGTGCTCTTCGCCCACCATGTGCTCGCCCATGTGCAGTCGCTCTCCCGGGACGCGGAGCGGCTGCGCCAGTGGGACAAGCGGACGGCGGTCTCCCCGTACGGCTCCGGCGCCCTCGCCGGCTCGTCGCTCGGGCTGGACCCGGAGGCGGTCGCCAAGGACCTGGGCTTCGAGAACGGCAGCGCGGGCAACTCCATCGACGGCACGGCCTCGCGCGACTTCGTCGCCGAGTTCGCGTTCATCACCGCGATGATCGGGGTGAACCTCTCCCGGATCGCGGAGGAGGTCATCATCTGGAACACGAAGGAGTTCTCCTTCGTGACCCTGCACGACGCCTTCTCCACCGGCTCGTCGATCATGCCGCAGAAGAAGAACCCGGACATCGCCGAGCTCGCGCGCGGCAAGTCGGGGCGGCTGATCGGCAACCTCACGGGCCTGCTGGCGACCCTGAAGGCGCTCCCGCTCGCGTACAACCGCGATCTCCAGGAGGACAAGGAGCCGGTCTTCGACTCCTGCGACCAGCTCGAGGTCCTGCTGCCCGCCTTCACCGGCATGATGGCCACGCTCACCGTCAACCGCGAGCGGATGGAGGAGCTGGCCCCGGCGGGCTTCTCGCTCGCCACCGACATCGCGGAGTGGCTGGTCAAGCAGGGTGTGCCGTTCCGGGTGGCGCACGAGGTCGCCGGTGAGTGCGTCAAGGAGTGCGAGGCGCACGGCATTGAGCTGGACCAGCTCACCGACGAGCAGTTCGCCAAGATCTCCGAGCACCTCACCCCCGAGGTGCGGACGGTCCTGGACGTCCCCGGCGCCCTCGCCTCCCGCAGCGGCCGGGGCGGCACGGCCCCCTCCGCCGTCGCCACCCAGCTCGCCGAGCTCAAGGCCGACCTCGTGATCCAGCGCGCCTGGGCCACTGCCAAGCGGTAACGGCGCGGCGGCACCTTGCGCGCGATCGCGCGTGCCGCGCTTTCCCAGCACCCACCGAAGGCCCCGCGAGGGGCCTTCGGTGCGTTCGGGGCCGCAGCGGGAGCGGGCCGGAGCCGGTGGCGTACGGGCGTGTGGCCTGAGGGACCGCGCCGTCGGCGTATCAGGCGAGTCGATCGGATCCCGAATGAGACGTTGATGTCTCACGTGGGTTATGGTTGTCTCATGACAGTCGACCGTGAGCAGGTGCTGCGCACCGCCGCCGCCCTCCTCTCCCGCAAGGCGACCGCCACCATGGACGAGGTCGCCCGCGCCGCCGGCATCGGCCGCGCGACCCTTCACCGGCACTTCGCCGGACGGGACGCGCTGGTCAGGGCCCTGGAGGCGCTCGGGATCCAGGAGTTCGAGGCGGCCATCGACGCCGCCCGGTTCGAGGACGGCACCGCCGAGGCGGCACTGCGCCGGCTGATCGCCGGACTGGAGCCGGTCGCCGGGCTGCTTGCGTTCCTCGTCACCGAGAACCAGCTCTTCGAGGGCGACCAGATGAACGAGGGCTGGGCCCGCCTCGACGCCCGCGTGGCCGCGCTCTTCCGGCGCGGCCAGGAGGAGGGCGAGTTCCGGATCGACCTCACGCCCGCCTGGCTCACCGAGGCGCTCTACGGGCTCATCGGCACCTGTGCCTGGGCCGTGCAGGACGGGCGGGTCGCCGCCAAGGACTACCAGTACATGATCGCCGAGCTGCTGCTCGGCGGAGCACGCAGGAGCGTGGAGAGATGACCCGTACCGATCAGCCCACCAGGGAAGCGGAGGTCCTGCGCCGCCCGGGCCGGTGGCTGGCACTCGCCGTACTGGTCCTCGCCGTGCTGCTGGTGGCCGTCGACGCCACCGTGCTCGGCCTGGCGACACCGTTCCTCAGCGAGGACCTCCGGCCGACCGGCACCCAGTTGCTGTGGATCGGCGACGTCTACTCCTTCGTCATCGCCGGGCTCCTCGTCTCCATGGGCAGTCTCGGCGACCGCATCGGCCGCAAGAAGCTGCTGCTGACCGGGGCCACCGCCTTCGGTGCCGTCTCCGTCCTCAACGCGTACGCCACCAGCCCCGAGATGATGATCCTCGCCCGTGCGCTGCTCGGCGTCGCCGGCGCGACCCTCATGCCCTCCACGCTGGCGCTCATCCGCAACCTGTTCCACGACCCGCGCGAGCGCAGCCTCGCCATCGGCATCTGGGGCGCCATGGCGTCCGCCGGCGCGGCGGTGGGCCCGGTCGTCGGCGGCTTCCTGCTGGAGCACTTCTGGTGGGGCTCGGTCTTCCTGATCAACCTGCCGGTCATGGCCGTGCTCGTCCTGGTCGGCATGCGGTACATCCCCGAGTCGAAGAACCCCGCGCCCGGACCCTGGGACCTGCCCAGCGTCGCGCTGTCGCTCGTCGGCATGATCGGCGTCGTGTACGCGGTCAAGGAGGCCGCCGCGCACGGGCTCCACCTCGGTACGGCCGCCGCCGCCGTCATCGGCGCGGCCGCGCTGGCCTGGTTCGTACGGCGCCAGCTCCGGCTCGCCGCACCGCTGCTCGACATGCGGCTGTTCCACCACCGGGGCTTCTCCGGCGCGGTGCTCGCCGATCTGCTGACCATCCTGGGCCTGTCGGGACTGGTGTTCTTCCTCTCCCAGTTCCTCCAGCTCGTCCAGGGACGTTCCCCGCTGGAGGCGGGCCTCGCCGAACTGCCCGCCGCTCTCGGCGCGGTGACGACCGGTCTGATCGCCGGTCATGTGGCCCGGCGCTTCTCGGTGCGGTCCGTGGTGTCGGGCGGCCTCGCCGCCGTGGGCCTGGCGCTCGCCGCGCTGACCCTGCTCGACCGCTCCACGGGCTACCCGATGCTCGGCGTGTCCCTGCTGGTCGTCGGGGTCGGCGCGGGCTTCGCGTTCACCGTGACCGCCGACGTCATCCTGTCGAGCGTCCCGCGCGAGCAGGCGGGGGCCGCGTCGGCCGTCTCCGAGACGGCGTACGAACTCGGCGCGGCGCTCGGCATCGCGCTCCTCGGCTCCGTGGTGACCGGCGTCTACAGCGACTTCGTCACCCCGCCGGGCGTCCCCGCCGACACGGCGGCGGCCGCGCACGAGTCGCTGGGCGGCGCGGTGGAGGCCTCCGCCGGCCTGCCGGACGCGACGGCCGGGGCGCTGGTCACCACCGCGCAGGACGCCTTCGTCGAGGGCCTGCGCATCGCGGCCGGGGCCGGCGCGGCCGTCCTGCTGGCGACGGCGGTCGCGGCCTGGTTCCTGCTCCGGGGCCAGAGGCTCGAAGAGGGCGCCGAACACCCCTAGGGGGTGTCCGGGCACAGGTCCGGCACCTGGCCGGACCCGTGCCGGACAGGCCGGAGGGCCGCACCCGACGCGGGTGCGGCCCTCCGGCAGTACGGGAGCCCGGGCCCCCGTACCGCTACGCCGCCTTCGCCTTGGTGGCGTACATGTCCACGTACTCCTGCCCCGACAGGCGCATCACCTCGGTCATCACCGAGTCCGTCACCGCCCGCAGCACGTACCGGTCACGGTCCATGCCCTCGTAGCGGGAGAACTCCATCGGCTCGCCGAAGCGCACCGTCACCCGGCCCGGGCGGGGCAGACCCGCGCCGCCCGGCTGGAGCTTGTCGGTACCGATCATCGCGAACGGCACCACCGGCGCGCCCGTCATCAGCGTGAGGCGCGCGATCCCGGTGCGGCCGCGGTACAGGCGGCCGTCGGGGGAGCGGGTGCCCTCCGGGTAGATGCCGAAGACGTTGCCCTCCTCCAGCACCCGGCGCCCCGTCATCAGCGCGGCGACACCGCCGTTGGCGCCGTCCCGGTCCACCGGGATCATGCCGACGCCCGTGAAGAACCACGCCATGAGCCGGCCCTTGACGCCCTTGCCCGTGACGTACTCGTCCTTGCCGATGAAGTAGACCTGACGGTCGCACACGATCGGCAGGACGATCGAGTCGATGAACGTCAGGTGGTTGCCCGCCAGGATGACCGGCCCGTCACCGGGGATGTTCTCGGCGCCCTCCACCCGGGGGCGGAACATCAGGCGCATGACCGGGCCGAGCACTGCCTTGATGAGCGCGAAGCGGGACAACGAGTCCTCCGTCGAAATCAGCCGACCACGTACATGACCAGTATGTGCAGGTGAGGACGATACTCGTGGGCCACGCCCGGACGCACACCGGGTTCACCGAGTCGATACACAGTGTTGACCCGTGTTTTCCGCGAATTCGCGCGAGGTCTCCCCCGGGCGGGGCGCCGCTGCCTACGATCGGCCTCGCAAGGATGTCCGAAAAGTACTCACCAAGGGAGCCTCCATGACACAGGGCGCGCACATGAGTCCCGGGCGCCGTACGGTGCTGGGAGCGGCGGTGCTCGGCTCGGCCGCCCTCTCCGTGGGCGCCGGCGCCGGCCCGGCCGCCGCGCACGGCCGCCCGCCGGCCGCGTACCGGCACCTGCCCGTGCCGACGGTCATCGCGCACCGGGGCGCCAGCGGCCACCGCCCCGAACACACCCTCGGCTCCTACCGGCTGGCCCTCGACATGGGCGCGGACGTCATCGAGCAGGACCTCGTCCCCACCAAGGACGGGCACCTCGTCTGCCGTCACGAGAACGACATCACCGGGACGACGGACGTCGCCGACCACCCGGAGTTCGCCTCCCGCAAGACCACCAAGACCGTCGACGGCACGCCCCTGACCGGCTGGTTCACCGAGGACTTCACGCTCGCCGAGCTGAAGACGCTGCGGGCCAAGGAGCGGATCCCCGCCACCCGGCAGGAGAACACCCTCTACGACGGGCGCTGGACCGTCCCCACGTTCGAGGAGGTGCTGCGCTGGGCCGAGAAGGAGGGGCACCGCCGCGGCCGCCCGGTGTGGCTGCACGTCGAGACCAAGCACCCCACCTACTTCCGCAAGCTGGGCCTCGCCCTGGAGGAACCGCTCGCCAAGCTGCTGCGCCGGTACGGGCGCCACGGCGCCGGCTCGCCGACCTTCCTCCAGTCGTTCGAGCCCAGCAGCATGATGCGGATGGCGAAGCTGGTCTCGGCGCCGCGCGTCGTCCTGCTGTCCGGCGCCGGCACCCGCCCCTGGGACTTCACCGAGTCGGGCGACCCGCGCACGGTCGCCGACCTCATCACCCCCGAGGGCCTGGAGTGGATCGCCTCCTTCGCCCAGGGCATCGGCCCCACGCTGGACCTCGTCGTCCCCCGGCGCCCCGACGGCACCCTCGGCGAGCCCACCACCCTGGTGCGCGACGCGCACGCCGAGGGGCTGGTCCTCCACCCGTACACGCTGCGCAACGAGAACACCTTCCTGCCGGCCGAGTTCCGGCGGGGCACGGACCCGGCGGCCTACGGGGACGCTTTCGGCGCGTACCGGGCCTACTTCGCCACCGGTATCGACGGCATCTTCACCGACCAGCCCGACACCGGCCTCCTGGCCGCCGCGGACCACCGCGCCCGCTGACCCACGCCCCGCCCGGCCGGGCCCGTGTCGCGCGGTCGTCAGCACCCCGCCCGGCACAACCCCCGGACGGGCGGTTTCGGGTGGCGCGGGCAACCGCGCCACCCGGCGGCCGTGTCATGGCCGGCATGACACCCCCCGAAGCGACGCCCACCCGAGAGCCGCTGCCCGAAGCGCCCCCCACCGCACCCACCCCCACCGCACCCACCGGCACCGCACCTACCCCCACCGCACCCACCGGCACCGCACCAACCCGCCATGTGCCCGCCCGCCGCGCACCCGCCCGCGCCACCGGTGCCCCCGCGCCGGCCGGGGACGCCCTCCCCGAACTCGTCCGCGCCCTCACCGCGCTGCTCGCCGCCGAGTCGGCGGCGGAGGCCGCGGCCGCCGGCGTCGAGCCGGGCGACCTCGAACAGGCCGTGTGGCTCAGGCTCCTGGAGCGCCTCGACGGCGGCCCCGGCGTTCCCGACCACCCCGCCGACTGGCTGCGCCGCGCGGTCCGGGCGGAAGCCCGCCGCGCCCGCCGCACCGTCGTACGGGAACTGCCCTACGCCCACGACCCCGTGTCCGACACCGAGCCCGAGAGCGCCGCGCTGGTCGCCGAACGCCGCCGTGCCCTGCGGACCGCCGTCGCGCGCACACCCGTCCACTGCCGGCGCCTGCTGACCGCGATGCTGTCGCCCACCGACCCCACCTACCGGGAAATCGCAGGAGAGTTGGGTATCTCACAAGGCAGTTTGGGGCCAATGCGTTCCCGTTGCCTGGGATGCCTGCGCAGAATGCTCGCGGCAGAGGTTGCCGTTCCTGCACATCGGGGAATGGAGCGGTAGACCCACAGGGCGGATCAGGTGAGCCGGAGGCATGCATACATGGGCATGAGCGTGACCATCTCAGCGGCGAGCGCGCAGGACGCCGAACACATCCTGAAGCTCCAGTACCTGTGTTACCAGAGCGAGGCCGAGCTCTACGGCGACTACGCCATCGAACCCCTCACCCAGTCGCTCGACGACCTGAAGGCCGAACTCGACCGCGGCCACGCCCTGGTCGCCCGGCTCGGCGACGAGGTCATCGCCTCCGTACGCGGCCGGATCGACGACACCGGCACCGCCACCATCGGCAAGCTCATCGTCCATCCGCGGCTGCGCCGCCACGGCCTCGGCGGCCGCCTTCTGGACGCCATCGAGGAGCACTTCGCCACCGGCCGCGCCCCCGCCGCCAAGCGCTTCCAGCTCTTCACCGGACACCGCAGCGACGCCAACCTGCGCCTCTACCGCAAGAAGGGGTACGAGACCGTCGCCACCGAGGAAGTGGGCCCGCGGCTCACCCTCGTCACGCTGGAGAAGGCCGCCTAGCCTTCCGCAGCCACAGGATCCCGGTCACCGGGAGCAGCACCGGGATGAAGACGTACCCGTACCCGTAGTCCGACCAGACCGTGGCGTCCGGGAAGGCGCCGGGATCGGCCAGCGTCCAGGTACCCACGGTCAGTACGCCCACCAGCTCGGCGGCGCAGCACACCAGCGCCGCCCTGCGGGCCGTCTCCCCGCCCCGCACCAGCGTGTACGTGATGAACACGTACACCACCGCCGCCAGCGCCGACAGCGAGTACGCCAGCGGCGCGCGGCCGAACTCGGTGGCGATCTGCAACACCGACCGCGACACCGCGCCGACCGACATCACCCCGTACAGCCACACCAGCAGCATGCCCGGCCCCCGGGCCAACCGGCGCTCCGTCATGTCAGCCGTTCCAGATGTCGTAGAGGCGTACTTCGAGCACCGCCAGCACCACCGCCCCGGCCGCGACGGTCGCCGACCCCCAGCGGCTGCGCTCGGTCAGCGACAGGAAACCGGCCGCCGGCACCGCGCACAACGCGCCGATCAGGTACGCCAGGAAGATCGCCGTACCCTCGTCGGCATCCTCGCCCCCCACCAGCCGTACGACGCCGACCACGAGCTGCGCCAGGGCCAGCACCGTCACCACCGCCATGCCGATGAAGTGCCAGTCCTTCGTCGGCTGGTCCCGGTACGCGGCGAAGCCGCACCAGGCGGCGAGGGCGAGCGCGGCCACGGAGACCGCGACCGTCAGGGCGTCAAGCATGCGCCCGAGACTATTACGGGCCAAAAGGCCCCGTGCGACCGCCCCCGCGAGGGCGACGGGCCGGGCCGGGGCGACCGTGGTCTTGACCACAGCGAGCGCCCCCGCCGGCCACCCCCGGCACCCCGGCCGACGGTCGCGGGAAGGGCGACGGCCCAGGCCACAGCGGGCGGAACGGCCCCCGGCGCCGTGCCGCCACCGCCCCACGGTCGTCCGTATGACGTACACGGCCCGTCCGCTATTCGGACAGCCATCCGGACGTCGACAGGGGGTCTGGTTTACTGGCCCGCATGACCACGACGAGCTGCCGCACCCTTGCGACCGAGGCGATCACGACGCCCGGTGCTCGTTGTATGTGTCGAATGTGCGCCTTCTGAGGGCCCCTGCCTGAGCCTCGCGCCCCGAAGCGAGACCCGACAGCCGAGCCGTGCTCCGTACGTCATCGAAACCGACGGACCACGCCTGCCCCGCGCACGAGCCGTTCCCCGGCCCACCCGGCCGAATCAGCCGTGCCGCGCGTCGGAACGACGAATGCCCCGTGCCCGGCGGACACCGCGCCGTGCACTCGACAGTGACGGAAACCCCTGTGATCACCACTACGGGCCTGACCAAGGTCTACGAGTCGCGAGGCCGCCAGGTCACCGCTCTGGACGGCGTCGACCTGCATGTCCGCGAAGGCGAGGTCTTCGGCGTCATCGGACAGAGCGGCGCCGGCAAGTCCTCGCTCATCCGCTGCGTCAACCTCCTGGAGCGCCCCACCTCCGGCACCGTGACGGTCGACGGCACCGACCTCACCGCCCTCGCCGGCCGCGGCCGCCGCGCGGGCAAGGACCTGCGCCGGGCACGCAGCCGCATCGGCATGGTCTTCCAGCACTTCAACCTGCTGTCCTCCCGCACCGTCCAGGACAACATCGAGCTGCCGCTGGAGATCCTCGGCGTCTCCGGCGCCGACCGCTCCCGCCGTGCCCTCGAACTCCTCGACCTCGTCGGCCTCGCCGACAAGGCCAAGGCGTACCCCGGCCAGCTCTCCGGCGGCCAGAAGCAGCGCGTCGGCATCGCCCGCGCCCTGGCCGGCAATCCCAAGGTGCTGCTCTCCGACGAGGCCACCAGCGCCCTGGACCCCGAGACCACCCGCTCCATCCTCCAACTGCTGCGCGACCTCAACCGGCAGCTCGGCCTGACCGTCCTGCTCATCACCCACGAGATGGACGTCGTCAAGCAGATCTGCGACTCCGCCGCCCTGATGAAGCGGGGCCGCGTCGTCGAGTCCGGCACCGTCGCCGAACTCCTCGCCACCCCCGGCTCCGAGCTCGCCCGGGAGCTGTTCCCGGTGACCGGCGAGGCCTCCGGCGGCGACCGCACGGTCGTCGACGTCACCTTCCACGGCGAGGCCGCCACCCAGCCGGTGATCTCCCAGCTCTCCCGCACGTACAACATCGACATCTCGATCCTCGGCGCCGCCATGGACACCGTCGCCGGACGGCAGATCGGCCGCATGCGCATCGAGCTGCCCGGCCGCTACGAGGAGAACGTCGTCCCCATCGGCTTCCTGCGCGAACAGGGCCTCCAGGTGGAGGTCGTCGACGGGGAACCGAAGGTGCCCGCACAGGGCCTGGTCAAGGAGATCGCGAAGTGACCTGGGAAGAAATGCGGCCCCTGCTGGAGCAGGGCACCATCGACACGCTCTACATGGTGCTGTGGTCCACCGTCGTCACCGTCGCCGGCGGCCTGCCGCTCGGTGTCCTCCTCGTCCTGACCGACAAGGGCGGACTGCTCCAGAACCGCCCGGTGAACAAGGTCATCGGCGTGATCGTGAACATCGGCCGGTCGCTGCCGTTCATCATCCTGCTGGTCGCCCTCATCCCGGTCACCACACTCGTGGTCGGCACCTTCATCGGCCCCACCGCCATGATCGTGCCGCTCTCCATCGGAGCCATCCCCTTCTTCGCCCGCCTCGTCGAGACCGCGATCCGCGAGGTCGACCACGGACTCGTCGAAGCCGTCCAGTCCATGGGCGGCGGGATCCCGACGATCGTGGGGAAGGTGCTGCTCCCGCAGGCCCTCCCGTCCCTGATCGCCGCCCTGACCACCACCGTGATCACGCTCATCAGCTACTCGGCCCTGGCCGGCGCGGTCGGCGGCGAGGGCCTCGGCTCCAAGGTGATCACCTACGGCTACCAGCGGTTCGAGACCGGCTTCATGCTCATCACCGTGGTGCTGCTGATCGTCATCGTCACGATCATCCAGCTCATCGGCGACCTGGCCGTACGCCTCCTCGCCCGCCGCGGCCGCACCGCTTCCTGACCCCCAAAAACAGCCCGCACTCCTTGTCCGGGCGTTGTCCGCACCACCAGAAAGAGGCACTTTTCGTGCGTAAGAACATCAAGCTCACCACCGCCTTCGCCGGCATCACCGTCCTCGCCCTCGGCCTGACCGCCTGCGGCACCGCCTCCGACCCGTCCTCCTCCAAGGGCGGCTCCGGCAAGGCCGACGAGACCAAGCCCCTCGTCGTCGCCGCGTCCCCCACGCCGCACGCCGACATCCTGGGCTTCGTCAAGGACAACCTCGCCGAGAAGGCCGGCCTCAAGCTGGAGATCAAGGAGTTCACGGACTACGTCCTGCCGAACACCGCCACCCAGCAGGGCCAGGTCGACGCCAACTACTTCCAGCACAAGCCGTACCTGGACGACTTCAACAAGAAGAACAAGACCACCATCGTCCCGGTCGTCAACGTCCACCTGGAGCCCCTCGGCCTCTACTCCAAGAAGCTGAAGGCGCTCAAGGACCTCAAGCCCGGCCAGACCGTCGCCGTCCCCAACGACACCACCAACGGCGGCCGCGCGCTCAAGCTGCTCGCCGACAACGGCGTCATCACCCTCAAGGACGGCGTCGGCGCCAACGGCAAGCTGTCCGACATCAAGGACAAGAAGGGCCTGGAGTTCAAGGAGCTGGAGGCCGCCACCGTGCCCCGCGCCCTGAACGACGTCGACGCCGCCGTCATCAACGGCAACTACGCCATCGAGGCCAAGCTCAGCCCCGCCAAGGACGCCCTGGCCCTGGAGAAGGCCGAGGGCAACCCCTACGCCAACTTCCTCGCCGTCAAGGAGGGCAACGAGAAGGACGCCCGCGTGCGCAAGCTCGCCGAGCTGCTGAACTCGCCCGAGGTGAAGAAGTTCATCGAGGACACCTACAAGGACGGCTCCATCGTCCCCGCCTTCGGCGCGGTCAAGTAGCCCCGTCCGTACGGCACACAGGCCCCGCGCACCCCGTCCGGTGCGCGGGGCCTCCGCCATGTCGACGCATCGACGAGTCGACGTATCCGTACCGACGAATCCGTACCGACCCGGCCATGCGCACAACCGGCTGCATGCTGCATGCTGTGCCTTCACGGCCTTTACGGACGGTCCCCTGCATGGAGCTGCGCATGACTACCACCTTTCCGGACATCTCCATCAGCACGGAACGGTTGGTGCTGCGCCCCTACGACGAGTCGGACATCCCCGCGCACACCGAGATGATGAACGACGAGATGGTCGTCGCCTGGACCTCCGCCCCGCACCCCTACACCACCGGCCACGCCGAGGACTGGGTCCGCAGGATCGCTCCCGGGGAACGCACCGAAGGCCGCGGCGTCGTCCTCGCCGTCACCGAGTTCCTCACCCAGCGCCTCGTCGGCACCATCCACCTGAAGAACACCAACTGGCGCACCCGCGCCACCGAGGTCGCCTACGTCACCGCCCCCTGGGCCCGCGGCGAGGGCTACGCCACCGAATCCGTCCTCGCCGTCGCCCAGTGGCTCTTCCGCCACCAGCGCTTCGAACGCCTGGAACTGCGCACCGCCGCCGACAACACCGCCTCCCAGCAGGTCGCCCAGAAGATCGGCTGCATCAGCGAGGGCGTCCTCCGCAACGCCTGGATAGCGCGCACCCAGACGGAGGACGGCGGCTGGACCGACATCAGGACCGATCTGATCGTCTGGAGCCTGCTCCCCGAGGACCTCGAAGGCGCCGCCGACCAGCTCGCCGACGCCGGATACTCCTCGTTCACCGACTGGAACTGACACCCGGTACGCTCACCAGCACTCCACCCGACCTCCACAACACTCCAGGAGACAGACGAAGATGGCCGACCGGGTCACGGTGATCGGCTGGGACGGCTCGCCCCTCACCACGGCCGCCAGGTCCGCCCTTTCGGCCGCCACCCTGGTGGCCGGAGCAGGCCACCATCTGGCCCTCCCGGACATCCCTCCCGCCGCCGAACGCGTCCGCCTCGGCAGCGTCGACCTCGCCGCCCGCCGCATCGCCGGCCACCGCGGCACCGCCGTCGTCCTCGCCGACGGCGACCCCGGCTTCTTCGGCGTCGTCCGCACCCTGCGCGCACCCCAGTACGGCCTGGAGGTCGAAGTGGTGCCCGCCGTCTCCTCCGTCGCCGCCGCCTTCGCCCGCGCCGGCATGCCCTGGGACGACGCCCACGTCGTCGTCGCCCACAGCCGCACGCTGCGCCGCGCCGTCAACGTCTGCCGCGCCCACCCCAAGGTCGCCGTCCTCACCTCCCCGGGCGCCGGCCCCGCCGAGCTCGCCCTCCTCCTCGACGACGTCCACCGCACGTTCGTCATCTGCGAGGAACTCGGCACGGAACGCGAACAGGTCACCGTCCTCACCTCCGACAAGGCCGCCGACCACGCCTGGCGCGACCCCAACGTCGTCATCGTCATCGGCGGCGCCGCGGCCGGCGCCCAGGGCGGCGGCTGGCTGATGGGCCCCGACCCCGGAGCCGTACGCGGCTGGGGGCTGCCCGCGCACGCGTACGGCGACGACCTCCGCACCGGCGAGACGGCGGACCTCCGCGCCGCCCAGCTCGCCCGCCTCGGCCCCCGCACCGGCGACCTCGTCTGGGACATCGGCTGCGGCGCCGGCGCGCTCGCCGTGGAGGCCGCCCGCTTCGGGGCCGCCATCATCGCGGTCGACGAGGACCCGGCCGCCTGCGCCCGCACCGAGGCCGCCGCACGCCACTACGGCGTCCAGGTCCAGACGGTGGCGGGACGGGCGCCGCACGTGCTGGAGCGGCTGCCGGAACCCGATGTTGTACGGATCGGGGGCGGGGGAGTGGCCGTCGTCACCGCCTGCGCGGACCGCCGGCCCGAGCGCATCGTCACGCACGCCACCACCCGGGACGAGGCGGAGGCCGTCGGGGCGGCGCTGACCGAGGGCGGGTACGCGGTCGAGTGCGCGCTCCTCCAGTCCGTCGAACTCGACCCCGGCGCCTGGACCGAACGCGACCGCACGGTCGTCTTCCTGCTGTCCGGCCACCGGCCGGCACCCTCCCCGTGACCATGTCACTACACCACGGCAGGTAGGCTGGCCGATCGTTGTACGGCGGCCGGACGACCGGCACATCGCTTCGTCGGCATCCGGACGAGGGGGCCTTTCCGGCGCCCCTCCGCCGTACGGCGCTACCGGGGGGTTGCGCGACGTGGCGCAGTCCACAGCCGACGGTGGCGGATCCCGCTGCCACGGCGGCAGAAGGCCGCGACAATACGTCTTGTCCGCGGGTCGTTCGTGCCGCGCGGCGCGCATGCTCGTTCTTGTTGGCGGGCGACGGTCTGAAGGAGCACAACCGATGGGCGAGGGGTACGCATGACTGACACCGGCCAGGTCCCGGGCGAGGGGCAGCCGGAGAACGCAGGCATGGTGGAGCAGCCGGGCGTCCCCGCCCCGGGCGCCTACACCTTCCTGGACCCCTCCGACACCGCTGCCGAGGACGACGACCTGCTGCTGATGCCGGGGTCGCAAGGAGCCTGGAGCGAGCCGCACGCCGGCGTCGCCCCGGCGCCCATGGCGATGCCCCCGACCGTCCCCGCGGCGGTGGACCCGGTGGGCGCGGCGGTCATCGCCGAGCAGCAGGCCCAGCAGGCCCAGCAGCTCCAGCATGAGCAGCCGGTGTTCGAGCCGGTGGCGCAGGCCGCGCCGGCCGCCCACGAGCCGGTGGCCCCGGTGTACGAACCGGCCGCCCCGGAGCAGGCCGCAACGGCCCCCGAGCAGGCCGCCCGGGAGGCGGTCGCGCCGGAGCAGTTCGTCCAGGAGCCGGTCGTCCACCACGAGCACGCCGTCCACGAGGCGGGCGCGCACGAGGCCGGTGGGCATGACTCCGGGTCGGTCGACCTGACCGGCGTACGGATGCCCGAGCCCGCCCCGGCGCAGGCCCAGGTCCCGGCGCCCGCCCCCGAGCCCGCCCAGGCGCAGGTTCCCGCGCCCGCGCGTCGCCCGCTCCACATGGGCCCGCCGGTCCCGGACGCCACGGGCGGCGTCGTCCGCTCGCTCGCCGACCGCGGCCCCGCCCAGCCCGGTCCGGCGACCTCCGGCGGCCTGGAGTACCTGGACGTGCCCCGCGAGGAGCCGGTGCCGTCGCCGCTGCCCGGTCCGCAGCTCGGTGAGCTGCCGCCGCAGAGCGCGGAGCCGTGGTCCCCGCAGCCACAGCAACCCCAGCAGCCCCACACATCGCCGCCTGCCACAGCAGAAACGGTCGTTCCGGAGCAGGTGCCCGCGCCGGCCGGGCAGTTCGTGCCGGTCGAGGGCACCGTCCCGACCGCGCCGCACCTGGCGCCCGCGCCGCCCGCCGAGCCGGCCCCCCAGGAGCCCGCCGCCGAACCCGTCGCCGCCGCCCAGGAGCCCGCGGCGGACGTCGCCGTGACCGTCCCGGCCCCCCGCGACGGCGACGCCCCCGCCGCCGCGCCGGCCGCGCCGGAGCCGGTTGCCGAGCAGCCCGTCGTCGAGCCCGTGCCCGAGCAGCCGGTGGCCGAGCAGCCCGCGCCCGCCGAGCCTGGCGCGCCCGAGCAGCCGGTGGCACCGGAGCCGGTCGCCGAGCAGCCCGTCGCCGAGCCCGCCGAGCCCGCCGGGCCCGCCGAGCCCGCCGAGCCGGTGGCAACGGAGCCCGCCGCCGAGCAGCCCGTCGCCGCCCAGCCGGTCCTCGCCGAGCAGCCGGCCGCCGAGCCGCAGCCGCAGCCCGTGGCCGTCGCGCCCGAGCCTGCGCCGGCGGCCGAGCCCGCGCAGGCCGCCCCCGAGCAGCAGCCCGAGGTCCTGGAGACGGCCGACCCCGAGCAGGCTGCCGACGCCGGGCAGGCCGAGGTCCCCCCGACGGCGGAGACCCCCGCCCAGGAGGCGCCCACCGCCCCGGACGCCCCCGAGGCCCCTGCCCCTTCCGACGCCCCCGCCCCGGACGCCACGCCCGAAGCGGACGCCGCACCCGCCCCGGACGCACCCGCCCCGGACGCACCCGCCCCGGACGCCACGCCCGAAGCGGACGCCACCCCCGGCACGGACGCCCCCGCCCCCGACGCCCCCGCCCCGGACGCCCCCGTCCAGGGCGCGCCCGTCCAGGGCGCGCCCGCCCCCGGCTACGACGACGTGGAGCGCGAGGCCGTGCTCCGGGTCATGCGCGAGCGCCGGGACATCCGCAACGGCTTCCGCGGCGACCCGATCCCGCACGAGGTCCTCCTCCGGGTCCTCGAAGCGGCCCACACGGCACCGTCCGTGGGCCACTCGCAGCCCTGGGACTTCGTCGTCATCCGCTCGGCAGAGACCCGGCGCACCATGCACGAGCTCGCCCAGCGCCAGCGCGAGGCGTACGCCAAGTCGCTGCCGAAGGCCCGGGCCAAGCAGTTCAAGGAACTGAAGATCGAGGCCATCCTCGACACCCCGGTGAACATCGTCGTCACCGCCGACCCCACCCGCGGCGGACGCCACACCCTCGGCCGGTACACCCAGCCGCAGATGGCCCCGTACTCCTCGGCGCTCGCCGTCGAGAACCTGTGGCTCGCCGCCCGCGCCGAGGGCCTCGGCGTCGGCTGGGTCAGCTTCTTCGACGAGCGCGAGATGGTCCGCGCCCTCGGCCTGCCCGAGCACCTGGAGGTCGTCGCGTACCTGTGCGTCGGCTACGTCGACGAGTTCCCGGAGGAGCCGGAACTGATGCAGGCCGGCTGGTCCAAGCGCCGCCCGCTGTCGTGGGTCGTCCACGAGGAGACGTACGGCCGCCGCGCCCTGCCCGGCGAGGAGCCGCACGACCTCCTCCAGGAGACCGTCTCCAACATCCGCCCGCTCGACGCCAAGGCGCTCGGCGAGGCCTGGGAGCGGCAGAAGCGGATGACCAAGCCGGCCGGCGCGCTCGGCATGCTGGAGATCATCTCCGCGCAGCTCTCCGGCCTGTCCCGGATGTGCCCGCCGCCCATCCCCGAGCCCGCGGCCGTCGCGATCTTCGCCGGCGACCACGGCGTGCACGCCCAGGGCGTCACCGCCTGGCCCCAGGAGGTGACGGCCCAGATGGTCGCCAACTTCCTGGGCGGCGGCGCGGTCTGCAACGCGTTCGCCAACCAGGTGGGCGCCGAGGTCTGCGTGATCGACGTCGGCGTCGCCGGCGACCTGCCGGCCACCCCCGGCCTCCTGCCGCGCAAGGTGCGCCCTGGCACCGCCGACTTCACCACCGGCCCCGCCCTCAGCCGCGAGGACGTCCTCGCGGCCGTCGAGGTCGGCATCGAGACGGCCAGGGACCTCGTCGCCGCGGGCAACAAGGCGCTGCTGACCGGTGAGATGGGCATCGCGAACACCACCGCGTCCGCCGCGCTGATCTCCGTCTACACGGACGCCGACGCCGCGGAGGTCACCGGCCGGGGCACGGGCATCAACGACGAGATGCACGCCCGCAAGGTGGACGTCGTCCGGCGCGGACTGGAGCTGCACCAGCCGGACCCGGCCGACCCCATCGGTGTCCTCGCGGCCATCGGCGGCCTGGAGCACGCGGCGCTCGTCGGGTTCATCCTCGGCGGCGCCTCCCTCCGCACGCCCGTCGTCCTCGACGGGGTCAGCGCGGGAGCGGCGGCACTCGTCGCCCGGGCCATCGCCCCCGAGGCGCTGGCGGCGTGCATCGCTGGCCACCGCAGTGCGGAGCCGGGCCACATGGCGGCCCTGAACAAGCTGGGCCTCCGCCCGCTGGTGGACCTCGACCTCCGCCTGGGCGAGGGCACCGGTGCCCTGCTGGCCCTGCCGGTGATCCAGAGCGCGGCCCGCGCGATGCACGAGGTGGCGACGTTCGACTCGGCGGGCGTCACGGAGAAGTAGCGGGCGCGGCGGGGGAGGGCCGCCGGGGACGCAAGCCCCGGCGGCCCCCGCCGCCCGTACCGCCCGCCTCCCGGTCCACCGGCCACCACCCGCCCCCTTGGCCCCCGGGCCTCCGGCACCGCCCGGCCACCCTCCGCCCCTCCCGGACCCGCCGGCCGCCCGGCCCGGGCCACCGCCCCGGACCCGTCCGGCGGAGCGCACCGTATCGTGGTCGGCAGCGTCCCCCACCGCGCCGCCCCCGCCCCACCAGCCGCTTCACCGTCGCAGCGGCCCCGCACACCGCACCACCGCCCTGCCGAGGAGCCGCACCGTCATGGCCGAGCACGCCGAGCACCCCGCCTACCCCGTCGGACTGCGCCTGACCGGGCGCCGCGTCGTCGTCATCGGCGGCGGCCAGGTCGCCCAGCGCCGCCTCCCCGCCCTCATCGCGGCCGGCGCCGACATCACCCTGGTCTCCCCGTCCGCGACGCCGTCCGTCGAAGCCATGGTGGAGGCCGGCGAGCTGACCTGGGTGAAGCGCCGGTACGAGGACGGGGACCTGGCCGACGCCTGGTACGCCCTGATCGCCGCCACCGACCCGGAGGCCAACGCCCGCGCGTCCGCCGAGGCCGAGCGCCACCGCGTCTGGTGCGTACGCTCCGACGACGCCGAGGCGGCCACGGCCTGGACCCCGGCGACCGGCCGCAGCGAGGGCGTCACCGTCGCCGTGCTCACCGGACACGACCCGCGCCGTTCCGCCGCCGTACGGGACGCGATCGTGGAGGGGCTGCGCGACGGTTCGATCGCGGCCCCGCACCACCGCTCCCGCACGCCCTTCGTCGCCCTGGTCGGCGGCGGCCCCGGCGACCCGGACCTGATCACCGTGCGCGGCCGCCGGCTGCTGGCCGAGGCGGACGTGGTCATCGCCGACCGCCTCGGCCCCCGCGACCTGCTCGACGAACTGCCGCCGCACGTCGAGGTGATCGACGCGGCGAAGATCCCGTACGGCAGGTTCATGGCGCAGGAGGCCATCAACAACGCCCTCGTCGAGCACGCCAAGGCCGGCAAGTCCGTCGTCCGCCTCAAGGGCGGCGACCCCTTCGTCTTCGGCCGGGGCATGGAGGAGGCGCAGGCACTCGCCGAGGCCGGCATCGCCTGCACGGTCGTCCCGGGCATCTCCAGCTCGATCAGCGTTCCCGGTGCGGCGGGCATCCCGGTCACCCACCGGGGCGTGGCGCACGAGTTCACCGTCGTCAGCGGCCATGTCGCCCCCGACGACCCGCGCTCGCTCGTCGACTGGGCGTCGCTCGCCAAGCTCACCGGCACCCTCGTCATCCTCATGGGCGTCGACAAGATCGGCGCGATCGCCGAGGCACTGGTGGCGCACGGCAAGGCACCGGACACCCCGCTCGCGCTCGTCCAGGAGGGCACGACGGCCTCCCAGCGGCGCGTGGACGCCACGCTCGCGACGGTCGCGGAGCGGGTCCGGGCCGAGGACGTCCGCCCGCCCGCGGTCATCGTCATCGGACCGGTCGTCGCCGAAGGCCCGCACAAGAGCACCAAGTAACCCGTTGGCACCCCATACCGGACGAGGCAGTATCACCCCGTGGCCGAACTCATCACCATCGACGACCCCGACGACCCGCGCCTGCACGACTACACGGGTCTGACCGACGTCGAGCTGCGCCGCCGGCGCGAGCCGGCCGAGGGCCTGTTCATCGCCGAGGGTGAGAAGGTCATCCGGCGCGCCAAGCAGGCCGGGTACGAGATGCGGTCGATGCTGCTGTCGGCCAAGTGGGTCGACGCCATGCGCGATGTGATCGACGAGGTCCCGGCGCCCGTGTACGCGGTGACGCCGGACCTCGCCGAACGCGTCACCGGCTACCACGTGCACCGCGGCGCGCTCGCCTCCATGCAGCGCAAGCCGCTGCCCACGGCCGGCGAACTCCTCACCGGTGCCCGCCGGGTGGTCGTCATGGAGGGCGTCAACGACCACACCAACATCGGCGCCATCTTCCGCAGCGCCGCCGCCCTCGGCATGGACGCGGTCCTGCTGTCGCCCGACTGCGCGGACCCGCTCTACCGCCGGTCCGTGAAGGTCTCCATGGGCGCCGTCTTCTCCGTCCCCTACGCCCGCCTCGACACCTGGCCCCGAGGCCTGGAGACGGTACGGGAAGCCGGCTTCCGGCTGCTCGCGCTGACCCCCGACGAGAAGGCCACCAGCATCGACGCGGCAGCCCCGCACCGGCTGGAGCGCGTCGCCCTGATGCTGGGCGCGGAAGGCGACGGACTCACCACCAAGGCGCTGATGGCCGCCGACGAATGGGTGCGCATCCCCATGGCCCACGGCGTGGACTCGCTCAACGTGGGCGCGGCGGCCGCCGTCGCGTTCTACGCGGTGGCCACCGGCCGCCCCGGGGCCTGACCGGCCACCCTCCAGGGGGCCCCGGTCCCTATCCCTGGAGGCCCTGCGCCGCCGCGATGCCCAGCAGCACGATCAGCGTCACCACCACGAAGACGAAGATCCGCTGACGCAGCAGCCGCGGGTTCGCCGGCCGGCGCGCACCGCCCGCTCCCGTGCGGACCCCCGGCCGCGACGCCGTCCGGCCGCCGCCGGTCCGGGCCGGCGGCCGATTGCGCGGCGACGAGGCGCGCGGAGCCGACGCGCCGCGCGCCCCGGGCGCGGGCGTGCGCGGGGACCGGTCCTGGGTGCCGCGCTCCGTGTAACGCTCCGTCAGCCGCCCCGTGGGCCGGTCGTCCACCGGCCTCGCGGCCGGCCGCGGCGCCGGCGGCCGGACGTCGGACAGCCCCTGCGCCTCCCGGGCGGCGATCTCCTTGAGCCGCATGGACAGTTGCAGGGTGCTGGGACGTTCCTCCGGGTCCTTCGCCAGACACGCCCGCACGAGCGGCGCCAGCGCGTCCGGCACGCCGTGCAACTGCGGCTCCTCGTGCACCACCCGGTACAGCATCACCTCGGAACTCCCGTGCCCGAAGGGCGAGTCCGCCATCGCCGCGTACGCCAAGGTCGCCCCCAGCGCGAACACGTCCGTCGCCGGGGTGACCGCCGCGCCCCTGACCTGCTCGGGCGCCAGGAAGCCGGGCGAGCCCACCGCCGTCCCCACATGGGTGAGCGTGGACGCGCCGGTCGCCCAGGCGATGCCGAAGTCGATGATCCGGGGGCCCTTGGGCGACAGCAGGATGTTCGACGGCTTCAGGTCCCGGTGCACCACCCCGGCCTCGTGCACGGCCACCAGGCCCTCCGAGAGCGCCGCGCCGATGGCCGCCACGTCGGCCGCCACCAGCGGACCCTCCTCGGCGACCTTGTCGTGCAGGGAGGGTCCGGGCACGTACTGCGTGGCGAACCAGGGCCGGTCCGCCTCCAGGTCGGCCGCCACCAGCCGGGCCGTGCACCCGCCGCGGATCCGCCGCGCGGCCGACACCTCGCGGGCGAAGCGCGAACGGAACTCCTGGTCCTCGGCGAGATCCGGCCGGATCACCTTCAGGGCCACGCGCTGCCCCCGCCGGTCGGAACCGAGGTACACGACCCCCATGCCGCCCGCGCCGAGCCGCCGGTGAAGCCTGAATGAGCCGACGACACGCGGGTCCTCGCGCCGGAGCCGCATCATCGCCATGTCCGTCCCCTACCTGCGGTGGGGAGGCCCCACCCTCGCTGCACCGGTGTCCGTTTGACGTGGCACAGCTTACGTACCCGCGCCCCGGCGCGCTCATAGGCCGCGCCCTCGCGAACCGATCGATTGTCAGTGCCGATGGCCCCCCGGGAGCGGCCCGTGACCTCAAGCCCCGCCCCCGATACGGGTGTTGACCCTCCACGGTGACCGGCGGTACCGAGGTGCCGACCGGACGTGAGTGACGTCACCCGGCGCTGCGGACCCCTCCGGGAAGTCCCCCACACCGGCACGTCCGTCTCCACCCAGGGGAGTACGCCGTCCGGTGGCGGCTCATCCTCCGGGAGGCCCGCGAATGGGTACGCGGGCATGACGTGCCGGGCCCACCGCTTCCCTAATGTTGAGGTCAAGCGGCGGGTGGCAGCACTCGTCCCCCGAGGTCAGACACCCGCCGCTGCCGAAACGACAGGAGAGGAACCATGGCGGACACGGCAACGCGGACGATGGTCCGCACGCAGGGACGCAAGGCGTACGCCTCGTTCGGCGCCCGCCCGTCCGGCCGACGCCACCCCCTGGTGGCCACGGCCATGGTCCTCCCGCTGGCCGTGCTCCTGGTGGTCGCCTTCGGCGGCTGGGACGCAGTGGTCACACAGGCGTCGTCCGTGGGCGTGATGCTGGGGCGCTGAACGGCGCCCCGGACCCGGGAGAGCGGCCCGGGTCGGGGTCATCCGGCCAACAACCCCGTGGGGACGGGGGTGCGGCGGACGGCAGCGGTGGCCGGCAGCTGGGGAGCTGCCGGCCACCGCTTTGTCCCCCCGACCCTGGTTGCCCGCCCGTGCCGCGGGGCGGTGTGCGCGGTGCGCGGTGCCTGCCGGTGGGTGGGGGGTGTGGCCCCTCCGGGCTCACCTCCTCGAGGCCGGCGGGGCGCCCTACCGGATGTGTGGCCGTTCGTCGCCGCCGGCCTCTGCGGGGGCGACCCTGCACGGCCCCAGCCCGTCGCCCGTCTGCGGACCGGTTCGCCGAGGCCGTGGCCCTCTCCCTTGTGCGTCGTCCGCAGGCCGGATCGTCCGAGGCTGACGTGCCCGTCGTTGAGGGGCCCGTCCCGCGCCCGGGCACCGCACCGCACAGCACCGCACCCGTAAGGTCGTGGCGTGCAGCAGCAGGAGACCGACGCCCTCGTACGGGAGCTCGACGCCGTGGCCCGGCGGGCCGTGCCCCACCCGGACTGCCGCGCCTGCCGGGGGTCCGGCGCCGTCCTGGCGGACCGCCCGGACGGCACCGTGGTCCGGCACGGGCACGCCGTGGCCAAGGCGCACGCCCCGGACACCGAGGCCGCCGCCCACCGCGTGCGCCTCGCCGTCGCCGCCCACCCGCGCCTCGCGGGCATCCTGCTGCCGCCCCTCCCGGTGGCCGCGCGGGAGGTGGGCGGCCGACCGGTGAGCGCCTGGCCGTACGGCAGCCCCGTCGACCCGGGCGACCCGGAGGCCGCCCCGTGGGAGCAGGCGGCCACCCTGCTCGCCCGCCTCCACCGCGTAGCGCCCGGCGACCTGCCCGGTCCGTTGCCGGTGATGCGCGGCCCCGCGAAGGCGGCCCGGGCGGTGGCGCGGATGACGGCGGCCGGACCGCACCCGGCCGCCGCGCCGGTACGGGCCGCCTGGCGCCGCCTTCCCGCCTGGGCGCGCGACGAGGCGCCCGGCCCCGCCGTACCGCCCGGGACGGGCGCGGCGCTCTGCCACGGGGACCTGCACCTGGGCCAGCTCGTCCGCCACCCCGCCGCCACCGGGCCCTGGCTGCTGATCGACGTCGACGACCTGGGGGTGGGCGAGCCCGCGTGGGACCTGGCCCGCCCCGCCGCCTGGTACGCGGCCGGGCTGCTGGCTCCGCGGGTGTGGGACCGCTTCCTCGGCGCCTACCGGGCGGCGGGCGGTCCGGCCGTACCCGCCGACGGCGACCCCTGGCCCCGGCTGGACGTGCCGGCCCGCGCGCTGACGGTCCAGACGGCCGCCCTCGCGATCGCCAAGAGCACGGCCGAGGGCCGGGACTTGGACGACGTCGAACTGAGCGTGATCGACGCCTGTACCCGAATCGCGACACTCCCACCCGAGTTGGACGCCGCGGCTCCGTCGTAGGGTGAGGACACCATCCGTACGGCGAGGAGTTGAGCCGAGCATGCAGTGTCCCAAGTGCCATGCCCCCATGCACACCTACAACCGCAACGGCGTCCAGATCGAGCAGTGCAGCGGCTGCCGGGGGATCTTCCTGGACTACGGCGAGCTGGAGGCCCTGACCCGCCTGGAGGCGCAGTGGGTCCAGCAGGCCCCGCCCGCCCCGCCGGCCCCGCAGGCCTACCCGGCCGCGCACGCCCCCGCCTGGGGCGCCCCGCACCACGGGCACCACGGCCACCACCGCGGCTTCGGCCGGATGCTCTTCTCGTCCTGAGACGACGACGAAGCCCCGGCCGCGTGATGCGGCCGGGGCTCCGGGGCGTGTGGACGATACTGGGATTGAACCAGTGACCTCTTCCGTGTCAGGGAAGCGCTCTCCCGCTGAGCTAATCGTCCTCGGGACCATGATCCGGAGATCACGGGCACTGCGTGCGCGATACTGGGATTGAACCAGTGACCTCTTCCGTGTCAGGGAAGCGCTCTCCCGCTGAGCTAATCGCGCGGGGGATCCGAAGATCCAGTGGACGATACTGGGATTGAACCAGTGACCTCTTCCGTGTCAGGGAAGCGCTCTCCCGCTGAGCTAATCGTCCTTGGAGGTGGAGACGGGATTTGAACCCGTGTAGACGGCTTTGCAGGCCGTTGCCTCGCCTCTCGGCCACTCCACCAGGAGTGCAGGGGTTCGGGATGGATCCCCCACTTCGAGCGGACGACGAGATTCGAACTCGCGACCCTCACCTTGGCAAGGTGATGCTCTACCAACTGAGCCACGTCCGCTTGTCGTTTCCGTTCCGCTTCCGCGTCCCGGCGACGTGTTGAACTCTAGCGGATTCCCGGGCCAGCACAAAAACGCGTTTGCCCAGCGTGCTGCGCTGAGCCCGCTCCGCACCGTCCCGTCGGCCCCGGCCATAGACTCGCATCCGTGCACGACCTCGCTCCTCTGGCCCGCTTCGGCGGCCTCCTCGCAACCGACCTGCGGGATGTCACCAGTGACCCCGAGGCCCTCGACTCGACCGGCTTCTGGGCGGTCAGCGCGGACTTCGAGGGCCGTCTGACCTGCGCACGCTTCGGCGACGTACGTCCCGACCCGGTGCCCGCGCCCGTTCCCGGCGCCTGGCGCGGGCCGGCCGCCGGTGACTGGACGTCCTCGCTCGACCGCGCCGCGTACACCGCCGGCGTACGGAGGATCCGGGAGCACATCGCGGCGGGCGAGGTCTACCAGGCGAACCTCTGCCGGGTGCTCTCCGCGCCCCTGCCGGACCCCGCCGCCGACGTGGACGCGCTCACCGCGCTCCTCGCGCGCGGCAACCCGGCCCCCTATGCCGGAACGATTCGCCTCCCCGCCCACGGCGTGGAGATCGCCACCGCCTCGCCGGAGCTGTATCTGCGCAGGGACGGCGCCACCGTCGAGTCCGGCCCCATCAAGGGCACCGGGCGGACCGCCGAGGACCTCCTGGACAAGGACCGCGCCGAGAACGTGATGATCGTCGACCTGGTCCGCAACGACCTGGGGCGGGTGTGCGCCACCGGATCGGTCACCGTGCCCGCCCTGTGCGCCCTGGAGGAACACCCCGGGCTCGTGCACCTGGTGTCCACCGTGCGCGGCGAGCTGGCGCCCCGGGCCCGCTGGAAGGACCTGCTGGACGCCACCTTCCCGCCCGGTTCGGTGACCGGCGCCCCCAAGTCGAGCGCCCTGCGGATCATCGACGCGCTGGAGACCGCCCCCCGGGGGCCGTACTGCGGCGGCATCGGCTGGGTCGACGCCGACCGCCGCACCGGCGAGCTGGCCGTCGGCATACGCACCTTCTGGATCGACCGCACGGAAGGCCCGGGCGTGCTGCGCTTCGGCACCGGCGCGGGCATCACCTGGGGCTCGGACCCCGAGCGCGAGTGGGACGAGACGGAACTGAAGGCCTCCCGGCTGCTCGCTGTAGCGTCGGGCACGTACGAGGCGAGTGGAAGGACCATCGGGACATGAAACTGTGGGTCAACGGCGCGCTGCACGACGCGGACGCCGCCAAGGTCTCCGTACTCGATCACGGACTCACCGTGGGTGACGGCGTCTTCGAGACGCTCAAGGCCGTGGACGGCCGGCCCTTCGCGATGGACCCGCACCTGGAGCGGCTCACCCGTTCCGCGCGCGGCCTCGGCCTGCCCGACCCCGACCTCGACGAGGTCCGCCGGGCCTGCGCCGCCGTGCTGGAGGCCAACCCGATGCCGCTGGGCCGGCTGCGGGTCACGTACACCGGGGGGCTGTCCCCGCTGGGCTCCGACCGTGGCGACGCCGGACCGACGCTGGTGGTCGCCCTCGGCGAGACGCGGCCCCGCCCCGACAGCACCGCCGTGATCACCGTTCCCTGGACCCGCAACGAGCGCAGTGCGCTGGCCGGGCTCAAGACCACCTCGTACGCCGAGAACGTGGTCGCCCTCGCCAGGGCCCACGAGGCGGGCGCGAGCGAGGCGCTGTTCGCCAACACGGTCGGACAGCTCTGCGAGGGCACCGGCTCCAACGTCTTCGTCGTCCTGGACGGCGGGCTGTACACCCCGCCGCTCGCCTCCGGCTGCCTCGCCGGCATCACCCGGGCGCTGACCGTCGAATGGACCGGCGCCCAGGAGGCCGTGCTGCCGATGGACGTCCTGGAGCGCGCCGACGAGATCTTCCTGACCTCCACCCTCCGCGACGTCCAGGCGGTCCACCGGGTCGACGGGCGCGAGCTGCCCGGTGCGCCGGGGCCGGTCACCGCCAAGGCCATGCGGATCTTCGCGGAGCGCGCGGCCCAGATGTGAGCAGCCGGGCGCGGGGTGGGTAGGACACAGGCGATGACCACCACCCTGCGGCCGGCCGGGCCGCTCCAGCAGACCCCCGACGGCGGCCGCTCGCGCCTCTACGACGTCTGCGTGAACAGCCGCCGCGCGGGCTCCGTCGAGCTCGGCACCGTCCCCGGCACGGGGCGGCGGCCGGCCGGGCTGATCCGCTCGCTCCGCATCGAGGAGCCGGACCGGCGGCGCGGCCGTGGCACCGTGGCCGCGCTCGCCGCCGAGGAGGTGCTGCGCGACTGGGGCTGCGACCAGGTCACCGTCTCCGTACCGGCCGGGGCGGAGGCCGCGCTGCGGATGGCGACCGCCCTCGGCTACACCGAGCGCAGCCGCAACATGGCCAAGGACCTCACCGGGCCGCCGCCGGAGCTGCCCCCGGAGGTCCTGACCAGGCCCATGACCCGGGTCGAGTACGCGGAGTGGGAGGTCCGTTCCCAGCGGCGGTTCGCCCGGAGCTGGGCCGAGCGGGGCGTACCGGAGGAGGAGGCGGTGGCGCGGGCCGAGGCGAGCCGGCTGCGGCACCTTCCGGACGGCCCGGCCACGGCGGGGGCCGCGTTCCACGTGGCGGTCCGGGACGGCCTGCCCGTCGGGCACCTGTGGACCGGCCGGCTGGAGCTCTCCCCGGGCGAGGAGGCCGCGTTCGTGTACGACGTCGAGGTGACGGTCGAGCAGCGGGGCCGGGGGTACGGCCGGGCGCTGATGCTGCTGGCCGAGCGGATCGCGCTGGAGGCGGGGGAGCGCCGGATCGCCCTGCACGTCTTCGCGGGCAACGCGCCGGCCCAGCGGCTCTACGAGTCGCTGGGGTACGCGACGACGCACGTGAACAGCGTCAAGCCGCTGCTCTGAGGGCCCTCAGGACCGGCCGTCCGGCTCGGCCAGGAGCCGGTCGGCGATTTCCTCGATGCGCTCGCGCAGCCCCTCCTGGCTCTTGCCGCCGTCCAGCCGCTCGCCGCCGATCACGTACGTCGGGGTGCCGGTGACGCCGATGGCCTTGCCCTCCGCCTGGTCGGCGTCGACGATCAGCAGGTGCCGGCCGTCGATCAGGGCGGTGTCGAACTCCTCGGCGTCCAGGCCCAGTTCGCGAGCCGTGTCGATCAGTACCGGCTCGCCCCGGGCGGTCAGTTCCTGGGTCCTGGCCAGCACCGCCTCCGCGTACGGCCAGCCCTTGCCCTGCTCGATCGCCTCCTCGGCGGCCTGCGCGGCGGCGTAGGCGTGCCGGTGCTTCTCCAGCGGGAAGTGCCGCAGCCGCACCTCCATCCGGTCCCCGTACCGGGCGCGCAGGGCGCGCAGGTCGTCCAGGGCGGCGTGGCAGTCGGGGCACTGGAGCTCGCACCAGACGTCCAGGACGACGGGGCTCGCGGTGCGGTCGGTGGTGGAGTCGTTCATGGGGGCAGTCTTCCAGCAGGACCGCCGGGGCCCCAACCGGGATCCTGGGGTGGAGGCGGGCCCTGAGATGTCCCGGAGATCGCCCCGGTGGCCGCTCGGGGCATGGCCGCGGCGCGGCCGGGCGGTGCAGGATGGAGGGGACGTACCGTCCGCACCCGCCTGGAGGACCGGATGCTCGCCGAGACGATCTGCTCCGCCGTGTCCGCCGCCGGGCTGGGCATCGCGGCGCTCACCGCGTACCGCAAGAGGTTCCTGGCCGCCGCCCGTGTCGCCGCCTACGCGCTGGTCCCGCTCGGGCTGGTCATGACCGGTGCCGTGGAGTGGCTGGCCCGGACCGCCTTCAGCCCGGTGGCGTGGGGCGGCTTCGCCGTGCTCGGGCTGTCCTGGCTGCTGTTCATGACGACCCGGGCCGTGGAGCGCCGGCGCGCCGGCGGGACCCGTGCCGAGCGCGGGGGTCGCAAGGCCCGCCGGGAGCGGGCGGAGGGCGGGGAGGGCCGCCCGGCGGCCGAGCCGGCCGCGTCCGCGCCGTCGCTGGGAGCCGGGGGCCGCGCCACGGCGAAGCCCGCCGACGACTTCAGCGACATCGAGGCCATTCTCAAGAAGCACGGGATCTGAGCACGGCACACGGCCAGGGACCACGGGAAGGGGTGAACTCCCCTGCCGATCATGTGCGTTCGCCGTTCACGCGGTGACCGGCTGCGCCATCATCGGGACCGAGATGCCGGAAACCACGCGGGAGTCGTTCCCCGCCACCTACGCAACCGCCCAGCACGCCATCGACGAGGTCATCGACAGAACCCACGCCCTTCACACCTCCGCCACCTCCGGCGGAGAAGCCGCCGACAGAACCGGCGACATGACCGTCGGGACCACCGTCGAGGAGCGGCGCGGATGCCTGTTCGCGCTCTCCCAGCCACCGCTGGTGATCTTCCTGGCGGTCATCGGCTGCCTGCTGCTGATGGCCGCGGTGCACGATCTGTTCGTGCTGTAACCGCGGCCGGGCCCGGCGCGGTGCGGTTCAGCCCGCCGCCGCCTCCTTGCGGCGGGCCCGGTACGCCGCCACGTGGAGCCGGTTCCCGCAGGTGCGGCTGTCGCAGTAGCGGCGCGAGCGGTTGCGGGACAGGTCGACGAAGGCCCGTCCGCAGTCCGGCGCCTCGCAGCGGCGCAGCCGGTCCTGCTCGCCGGCGACCACGATGAAGGCCAGCGCCATGCCGCAGTCGGCGGCCAGGTGGTCGGCGACCGAGGCGCCCGGCGCGAAGTAGTGCACGTGCCAGTCGTAGCCGTCGTGGTCGGTGAGCTGCGGCGTGGTGCCGGCGGCGGCCACGAGCTGGTTGATCAGCTCGGCGGCGGTACGGGCGTCGGGTGCCGCGAACACCTCGGCGAATCGTTTTCGTACGTCGCGTACGGCCCGCAGGTCCGGCTCGCCGAGGTCGGTGACCCCGCTGACGTTGTGGTCCCGTACGAAGGCGTACAGCGCCGCGATGGTGCCGAGCCCGTCGCCCCGGCCGCCCTCGGGCGCGGTGTTCAGCAGATCGACGACGGTGTCGAGCGCGATCCGGGTGTCGTGGGGGATCAGCACGATTCGCTCCCTGGCCTGCCGCGGGCGGGCGCCCGCCGGATGGCGCCGACTCTAGCGGCTCGCCGGCGGGGCGCCGGGGCGGTGTCCGGGGGAGCGGGGCGCCCGGGCGGCCGGAAACGCACCGGCGCCGTCACCGCGGTGGTTTCCGCGGTGACGGCGCCGGTGTCGCCGTATCCGGCCGGTCACGGCCGTACGAGCTCTCCGCGCGGCGCCGTCGCCCCGAGTCGGACGGCGCCGTGCGGCTCTCGGCCTGGCCCTAGCTTTCGGCCAGGATGTGCGAGAGCTCCGTGTCGAGGTCGAAGTGACGGTGCTCGGTGCCGGGCGGCACCGCGGCGTCGGTCCGCTTCAGGAACGACTCCAGGGCACGCGCGGGGGCCTCGAGCAGGGCTTCGCCCTCCGGGGAGCTCAGCGCGATGCAGACGACGCCCTGGCCGTGGCTGCGGGACGGCCATACTCTGACGTCGCCGGTGCCCGTGGGGCGGTGGAGCCCTTCGGCGAGAAGGTCGCGGGCGAACACCCACTCGACCGTCTCCTCGGCTCCGGTGTGGAAGGTGGCGTGCACGGCATAGGGATCGGCCGTGTCATACCGCAGGCCCGCCGGTACAGGCAGTGAGGACTCGCTGGATACAACGAGGCGCAGGTGCAGCTCGCAGCTGACCGTGGTGTTCATAAGCGCCAGGGCCTTTCGCTCAGTGTGCGCTCGGGGATTCGCACGTCGGCGAAATCGACATGCCACCTACGGTGCCGTTGTAAACCCCTCTGTCTGTTTTGTGGCCCTTGAGGTACCTCGTATGGCGGTGTGTAAGCGGGCCTTATACGTCCATTCCGGTGCCCGGTCGCCGTCGGGTAGGTTGGTGCTCATGAACGCGGAGAGTGACGAGCGGGGCAAGGTCGCCCGACCGGCGACCACCACACCCGCCACGGGGGACGTGACGGGGGAGGCGACCGCGGAACCGGCACTCGGTTCGCGGGCGCCCGAATTCATCAAGGCGCGCAGGACGCTCCACATCAGCTGGCAGGTCGGCGTGTTCGTCGTCGGCCTCGCCGTCGTGGCGGCCGGCGTCTCGATGCTGGTGCTGCCGGGGCCGGGCTGGGTCGTGATCTTCGGCGGCATGGCGATCTGGGCGACCGAGTTCGTCTGGGCGCAGCTCGTGCTGCGCTGGACCAAACGGAAAGTGACCGAGGCCGCGCAGCGGGCCCTCGACCCCAAGGTGCGGCGGCGCAACATCATCCTCACCACCGTCGGCCTGGTGATCATCGCGGCGCTGCTGAGCGTCTACCTGTGGAAGTACGGGCTCACCCTGCCCTGGAAGATCGAACGGTGATCCACCGGGCCGCCGGACGTGGTCGGGGCACCCTCTGACATGGGGTAATGTTTGCGGTGCGCCCGGGCGATTAGCTCAGTGGGAGAGCGCTTCGTTCACACCGAAGAGGTCACTGGTTCGAACCCAGTATCGCCCACCACCCGGCCCGAAGGCCCCGGAGACCCTATGTCTCCGGGGCCTTCGGCGTTCCCCGGTCAGCCCATCCGGCCGAGGGTGTCGCGGAGCCGCCGGGCGTCGCGCAGTCGCTGTTCGTACGTCGCGCCCACCGCGAGCAGCAGCAGACCGGCCAGCGCCGGCGGCAGCCAGCGGGGCAGCGCGCCGACCGCCTGGACGACGTACGGCGCCAGTTCGTGCACCCCGACCAGGGCGAGGACCGCGCCGCCCAGCAGCAGCGGGGCCTGCAACCGCAGCCGGGCGCCCGCCAGCGTGACGGCGAGCGCCACCAGGCCCAGCAGCAGCGGGCGCGGCCAGTCCGCGTCGCCCCACGCCGCGAACAGGCTCGGCACCAGGGTCGCGGCCAGGCCCGGACCGTACGCCGTCCAGGACGACGCCGCCGGGTCGCGGCGCGTCCGCAGCACGCCCACCACGAGCGCCGGCACCGTCACCGGGACCGTGTACGCCTCCGGGGCGGCCACCCCGGAGGCGGCCAGCCGCACCCAGGTCGCCGCCACGAACAGCGCCGTGGCCGCGTACCCGGCCGCGGGGCGCCGCTCCGGGCGTACCGCCGTGGCCGCCGCCAGCACCCCGCCCAGGGCCAGCACGAGGGCCAGGACCGCCGGGCGGGCGGACGCCGTCCCCACCGCCAGGGCCCCCGCCCCGGCGCCCGCCAGCTCGACCGGCACGGCCACCGGGTGGCGCCGCAGCACCGCCCCGACGGTCGCCGTCGCGGCCGGCACGGTCAGCAGCGCCAGACCCGCCAGGTCCATCGGCAGGTCCACCGCCGCGGCGACGGCGCCCACCAGGCCGGTCGCGGCCACCACCGCGGCACAGGCCGCCACGGTCCGGTGCACGCCCCCGCCGAGGACCGCCGCGCCCGCGAGGAGCCCGCACAGTACCCCCGGCACGACGACCGCCGCCGGGCCCGTACCCCACGCGTCCACCGCGACGACCACGCCGCCGAGCAGCGCCCCGCCCAGGGCGACGCCGCCGACCGCGTCCCGCGCCGCACCGGGACGCCCCGGCAGCCCGGCGGCCACCCGGGCCGGACGCACCACCACGGCCAGGAGCCCGGCCGTCAGCAGGAGCCGGGCCGCCGACGCGCCCCCGAACGGCAGCGACAGGGCGTCCGGCAGACCGAACGCGGCCACCCAGCCCAGCCCCAGCGCACCGCACCGCGCCGGCACGGACCGGAGGCACACCAGCACCCCGGCGACCATCACCAGCGACGCCTCCACCGCCCACGGAACACCCGGCCGGATCCCCGCCACGGCGGCCGCCACCAGGGGCAGCGCCCACACCAGCGCCACCGCCTGCGCAGCCGCCGACGCCCAGGCCAGTCCCCGGCCCACCGCGCCCGGCACCCCACCGCGCACCGCCACCCCGCACACCGCCACCGCGACCAGCAGATGACCCGGCACCGCCCACGCCCCGGGCACCACCTCCCGCACCAGCCCGCCGCCACCGGCGACCGCCAGCAGCCCGGCGACCACCGCCCACGCCGCGGCCCACCCCTCGCCGCCGGCCGTCGCCCCCCACGCCCCGTACAGCGCGAGACCCGCCGCCCCCAGCAGCAGCACGGCCGGTCCCGCCCCGCCGTCCACCACCGAGAACCAGGACGCCACCAGGACCGCCCCGCCCCCGGTCGCACCGGCCGTCGCACCCGCGACCACCCGCACCGCGCCACCCGGCCGCAGCCGCACCGCCATCAGCACGTCCAGGGCCGCCGTCGCCAGCAGCGCCCAGCCGACCGTCAGCGTCCCCGCGCCCGACGCCAGCGCCCACAGCGGCAGCGGCAGTTGCGCCGCCACCACCGCCACCGGGAGCGGACCCCGCAGCCCGCCGGCCACCACGCCGTACGCCGCCCACAGCGCCGCCAGCACCGCCGACGCGACCGCCGCGTACGCCAGGGCGCCGGTCTGCGACAGGGCGACCCGGTGCAGCGCGTACGCGTCCAGCACCGTCAGCAGCAGGCCCAGCGAGGCCACCGTCTCCGCCGTCGCGCCCAGCCGCCGGCGCAGCAGCACCACCGGCGCGGCGAGCGCCCCGGCCGTGACCGCGGCCAGGACCGCGGCACGGCCACCGATGCCCAGGTGCCCCCAGCTCACCAGCGTGAAGGCGACCGCGGCGACGGCCAGCAGCACACCGCCCAGCGTCAGCAGCACGTTCCGCGCGCCGCGCGGCGCGGTCTCCGCCCCGGCGGCGGCCGCCGGTGTCGTCGGTGGCGCGGGGCGCCCGGGAGCGGCCGGCGCGTACAGCACGCTCAGCAACCAGGCCCTGCGGGCCAGCAAATGCGACCGGCGGGCGTCCAGTTGCGCCAGCTCACGGTCCAGGACCACCAGCTCCTCGGCCGGTGACGGCACGGTGTTCATGAGCGGAGTGTGTCCCGGGCCACACCGCGCGACATGAGCGTACGTACTCAGACGGGCATGAGTACGGCCCGGCGGCGCAGACTCGCACCATGAACTGGTGCCACTACCGCTTCCGCAGCGTCTGGGAACTGACCGCCCCGCCCGGGACCGTCTACCGGGTCCTGGAGCACGCCGAGGAGTACCCCTCCTGGTGGCCGCAGGTGCGCGAGGCGACCCGGCTCGACGAGCGCACCGGCACCGCCCGCGTGCGGTCCTTCCTCCCGTACGACCTCGTGGTGACCCTCACCGAGCGGCGCCGTGACCCGGCCGCCCGGGTCCTGGAGACCTCGCTCGCCGGGGACGTCGAGGGATGGGCCCGCTGGACGCTCACCTCCCCCGGGGGCGACCGCACGCGCGTCCTCTACGAGCAGGAGGTCGAGGTCCAACGGCCCCTGCTGCGGCGCCTCGCCCTGCCCTGCCGCCCCCTCTTCCGGGCCAACCACGCCGTGATGATGCGGGCGGGGCGCCGGGGCCTGGCCGCCCGGGTGCGAACGGTTTGAAGGAAGCGGGCCGGGGCCTGTATGGTTCAGTGCGTTCCCGGGCGATTAGCTCAGTGGGAGAGCGCTTCGTTCACACCGAAGAGGTCACTGGTTCGAACCCAGTATCGCCCACCGGGGAAGGCCGGTCCGTGAGTCACGGACCGGCCTTCGCGCTTCCCGGGCCCGTCCGCGTCAGGCGGCCGCCGACAGCTCCGGGCGCAGCGGCCAGGCCGGGTCCACGGCCTCCTCTGAGCCGTTGCGCGCGAACCACGCCTGGAGGCCCCGGGCCTGGGCGGCGTGCCACCCCGCCTGCAAGGTGTGCAGTTCCGCCGGTGACAGCCGCTCCATCCGCGCCGCGAACCGGCGCCCCACCGCCCGGACGACCTCCAGCGCCGCCGTCGCGTCCGCCGCCGCGTCGTGCGCGCCCTCCAGCGCCACCTCGTACTGGGCGCAGAGGTCCGTGAGCGTACGGCGGCCCTTGCGGTACCGGTCCAGGTGCTTGTCCAGCACCCTCGGGTCCAGTACGCACAGCGGGGCGTTCTGGAGGTACCGGGAGAGCGACGAGGCGCGGTGGCGGCGCAGTTCCCGGTCGAGCAGGGTCAGGTCGAACGGCGCGTTCATCACCACCAGCGGCCGGCCCGCCGCGCAGTGCTCGGCGAGCTGCCGCGCTATCTCCTCCACCACCGGTGACGGCCAGCGCCCGTTGCGCTGGAGGTGATCGTCCGTCAGGCCGTGCACCTCGGTGGCGCCCGGCGGCACCGGTATGCCCGGATTGACCAGCCACCGGGTGGCCCGGACCCGCCCGCCGGCGGCATCCTGGACGACGACGGCGGCCGACACTATGCGGTCCCGCTCGACGTCAACTCCCGTGGTTTCCGTGTCGAAAGCGGCCAGGGGCCCTTCGTACCAGAGCGTCATACCCCGAACTCCTCGCGCGTGCCCGGCAGATGGCGTGATCCCCCTGCCCGAAACGGTGATACCCGCGCCGTTTGCGCCGTACGCAGGACGGTGACAACACAGGTGAGGGGCCGTCGGACTGACGCCCCGTCGCCACCCGGAAGGCATGGGAGCCATGGCGCTCGCGCAGCCCGAACCCGGTGGGCTGCTGCCCGAGCGCGTCGCGCCGCTGCGGGGCGCGCTCGCCACCACCGCCTGCATGGAGACCCTCCAGGTGGGCTACCTCCACGCGGTCGCGGCCGCCGCGGGCTGCTCGCTGTCCCAGCCGTTTCCGGACAACGGCATCGACTGGCACGTCAGCCACAGCGCCCCCGGGCACACCGTCGACGACGAGGTCACCATCAAGGTGCAGCTCAAGTGCACCTACCAGATCCCGCCGCACCCGCCGGGGCCCGCGTTCTCCTTCACCCTCGACAACGACCACCTGGTGAAGCTGGCCCGCACCCCCGTCTCGGTGCACAAGATCCTGGTCGTGATGATCGCCCCCAGGTCCCGGGAGGACTGGCTGCGCGCCGGTCACGACCGTCTCGACCTGCGGCACTGCTGCTACTGGACCAACCTCGCGGGGCACCCGGTCACCGGCCGGCGCCGCACCACCGTGCGCGTACCAACCCATCGGATATTCGACGACCGGGCGCTCTGCGACATCATGACCCGGGTCGGGGCGGGAGGAAGACCCTGATGCACCGGCCGACCGGCGAGCCCATGCGGCCGCCCCCCACCGCCCCCGGCGCCACTCCGGCCCCCCACACCCCGCTCGATCCCGCCCAGGTCGACCCGCTCGTCCTCGGTGCCCTGCTGGACCGGCACGGCTGGCGCCGCCGCGGCGGCGCGCCCGGACGCTACAGCCGCTGGACCCCGCCCGGCCCCGGCGGAGGGGCCACCAGCCTCCTCGTTCCCGAGAGCCGTGCCTTCCCCGACTGCGAGGACCTCGTCGGCGAGGCCCTCGCCGCGCTCACCCACTGCCCCGCGCCGTCCGCCCGCGAGGTCCTCACCGGGCTGACGGTGCCCAGCGACGAGGTCCGCTGGTGGCGGGACGTCCCGCAGGGGCCGTCCGGCACCGTCCCGTGGCCCGTGCAGGAACAGCTCCGCTCCGCCGCCCGGCAGGTCCTCCTCGCCGGCGCCCTCGCGGTGCGCGGCCGCGCCGGCTACCACGGCGCCCGGCACCGGCGGCAGGCCCGGGCCTCGCTGGACGGCGTCCTCGTCGGCAACGCCCAGGGCGGCCGCGGTCTCACCGCCTTCGTGCCGGTCGACCCCGGCCGGGTGGTCACCGCCCGGCTCTACCACGCCCTGTACGCGGCCCGGGAGGCCGTCGACTATCAGCGGGCGACCGGCAGGCCGGAGGCGTTCGACTCGGCTGTCGAGGCCGGGGTCAGCAGGGAGCTCACCGAGGCGCTGGTCTCGCTGGTGCGCGGTGCCGAGGGAGCGCGGATCGCCCTGGAGTGGGCGCCCGCGGCGGGCGTCCCGGAGGGGTGCGCGGCCCGGCCGGAGCCGGTCGAGTTCTCCCCGGGCGACCTGCCCGCGCTGCGGGAGGCGGGCGCCCGGTACCTCCAGGAGGAGCCCTCGGTGCCCGTGCGCATCACCGGGACGGTGGTCCGCATGCGCCGGTCGGGTCCGCGCGGGGCGGGCACGGTGCGGCTGCGGGTGCTGGCCGGGGCGGAGGTGCCCTACGTACGGGTGGCGCTGGACGAGGAGTCCTACCGCACGGCCGGGCACGCGCACCTGGTCGGGCTGCCCGTCCGGGTGGCGGGGCGGCTGGAGAGCCGGGGCGGGTTCCGGCGGCTGACGGACGCCTCCGGGGTGGTTCCGGTGCAGGTCGACGAGGCGGAGCGGGACCGGCTGATGAAGTCCCTGCACGAGAACCTGGGCATCTTCGGGGAGGCGTGCGGCCCGGGGGACTGAGGCCCGGGGCGGGGGAAACCGTTTCGCGGGCGGGCCGGGCGGCTCGGTACCATGACGTCTGGCCGTCGCACACGTCATGCGGCGCGCTTCCCCTTCAGTCAGGAGAGACCGGTGTCAGACGTCCGTGTGATCATCCAACGCGATTCCGAGCGGGAAGAGCGCGTGGTGACGACGGGCACTACGGCCGCCGACCTCTTCACCGGTGAGCGCACCGTCGTCGCCGCCCGGGTCGCGGGCGAGCTGAAGGACCTGACGTACGCGATCAAGGACGGCGAGACCGTCGAGCCGGTGGAGATCTCCTCCGAGGACGGTCTGAACATCCTCCGCCACTCGACCGCGCACGTCATGGCGCAGGCCGTGCAGGAGCTGTTCCCCGAGGCGAAGCTCGGCATCGGCCCGCCGGTCAAGGACGGCTTCTACTACGACTTCGACGTCGAGCGCCCCTTCACCCCCGATGACCTGAAGGCCATCGAGAAGAAGATGCAGGAGATCCAGAAGCGCGGCCAGCGCTTCTCCCGCCGGGTGGTGAGCGACGAGGCCGCCCGCGAGGAGTTGGCGGGCGAGCCGTACAAGCTGGAGCTCATCGGCATCAAGGGCTCCGCGTCCAGCGACGACGGCGCGGACGTCGAGGTGGGCGGCGGCGAGCTGACCATCTACGACAACCTCGACGCCAAGACCGGCGAGCTGTGCTGGAAGGACCTCTGCCGCGGCCCGCACCTGCCGACCACCCGGAACATCCCGGCGTTCAAGCTGATGCGCAACGCGGCGGCGTACTGGCGCGGCAGCGAGAAGAACCCGATGCTCCAGCGCATCTACGGCACCGCGTGGCCGTCGAAGGACGAGCTGAAGGCGCACCTGGACTTCCTCGCCGAGGCCGAGAAGCGCGACCACCGCCGCCTGGGCACCGAGCTGGACCTGTTCTCCGTCCCCGACCAGATCGGCTCCGGCCTCGCCGTCTTCCACCCCCGGGGCGGCATCATCCGCCGCGTCATGGAGGACTACTCGCGCAAGCGCCACGAGGAGGAGGGGTACGAGTTCGTCTACACCCCGCACGCCACCAAGGGCCGCCTCTTCGAGACCTCCGGGCACCTCGACTGGTACGCGGACGGTATGTACCCGCCCATGCAGCTCGACGAGGGCGTGGACTACTACCTCAAGCCCATGAACTGCCCGATGCACAACCTGATCTTCGACGCGCGGGGCCGGTCCTACCGTGAGCTGCCGCTGCGCCTGTTCGAGTTCGGGACCGTGTACCGGTACGAGAAGTCCGGCGTCGTACACGGCCTGACCCGTGCCCGCGGCTTCACCCAGGACGACGCGCACATCTACTGCACCAAGGAGCAGATGGCGGAGGAGCTCGACAAGACGCTCACCTTCGTCCTGAACCTGCTGCGCGACTACGGTCTCAACGACTTCTACCTGGAGCTGTCCACCAAGGACCCGGAGAAGTTCGTCGGCTCGGACGAGATCTGGGAGGAGGCCACCGAGACGCTGCGGCAGGTGGCCGAGAAGCAGGGCCTGCCCCTGACCCCGGACCCGGGCGGCGCGGCCTTCTACGGCCCGAAGATCTCGGTCCAGGCGAAGGACGCGATCGGCCGGACCTGGCAGATGTCGACCGTCCAGCTCGACTTCAACCTGCCGGAGCGGTTCAACCTGGAGTACACCGCCCCGGACGGTTCCCGTCAGCGGCCGGTCATGATCCACCGTGCCCTGTTCGGCTCCATCGAGCGCTTCTTCGCGGTGCTGCTGGAGCACTACGCGGGCGCCATGCCGCCGTGGCTAGCCCCGGTGCAGGCGGTCGGCATCCCGATCGGCGACGCGCACGTGGACTACCTCCACGAGTTCGCCGCCGACGCGAAGAAGAAGGGCCTCCGGATCGAGGTCGACGCGTCCTCGGACCGCATGCAGAAGAAGATCCGCAACCACCAGAAGCTGAAGGTGCCCTTCATGATCATCGTCGGTGACGACGACATGAACGCCGGCACGGTCTCCTTCCGCTACCGGGACGGTTCGCAGGAGAACGGCATCCCGCGCGAGGAGGCGCTGGCGAAGATCGCCGACGTCGTGGAGCGCCGGGTCCAGGTCTGACGCAGGAGCCGAGGGGCGGTCCCGGTCGACGGGACCGCCCCTCGGTCATCGCTCCACCGCCAGCGAATATGCTGGCACGCATGACGACTGAGCCGGAGCAGCAGATCGGAGTCGGGACGCCTGACGCGTTCCAGCGCCTGTGGACGCCCCACCGGATGGCGTACATCCAGGGCGAGAACAAGCCGACCGGCCCCGGCGCCGACGACGGCTGCCCGTTCTGCACCATTCCGGCCAAGTCGGACGAGGACGGCCTCGTCGTCGCCCGGGGCGAGAGCGTGTACGCCGTGCTCAACCTGTACCCGTACAACGGCGGACACCTGATGGTCGTGCCGTTCCGGCACGTCGCCGACTACACGGAACTGGACGAGGCCGAGACGGCCGAACTGGCGCGGTTCACCAAGCAGGCCATGACGGCGCTGCGGACCGCATCCGGCGCGCACGGCTTCAACATCGGCATGAACCAGGGCGCGTCCGCCGGCGCGGGCATCGCCGCCCACCTGCACCAGCACATCGTGCCGCGCTGGGGCGGCGACACCAACTTCATGCCGGTCGTCGGCCACACCAAGGTGCTGCCGCAGCTCCTCGGCGACACTCGCCGGATGCTCGCCGAGGCTTGGCCGGCAGGACCCACGGCCTAGTCGCGGCCGTCCGCCCCGCCGGCCCGTCCGGCCGGCGGTGCCGGGTCACGCGTCGTACGTGTCGGCCTTCTTCGGCATCGGGTCCTGGACGAGGCCGCTGAGGACCATCGAACGGTTGCTGAAGCGCTCGGTGTCCACCCCGTGCTCGGTGAGCATCCTGATGGTCGCCGTGTGCACGGCCCGCATGACCGGGGTGGCCGCGCGGATGGCGTCGTCGGCCATGAAGCGGTGGCGCCAGGGCTGGGCCGCCCAGGCGTGCCGCAGGCCGAAGGGCTCCGGCAGGACCAGCTTGCCGCCCAGGAAGTCCAGGACCGGCGGGAACCACGTCAGCGGGGCCCGGACCGCCAGGCGTACCACCTCGTCGTTGTCGATCAGCGGCAGCGGGATCTCCTTGGTCTCCCAGAACCGGACGGTCTTGGAGACGACCTTCTTCTTGGGCTCCGGCTTCGTGGTGAACAGCCCGTGCACCGGGCCGAGGGCGTGGCCGGTGACCTCGATGCGCAGCGTGTGCAGGAGCGCCGTGACGGTGACCATCATGGTGAGGACCAGTTGGCCGTCCCACAGGACGAACTGCACGCCCAGGTAGTGGCGGTTGCCCTTGCCGAACTGGTTCTCGTTGCAGATGCGCTGTATCTCGTGCGGCTTGACCTGGTACGCCACGATGTCCTCGCCCTCCGGCCGGGCGACCTCCTTCGCGCCCTCCCCGACCGGGGTGACGATCCAGTGCTTCACCGACGGGGCCGGGAAGCCGGTCTTGAGGGTGCCGCGCTCCAGCATCTTCAGCTCGTCGTGGATGGGGCGGATGACGTCCCAGGTGCGGAAGGCGTGGATCTCCTTGCCCTCCTGCGGGACGAGTTCCTCGGCGAGGTGCCAGCTCCCCCAGCGGGTGCCCATGCCGAGGATGCCCTTGGGGCCGGCGTAGAAGACGACGTTGGAGCGCTGCTCGGCGGTGAGCTTCTCGAGCTGCTGGCGCAGTTCCTCGGCGGCGGTCTCGTTGGGGTCGTGCGGTACGGCCTCGGGGATCTTGGGGCCCATGCCGCCACCGCCGCTGAGCAGGGAGTCCCAGCGGGCGCGCAGATCCTTCGCGGTCGCCTCGCAGATCCGTTTGGCGAGGAACCAGCCGATCACCGGGGCGACGAACATGGCGCGGAGGTAGAGCGCCGGGATGCCGGTGAAGGGCAGCCGGAACAGGAACAGCACGGCCAGGATGCCCACCCCGACCAGCAGCAGGGTGCCCAGCGGTCCCGAGCGTTTGCCGGAGGCGCCGCCGGCCAGCATGCGGCGCAACTGGAAGACGGTCAGCCACACCAGCATGCCGGGCAGGAACAGCACGCCGAAGACCAGGGTGATCAGGGTCAGCCGCCGGTCGCGCCGCTTGCGGATGTTGGTGGCGGCCAGGCAGTGCTCGACGACCGGCTGGGGATCGGTGCCGAAGGACTGGATGAGCGGCTTGCGGGCGCCACCGAGCATCCGTACCTGGACGGCCCGCGAGAACGCCTCGCCGAAGGTCGGTTTGAACAGCGAGAACCGGCCTTTCGTGACGGTCGACTCGTGCCATTCGTTGTTGGCCTTGAGGATCTCCTCGACCTCGACGTTCTCCCGGTAGGCGGCGGATGCCAGCGCGTGCGTCGCCACGGTCTGTCCGGCCGAGCCCTGGAGCGGGACCTGTGCCCCGGGGCCGAAACTGTCCATTGTCACTTCGCCGCCCCCATCGCCGCGTGTGTCCGCACTGCGGTCTGTTCCCAACCCCCGTGCCCCGCACACCTGCTGAGCTGGGCACTACAGCCTATCGAGGACATCGCGCGCGCGTCGGCGGACGGCGGAATGCCGCCCGCTCAACGGGGTTGGGCGGGCGGCACGGCCAACGGTGGTCAGTCCTCCGTGCGTTCGCGGACCTTCTCGGCGATCTGCGGGGGCATCGCCTCGTGACGGGCGTAGGCGCGGTCGAACCGGCCGGTGCCGTGGGAGATGGAGCGGAGGTCGACGGCGTACCGTCCGATCTCGATCTCCGGTACGTCGGCCCGGACGAGCGTCCGCCCCTGGCCGGCCTGCTCGGTGCCGACGACCCGGCCGCGCCGGCCGGACAGGTCGCTCATCACCGGTCCGACGAACTCGTCCGGTACCAGGACCTGGACCTCGGCGACCGGTTCCAGGAGGTCGATGCGGGCGTCGGCGGCGGCCTCGCGCAGCGCCAGGGCGCCGGCCGTCTGGAAGGCCGCGTCGGAGGAGTCCACCGAGTGGGCCTTGCCGTCGAGGAGGGTGACCCGCACGTCGACGAGCGGATGACCGGCCGCGACGCCCTTGGCGGCCTGGGCGCGCACGCCCTTCTCGACCGACGGGATGAACTGGCGCGGTACGGCCCCGCCGACGACCTTGTCGACGAACTCGATCCCGGACCCGGGCGGCAGCGGCTCGACCTCGATCTCGCAGATGGCGTACTGCCCGTGCCCGCCGGACTGCTTGACGTGCCGCCCGCGGCCCGAGGCCGGTCCGGCGAAGGTCTCGCGCAGCGACACCTTGTGCGGGACGACGTCGACCTGGACCCCGAACCGGTTGCGCAGCCGCTCCAGGGCGACGTCCTTGTGCGCCTCGCCCAGGCACCACAGGACGACCTGGTGGGTGTCCTGGTTCTGCTCCAGCCGCATGGTCGGGTCCTCGGCGACGAGCCGGGACAGCCCCTGGGACAGCTTGTCCTCGTCCGCCTTGCCGTGCGCCTGGATGGCGAGCGGCAGCAGCGGGTCGGGCATGCTCCACGGCTCCATCAGGAGGGGGTCGTCCTTGGAGGAGAGGGTGTCGCCGGTCTCGGCGCGGGACAGCTTGGCGACGCACGCCAGGTCGCCGGCGATGCAGCGGTTGAGCTGCCGCTGCTGCTTGCCGAAGGGCGCGGAGAGCGCGCCGATCCGCTCGTCGACGTCATGATCCTCGTGGCCCCGGTCGGCGAGGCCGTGCCCGGAGACGTGGACGGTCTCGTCGGGGCGCAGGGTCCCGGAGAAGACCCGTACCAGCGAGATGCGGCCGACGTACGGGTCGGAGGAGGTCTTGACGACCTCGGCGACGAGCGGCCCGTCCGGGTCGCAGGTGATCCCGGGGCGCGCCCTTCCGTCGGGGGTGGTGACGGTGGGCGCCTCGCGCTCCAGGGGGGTGGGGAAGCCGCGGGTGATCAGGTCCAGCAGTTCGACGGTGCCGAGCCCCTGCTTCGCCCCGGACGCGGCGGCCGCGGCGGCGAGGACCGGGTGGAAGGTGCCCCGGGCGACGGCCTTCTCCAGGTCGTCGACGAGGGTCTTGAGGTCGATCTCCTCGCCGCCGAGGTAGCGGTCCATCAGGGTCTCGTCCTCGCTCTCGGCGATGATCCCCTCGATGAGACGGTTGCGGGCCTCCGCGATGAGCGGGAGCTGGGCGTCGTCGGGAGGGTTCTCCTTCCGCTCGCCGGAGGAGTAGTCGAAGACCTTCTGGGTGAGCAGCCCCACGAGTCCGGTGGCGGGGGAGTGCCCGTCGGGCGTCTGGGCGCCCAGGACGGGGACGTACAGCGGCAGGATGGCGTCGGGGTCGTCGCCGCCGAAGATCCGCGCGAGGACGCGGGTCAGCTCGTCGAAGTCGACGCGCGCGGTGTCGAGGTGGGTGACGACGATGGCCCGGGGCATGCCGACCGCCGCGCACTCCTCCCACACCATGCGGCACGAGCCGGCGACGGCGTCGGCCTCCTGTGCGGCGGAGACGACGAAGAGGGCCGCGTCCGCGGCGCGCAGACCGGCCCGGAGTTCCCCGACGAAGTCGGCGTACCCGGGAGTGTCCAGCAGATTGATCTTGCACCCGCCCCATTCGAGGGGGACGAGGGAGAGCTGTACGGAGCGCTGCTGGCGGTGTTCGATCTCGTCGTAGTCGGAGACCGTGCCGCCCTCCTCGACCCGGCCCGCCCGGTTGACCGCTCCGGCGGTCAGCGCGAGGGCCTCCACGAGGGTCGTCTTGCCGGATCCGCTGTGGCCGACCAGCACCACGTTCCGTACCGATGAGGGCTGGTCGGCCGTTATTGCCCTGCCGGCGGCTCCGGGGTGTGCGTTCGCCTTGTCGCCCATGATTCTTCCTCCTGATCGCGAGTGCACGGGGTGCACGGTGGAGGTGGGGGGCGCGGGCGCGGGGGAGGAGCCTCCTTCGGGCAGCTCCGGCGGTGCCCGCGGTCGTCTTTCGAGCTTTCCACTCAGGCCAGGTTGCGTCCATACGTCCGACACCGCGACGGGAGCAGGGTGCCCCGGGGTGGCGGGTGGCCCCGCGTGGCTACGATGGGCCAGCCGGTGGCCGTAGGGGCCGCGCGGCCCACCGACCCTCGGGAAGGCCATGCTGAACAAGTACGCGCGTGCTTTCTTCACGCGTGTTCTCACGCCGTTCGCCGCGTTTCTGCTCCGCCGCGGGGTGAGCCCCGACGCCGTCACGCTCATCGGCACGGCCGGCGTGGTGGCGGGCGCGCTGGTCTTCTTCCCCAGGGGCGAGTTCTTCTGGGGCACGATCGTCATCACCCTGTTCGTGTTCTCCGACCTGGTCGACGGGAACATGGCCCGCCAGGCCGGTGTCTCCAGCCGCTGGGGCGCCTTCCTGGACTCGACCCTGGACCGGGTCGCAGACGGGGCGATCTTCGGGGGCTTCGCCCTGTGGTACGCGGGCGGCGGCGACGACAACGTGCTGTGCGCGGTGGCGATCTTCTGCCTGGCGAGCGGCCAGGTCGTGTCGTACACCAAGGCGCGCGGCGAGTCGATCGGCCTGCCGGTGGCCGTCAACGGGCTGGTCGAGCGAGCGGAACGGCTCGTGGTCTCGCTGGTGGCCGCGGGTCTCGCCGGACTCCACGGGTTCGGGGTGCCGGGCATCCAGGTGCTGCTGCCGATCGCCCTCTGGCTGGTGGCCGTGGGCAGCGCGGTGACGCTGGGGCAGCGGGTGGTGACGGTACGGCGCGAAGCGGCCGAGGCGGACGCGGCGGTGGGTACCGGTGGTGCTGCTGGTACCGGTGGTGCTGCTGGTACCGGTGGTGCGGGGGCGCCCGGCGACGCTTCGGGTGCTTCGGGCGCTTCGGGTGCGAGGGGGAGTGAGGCGACATGAGCGCTGTGGGTGAGCGGGTGACCGACGCGCTGTACGGGCTCGGCTGGTCGGCCGTGAAGAAGCTGCCCGAGCCGGTGGCGGCCGGGCTCGGCCGGCGCATCGCCGACACCGCGTGGAAGCGGCGCGGCAAGGGCGTGCTGCGCCTGGAGTCCAACCTCGCGCGCGTGGTGCCCGACGCCTCCCCGGCGCGGCTCGCCGAGCTGTCGCGGGCCGGGATGCGCTCGTACATGCGCTACTGGATGGAGTCGTTCCGGCTGCCCGCGTGGAGCGCGGAGCGCGTCGGGGAATCCGTCGACGTGAAGGACGTGCACCAGCTCACCGACGGCCTCGCCGCCGGCCGGGGCGTGATCCTGGCGCTGCCCCACCTGGCCAACTGGGACCTCGCCGGCGTGTGGGTCACGCGGGCGCTGGGCGTGCCGTTCACGACGGTCGCCGAGCGGCTGAAGCCCGAGACGCTGTACGACCGGTTCGTCGCGTACCGGGAGTCGCTGGGCATGGAGGTCCTGCCGCACACCGGCGGCTCGGCGTTCGGGACGCTGGCGCGGCGGCTGCGGGCGGGCGGGCTGGTCTGCCTGGTCGCCGACCGTGACCTGTCGACGTCGGGCGTCGAGGTGAAGTTCTTCGGCGAGACGGCGCGGATGCCGGCCGGGCCGGCGATGCTGGCCCAGCAGACCGGCGCGCTGCTGCTGCCGGTGACGCTCTGGTACGACGGGTCGCCGGTCATGAAGGGGCGGGTGCACGCGCCCGTCGACGTCCCCGAGACGGGTACGCGCGCCGAGAAGACGTCCTCCATGACACAGGCGCTGGCCGACGCCTTCGCCACCGGAATCGCCGACCACCCGGAGGACTGGCACATGTTGCAGCGGCTGTGGCTCGCCGACCTGGATCCCGCGAAGGGGCCCGGCGCGTGAGGATCGGCATCGTCTGCCCGTACTCCTGGGACGTGCCGGGCGGCGTCCAGTTCCACATCCGGGACCTCGCCGAGCATCTGATCCGGCTCGGCCACGAGGTGTCGGTGCTGGCCCCCGCCGACGACGGGACGCCGCTGCCGCCGTACGTCGTCTCGGCGGGGCGCGCGGTCCCCGTGCCGTACAACGGCTCGGTGGCCCGGCTGAACTTCGGCTTCCTGTCGGCGGCCCGGGTGCGGCGATGGCTGCACGACGGCACGTTCGACGTCATCCACATCCACGAGCCGGCGTCGCCGTCCCTGGGGCTGCTGTCCTGCTGGGCGGCGCAGGGGCCGATCGTGGCGACCTTCCACACGTCCAACCCGCGGTCGCGGGCGATGATCGCCGCGTACCCGATCCTCCAGCCCGCGCTGGAGAAGATCAGCGCCCGGATCGCGGTCAGCGAGTACGCGCGCCGGACCCTCGTCGAGCACCTGGGCGGCGACGCCGTCGTCATCCCCAACGGCGTCGACGTCGATTTCTTCGCCAAGGCGGAACCGAAGGCGGAGTGGCGCGGCGGGACCCTCGGGTTCATCGGGCGGATCGACGAGCCCCGCAAGGGACTGCCCGTGCTGATGAAGGCCTTCCCCAAGATCCTTGCCGCCTGCCCCGACACCCGGCTGCTCGTCGCGGGCCGGGGCGACGAGGAGGAGGCCGTCGCGTCCCTGCCGGCCGACATGCGCTCGCGGGTCGAGTTCCTCGGCATGGTCAGCGACGAGGACAAGGCGCGGCTGCTGCGCAGCGTGGACGTGTACGTCGCGCCCAACACGGGCGGCGAGAGCTTCGGCATCATCCTGGTCGAGGCCCTGTCGGCGGGCGCCCCGGTGCTGGCCAGCGACCTCGACGCGTTCGCCCAGGTCCTGGACCAGGGCGCGGCGGGCGAGCTGTTCGCCAACGAGGACGCGGACGCGCTGGCGAAGGCCGCCGTCCGCCTGCTCGGCGACCCGGACCGGCGCGAGGAGCTGCGGGAGCGGGGCAGCGCCCATGTCCGCCGCTTCGACTGGTCGACCGTCGGCGCGGACATCCTCGCGGTGTACGAGACGGTCACGGACGGCGCGGCGTCGGTCGCCACCGACGAGCGCCTCGGCCTCCGCGCCCGCTGGGGCCTGGCCCGCGACTGACCCGGCGGGCCGTGGCCGTGACGCCGTACGAGCACCCGGCCCGTGCCCGGCCGTCCGGACGCGGGCCGGAGCCGCACCCGGCCGCCCGGACGCCGGCCCCTGCCCGGCCGCCCGGACCCGTCCCCTGCCCGCCGGGCCGCGGCGTACCGCGGGCCGTCCGGTGGCGGGGTGCCGGTAGCCTTCCGCCGTGATCGAAACCCTCATCTGGATCGTCGTCGGCCTGGTGGCCATCGGCCTGTACCTGAGCTGGACCGCCGGGCGGCTCGACCGGCTGCACGCCCGGATCGACGCGGCCCGGGCGGCGCTCGACGCCCAGCTCCTGCGCCGCGCCTCGGTGGCCCAGGAACTGGCCACCTCGGGCGTGCTCGACCCGGCGGCGTCGATCGTGCTGTACGAGGCCGCCCACGCCGCCCGGCAGGCCGAGGAGGAGCAGCGGGAGGTCGCCGAGAGCGAGCTGAGCCAGGCGCTGCGCGCGGTGTTCGGCGAGCCGGAGCAGATGGAGGCGGTACGGGAGGCCCCGGGCGGCGAGGAGGCGGCCGGCGAGCTCGCGGCGGCGGTGCGCCGGGTGCCGATGGCCCGCCGGTTCCACAACGACGCCGTACGGGCGGCGCGGGCGCTGCGCCGGCACCGCAAGGTGCGCTGGTTCCGGCTGGCCGGGCACGCCCCGTTCCCGATGGCGTTCGAGATGGACGACGAGCCGCCGGTGGCCCTCGCGGACCGGCCCGGGAGCGGCTGAGCCCGGCAAAACGAGCCACCGGCTCACCATTGGCCCTTGATGTGGACTGGGTGGCCCCGGTTTCCTCGGTGTAGCTGAAACCGCCCCGTTTCCCGAGTGAGGTCCATCCGTGTCCAGCACCACCACCCCGCAGTCCCCCGAGACCGGCACCGCCCGCGTCAAGCGCGGCATGGCCGAGCAGCTCAAGGGCGGCGTGATCATGGACGTGGTCAACGCCGAGCAGGCCAAGATCGCCGAGGACGCCGGCGCCGTCGCCGTCATGGCCCTGGAGCGGGTCCCGGCCGACATCCGCAAGGACGGCGGTGTGGCCCGGATGTCCGACCCGAACATGATCGAGGAGATCATCGACGCGGTCTCCATCCCGGTCATGGCCAAGTCCCGCATCGGTCACTTCGTCGAGGCCCAGGTCCTCCAGTCCCTCGGCGTGGACTACATCGACGAGTCCGAGGTCCTCACCCCGGCCGACGAGGTCAACCACTCCGACAAGTGGGCCTTCACCACCCCCTTCGTCTGCGGTGCCACCAACCTGGGCGAGGCCCTGCGCCGCATCGCCGAGGGCGCGGCCATGATCCGCTCCAAGGGCGAGGCCGGCACCGGCAACGTCGTCGAGGCCGTCCGCCACCTGCGCCAGATCAAGAACGAGATCGCCAAGCTGCGCGGCTTCGACAACAACGAGCTGTACGCCGCCGCCAAGGAGCTGCGCGCCCCCTACGAGCTCGTCAAGGAGGTCAGCGAGCTCGGCAAGCTGCCGGTCGTGCTGTTCTCCGCCGGTGGCGTGGCCACCCCGGCCGACGCCGCGCTGATGCGCCAGCTCGGCGCCGAGGGCGTCTTCGTCGGCTCCGGCATCTTCAAGTCCGGCGACCCGGCCAAGCGCGCCGCCGCCATCGTCAAGGCCACCACCTTCTACGACGACCCGAAGATCATCGCCGACGCCTCCCGCAACCTGGGCGAGGCCATGGTCGGCATCAACTGCGACACCCTCCCCGAGGCCGAGCGCTACGCGAACCGGGGCTGGTGATGACCACTCCGCTCATCGGGGTCCTGGCCCTCCAGGGCGACGTACGTGAGCACCTGATCGCCCTGGCCGCGGCGGACGCCGTGGCCAGGCCGGTCCGGCGTCCCGAGGAGCTCGCCGAGGTGGACGGCCTGGTCATCCCCGGCGGCGAGTCCACCACCATCTCCAAGCTCGCCGACCTGTTCGGCCTCATGGAGCCGCTGCGCGAGCGCATCGGGGCGGGCATGCCCGTCTACGGCACCTGCGCCGGCCTGATCATGCTCGCCGACAAGATCCTCGACCCGCGCTCGGGCCAGGAGACGCTCGGCGGCATCGACATGATCGTCCGCCGCAACGCCTTCGGGCGCCAGAACGAGTCCTTCGAGGCGGCCGTCGAGGTCGCGGGCGTCGAGGGCGGTCCGGTGGAGGGCGTCTTCATCCGGGCCCCCTGGGTCGAGTCGGTCGGCGCCCGGGCCGAGGTCGTCGCCGAGCACGACGGCCACATCGTCGCCGTACGGCAGGGCAATGCCCTCGCCACGTCGTTCCACCCGGAACTGACCGGCGACCACCGCGTGCACGCCCTGTTCGTCGACATGGTGCGCGCCGCGGCCTGACCCGCTCCCGGTAGGATCTCCGGGGTCAGTTCAGAAATTGGTTACGCGAAGGAGACAGGCAGATGTCCGGCCACTCTAAATGGGCTACGACGAAGCACAAGAAGGCCGTGATCGATGCCAAGCGCGGCAAGCTCTTCGCGAAGCTGATCAAGAACATCGAGGTCGCGGCCCGCACCGGCGGCGCCGACCCCGACGGTAACCCCACGCTCTTCGACGCCATCCAGAAGGCGAAGAAGAGCTCGGTCCCGAACAAGAACATCGACTCCGCGGTCAAGCGCGGCGCCGGCCTGGAGGCCGGTGGCGCCGACTACGAGACGATCATGTACGAGGGTTACGGCCCGAACGGTGTCGCGGTGCTCATCGAGTGCCTCACCGACAACCGCAACCGCGCCGCCTCCGACGTCCGTGTCGCCATGACCCGCAACGGCGGCTCGATGGCCGACCCGGGCTCGGTGTCGTACCTGTTCAACCGCAAGGGCGTCGTCATCGTCCCCAAGGGCGAGCTGTCCGAGGACGACGTGCTCGGCGCCGTCCTGGACGCGGGCGCCGAGGAGGTCAACGACCTCGGCGAGACCTTCGAGGTCATCAGCGAGGCCACCGACCTGGTCGCGGTCCGCACCGCCCTCCAGGAGGCCGGCATCGACTACGACTCGGCCGACGCCAACTTCGTCCCGACCATGCAGGTCGAGCTGGACGAGGAGGGCGCCCGCAAGATCTTCAAGCTGATCGACGCGCTCGAGGACAGCGACGACGTGCAGAACGTCTTCGCCAACTTCGACGTCTCCGACGACGTCATGGCGAAGGTCGACGCCTGACCCACGCACGGGTGACGGGCCGGCAGGGGACACACCCCTCGCCGGCCCGTCCCGTTGTCGGTGCCACCCGATAGCCTGCACGAACAGGTTGACGAAGAAGGGGGGCGGCGTGCGCGTTCTCGGGGTGGACCCGGGGCTGACCCGGTGCGGTGTCGGGGTCGTCGAAGGCGTCGCCGGGCGCCCGCTGACCATGCTCGGCGTCGGCGTCGTGCGTACGCCCGCGGACGCGGAGACGGGGCACCGCCTCGTCGCCATCGAGCGCGGCATAGAGGAGTGGCTCGATGAGCACCGGCCGGAACGGGTCGCCGTGGAGCGGGTGTTCAGCCAGCACAATGTGCGTACGGTGATGGGTACGGCCCAGGCCAGCGCCGTCGCCATCCTGTGCGCCTCGCGCCGGGGGATCCCCGTCGCCCTGCACACCCCCAGCGAGGTCAAGGCCGCCGTCACCGGCAGCGGCCGCGCCGACAAGGCCCAGGTCGGAGCGATGGTCACCCGGCTGCTCCGGCTGGACGCCCCGCCCAGGCCGGCCGACGCCGCCGACGCGCTCGCCCTCGCCATCTGCCACATCTGGCGCGCCCCCGCCCAGAACCGCCTCCAGCAGGCGGTCGCCGCACACCACGCAAGGAAAGGCCCCACCGCATGATCGCCTTTGTCTCCGGCCCGGTCGCCGCGCTCGCCCCGACCACCGCCGTGATCGAGGTCGGCGGCATCGGCATGGCCGTCCAGTGCGCCCCGAACACCCTGTCCGGGCTGAAGGTCGGTCAGGAGGCCCGGCTGGCCACGTCGTTGGTGGTCCGGGAGGACTCCCTGACGCTGTACGGCTTCGCGGACGACGACGAGCGCCAGGTCTTCGAGCTGCTCCAGACCGCCAGCGGGGTCGGCCCGCGCCTGGCCCAGGCCATGCTCGCCGTGCACTCCCCGGACGCGCTGCGCGTCGCGGTCGCGTCCGGCGACGAGAAGGCGCTCACCGCGGTGCCGGGCATCGGGAAGAAGGGCGCGCAGAAGCTGCTGCTGGAGCTGAAGGACCGGCTCGGCGAACCGGTCGGCGCCCACATCGGCCGGCAGGGCGTCGGCACCGCGGGCCCCGCGCCCTGGCGCGACCAGCTCCACGCCGCGCTGATCGGCCTGGGGTACGCCGGCCGCGAGGCCGACGACGCGGTGGCGGCGGTCGCCCCGCAGGCCGAGGCCGCCGGCGACGTACCCCCGATCGGGCAGCTCCTGAAGGCCGCCCTCCAGACCCTGAACCGCACCCGATGACCCCGCTCGCCACCGCCACCGGACCCACCGGCCCCGCCGCGCATCCCGCGCCCCACCGGGGACCGGTGCCGCCGGCCGACCACCCGTGCGGCTCCGCCGCCATGACCACACGAGGCAATCCGCAGTGAACTGGGACGACGACACCAGCACGCCGGCCGCCGACGCCGCGGCCGACCGGCTCGTCGGGGCGTCCGCCGACGGGGAGGACCAGGCCGTCGAGGCGGCCCTGCGCCCCAAGTCGCTGGACGAGTTCGTGGGCCAGGAGCGGGTGCGCGAGCAGCTCGACCTGGTGCTCAAGGCCGCCCTCGCCCGGGGCGCCACCGCCGACCACGTCCTGCTCTCCGGCGCCCCCGGCCTCGGCAAGACCACCCTCTCCATGATCATCGCGGCCGAGATGGGCGCCCCCATCCGCATCACCTCCGGCCCCGCGATCCAGCACGCCGGCGACCTCGCCGCGATCCTCTCCTCCCTCCAGGAGGGAGAGGTCCTCTTCCTCGACGAGATCCACCGGATGTCCCGGCCCGCCGAGGAGATGCTCTACATGGCCATGGAGGACTTCCGCGTCGACGTCATCGTCGGCAAGGGCCCCGGCGCCACAGCCATCCCGCTGGAGCTGCCGCCCTTCACCCTGGTCGGCGCCACCACCCGGGCCGGCCTGCTGCCGCCCCCGCTGCGGGACCGCTTCGGCTTCACCGCCCACATGGAGTTCTACGCGCCGGCCGAGCTGGAGCGCGTCATCCACCGCTCCGCCCAGCTCCTGGACGTCGGGATCGACACCGACGGCGCCGCCGAGATCGCCGGCCGCTCCCGCGGCACGCCCCGTATCGCCAACCGCCTGCTGCGCCGGGTCCGCGACTACGCCCAGGTCAAGGCGGACGGCATGATCAACCGCGACATCGCCGCCACCGCCCTCAAGGTGTACGAGGTGGACGACCGGGGCCTGGACCGGCTCGACCGGGCCGTGCTGGAAGCCCTGCTCAAGCTGTTCGGCGGCGGGCCGGTCGGCCTGTCCACCCTCGCCGTCGCCGTGGGCGAGGAGCGCGAGACCGTCGAGGAGGTCGCCGAGCCCTTCCTCGTACGGGAGGGTCTGCTGGCCCGTACGCCCCGCGGCCGGGTCGCCACCCCGGCGGCGTGGGCGCACCTCGGGCTGCTGCCCCCGCAGGCCGGCGGCCCGGGCGGCGGACAACAGGGCCTGTTCGGGGTGTGACGGCGAGGGGACTCGCCGGGCCAGGAACCGCGGTGCCATGCTGGGCGTTGTTCCATCGATGCGGACTCGCCTAGACTCCGCCGATGCCGACCCTTCAGGCCGGCGTACCCACCCCCGAAGATCAGGCCGCGGTTGCCCCGCGACCGTGCGAAGGATTTGTCGTCCCGTGAGTATCGTGACTCTCCTGCCGTTCATCGTCCTCATCGGGGCCATGTTCCTGATGACCCGCTCTGCCAAGAAGAAGCAGCAGCAGGCGGTGGAAATGCGCAACCAGATGCAGCCCGGAACCGGCGTACGGACGATCGGGGGGATGTACGCCACTGTCAAGGAGGTCGGCGAGGACACGGTCCTCCTGGAGGTCGCTCCAGGAGTCCACGCCGTGTACGCCAAGAACGCCGTCGGCGCCGTGCTCGACGACGAGGAGTACAACCGCATCGTGCACGGTGACGGTGACCTGAAGACCGACGCCGCCGTCGTGCCGGACGACGCCTCGTCGCTCACCGGAGCCGGATCCACCGACGCCGCGGCCGCCGACGACGACGCCCGGATCGACCTGGGCAAGAAGGACGCGGCCGACGACGGCGCGACCGCCCCGCGGGCCGAGGACGCCAAGGCCGACGAGAAGAACGACGGCGGCACCGACGCGAAGTAGGGCCGTGCCGACGGACCGCGGCGCCCACCGGCGTGCGCGGTCCGTTCCGTGCCGACACACACGGGGGATTCCCCACACCACTTCGTGGCCGCCTCGACGCTCACCCGGCGTAGCGGCGGTTGGACAGGGAGAAACGAGAAGGTGGCAGCACCCAAGAAGGGCCGAGGGCCGGCATCGGGGGGGCAGGGCAAGCCGGGGCGCGCCCTGGCCGCGATCCTGATCGTCATGGCCGCGCTGACCGGCGGCATGTTCTGGTCGGGGCACACCACGCCGCGCCTGGGCATCGACCTCGCCGGCGGTACGACGATCACCCTCAAGGCCGAGGCGGAGCCCGGCCAGGAGAGCGCGGTCAACGAGACCAACATGAACACCGCGGTCGGGATCATCGAGCGCCGTGTGAACGGCTTGGGCGTGACCGAGTCCGAGGTCCAGACCCAGGGCCGCGAGAACATCATCGTCAACATCCCCAAGGGGACGAACTCGCAGCAGGCCCGGGAGCAGGTGGGCACCACCGCCCAGCTCTACTTCCGCCCCGTCATCACCGTCGCCCCCGGCGGCCCGGTGAAGCCGGACCCCTCGACGAGCCCCAAGCCGTCGACGAGCCCCAAGCCCAGCGCCTCGCCCTCCGGCAAGGGCGGCCAGGACGAGGTGACCGCTCCGTCCCCCAAGCCGAGCGCCACCGCGCAGGGCCGTGCCGTCACCGACGCGCTCAAGGCGCCGACGCCGGCGCCCAGCGGCTCCGCCTCCGGCAAGCCGAAGACGCCCGAAAGCCCCAAGCCGACGCCGTCCGGTGACGCCGCGGCCGCCGAGAAGCTCCAGGCCCAGTTCATCGCGCTCGACTGCACGGACCGCAAGGCCCGGGTCGCGGCCGGCGAGCACGCCAAGCCCAGCGACACGACCATCGGCTGTGGCAAGAACGGCATCGGCGAGTGGGAGAAGTACATCCTCGGCCCGGCCGAGGTGGACGGCAAGGACGTCGACGACGCCCAGGCGGCCATCAACCAGCAGAACGGTCAGTGGATCGTTCAGATGGAGTTCACCGACAAGGGCTCCAAGAAGTTCCAGAAGATCACGAGCCGGCTCTCGCAGCAGCAGCCGCCGATGAACCAGTTCGCCATCGTCCTCGACGGCGAGGTCGTCTCCGCGCCCTCCGTCCGCACGACGCTGAGCGCCAACGCCGAGATCTCCGGCAGCTTCGACCAGCAGTCCGCCCAGGACCTGGGCAACATCCTCAGCTACGGCGCGCTGCCGCTGAGCTTCGAGGAGCAGAGCGTCACCACCGTCTCCGCCGCCCTCGGCGGCGAGCAGCTCAAGGCCGGTCTCATCGCCGGTGCCATCGGTCTGGCACTCGTCGTGATCTACCTGCTGGTCTACTACCGGGGCCTGTCCGTCGTCGCCCTGCTCAGCCTGCTGGCCTCGGCGATCCTCACGTACACCCTGATGGCGCTGCTCGGCCCGGCCATCGGCTTCGCGCTGAACCTGCCGGCCGTCTGCGGTGCGATCGTCGCGATCGGTATCACCGCGGACTCCTTCATCGTGTACTTCGAGCGCATCCGCGACGAGATCCGCGAGGGGCGGACGCTCCGCCCGGCCGTCGAGCGGGCCTGGCCGCGTGCCCGGCGCACCATCCTGGTCTCCGACTTCGTGTCGTTCCTGGCCGCCGCCGTGCTCTTCATCGTCACCGTCGGCAAGGTGCAGGGCTTCGCGTTCACGCTGGGCCTGACCACGCTGCTGGACGTCGTGGTCGTCTTCTTCTTCACCAAGCCGGTCATGACGCTCCTCGCCCGCACGAAGTTCTTCGCCGGCGGGCACCCCTGGTCCGGTCTGGACCCGAAGCGGCTCGGGGCGAAGCCCCCGCTGCGCCGCTCGCGCCGTCTGTCCGCCCCCATCGACCCGAAGGAGGCGTGAGATGTCGCGTCTCGGCAGCATCGGCGCCAGGCTGTACCGCGGCGAGGTCGGCTACGACTTCGTCGGCAAGCGGATGATCTGGTACGGCGTCTCCATCCTGATCACCATCACCGCCGTCGTGGGCCTGGCGGTGCAGGGCCTCAACATGGGCATCGAGTTCAAGGGCGGTGCCGTCTTCAACACCCCGAAGACGAGCGCCTCCGTCGCCCAGGCCCAGGAGTACGCGGAGGAGGCCTCCGGCCACGCCGCGATCGTCCAGAAGCTCGGCAACGGCACCCTGCGCATCCAGGTCAGCGAGCTCAACACCGGCCAGGCCGACCGGGTGGCCGCCGAACTGGCCGAGGACCTGAACCTCCCCGCGGACAAGATCGACCGCGAGCTGGTCGGCCCGAGCTGGGGCGAGCAGATCGCCAACAAGGCCTGGACCGGCCTCGGCGTCTTCATGATCCTCGTGGTGGTCTACCTGGCCATCGCCTTCGAGTGGCGCATGGCGCTGGCCGCGCTGATCGCCCTGGTCCACGACCTGACGATCACCGTCGGCATCTACGCCCTGGTGGGCTTCGAGGTCACCCCGGGCACCGTGATCGGTCTGCTCACCATCCTCGGTTACTCCCTCTACGACACCGTCGTCGTCTTCGACGGTCTGAAGGAGGCGTCGAAGGACATCACCAAGCAGACCCGCTGGACCTACAGCGAGATCGCCAACCGCAGCCTCAACGGCACCCTGGTCCGCTCCATCAACACCACCATCGTGGCGCTGCTGCCGGTCGCCGGCCTGCTGTTCATCGGCGGCGGCTTCCTCGGCGCGGGCATGCTCAACGACATCTCGCTGTCGCTGTTCGTGGGTCTCGCCGCGGGCGCGTACTCGTCGATCTTCATCGCCACGCCGCTCGTCGCCGACCTCAAGGAACGCGACCCGCAGATGAAGGCGCTGAAGAAGCGGGTCCTCGCCAAGCGCGCCCAGGCCGCCCAGAAGGGCGAGCCCCTGGACGCGGGGGACACCGGGACCGACGACCGGGACGACGAGCCGCAGGACGCCGCCCCGGCCGGAGCGGTGGTCGGCCAGCGCCGCCAGCCCACCCGGGGGCGGGGCAAGCGCCGATGACCGTCACCACACGGGAGCTGCTGCTCAGCCGCATCCGGGACGTCCCGGACCACCCCATCGCGGGGGTGACGTTCAAGGACATCACGCCGCTCCTGGCGGACCCGGAGGCGTTCGCCGCCCTGACCGGGGCGCTGGCCGAGCTGTGCGTCCGGCACGGCGCGACCAAGATCGTCGGCCTGGAGGCGCGCGGGTTCATCCTGGCCGCCCCGGTGGCCGTCTCCGCGAAGCTCGGCTTCGTCCCCGTCCGCAAGGCGGGCAAGCTGCCCGGCGCGACACTGAGCCAGGCGTACGAGCTGGAGTACGGCACCGCGGAGATCGAGGTCCACGCCGAGGACCTGGCCCCCGGTGACCGGGTCATGGTCATCGACGACGTTCTCGCCACCGGCGGCACCGCCGAGGCCTCGCTGGAGCTCATCCGGCGGGCCGGCGCGGAGGTCGCGGGCGTCGCCGTCCTCATGGAACTCGGGTTCCTGGGCGGTCGCGCCCGGCTGGAGCGGAGCCTGGCCGGCGCCCCGCTGGAGTCGCTGATCACGCTCTGACCAGCACGCACACGGCACCACGACGGGCACCCGGAACACCGGGTGCCCGTTTCGTGTGCGCGTCCGGGGCTCCCGGCGCCCCGGCCCGGACCGGTCCCGTCCCGTCCGAGGGGGAACGGCTCGCCCGGGGTCAGTACCATGGGATTCCGGGCCTGACCGGGGGACCCGGACCCGCACGAGGAGCGCTCTTGCCAGACGAGGCCCAGCCACTCTCCGCCGCGAAGCCCGACCAGCAGGCCGACAAGGCCGCGGCGCCCCCAGCCACGCCCCCCGACGAGGCCGCGCGCGGCGAGGCGGCGGCGGACGCGCGGAAGGCCGCGCCGCAGCGCGCCCAGGGCCCCGCCCCCGTCTCGGCCCCCAAGCCCACGCCGCCCGCCGTCGCCCGCTCCGGCGGCTCCTCCAATCGCGTGCGCGCCCGCCTCGCCCGGCTCGGCGTCCAGCGCTCGTCGCCGTACAACCCGGTCCTGGAGCCGCTGCTGCGCATAGTCCGCGGCAACGACCCGAAGATCGAGACGTCGACCCTCCGCCAGATCGAGAGCGCCTACCAGGTCGCCGAGCGCTGGCACCGCGGCCAGAAGCGCAAGAGCGGCGACCCGTACATCACGCACCCGCTGGCCGTCACCACCATCCTCGCCGAGCTCGGCATGGACCCGGCCACGCTGATGGCGGGCCTCCTCCACGACACCGTCGAGGACACCGAGTACGGCCTGGAGCAGCTCCGCAAGGACTTCGGCGACCAGGTCGCCCTCCTCGTCGACGGCGTCACCAAGCTCGACAAGGTCAAGTTCGGCGAGGCCGCCCAGGCCGAGACGGTCCGCAAGATGGTCGTCGCCATGGCCAAGGACCCGCGTGTCCTGGTCATCAAGCTCGCCGACCGGCTGCACAACATGCGCACCATGCGCTACCTCAAGCGGGAGAAGCAGGAGAAGAAGGCCCGCGAGACCCTCGAGATCTACGCGCCGCTGGCCCACCGGCTGGGCATGAACACCATCAAGTGGGAGCTGGAGGACCTCGCCTTCGCGATCCTCTACCCCAAGATGTACGACGAGATCGTCCGCCTCGTCGCCGAGCGCGCCCCCAAGCGGGACGAGTACCTCGCCATAGTGACCGACGAGGTCCAGGCCGACCTCCGCGCCGCCCGCATCAAGGCCACCGTCACCGGCCGGCCCAAGCACTACTACAGCGTCTACCAGAAGATGATCGTCCGCGGCCGTGACTTCGCGGAGATCTACGACCTGGTCGGCATCCGCGTCCTCGTCGACACCGTCCGCGACTGCTACGCCGCACTCGGCACCGTCCACGCGCGGTGGAACCCGGTCCCCGGCCGGTTCAAGGACTACATCGCGATGCCGAAGTTCAACATGTACCAGTCGCTGCACACGACGGTCATCGGACCCAACGGCAAGCCCGTCGAGCTCCAGATCCGCACCTTCGACATGCACCGCCGCGCCGAGTACGGCATCGCCGCGCACTGGAAGTACAAGCAGGAAGCCGTCGCCGGTGCCTCCAAGGTGCGTACCGACGTCCCCAAGCGGGCCGGCGGCAAGGACGACCACATCAACGACATGGCGTGGCTGCGCCAGCTCCTCGACTGGCAGAAGGAGACCGAGGACCCCAGCGAGTTCCTGGAGTCACTGCGCTTCGACCTGTCCCGCAACGAGGTCTTCGTCTTCACCCCGAAGGGTGACGTCATAGCGCTCCCCGCGGGCGCCACCCCGGTGGACTTCGCGTACGCCGTCCACACCGAGGTCGGCCACCGCACCATAGGGGCGCGGGTCAACGGACGGCTCGTCCCGCTGGAATCGACCCTCGACAACGGCGACCTGGTGGAGGTCTTCACCTCCAAGGCCGCCGGCGCCGGCCCCTCCCGCGACTGGCTCGGCTTCGTCAAGTCGCCGCGCGCCCGCAACAAGATCCGCGCCTGGTTCTCCAAGGAGCGCCGCGACGAGGCGATCGAGCAGGGCAAGGACGCCATCGCGCGCGCGATGCGCAAGCAGAACCTGCCGATCCAGCGCATCCTCACCGGCGACTCGCTGGTCACCCTCGCGCACGAGATGCGCTACCCCGACATCTCGTCGCTGTACGCGGCGATCGGCGAGGGCCATGTCGCCGCCCAGGGCGTCGTGCAGAAGCTGGTGCAGGCCCTCGGCGGCGAGGAGGCCGCCAGCGAGGACATCGCCGAGTCCGCCCCGCCGTCGCGCGGCCGCGGCAAGCGGCGCGCCAAGGCCGACCCGGGCGTGGTGGTCAAGGGCGTCGAGGACGTGTGGGTCAAGCTCGCCCGCTGCTGCACGCCGGTACCGGGCGACCCGATCATCGGCTTCGTCACCCGCGGCAGTGGCGTATCGGTTCACCGCGCCGACTGCGTCAACGTGGACTCGCTGTCGCAGCAGCCCGAGCGGATCCTCGACGTCGAATGGGCGCCCACCCAGTCCTCGGTCTTCCTGGTCGCCATCCAGGTCGAGGCGCTGGACCGCTCCCGGCTGCTGTCGGACGTCACCCGGGTGCTGTCCGACCAGCACGTCAACATCTTGTCGGCGGCCGTCCAGACGTCCCGCGACCGGGTGGCCACCTCCCGCTTCACCTTCGAGATGGGCGACCCCAAGCACCTCGGGCACGTCCTCAAGGCGGTCAGGGGCGTGGAGGGCGTGTACGACGTGTACCGCGTGACCTCGGCCCGCCGACCGTAACCGGACAGCGAAAGGGGCCTCCCCCGCCGGGGAGGCCTCTTTCTCGTACGCGCGGTACGCGCGGTCAGCCGCCGAACTCCTGGAGACCCTTCAGGGCCTGGTCCAGCAGCGCCTGCCGGCCCTCCAGCTCACGCGCCAGCTTGTCCGCCTTGGCGTCGTTGCCGGCCGCACGGGCGGCGTCGATCTGCTTCTGGAGCTTGTCGACCGCGTCCTGGAGCTGGCCCGTCAGACCCGCCGCACGCGCGCGTGCCTCCGGGTTGGTCCGGCGCCACTCGGTCTCCTCGGCCTCCTGGATCGCCCGCTCGACGGTGTGCATCCGGCCCTCGACCTTGGGACGGGCGTCGCGCGGTACGTGCCCGATCGCCTCCCACCGCTCGTTGATGGCCCGGAAGGCCGCACGGGCCGCCTTCAGGTCCGTCACCGGCAGCAGCTTCTCGGCCTCGCCGGCGAGCTCCTCCTTCAGCTTGAGGTTCTCCGCCTGCTCGGCGTCACGCTCCGCGAAGACTTCGCTGCGGGCCGCGAAGAAGACGTCCTGGGCACCGCGGAAACGGTTCCACAGATCGTCCTCGTGCTCCCGCTGGGCCCGGCCCGCCGCCTTCCACTCCGCCATCAGCTCGCGGTAGCGGGCGGCCGTCACGCCCCAGTCGGTGGAGCCGGACAGTGCCTCGGCCTCCGCGACCAGGCGCTCCTTGACCTTGCGGGCCTCCTCGCGCTGCGCGTCCAGCGACGCGAAGTGCGCCTTGCGCCGCTTGGAGAACGCCGACCGGGCGTGCGAGAAGCGGTGCCACAGCTCGTCGTCGGACTTCCGGTCGAGCCGGGGGAGGCCCTTCCAGGTGTCCACCAGCGCCCGCAGCCGCTCACCCGCGGCCCGCCACTGCTCGCTCTGCGCCAGCTCCTCCGCCTCGGCGACCAGCGCCTCCTTGGCGTGCCGCGCCTCGTCGGTCTGCTTGGCCTTCTGGGCCTTGCGCTCCTCGCGCCGCGCCTCCACGGTCTCGACCAGCTTGTCGAGCCGCTTGCGCAGCGCCTCGAGGTCGCCGACGGCGTGGTGCTCGTCCACCTGATGACGGATGTGGTCGATCGCGGCCGTCGCGTCCTTGGCCGACAGGTCGGTGGTCTTCACCCGCTTCTCGAGGAGGCCGATCTCGACAACCAAGCCCTCGTACTTGCGCTCGAAGTAGGCCAGTGCCTCCTCGGGAGATCCGGCCTGCCACGATCCGACGACCTGCTCGCCGTCGGCTGTACGCACGTACACGGTGCCCGTCTCGTCGACGCGGCCCCACGGGTCGCTGCTCACAGCGCCTCCTCCACATGATGCCGACGAGGGCGGTCACCCCCGGGCATCGTCCACAGTTCCCTGACGGGCCTCGCCCGCCCTCCACAACGCGACATTCGAACCGCGCTGCACAACGCCAATCTAGGCGACCGGCCGCCCGGCTGTCCGCTCTCAGCGCGACCGAATTCGGTGGTTCACGCCCTGGGTACGCCGTAGGTCACGCTGTGCGTCACGCCGCGGCTCACGCCTTGCCGACGACCGCCTTCTGGAGGGTGACGGCCTTCTTGGGCGCACCGTCCGTCGCGCCGCCCTCGACCCCGCCCTCCGCGATGTCCTGGACGACCTTCAGGCCGGCCGCGTCCATCGTTCCGAAGGGTGTGAACTGCGGGGGCAGCTTGGTGTCCTTGTAGACCAGGAAGAACTGGCTGCCGCCGGTGTTCGGCTGCATGGTGTTGGCCATCGCCACCGTCCCGGCTTTGAAGGTCACCTTGCCGTCCGCGCCCGGCTTGCCCAGCGAGGCGAGGTTCTCGTCCGGGAGGGTGTAGCCCGGGCCTCCGGTGCCGTCGCCCTTGGGGTCGCCGCACTGGAGCACGAAGATGCCCTGCGTGGTGAGCCGGTGGCACGTCGTGCCGTCGAAGTACTTCTTGTCCGCGAGGTGCTTGAACGAGTTCACCGTGCGCGGTGTCTTCGACGCGTCCATGGTGATCGACACGGCACCGTGGTTGGTGGTGAGCGCCATCGTGTACGCCGCCTTGGCGTCGACGCTCATCTTCGGCTCGTCGGCCTTCGGCTCCGGCGAGGACTCGGCGCCCGGCGACGAGGAGGGGAACTCGATGGGCTTCTTCGCGTCGGCGGATTCGGTGCGGAAGTTCGTGTAGGCCCCGGCTCCCGCCACCAGCGCCACGGCCACCGCGGCCACGACGATCCGGGTGCGGCGCCTGGCCCTCTTCTGGGCCTCCTCCCGGCGCCTCTGCTGCCGCTCGAACTTCTCCCGGGCGAGCTGGCGCCGCCGCTGATCGCTGGTGACCACCGGGTCTTCTCCTTGTCGGTCGTCTGTTCCTGTCCTGGCCGAGTGTGCCCGTACCGTATACGGGTTGGCTGTGGATTGAGCAGCGCCGGTAGGCTCTGATCTGCTGCATTCCTTTACCGGACGACGCGTGCCGGACGACCCTTAAGGACGATCGTGCTCATTGCCGGGTTCCCCGCCGGGGCCTGGGGGACCAACTGCTACCTGGTCGCCCCCGCCGCCGGCGAGGAGTGCGTGATCATCGACCCGGGCCACCAGGCCACCCAGGGGGTCGAGGAGACGCTCAAGAAGCATCGGCTCAAGCCCGTGGCCGTCGTCCTGACCCACGGCCACATCGATCACGTCGCCTCCGTCGTCCCGGTCTGCGGCGCCCATGACGTACCCGCCTGGATCCACCCGGCCGACCGGTACATGATGAGCGACCCGGAGAAGGCCCTCGGCCGCTCCATCGGCATGCCGCTCATGGGCGAGCTGACCGTGGGGGAGCCGGACGACGTCCACGAGCTGACCGACGGGTCGAAGCTGAGCCTCGCCGGCCTGGAGCTCACCGTGGCGCACGCGCCCGGCCATACCAAGGGGTCGGTGACCTTCGGGATGCCCGAGGCCGCGGACGTCCCGCCGGTCTTCTTCTCGGGCGACCTGCTCTTCGCCGGCTCCATCGGACGCACCGACCTGCCCGGCGGTGACATGGACGAGATGCTCGCGTCGCTGGCCCGCGTGTGCCTGCCGCTCGACGACTCGACCGTGGTGCTGTCCGGCCACGGCCCCCAGACGACCATCGGCCGCGAGCGCGCCACCAACCCGTACCTGCGCGAGGTGGCGGCCGGCCAGGGAGCGTCCCCCGCTCCCCGACGAGGAATGTGACGAGAGAAGCCCCGTGAGTACCTTCCAGGCCCCCAAGGGCACCTACGACCTGCTGCCGCCGAATTCCGCGACGTACCTCGCCGTCCGCGAGGCGATCTCCGCGCCGCTGCGGAACTCCGGCTACGGGTACGTCGAGACCCCCGGCTTCGAGAACGTCGAACTGTTCGCGCGCGGTGTCGGCGAGTCCACCGACATCGTCACCAAGGAGATGTACGCCTTCGAGACCAAGGGCGGCGACAGGCTCGCGCTGCGCCCCGAGGGCACCGCGTCCGTGGTGCGCGCGGCGCTCCAGGCCAACCTGCACAAGCAGGGCAACCTCCCCGTCAAGCTCTGGTACTCCGGCTCGTACTACCGCTACGAGAAGCCTCAGGCGGGCCGCTACCGGCACTTCTCGCAGGTGGGCGCCGAGGCGATCGGGGCCGAGGACCCCGCGCTGGACGCCGAGCTGATCATCCTGGCCGACCAGGCGTACCGCTCGCTCGGCCTGCGGAACTTCCGCATCCTGCTGAACTCGCTGGGCGACAAGGAGTGCCGCCCCGTCTACCGCGAGGCCCTCCAGGGCTTCCTGCGCGGCCTCGACCTCGACGAGGACACCCGCCGCCGCGTCGACATCAACCCCCTGCGGGTCCTCGACGACAAGCGCCCCGACGTCCGCAAGCAGCTCGTGGGCGCGCCGCTGCTGCGCGACCACCTGTGCGAGGCCTGCACGGCGTACCACTCCGAGGTGCGCGAGCTGCTGACGGCGGCCGGGGTGGCCTTCGAGGACGACGAGAAGCTGGTGCGCGGCCTGGACTACTACACGCGCACCACCTTCGAGTTCGTCCACGACGGCCTGGGCGCGCAGTCCGCGGTGGGCGGCGGCGGCCGCTACGACGGCCTGTCCGAGATGATCGGCGGCCCCGCCCTGCCGTCGGTGGGCTGGGCGCTCGGCGTGGACCGCACGGTGCTGGCGCTGGAGGCCGAGGGCGTCACCCTCGACCTGCCCGCCACCACCAGCGTCTTCGCGGTCCCGATCGGCGAGGACGCCCGGCGCCGGCTGTTCGGCGTGGTCACCGGCCTGCGCAAGGCGGGGGTGGCGACGGACTTCGCGTACGGCGGCAAGGGCCTCAAGGCGGCGATGAAGGCCGCCAACCGCAGTGGTGCCCGGTACGCCCTCGTCCTGGGCGAGCGGGACCTCGCCGAGGGCGTGGCGCAGCTCAAGGACATGGAGACCGGCGAGCAGGAGCCGGTCGCGCTCGACGGACTCGTCGAGAAGCTGGGCGCGCGCCTGGCCTGACGCCTTCCGGACACCCCGGCCCCCGGCCGGGGTGTCCTTATGTCCCGCGAACGGCGGACGGGCGCCCGTGTACGGCAGAATGACCACTGCCTCATGCACCGACCGAGTGAGGGAACGGCCCACCATGACGACGACAGCGGTTGACGAAGCGTCCTCCGGCCCCGGCACGACGTCCGTGGGGGCGGGGCGGGCGTTCGCGTGGATGCTGGTGGTCACGGGGGCGGCGGGACTGCTGGCGGCGTGGGTGATCACGCTGGACAAGTTCAAGCTGCTTCAGGACCCGGACTTCACCCCGGGGTGCAGCCTGAACCCGGTCGTCTCGTGCGGCAGCATCATGAAGAGCGAGCAGGCCTCGGTCTTCGGCTTCCCCAACCCGATGCTGGGCCTGGTCGCCTACGGCATGGTCGTCGCCATCGGTGCCGGGCTGCTGGCCGGCGCCCGCTACCGGCGCTGGTACTGGCTGGGCCTGAACGCCGGAACGCTGTTCGGCACCGGCTTCTGCATGTGGCTGATGTACCAGTCGCTGTACGAGATCAACGCGCTGTGCCTGTGGTGCTCGCTGGCCTGGGCCGCCACCCTCACCATGTTCTGGTACGTCACCTCGCACAACGTCCGCGCGGGCCTGCTGCCCGCCCCCCGCCCGGTGCGCACGTTCCTCGACGAGTTCACCTGGGTCCTGCCCGTCCTGCACATCGGGATCATCGGCATGCTGGTCCTCACCCGCTGGTGGGACTTCTGGACCGGCTGACGTGTCAGTGGCCTGACATAGGCTTCACGGTGTGGAGCCCGACCTCTTTACCGCCGCAGCCGAGGAACGCCAGGAGAAGGACCCGTCCAGCAGCCCCCTGGCCGTCCGGATGCGTCCGCGCACCCTCGACGAAGTCGTCGGCCAGCAGCACCTGCTGAAGCCCGGATCCCCCTTGCGCCGACTGGTCGGCGAGGGCGCGGGCGGGCCCGCCGGAGCGTCCTCCGTGATCCTCTGGGGCCCGCCCGGCACCGGTAAGACGACCCTTGCGTACGTCGTCTCCAAGGCGACCAACAAGCGGTTCGTGGAGCTGTCCGCGATCACGGCGGGCGTCAAGGAGGTCCGGGCGGTCATCGACGGCGCCCGGCGGGCGGCCGGCGGTTTCGGCAAGGAGACGGTGCTCTTCCTCGACGAGATCCACCGCTTCAGCAAGGCTCAGCAGGACTCGCTGCTCCCGGCCGTGGAGAACCGCTGGGTCACCCTCATCGCCGCCACCACCGAGAACCCGTACTTCTCGGTGATCTCCCCGCTGCTGTCGCGCTCGCTGCTCCTCACCCTGGAGCCGCTCACCGACACCGACGTGCGGGGACTGCTGGAGCGCGCGCTCACCGACGAGCGCGGTCTGGGCGGCGCGGTGACCCTGCCGGACGACGCGGTGGCGCACCTGCTGCGCATCGCGGGCGGTGACGCCCGCCGGGCGCTGACCGCCCTGGAGGCGGCGGCCGGAGCGGCCCTCGCCAAGGGCGAACCGGAGATCACCCTCGCCACCCTCGAGGAGACGGTGGACCGTGCCGCGGTGACGTACGACCGGGACGGCGACCAGCACTACGACGTGGCCAGCGCCCTGATCAAGTCCATCCGGGGCTCCGACGTCGACGCGGCCCTGCACTACCTGGCGCGGATGATCGAGGCCGGTGAGGACCCCCGCTTCATCGCCCGCCGTCTGATGATCTCCGCCAGTGAGGACATCGGGCTCGCGGACCCCACCGCGCTTCCCCTCGCGGTCGCGGCCGCCCAGGCGGTCGCCATGATCGGCTTCCCGGAGGCGGCCCTCACCCTCAGCCACGCCACGATCGCCCTCGCCCTGGCCCCCAAGTCGAACGCCGCGACCACCGCGATCAGCGCCGCCCGGGCGGACGTGCGCAACGGCCTGGCCGGCCCCGTCCCGCCCCATCTGCGCGACGGCCACTACAAGGGCGCCGCCAAGCTCGGCCACGCCCAGGGGTACGTGTACCCGCACGACGTCCCGGGCGGCATCGCGGCCCAGCAGTACGCGCCGGACGAGATCCACGGCAGGCGCTACTACGAACCCACGCGGTACGGCGCGGAGGCGCGGTACGCGGACGTGGTGGAGAAGGTGCGGGAGCGGCTCCGCGGCGAGGGAACGCCCTAGGGGGTGTCCGGCCGACGGCGTCCCGCACGCCCTAGCCGGCCGCTTCGAACAGCGCGCGCATCGCCCGCCGCAGCCCGTGGACGTCCCGCACGGGTTCGGGGAAGTCGAAGCGGGCGTCGAAGCAGCCCCCCGTCTCCTCCCGGCACCGCACCCGCAGTCCGAACCGGTCCAGCGCGAGCGGCACCACGCGCCGGACGCCGGCCCGCCGTCCGAGCAGTGCGCCCAGGCCCTGGACGTGGTCGTCGTGGGCGGCGGCGAGGTGCTGGAGCACCTCGGTCTCGTACGCGATGAGCGGGTCCGGCTCGGCCCGGGCGAACTCCTCGGCGCCCACCGCGGCGTCGCCCCACAGGTCGTCGACGTACAGCTCGCCGACCTCCAGGCGCAGTGTCGTCGTCCCGGGCTCCCCGTGGCCGGGCGCGCACGTCAGCCATCCGGAGGCCCAGGCCCGGCCGCGCACACGGTTGGGGACGGCGACCGGGGCGACGTCCGTGAGCTCCAGCACGGCCGGCAGGTCGTGGTCCTGGGCGTGCGTGGCGGCCCGCACGGCCGGGGATGCGGCCGGGAACAGCAGGTGGACCGCCCCGTCGGGTCCCACCGAGCGCGCGCCCGGCATCAGCTCGTCGGGCCGGGCCTCGTCCGCCCCCGGGAGGATGAGCACCGCGGAGCATGTACTCTGTACGAGAGTTCGTGTGCGCTCGGCTGCTGACGGCATCCGCGCGATTTCAAGCCCGCTGGGACGCGGCTGACCATGAGCTGATCGGACCTCCGTCACATCGGCGCTCTGCGAAGCAGGAGCGTCGCTCTTTGTGCTGCTGTCTGTGATGCGCGTGGTGTTCCCAGGGCTCGACATGCGATCTCCTTGATTAAGGTAAGCCTAACCTAACCTATTCGGAGGTCTGGAGAACGTGCCTAACCAGTCGCGTCCCAAGGTCAAGAAGTCCCGTGCGCTCGGTATCGCGCTGACGCCGAAGGCCGTCAAGTACTTCGAGGCCCGCCCCTACCCGCCGGGCGAGCACGGCCGTGGCCGCAAGCAGAACTCGGACTACAAGGTCCGTCTGCTCGAGAAGCAGCGTCTGCGTGCGCAGTACGACATCAGCGAGCGCCAGATGGCGCGCGCCTACGACCGCGCCAAGAAGGCCGAGGGCAAGACGGGCGAGGCGCTGGTCGTCGAGCTGGAGCGTCGTCTCGACGCCCTGGTCCTGCGTTCGGGCATCGCCCGCACCATCTACCAGGCCCGCCAGATGGTCGTCCACGGCCACATCGAGGTCAACGGTGGCAAGGTCGACAAGCCGTCGTTCCGCGTCCGTCCCGACGACGTCGTGATGGTCCGCGAGCGCAGCCGCAGCAAGAGCCTGTTCCAGGTGGCCCGTGAGGGTGGCTTCGCCCCCGACGGCGAGACCCCCCGCTACCTCCAGGTCAACCTGAAGGCCCTGGCCTTCCGCCTGGACCGCGAGCCGAACCGCAAGGAAATCCCGGTCATCTGCGACGAGCAGCTGGTCGTCGAGTACTACGCCCGCTGACCCGGGTGTAACGCTCACGCGTGCACCGAGCCCGCCGTTCCCTCCGGGGAGCGGCGGGCTCCGGCGTTTCCGCCCGCGATCGCCGGCCGGACGGGGGGGGCGGACGGCGGGCCGCGCGGGCTCGTTTCCGCACGCGGCCGCGGCAGGCCCGGCCGGCGCCCTCACGGCCGCCGGTCCCGAGGCGCCGGGCCCGGAGGCGCCCCGCCCGGAGGCCTCCCGCCTCCGACGCACCCGCAGCGGCCCGCACGGCACGCCGCCGCCCCGCCGCCCTCCGGGGCACCCGCGCAGGGCCGGCCCGACAGCGCGCGCTCCACCGCCGCGTCCAGCGACAGCGCCCCGCCCTCCGCCACGTACGCCCGGAACCGCTCCGCGCCCAGCTTCGCGGCCAGGTGCTGCGCCAGGTGCGCCTCGTCCGGCACCTCCAGGCACAGCTCCAGGGCGGCCCGCAGATCGGGCGGCGCGCCGTCGGCGCAGGCCGCCACCTCGGCCTGGCGCGGGCTGAACCACTCCACCTCGCACCAGGTGGCCAGGCCCATGTACCAGTCACGGTGCCGCCGCCGCATCCGCTCCTCGTCGCCCAGCGCGGCCAGCCACTGGGCGCCGTACGCCCGGACGGTGTCCAGCAGCCGGTAGCGCATGCCCGCGGGGGTCTCCTCCCGCAGCACCACGGACTGGCCCACCAGACCGCCGAGGGTGAGCGCCAGCCGGGTCTTGCCCACCCCTCCCACGCCGGTCACCGTGACGAGCCGGAACCGGGCCAGCAACCGCTCCACTTCGGCGAGTTCGCCCTCACGTCCGACGAACCGGTTCAGCTCCGCCGGAAGACAACCCCGTCGCTTGGAACACATGGAACACGGAGCGTCCTCAGAGGAACGCGCTGCGTACAATCGGACCGCACAACTCCGGCTCCGGACGCCCCTAATGCGGTACGGGGAGCGAGCATCGGCGCGATAGGCTCGGAGAACGACTTTCACGACGTTCGACACCCGACGTGCGACGTCCGACGACCGACGAGCAGAGAGCGGTGCGCAGTGACCGGTGGAGAGGTTGCCGGGATTCTGGTCGCCGTCTTCTGGGCGATCCTGGTCTCCTTCCTGGCCGTGGTGCTGGTGAGGCTGGCCCAGACGCTCAGGGCGACCACCCGACTCGTGGCCGAGGTGACCGAGCAGGCGGTCCCGCTGCTGGCCGACGCCTCCGCGACGGTGCGCTCCGCGCAGACGCAGCTCGACCGGGTCGACGCGATCGCGTCGGACGTCCAGGAAGTCACCTCCAACGCCTCCGCGCTCTCCACGACGGTCGCCTCCACCTTCGGCGGACCGCTCGTCAAGGTCGCGGCGTTCGGCTACGGCGTGCGCCGGGCGATGAGCCGGAACAAGAACGACAGGCCGGCCGAGCAGCCCCGGCGTACGGTGATCGTCGGCCGTACGGTGCCGGGCGCCAGGGGCCGGAAGCGGAAGGGCTGACGCAAGGGATGTTCCGCCGTGCTTTCTGGTTCACCGCGGGCGCCGCAGCCGGCGTGTGGGCCACCACCAAGGTCAACCGCAAGCTCAAGCGGCTGACCCCCGAGAGCCTCGCCGCCCAGGCCGCCGACAAGGCGGTCGAGACCGGCCACCGGCTCAAGGAGTTCGCACTCGACGTCCGCGCGGGCATGCTCCAGCGCGAGGCCGAACTGGGCGAGGCCCTCGGCATCGAGGCGCCCGCCGGCGACCCGGCGCTGCCGGCGCCGCGCCGCGCCGCCCTGGACAGTCCCCGGGACGGCGCCCGCCGTCCGTACCCCGACAACCACTCGTACAACCGGAATGAGGACCACTGATGGAGTCGGCTGAAATCCGCCGCCGCTGGCTGAGCTTCTTCGAGGAGCGCGGGCACACCGTCGTCCCTTCGGCGTCGCTCATCGCGGACGACCCGACTCTGCTCCTGGTCAACGCCGGCATGGTGCCGTTCAAGCCCTTCTTCCTCGGTGAGGAGAAGCCGCCGTACACCCGCGCCTCCAGCGTCCAGAAGTGCGTGCGCACGCCGGACATCGAGGAGGTCGGCAAGACCACCCGGCACGGCACCTTCTTCCAGATGTGCGGCAACTTCTCCTTCGGCGACTACTTCAAGGAAGGCGCCATCAAGCTCGCCTGGGAGCTGCTGACCACCTCCGTCGAGCACGGCGGCTACGGTCTGGCCCCGGAGAAGCTGTGGATCACCGTCTACCAGGACGACGACGAGGCCGAGCAGATCTGGCGCGACGTCGTGGGCGTGCCCGCCGAGCGCATCCAGCGCCTGGGCAAGAAGGACAACTTCTGGTCCATGGGCGTCCCCGGCCCCTGCGGACCCTGCTCCGAGATCAACTACGACCGCGGCCCCGAGTTCGGCGTCGAGGGCGGCCCGGCCGTCAACGACGAGCGGTACGTGGAGATCTGGAACCTGGTCTTCATGCAGTACGAGCGGGGCGAGGGCACCTCGAAGGAGGACTTCGAGATCCTCGGTGACCTGCCGAGCAAGAACATCGACACGGGTCTCGGCCTGGAGCGCCTGGCGATGATCCTCCAGGGCGTACAGAACATGTACGAGACCGACACCCTGAAGGTCGTCATCGACAAGGCCACCGAACTCACCGGTGTGCGGTACGGCCAGGCCCACGGGAGCGACGTCTCGCTGCGCGTGGTCGCCGACCACATGCGCACCTCCGTGATGCTCATCGGTGACGGCGTCACCCCCGGCAACGAGGGCCGTGGCTACGTGCTGCGCCGCATCATGCGCCGCGCCGTCCGCAACATGCGCCTGCTGGGCGCCACCGGCCCGGTCGTCGGCGAGCTCGTCGACACGGTCATCCGGACGATGGGCGAGCAGTACCCCGAACTGGAGACCGACCGCAAGCGCATCGAGACCGTCGCCCTCGCCGAGGAGGCCGCCTTCCTCAAGGCCCTCAAGGGCGGCACCAACATCCTCGACACCGCCGTGACCGAGACCAAGGCCGCCGGCGGCACGGTCCTGCCCGGCGACAAGGCGTTCCTGCTCCACGACACGTGGGGCTTCCCCATCGACCTCACCCTGGAGATGGCCGCCGAGCAGGGCCTTTCCGTGGACGAGGCCGGCTTCCGCCGCCTGATGCAGGAGCAGCGGGACCGCGCCAAGGCGGACGCCCGCGCCAAGAAGACCGGCCACGCCGATGTCTCCGCCTACCGGGAGATCGCCGACACCTCCGGTGCCACCGAGTTCGTCGGCTACACCAACACCGAGGGCGAGACGACCGTCGTCGGCCTGCTGGTCAACGGCGTCCCCTCGCCGGCCGCCACGGAGGGCGACGAGATCGAGGTCGTCCTCGACCGCACGCCGTTCTACGCCGAGGGCGGCGGCCAGATCGCCGACACCGGCCGCATCCGGCTGCACAGCGGTGCCGTCATCGAGGTGCGCGACGTCCAGCAGCCGGTTCCGGGCGTCTCCGTCCACAAGGGATCGGTGCAGGTCGGCGAGGTGACCGTGGGCGCCACCGCCTACGCCACGATCGACGTCCGGCGCCGCCGGGCCATCGCCCGCGCCCACAGCGCCACGCACCTCACCCACCAGGCGCTGCGTGACGCCCTCGGCCCCACGGCCGCCCAGGCCGGTTCCGAGAACCAGCCCGGCCGGTTCCGCTTCGACTTCGGCTCCCCGTCCGCCGTTCCGCAGACGGTGATGACCGACGTGGAGCAGAAGATCAACGAGGTGCTGGCCCGCGAGCTGGACGTGCACGCCGAGGTCATGCCCATCGACGAGGCCAAGCGGCAGGGCGCCATCGCCGAGTTCGGCGAGAAGTACGGCGAGAGGGTCCGCGTCGTCACCATCGGCGACTTCTCCAAGGAGCTGTGCGGCGGTACGCACGTCCACAACACCGCCCAGCTCGGTCTGGTGAAGCTGCTGGGCGAGTCGTCGATCGGCTCCGGTGTGCGCCGTATCGAGGCCCTCGTCGGCGTCGACGCCTACAACTTCCTGGCCAGGGAGCACACGGTCGTCGCCCAGCTCCAGGAGCTGGTCAAGGGCCGTCCCGAGGAGCTTCCCGAGAAGATCTCCGGCATGCTCGCCAAGCTGAAGGACGCCGAGAAGGAGATCGAGAAGTTCCGCGCCGAGAAGGTGCTCCAGGCCGCCGCCGGGCTGGCCCAGGGCGCCCAGGACGTGCGCGGCGTGGCCCTGGTGACCGGCCAGGTCCCCGACGGCACCTCCGCCGACGACCTCCGCAAGCTGGTCCTGGACGTGCGCGGCCGCATCCCGGGCGACCGCCCGGCCGTGGTGGCCCTGTTCACCACCGCCAACGGCCGCCCGCTGACGGTCATCGCCACCAACGAGGCCGCCCGTGAGCGCGGGCTCAAGGCCGGCGACCTGGTCCGCACGGCCGCCAAGACCCTCGGCGGCGGCGGTGGCGGCAAGCCGGACGTCGCCCAGGGCGGCGGCCAGAACCCGGAAGCCATCGGCGACGCCCTGGCCGCCGTCGAGCGTCTCGTCGCGGACACCGTCTGATGAGACGGGGCCGCCGGCTCGCGATCGACGTCGGGGACGCCCGGATCGGGGTCGCCTCGTGCGACCCCGACGGGGTGCTCGCCACACCGGTGGAGACCGTGCCGGGACGTGACGTCCCGGCCGCCCACCGGCGGTTGAAGCAGCTCACCGAGGAGTACGAACCGATCGAACTCGTGGTCGGGCTGCCTCGCTCCCTCAGTGGGGGCGAGGGCCCGGCCGCGGTCAAGGTCCGCGCCTTCGCCCAGGAGCTCGCCCGGGGCGTCGCCCCCGTCCCCGTACGACTGGTGGACGAGAGGATGACCACAGTGACGGCGGGTCAGGGGCTCCGCGCGTCGGGCGTGAAGTCCAAAAAGGGCCGTTCTGTCATCGATCAGGCGGCCGCTGTGATCATCCTTCAGAACGCTCTTGAGTCCGAACGGGTATCGGGTAATCCGCCCGGGGAGAGCGTCGAAGTGGTCATCTGATCGCGATACGGTAACGTTCCGCGCGATGCGGTGGTGTTCGAACAGAACCGCCGCCGCGCGACGTAGAGGCGGATCGTCCGGAAGCCTCGCGGCTGTTTGGGGATCGATGACTGAGTATGGCCGGAGCCCCGGCTCCGAACCGTGGCACCCCGAGGACCCGGCCCACGGGCACCAGGGGTGGGAAGGTCAGCAGGCCTACTACCAGCAGACGCCGTACGGGAACGAGCAGGACCCGTACCAGCAGCAGCCGCAGCAGGGTTACGGCGACCAGCAGTACCAGGGCGGGCAGGAGTACCAGGGCCCGCAGGTCCCTCCGCAGCAGGCGCACCCCCAGCAGCCCCAGGCCGAGCAGTACCCGCCCCAGCAGGGGCATCCGCAGCACGGCCACCCCCAGCAGTCCTACCCGCAGCAGGCCTACGCGGGGCAGACCTACGGGGGGCAGCCGTACGACACCGGAGGCTGGGACACCGGCCAGCAGACCGCCATGCCCTACGGCGCGGCGGCCCCGGCCGACCCGTACGGCGCCCAGGGACCCGACCTGTACGGCACGCCCGAGGCGTACCCGCCGCCGCAGCCGCCCGGCCGGCGGCGGGCCGAACCGGAACCGGAGCGCCGGGAACCGGAACAGGAGCCGGAGGAGGAGAGCCACCCGTTCTTCTCGGACGGCGCCGACGACGGCGACGAGGACGACGGCCACGACGACGAGGCCGCCGGATCGCGGCGCGGCGGCGGGCCGGGCCGCCGGGGCGGCAAGCAGCAGAAGAAGAAGAGCCGCAACGGACTGGCCTGCCTGGTCGTCGCCCTGGTCATGGCGGGCGGCGCGGGCGGTGTCGGCTACTTCGGCTACCAGTTCTGGCAGGGGCAGTTCGGCCCCGCCCCCGACTTCACCGGCGACGGCACCGGCGAGACCGTCCAGGTGGAGATCCCCAAGGGCGCGGGTGGCTACGAGATCGCCGCGCTGCTCGTCAAGAACGGTGTGGTCAAGAGCCAGGGTGCCTTCGTCTCCGCCCAGGAGAAGAACCCCGACGGCAAGAGCATCCAGGACGGCGTCTACACGCTCAAGAAGGGCATGTCCGCCGCCAGCGCCGTCGAAGCCATGCTCGATCCCGCGAACCGGAACGCGCTGACCATTCCGGAAGGCAAGCGGAGCGCCTACGTCTACGCGCAGATCGACAAGAAGCTCGAACTGAAGCCGGGCACGACGAAATCGGTCGCCCTGGCCAAGGCGAAGACCCTCGGGCTGCCGGCCTGGGCGACCAACCACCCCGACCTCAAGGACCCGCTGGAGGGATTCCTCTTCCCGGCCAGCTATCCGGTGGCGAAGGGCACCAAGCCGGAGGACGTCCTCAAGAAGATGGTCGCCCGGGCGAACGCCGAATACGCGAAGCTCGACATCGAGACGAAGGCCACCTCCCTCGGCCTCAAGGGGCCCTGGGAACTGCTGACCGTCGCGAGCATGGTCCAGGTCGAGGGCAAGTACAAGCGCGACTTCGACAAGGTCGCCCGGGTCGTCTACAACCGGCTCAAGCCCAACAACCTGGAGACGGTCGGCCGGCTCGAATTCGACTCCACGATCAACTACATCAAGGAAGAAAGCACCCTTGACGTCGGTACGGTCGCCGATCTCCGGAAGATCGACGATCCGTACAACACCTATGACATCAAGGGCCTCACGCCCGGCCCCATCAGCAATCCGGGCGTCGACGCCATCAATTCCGCGCTGAAGCCGACTCCCGGCCCCTGGTACTACTTCGTCTCGATCAACGAGGAGAAGACCGTCTTCTCGGTGACGAACGAGGAACACAACCGGAACGTCGAGCAGTACGAGAAGGAACGGGAGAAGTCCGGCCAGTGAGCACAGCGAAGCGCGCCGCCGTACTCGGGTCGCCCATCGCCCACTCCCTCTCCCCGGTGCTGCACCGCGCCGCCTACGCGGAACTCGGCCTCACCGACTGGTCGTACGGCAGGCACGAGGTGGACGAGGCCCGGCTCCCCGCTTTCCTGGAGGGGCTGGACGCGTCCTGGGCCGGGCTGTCCCTGACCATGCCGCTCAAGCGGGCCGTGATCCCGTTGCTCGACGAGGTCACCGCCACGGCCGCCGCCGTCGAGGCCGTCAACACGGTGGTGTTCACCGAGGACGGCCGCCGCCTGGGCGACAACACCGACATCCCCGGCATGGTCGCCGCGCTGCGGGAGCGGGGCGTGGAGACGGTGGAGTCCGCCACGGTGCTCGGCGCGGGCGCCACCGCGTCCTCCGCGCTCGCCGCGCTGTCCCGCGTCTGCACCGGCCCCGTCACCGCCTATGTGCGCAGCGAGGCCCGCGCCGCCGAGATGCGCGGCTGGGGCGAGCGGCTCGGCGTCCCGGTCCGTACCGCCGACTGGTCACGCGCGGCCGAGGGCCTGGCGGCGCCGCTGGTGGTCGCCACCACGCCCGCCGGGACCACCGACGCGCTCGCCGCCGGGGTGCCCGCCCGGCCCGGCACCCTCTTCGACGTGCTGTACGACCCCTGGCCCACCGCCCTGGCGGCCGCCTGGTCCGCGCGCGGCGGCGGCGTGGTCGGCGGGCTGGACCTGCTCGTCCACCAGGCCGTCCTCCAGGTGGAACAGATGACCGGGCGCACGCCCGCCCCGATGGCCGCCATGCGGGCCGCCGGGGAGCGGGCCCTGGCCGCCGGGTAGCGCCCCGCCCGGTCCGCCCCGGCCCGTGCGCGCCGGTCCGCTCCGGGGTGCCCGGGGTGGCCGGGGTGGCCCAGGCGCCGGTCGGCTCCGGCCCGTCCGGGGAGTCCGTGCGCCGGGCCGCCCAGGGGGTGTCCGCCTGACGGACCGGATGTCCGCGTGCTGGACCGGACACCGGGGCGCCCCCCGGACATGGGAGGATCGGGGGAGGCGGGCCAGGGCCGCGCACCCGGTCGCGCCGTCGCAGTCGAGGCGCGAGCATGAGGAGCACCGTTGAGCAGGTTGCGCTGGCTGACCGCGGGGGAGTCGCACGGCCCCGCACTGGTGGCGACGCTGGAGGGCCTTCCCGCCGGCGTCCCGATCACCACGGAGATGGTGGCGGACCACCTGGCCCGTCGGCGCCTCGGCTATGGGCGCGGTGCGCGGATGAAGTTCGAGCGCGACGAGGTGACCTTCCTCGGCGGCGTACGCCACGGCCTGACCATGGGCTCGCCCGTCGCCGTGATGGTCGGCAACACCGAGTGGCCCAAGTGGGAGAAGGTCATGTCGGCCGACCCGGTCGACCCGGCCGAGCTCGCCGAACTGGCCCGCAACGCCCCGCTGACCCGGCCCCGCCCCGGCCACGCCGACCTGGCCGGCATGCAGAAGTACGGCTTCGACGAGGCCCGGCCGGTCCTGGAGCGGGCCAGCGCCCGCGAGACCGCGGCCCGCGTCGCGCTGGGCGCGGTCGCCCGCTCGTACCTCAAGGAGACCGCCGGCATCGAGATCGTGTCGCACGTCGTGGAGCTGGCCGCCGCGAAGGCCCCCTACGGCGTGTACCCGACCCCGGCCGACGTCGAGAAGCTGGACGCCGACCCGGTGCGCTGCCTGGACGCCGACGCCTCGAAGGCGATGGTCGCCGAGATCGACCAGGCCCACAAGGACGGCGACACCCTCGGCGGCGTCGTCGAGGTCCTCGCCTACGACGTACCCGTCGGCCTCGGCTCGCACGTCCACTGGGACCGGCGCCTGGACGCCCGCCTGGCCGCCGCCCTGATGGGTATCCAGGCCATCAAGGGCGTCGAGGTCGGCGACGGGTTCGACCTCGCCCGCGTGCCCGGCTCCAAGGCGCACGACGAGATCGTCGCCACCGACGAGGGCATCAGGCGCACCTCCGGCCGCTCCGGCGGTACGGAAGGCGGCCTCACCACGGGCGAGCTGCTGCGCGTCCGCGCCGCCATGAAGCCCATCGCGACCGTGCCCCGGGCGCTGAAGACCGTCGACGTCGTCACCGGCGAGGCAGCCGCCGCTCACCACCAGCGCTCCGACGTCTGCGCGGTCCCGGCCGCCGGCATCGTCGCCGAGGCCATGGTGGCCCTCGTCCTCGCCGACGCGGTCGCGGAGAAGTTCGGCGGCGACAGCGTGACGGAGACCCGCCGCAACGTCCGCTCGTACCTCGACAACCTCCACATCCGGTGAGCACCGGCCCGCTGATCGTCCTGGTCGGCCCGATGGGCTCCGGCAAGTCCACCGTGGGCGCGCTGCTCGCCGAACGGCTCGGCGCGCCCTACCGGGACACCGACGCCGACATCGTGGCCGCCGAGGGACGCGAGATCTCGGACATCTTCGTCGAGGACGGCGAGGAGCACTTCCGCGCCCTCGAACGCGAGGCCGTCCGGACCGCCGTCGCCGAGCACCGGGGCGTCCTCGCCCTCGGCGGCGGCGCCGTCCTCGACGCCGGCACCCGCGCACTGCTCGCCGGGCTGCCGGTCGCCTACCTGTCGATGGACGTCGAGGAGGCGGTCCGGCGCGTCGGCCTCAACACCGCCCGCCCGCTGCTCGCCGTCAACCCGCGCCGTCAGTGGCGCGAGCTGATGGAGGCCAGGCGCCACCTGTACACCGAAGTCGCCCGGGTGGTGGTCGCCACCGACGACAAGACCCCCGAAGAGGTCGCCGAGGCGGTCCTCGACGCACTGGAGCTGAAGAAGTGACTGACCAGGCAGTGACCCGCATCCAGGTCGGCGGCACGGCCGGCACCGACCCGTACGAGGTACTGGTCGGCCGGCAACTGCTCGGCGAACTCGCCGGCGTCATCGGCCCCAAGGCCAAGCGCGTCGCCCTGATCCACCCCGAGGCGCTCGCCGAGACCGGTGAGGCGCTGCGCGCCGACCTCGCCGACCAGGGATACGAGGCGGTCGCCATCCAGGTGCCGAACGCCGAGGAGGCCAAGACGGCCGAGGTAGCGGCGTACTGCTGGAAGGCGCTCGGGCAGACCGGCTTCACGCGCACCGACGTGATCGTCGGCGTGGGCGGCGGAGCCACCACCGACCTCGCCGGTTTCGTGGCGGCCACCTGGCTGCGCGGGGTGCGCTGGGTCGCCGTGCCCACCACCGTCCTGGCGATGGTGGACGCGGCCGTCGGCGGCAAGACCGGCATCAACACCGCCGAGGGCAAGAACCTGGTCGGCGCCTTCCACCCGCCGGCCGGCGTCCTGTGCGACCTGGCCGCGCTGGACTCGCTGCCCGTCCACGACTACGTCAGCGGCCTGGCCGAGGTCATCAAGGCCGGTTTCATCGCCGACCCGGTGATCCTGGACCTCATCGAGGCCGACCCGGCCGCCGCGCGGACGCCCCAGGGTCCGCACACCGCCGAGCTCATCGAGCGCTCCATCCGGGTCAAGGCGGACGTCGTCTCGTCCGACCTGAAGGAATCCGGCCTGCGCGAGATCCTCAACTACGGTCACACCCTCGCCCACGCCATCGAGAAGAACGAGCGCTACAAGTGGCGCCACGGCGCCGCGGTCTCCGTGGGCATGGTCTTCGCCGCCGAACTCGGCCGGCTCGCCGGACGGCTCGACGACGCCACCGCCGACCGGCACCGCGCCGTCCTGGAGTCCGTCGGACTGCCCCTCACCTACCGCGGCGACCAGTGGCCCAAGCTGCTGGAGACCATGAAGGTCGACAAGAAGTCCCGCGGCGACCTGCTGCGCTTCATCGTCCTCGACGGGCTGGGCAAGCCCACGGTGCTCGAGGGCCCGGACCCGGCCGTCCTCGTCGCGGCCTACGGGGAGGTCGCCGCGTGACCCGCAAGGTGCTGGTCCTCAACGGCCCCAACCTCGGCCGCCTCGGCTCGCGGGAGCCCGACGTCTACGGCGCGACCTCCTACGCCGGCCTGGTGGACGCCTGCCGGGCCCTCGGCAAGGAACTCGGCTTCGACGTCGACGTACGCGAGACGAACGACGAGGGCGAGATGATCCGCTGGCTGCACGAGGCGGCCGACGGGGCGCTCCCGGTCGTCATCAACCCCGGCGCCTTCACCCACTACTCGTACGGGATGAGGGACGCGGCCGCCCAGCGCACCGCCCCCCTCATCGAGGTGCACATCTCCAACCCGTACGCGCGGGAGGAGTTCCGTCACACCTCCGTCGTCGCGGCGGTCGCCAGCGGCACCGTCGCGGGCTTCGGCATCGGCTCCTACCGGCTGGCCCTGCGCGCCCTCGCCGACGAGCTCACCGGCTGACCGGCACGTCCCCGCCTCCCCGGCCGTTTCACCCAACGGCGGCCGGGGAGGGTACGGTTCGGTAACGGCCGATCCGAACGGCCGCCCGACCAGCGTCAGTCGCACGAGACGGAGTGGCACCGGATGCAGCATGCAGTGGGGGCTCCGCTGCCGCCGCCCCACCACCCGGGGCACGCAGCCACCGGATGGATGAATCAGCCCGCCGCCCACCACCCGGGCCCGCCGCCGCCCCAGGGGCCGCCCGCCCCGCCCGCGGCCGCCCCGGTACCCGCGCCCCCGGCCGCCCCCGCGGCGCCGGTGCCGCCCGGCTGGACGCCACCGGGCGCGCCCCCGCGCGACGCCACGGGCCACATCCACCTCCCGCCCGGCGCCCCGGTCGCCGCCCCGGCCCCGCCCCCGCCCGCCGACCACGGCGGTACGGGCGCCGCCACCCTGGCCGTCCTGCTCATAGGCCCGGCCGGCGCGGGCAAGACGACCGTCGCCCGGTACTGGGCGAACAACCGCCGGGTGCCGACCGCGCACATCAGCCTCGACGACGTCCGCGAATGGGTCCGCGCCGGCTTCGCCGACCCCCAGGACGGCTGGAACGACCAGTCCGAGGCCCAGTACCGCCTCGCGCGGCGCACCTGCGGCTTCGCCGCGCGGAACTTCCTCGCCAACGGCATCTCCTGCATCCTCGACGACGCCGTCTTCCCCGACCGGCCCGTCGTCGGCCTCGGCGGCTGGAAGCGGCACGTCGGGCCGGGCCTGCTGCCCGTCGTGCTCCTCCCGGGCCTGGAGATCGTCCTGGAGCGCAACGCCGAGCGGTCCGGCAACCGCCGCCTCTCCGACGAGGAGGTCGCCGGCATCCACGGCCGGATGGCCGGCTGGTACGGCTCCGGCCTGCCGATCATCGACAACTCGAAGTACGACGTGGAGACCACCGCCCGCGTCCTGGACGACGTCCTCGCGCGCGCGATCGCCAGCCCCCCGGCCTTCTAGGTCGCGGGTAGGTCCGTCCGGGCCGGTCACGCACCGCCCGCACGACCGCACCGCCCGGACGGCGGGAACCGTCCGGGCGGTGCGGGTGACCGGGCCGGGGACGCGGGCCCGGTGGCCGGCGGGGAGCCGGGGGCGCCGGCTCGGGGCCGGGGCTCAGTCGGAGGACGACTCCACCAGCCGGCGCACGTTCTCCACGCTGCCGCAGTCGTCCGCGAGCAGCCGCGCCCGCGCCTCCTCGAACGCCGCGCCGAGTTCCGCGCGGCGCTCGGCCGCGACGTTCTCGCGCGCGTCGTTCAGGAGCGTCCGCTCCTCCTCGTCGGCGTGGTGGTTCACCGCCGTGACCAGCTCCTCCAGCTTCTCGTCCCACTCCTCGGAGCCGGTGTCCCCGACCTCCAGCAGCGCCAGGAGGGCCTCGTTGCCCTCCCGGTGCTCGTGGACGCTGTGTTCGACGTCCTCGTCGTCCACGTTCTTGTAGCGCCGCAGCGCCGGGTAGACCTCGCGCTCCTCCGCCTCGGCATGGGCCACGAGGAGGGCTGCGAACTCCTGGAGCGCCCCGGCACGGTCCGCCTGGACGTTGCGCATCGCCCGGAACAGCTCCTCCATCCGGCGGTGGTCCCGGAGGATCAGCTCGACGACGTCGGTGGTGGTCGTGGCGGGGCTGCTGCTGGGCATGGTGGCGACTCCTTCGAACCGTGGCGACTGCTGTCCGAAGCGCCGGATACCCCGCTTCCGGCCGTTGACTACCGCAACCTCACCCGGTCGGCGGCATGACCGTACGCGGGCGTCCGCCCCGGCCGCTCGGCCGGGCCGCACAGCGCCTTGTCGAGCAGCTCCTCGGTGACCGCCCCTTCGCCGGCGTCCGGCCCGTAGGGGTTGGCCGACAGCGCCACCTGGCGCCGCCCGTCCTCGGTACCGAGGAGGAACGTGGAGTAGCCCTCGATTCCGCCGGGGTGGCCCCACACCGGTCCGCAGGCCGTCTCGTACCGGATGATCCCCAGCCCGTAGGAGGCGCCCAGCTCGGGCGCGGGGACGGTCCGCTTCAGCTCCGCGAGCTGCGCCTCCGGCAGCAGCCGCCCGCCGAGCAGTGCCGACAGGAACCGGTTGAGGTCACGGGTGGAGGAGATGCCGGCCCCGGCCGCGCCGGCCACGCTGGGGTTGAGCCGGCTGACGTCGGCCGGGCCCTCCGGCAGCGGGAAGTAGCCCTTCGCGTGCGGACCCGGGATGCGCGTCGAGGTGTCGGGCATGACCGTGCCGTCCAGCCGCAGCGGGCGGAGGATCCGCCGTTCCACCTCCCGCTGCCAGGTCCTGCCGGTCACCTTCTCCACGATCATTCCCACCAGCACGTAGTTGGTGTTGGAGTACCTCCAGCCCTGGCCCGGCGCGAAGTACGGGTCGTGGCGGTCGGCCGCGTCGAGAAGCTGCCGGCGGCTGTACGTCCGCCACCGGTCCTCCGCCAGGAACCGGCGTACGTCCGCCTCGTCCTCCAGGGCGAACTCCGGGTCGGAGGTGTAGTCGTAGATGCCGCTGGTGTGGTTGAGGAGCTGCCGGACGGTCACGCTCCGCCCATGGGGGAGAGGTCCGGGAAGATACCGCTCCACCGGGTCGTCGAGCCCGATGCGGCCCTCGGCCGCGAGCTGGAGCACCACCGTGGCGACGAACGTCTTGGTGACGCTGCCGATGCGGAAGCGTCCGTCCGCCCGGGCGGGCGCCCCCGTCCGCAGGTCGGCCGCGCCGGCCGCTCCCCGCCACGTGACCCGCCCCCGGTCCCGGACCTCGCCGAGCGCGGCGCTCGCCCCGGCCCGCTCGACCAGTGCCCGGAGCTCCGGCCCCAGGTCGGTGCCGTGTACCCGGTCACCCTGCCCGGCGGATGCGGCGGATGCGGCGGATGCGGCGGATGCGGCGGATGCCGCGGGGGACGGGGCGGCCATGGCGGCCGGGGCGACGGTCAGCAGGGTCGCCCCCACGAGCGTCGTGGCGGTCATCCATAAGGCCGTCCGGCGGGCGCCGCGCACGGCTGACTGCTTGGCGATCACGTCTCTCCCTCCACGGGCCGCCCGGTGCGGCCCGGTGCGGAAAGCCTCGCAGCGGACGTCCGCTGCGGCGTCCGCCGCAGGTACCCGGCCGTTTCCTCCCTCCGGCAGAGGGACGGCCCCCGCATTTCCCCGGGTCGCGACGGTGCCCGGGGAGGATGCCCGCCGGGCGCCCGTCGGCGAAAATGCGCGCCCGCCGTGACCGCCGCCGTGACCGCCCGCCGTAGCCGCCCGCGTGGCCCGCGCCCGGCCCGGGCGCCCGGGCCCCGGGGAGGCGCCCCGCCCCGGTCGGACCCGCCCGACCTGCCGGGGCGCGCCCACCCTCGTAGGCTCGGGGCATGTCAGAGGTGTTTGCGGACCGACGAGGGCGGCTGCGCGACCGGTGCGCGGCGTCCGGCTCTGCGGCGGCCCTGGTCTCCCGCCCCGCCAACGTCCGGTATCTCGCGGGCGGCGCGCCCCCGGGCGCCGTCCTGCTCCTGGGCGCCGACGACGACGTCCTGCTGTGCCCCCGCACGCCGTCCGGCGACCCCGTGGAGGGCCGCATCGACGAGCGGCTGCGGCTCGTGGTGCTGCCCCCGTCCGGCGGGGACCCGGCGGTCGCGGCCGCCGGTTTCGCCGGCACGGCCGGAGCGGACGTGCTCGCGGTCGAGGAGCACCACCTGAGCGTGGCCCGGCACCGCGCGATGGGCGCGGCCGCCCCGCGACTGCGCCTGGCGGACCTGGGCTCGGCCATCGAGCAGGAGCGGATCGTCAAGGACGAGGACGAGATCACCTGCCTCCGGATCGCGGCGGAGATCACCGACCAGGCCCTGGGCGAGCTGCTGGAATCCATCCTCGTCGGCCGCACCGAACGCCATCTCGCGCTCGAACTGGAGCGCCGGCTGGTCGACCACGGCGCCGACGGCCCGGCGTTCCCCACCTCGGTCGCCACCGGCCCCAACGCCGGCCGGGGCGGCCACCGGCCCTCCGACCGCCGGGTCGAGGAGGGTGATTTCCTCTCCGTCTGTCTGGGCGCCAACTACCGCGGCTACCGTTGCGAGATCGGCCGGACGTTCGTCATCGGGACCTCGCCGGCCGACTGGCAGATCGAGCTGTACGACCTCGTCTTCGCCGCTCAGCGCGCCGCCCGGGAGTCACTGGCGCCGGGGCGGGCGTACGGCGACGTGGACCGCGCGGCCCGCCAGATCCTCGACGGCGCCGGGTACGCGGAGTGCGTCGCACCCGTCATCGGACACGGTGTGGGGCTCGAAATCGAGGAGGACCCGCAGTTGGCACCCGGCGCCATGGGTAAACTGGACGCTTGTGTGCCGGTCACCGTCGAACCGGGGGTCCACCTCCCGGGCCGGGGCGGGGTCCGGATCGATGACACGCTCGTCGTACGCCAGGAGGCGGACGGCGGACCCGAGCTACTCACCATCACGACCAAGGAGCTGCTCGCGCTGTAGCGCGTGACGCACCACGCCTCGGTCGTCCACCAGCGTCAGTCCAGGAGATTCCGCAACCGTGGCTTCCACGAACGACCTCAAGAACGGCATGGTGCTCAAGCTCGACAACGACCAGCTCTGGTCCGTGGTCGAGTTCCAGCACGTCAAGCCCGGCAAGGGCCCGGCCTTCGTGCGCACCAAGCTCAAGAACGTGCTCTCCGGCAAGATCGTCGACAAGACGTTCAACGCCGGTGTGAAGGTCGAGACGGCCACCGTCGACCGCCGCGACATGCAGTTCTCGTACATGGACGGCGAGTACTTCGTCTTCATGGACATGCAGACGTACGACCAGCTGCACGTCTCCCGCGCGGCCGTCGGCGACGCCGCGAACTTCCTGATCGAGGGCTTCACCGCCACCGTCGCCACGCACGAGGGCGAGGTGCTCTACGTCGAGCTGCCCGCCGCCGTCGAGCTGACGATCCAGGAGACCGAGCCGGGTGTGCAGGGCGACCGCTCCACCGGTGGCACCAAGCCGGCCATCCTGGAGACCGGCCACCAGATCCAGGTCCCGCTCTTCATCACCACCGGTGAGAAGATCAAGGTCGACACCCGCGACAGCGGCTACCTCGGCCGGGTGAACAGCTAACCGTGGCTGCCCGGAACAAGGCCCGTAAGCGCGCCTTCCAGATCCTCTTCGAGGCCGACCAGCGCGGTGCGTCCGTGCAGGAGGTCCTCGCGGACTGGGTCCGGCACGCCCGGTCCGACGACCGGCAGCCGCCGGTCAGCGAGTACACGATGGAGCTCGTCGAGGGGTACGCGCAGTACGCCGGCCGCATCGACGAGCTCATCGCCACCTACGCGGAGGGCTGGGCGCTCGACCGGATGCCGGTCGTCGACCGGAACATCCTGCGCCTCGGTACGTACGAGCTCGTCTGGGTGGACGGCACGCCGGACGCGGTGGTGATCGACGAGGCGGTGCAGCTCGCCAAGGAGTTCTCCACCGACGAGTCCCCGTCGTTCGTCAACGGCATGATGGCCCGCTTCAAGGACCTCAAGCCGAAGCTCCGCCGGGACTGATCCCGACGACCTGCCGAAGGGCCCGCCGCGCACTCCGCGCCGCGGGCCCTTCGGCGTACCCGGGGCGGGAGGAAGGCCGGGGACGGGCCCATGACGGAACCGCCGGGTGCGGAGGGCGCCCGAAGGCTTCCCCCGCACCCGGCGGCAACGTTTCTGCTGTGGTGGCCCGTGGATCAGGCCTCTTCGTGGGCGACCGCCCGACGCGCGTCCGCGTCCAGCACTCCCCAGCTGATCAGCTGCTCGGTCAGCACCGAGGGCGACTGGTCGTAGATGACGGCCAGGGTGCGCAGGTCGTCCTGGCGGATCGAGAGCACCTTGCCGTTGTAGTCGCCGCGCTGCGACTGGATCGTCGCCGCGTAGCGCTGCAACGGGCCCGCCTTCTCCGCGGGGACGTGGGCCAGGCGCTCCAGGTCCAGGACGAGCTTCGGCGGCGGCTCGGCGGCCCCGCCCGGCGTGGTGCCCGGCAGCAGCTCCTGCACCGGGACGCCGTAGAAGTCGGCCAGCTCGGCGAGGCGCTGCACGGTCACGGCACGGTCACCGCGCTCGTACGAACCGACCACCACGGCCTTCCAGCGGCCCTGCGACTTCTCCTCCACACCGTGGAGGGAGAGGCCCTGCTGGGTGCGGATGGCACGGAGCTTGGCCCCGAGCTGTTTTGCGTATTCGCTGGACATATAGCTCCCGGGACGAAGGCTGGTAACTCACTGTGAGGTTACGCAGCGTTACTTGGCTGCGTCAAGCCGAATGGTCCGTACCGACGGTCTTCACCGGGCCGGAGCGGAGCAGCCGCCGGGCCCTGGTACCGTGGGTGACGCAATTCCGACGTCCTTTAAGGTCCGTCCCGTGAGGCGGAGAAGGAGGTCCGTTTCGTATGGACGCCATTCAGCAGTCCGATGCCGCACGCCCCGTCCTCGAGGGCCCGGACATCGCGCGGGTCCTGACCCGCATCGCCCACGAGATCGTCGAGCGCGCCAAGGGTGCCGACGACGTCGTCCTCCTCGGCATTCCCACGCGCGGCGTCTTCCTCGCCCGCCGTCTCGCCGACAAGCTCGAGCAGATCACCGGCCGCCCGGTGCCGGTCGGCTCCCTCGACATCACCATGTACCGGGACGACCTGCGGATGCGGCCCGCCCGCGCGCTCGCCCGCACCGAGATCCCCGGTGACGGCATCGACGGCCGCCTCGTCGTCCTCGTCGACGACGTCCTCTTCTCCGGCCGCACCATCCGCGCCGCCCTCGACGCGCTCGGCGACATCGGCCGCCCGCGCGCCGTGCAGCTCGCGGTCCTCGTCGACCGGGGACACCGCGAACTCCCGATCCGCGCCGACTACGTCGGCAAGAACCTCCCCACGTCGCTGCGGGAGACGGTCAAGGTCCAGCTCGCCGAGGAGGACGGTCGCGACACCGTGCTGCTCGGTGTGCGGGAGACCGCCCCCACCGCCCCGGCCGGCGAGCGGTAGCACCCCCGTACGACCCCGTCGTACGGCGTGTGCCGCCGTGCGCCCGCATGCCCGCCGGGCCTGTCCGACAACAGGTCACTCCGGCCCTCACCTCCACCTCAACGGAGAGAACCCCCGATGATGCGCCACCTCATCTCGGCCGCCGACCTCACCCGCGACGACGCCGTCCTCATCCTCGACACCGCCGAGGAGATGGCCCGGGTCGCCGACCGGCCGATCAAGAAGCTGCCCACCCTCCGCGGCCGCACGGTCGTCAACCTCTTCTTCGAGGACTCGACCCGCACCCGCATCTCCTTCGAGGCGGCCGAGAAGCGCCTGTCCGCCGACGTCATCAACTTCAGTGCCAAGGGCTCCTCGGTCTCCAAGGGCGAATCGCTCAAGGACACCGCGCAGACCCTGGAGGCGATGGGCGTCGACGCCGTCGTCATCCGGCACGGCGCCTCCGGCGCCCCGTACCGCCTGGCCACCTCCGGCTGGATCGACGCCGCCGTCATCAACGCCGGCGACGGCACCCACCAGCACCCCACCCAGGCCCTGCTGGACGCCTTCACCATGCGCCGCCGCCTCGTCGGCCGGGACGCCGGCCTGGGGCAGGACCTGGCCGGAAAGCGCATCACCATCGTCGGCGACGTCCTGCACAGCCGGGTCGCCCGCTCCAACGTCGACCTGCTGCACACCCTCGGCGCCGAGGTCACCCTGGTCGCCCCGCCCACCCTCGTCCCCGTCGGCGTCGAGACCTGGCCCTGCGAGGTGTCGTACGACCTCGACAGCACCCTGCCGAAGTCCGACGCCGTGATGATGCTGCGCGTCCAGCGCGAGCGCATGAACGCCGCGTTCTTCCCCACCGAGCGCGAGTACTCCCGCCGCTACGGCCTGGACGGGGACCGCATGGCGCGGATGCCGGAACACGCCATCGTGATGCACCCCGGCCCGATGGTGCGCGGCATGGAGATCACCGCCGAGGTCGCCGACTCCGGCCGCTGCACGGTCGTCGAGCAGGTCGCCAACGGCGTCTCCATCCGCATGGCCGTCCTCTACCTGCTGCTCGGCGGTAACGAGTCCGCCGTCGCCCACACCCGTACCGAGGAGAAGTAAGAACCATGAGCAAGATCCTGATCCGTGGTGCGAAGGTGCTGGGCGGCGAGGCCCAGGACGTCCTGATCGACGGCGAGACCATCGACCGGGTCGGCTCCGGCCTGCCGGCCGACGGCGCCACCGTCGTCGAGGCCGAGGGGCGGATCCTGCTGCCCGGCCTGGTCGACCTGCACACCCACCTCCGCGAGCCCGGCCGCGAGGACTCCGAGACCGTCCTCACCGGCACCCGCGCCGCCGCCACCGGTGGCTACACCTCCGTGTTCGCCATGGCCAACACCTTCCCGGTCGCCGACACCGCCGGCGTGGTCGAGCAGGTCTACCGGCTCGGCCAGGAACACGGCTACTGCGACGTCCAGCCCATCGGCGCCGTCACCGTCGGCCTGGAGGGCAAGAAGCTCGCCGAGCTCGGCGCCATGCACGAGTCCGCCGCCGGCGTCACCGTCTTCTCCGACGACGGCAAGTGCGTCGACGACGCCGTGATCATGCGCCGCGCCCTGGAGTACGTGAAGGCCTTCGGCGGCGTCGTCGCCCAGCACGCCCAGGAGCCCCGCCTCACCGAGGGTGCCCAGATGAACGAGGGCGTCGTCTCCGCGGAGCTGGGCCTCGGCGGCTGGCCGGCCGTCGCCGAGGAGTCGATCATCGCCCGGGACGTGCTCCTCGCCGAGCACGTCGGCTCCCGCGTCCACATCTGCCACCTGTCGACCGCCGGGTCCGTCGAGATCGTCCGCTGGGCCAAGTCGCGCGGCATCGACGTCACCGCCGAGGTCACCCCGCACCACCTCCTGCTGACCGACGAGATGGTCCGCTCGTACAACCCGGTCTACAAGGTCAACCCGCCGCTGCGCACCGAGCGCGACGTGATGGCGCTGCGCGCGGCGCTGGCCGACGGCACGATCGACATCGTCGCCACCGACCACGCCCCGCACCCGCACGAGGACAAGGACTGCGAGTGGGCCGCCGCCGCCATGGGCATGGTCGGCCTGGAGACCGCGCTGTCCGTCGTGCAGCACACGATGGTCGAGACCGGGCTGCTGGACTGGGCCGGCGTCGCCGACCGCATGTCCTTCGCGCCCGCGCGGATCGGCCGCGCCACCGGCCACGGCCGCCCCGTCTCGGCTGGTGAGCCCGCCAACCTCACCCTGGTCGATCCGGCATACCGTGGAGCCGTGGACCCCGCGGGCTTCGCCTCCCGCAGCCGCAACACGCCCTACGAGGGCCGTGAGCTGCCGGGGCGTGTCACCCACACCTTCCTGCGGGGCCGGGCGACGCTCATGGACGGGAAGCTGGCGTGACACTCATCGAACTGGCCGCGGAGCAGAAGTCCGCCGAGGTGACCGACTGGGCCGCCCGGCTCGGCTGGGTCGCCGGACTGCTGCTCTTCATCACCCTCGTCTACTGGCTGATGCGCCAGGGATGGAAGTGGCGCGGCAGCCTCCAGTCCGGTCTGCCGGACCTCCCCGCCGCGCCGGACGCGCCCGGTGCGGCGAGACTGACGATGAGCGGCCGCTACCACGGGTCCACCACCGCCGGGCAGTGGCTCGACCGGATCGTCGCCCACGGCCTGGGCACCCGCAGCCGGGTCGAGCTGACGCTGACCGACGCGGGACTGGTGGTCGTCCGCCCCGGGGCGCGCGACTTCTTCGTCCCGGCCGGGCAACTGCGCGGCGCCCGCCTCGACAAGGGCATCGCGGGCAAGGTCCTCACCGAGGGCGGCCTGCTGGTCGTCACCTGGGAGCACGGCGGCACGCTGATCGACTCGGGCTTCCGCTCGGACCGGGCGGCGGAGCACGGCACCTGGGCCGACACCCTCAACACCATGATCACTACGACGGAAGGCACCGCACGATGACCACCTCCACCCGGGGAACCAAGGTTCCCGCCGTACTCGTCCTGGAGGACGGCCGCACCTTCCGCGGCCGCGCCTACGGGGCCGTGGGGGAGACCTTCGGCGAGGCCGTCTTCTCCACCGGCATGACCGGCTACCAGGAGACGCTGACCGACCCGTCGTACCACCGCCAGGTCGTCGTGATGACCGCGCCGCACGTCGGCAACACCGGTGTCAACGACGAGGACCCCGAGTCCGGGAAGATCTGGGTCTCCGGCTACGTCGTCCGCGACCCCGCCCGCGTCCCGTCGAGCTGGCGCTCCCGCCGCACCCTCGACGAGGAGCTGGCCGCCCAGGGCGTCGTCGGCATCAGCGGCATCGACACCCGCGCCCTGACCCGCCACCTCCGCGAGCGCGGCGCCATGCGCGTCGGCATCTTCTCCGGCGAGGCCCTCGCCGACGACGCCGCCCTGCTGGCCAAGGTCCAGGCCGCCCCGCAGATGAAGGGCGCCGACCTGGCCGCCGAGGTGGCCACCAAGGAGCCCTACGTCGTCCCGGCCGTCGGCGAGAAGAAGTTCACCGTCGCCGCCGTCGACCTCGGCATCAAGGGCATGACCCCGCACCGGATGGCGGAGCGCGGCATCGAGGTGCACGTGCTGCCCGCCACCGCCACCGCCGAGGACGTGTACGCCGTGAACCCCGACGGCGTGTTCTTCTCCAACGGCCCCGGCGACCCCGCCACCGCCGACGGCCCCGTCTCCGTGATGCGGGCCGTGCTGGAGCGCAAGACGCCCCTGTTCGGCATCTGCTTCGGCAACCAGATCCTGGGCCGCGCGCTCGGCTTCGGCACCTACAAGCTGAAGTACGGCCACCGCGGCATCAACCAGCCCGTGCAGGACCGTACGACCGGAAAGGTCGAGGTCACCGCGCACAACCACGGCTTCGCCGTCGACGCCCCGCTCGACAAGGTGTCCGAGACCCCCTTCGGCCGCGCCGAGGTCTCCCACGTCTGCCTCAACGACAACGTGGTGGAGGGCCTCCAGCTGCTCGACCAGCCGGCCTTCAGCGTCCAGTACCACCCCGAAGCGGCCGCCGGCCCGCACGACGCCGCGTACCTCTTCGACCGCTTCGTAACCCTGATGGAGGCCGAGCGTGCCTAAGCGCACCGATATCCAGTCCGTCCTGGTCATCGGCTCCGGCCCGATCGTCATCGGCCAGGCCGCCGAGTTCGACTACTCCGGCACCCAGGCGTGCCGCGTCCTCAAGTCCGAGGGCCTGCGGGTCATCCTGGTGAACTCCAACCCGGCGACGATCATGACCGACCCGGAGATCGCCGACGCCACCTACGTCGAGCCGATCACCCCCGAGTTCGTCGAGAAGATCATCGCCAAGGAGCGCCCCGACGCGCTGCTGCCCACCCTCGGCGGCCAGACCGCGCTCAACACCGCCATCTCCATGCACGAGCAGGGTGTGCTGGAGAAGTACGGCGTGGAGCTCATCGGCGCCAACGTCGAGGCGATCCACAAGGGCGAGGACCGCGACCTGTTCAAGGGCGTCGTCGAGGCCGTCCGTGCCAAGATCGGCCACGGCGAGTCCGCCCGCTCGGTGATCTGCCACTCCATGGACGACGTCCTCAAGGGCGTCGAGACGCTCGGCGGCTACCCCGTCGTCGTCCGCCCCTCCTTCACCATGGGCGGCGCCGGCTCCGGCTTCGCCCACGACGAGGAGGAGCTGCGCCGCATCGCCGGCCAGGGCCTCACGCTCTCCCCGACCACCGAGGTGCTCCTGGAGGAGTCCATCCTCGGCTGGAAGGAGTACGAGCTGGAGCTGATGCGCGACAAGCACGACAACGTCGTGGTCGTCTGCTCCATCGAGAACTTCGACCCCATGGGCGTCCACACCGGTGACTCCATCACCGTCGCCCCGGCGATGACCCTCACCGACCGCGAGTACCAGATCCTCCGGGACGTCGGCATCGCGATCATCCGCGAGGTCGGCGTCGACACCGGTGGCTGCAACATCCAGTTCGCGGTCAACCCCGAGGACGGCCGGGTCATCGTCATCGAGATGAACCCCCGGGTCTCCCGCTCCTCCGCCCTCGCGTCCAAGGCCACCGGCTTCCCGATCGCGAAGATCGCCGCCCGGCTCGCCGTCGGCTACACGCTCGACGAGATCCCCAACGACATCACCGAGAAGACCCCGGCCTCCTTCGAGCCGACCCTCGACTACGTCGTCGTCAAGGCCCCGCGCTTCGCCTTCGAGAAGTTCCCCTCCGCCGACTCCACGCTGACCACGACCATGAAGTCGGTCGGCGAGGCCATGGCCATCGGCCGCAACTTCACCGAGGCCCTCCAGAAGGCCCTGCGCTCCCTGGAGAAGAAGGGCAGCCAGTTCACCTTCACCGGCGAGCCCGGCGACAAGGACGAGCTGCTGCGCGCGGCCGTGCGCCCCACCGACGGCCGTATCAACACCGTCATGCAGGCCATCCGCGCCGGCGCCACGCCCGAGGAGGTCTTCGATTTCACGAAGATCGACCCGTGGTTCGTCGACCAGCTCTTCCTGATCAAGGAGATCGCCGACGAGCTCGCCGCCGCCGAGAAGCTCGAGCCCGAGCTGCTCGCCGAGGCCAAGCGCCACGGCTTCTCCGACGCCCAGATCGCCGGGATCCGTGGTCTGCGCGAGGACGTCGTCCGCGAGGTCCGGCACGCCCTGGGCGTCCGCCCGGTCTACAAGACGGTCGACACCTGCGCCGCCGAGTTCGCCGCCAAGACCCCGTACTTCTACTCCTCGTACGACGAGGAGAGCGAGGTCGCGCCGCGCGAGAAGCCCGCGGTGATCATCCTGGGCTCCGGCCCGAACCGCATCGGCCAGGGCATCGAGTTCGACTACTCGTGCGTCCACGCCTCCTTCGCCCTGAGCGACGCGGGCTACGAGACCGTGATGGTCAACTGCAACCCCGAGACGGTCTCGACCGACTACGACACCTCCGACCGCCTGTACTTCGAGCCGCTGACGCTCGAGGACGTGCTGGAGATCGTCCACGCCGAGACCCTCGCCGGACCCGTCGCGGGCGTCGTCGTCCAGCTCGGCGGCCAGACCCCGCTGGGCCTCGCCCAGGCGCTCAAGGACAACGGCGTGCCGGTCGTCGGCACCTCCCCGGAGGCCATCCACGCCGCCGAGGACCGCGGCGCCTTCGGGCAGGTCCTCGCCGAGGCCGGACTGCCCGCCCCCAAGCACGGCACCGCGACCACCTTCGCCGGCGCCAAGGCCATCGCCGACGAGATCGGCTACCCCGTCCTCGTACGCCCGTCGTACGTGCTCGGCGGCCGCGGCATGGAGATCGTGTACGACGAGGCGCGCCTGGAGGCGTACATCGCCGAGTCCACCGAGATCTCCCCGACCCGCCCGGTCCTGGTCGACCGGTTCCTCGACGACGCCATCGAGATCGACGTCGACGCCCTCTACGACGGCACCGAGCTCTACCTCGGCGGCGTCATGGAGCACATCGAGGAGGCCGGCATCCACTCCGGCGACTCGGCCTGCGCCCTGCCCCCGATCACGCTCGGCGGCTTCGACATCAAGCGGCTGCGCGCCTCCACCGAGGCGATCGCCAAGGGCGTCGGCGTCCGCGGCCTGATCAACATCCAGTTCGCCATGGCCGGCGACATCCTGTACGTCCTGGAGGCCAACCCGCGCGCCTCCCGCACGGTCCCCTTCACCTCCAAGGCGACCGCCGTGCCGCTGGCGAAGGCCGCCGCCCGCATCTCGCTGGGCGCCACCATCGCCGAGCTGCGCGCGGAGGGCCTGCTGCCGAAGAACGGCGACGGCGGCACCCTGCCGCTGGACGCGCCGATCTCCGTCAAGGAGGCCGTCATGCCGTGGTCGCGCTTCCGCGACGTGCACGGCCGCGGCGTGGACACCGTCCTCGGCCCCGAGATGCGCTCCACCGGCGAGGTCATGGGCATCGACGCGGTCTTCGGCACCGCGTACGCCAAGTCGCAGGCCGGCGCCTACGGTCCGCTGCCCACCAAGGGCCGCGCCTTCATCTCGGTCGCCAACCGCGACAAGCGCTCGATGATCTTCCCGGCCCGCGAGCTGGTCGCCCACGGCTTCGAGCTGCTGGCCACCTCCGGCACCGCCGAGGTCCTCAAGCGCAACGGCATCAACGCCACCGTCGTGCGCAAGCAGTCCGAGGGCGAGGGCCCCAACGGCGAGAAGACCATCGTCCGCCTCATCCACGACGGCGAGGTCGACCTCATCGTCAACACCCCCTACGGCACCGGCGGCCGCCTCGACGGCTACGAGATCCGCACCGCGGCCGTCTCCCGCGGCGTCCCGTGCCTGACGACCGTCCAGGCGCTCGCCGCGGCCGTCCAGGGCATCGACGCGCTCAACCACGGCGGCGTCGGCGTCCGTTCCCTCCAGGAACACGCCGAGCACCTGACCGCGGCCCGCGACTAGCAGCGAGGGGGACACCGGAAACGGTGTCCCCCTCCTCATGAGGACACCACCACACATGTACAAGCTCTTCTTCCGGCTGTTCTTCACCCGCATGGACCCCGAGCAGGCCCACCACCTGGCCTTCCGCTGGATCCGGCTGGCCGCCCGCGTCCCGGTGCTGCGCACCTTCCTCGCCGCCGCCCTGGCACCCCGCCACAAGGAGCTGCGCACCGAGGCGCTCGGGCTGCGCATGCACGGCCCCTTCGGGCTCGCCGCCGGCTTCGACAAGAACGCCGTCGCCATCGACGGCATGGCCATGCTCGGCTTCGACCACGTCGAGATCGGCACGGTCACGGGTGAGCCGCAGCCCGGCAACCCCAAGAAGCGCCTCTTCCGCCTCGTCACGGACCGCGCCCTGATCAACCGCATGGGCTTCAACAACGACGGCTCGGCCGCCGTCGCCGCCCGCCTCCACGCGCGCGTGCCGGTGTTCCGGACGGTCGTGGGCGTCAACATCGGCAAGACCAAGGTCGTCCCGGAGGCCGAGGCCGCCGCCGACTACGTGAAGTCCACCGAGCGGCTCGCCCGCCACGCCGACTACCTGGTCGTCAACGTCTCCTCGCCGAACACCCCGGGGCTGCGCAACCTCCAGGCCACGGAGTCCCTCCGGCCCCTGCTGACGGCCGTCCGCGAGGCCGCCGACCGCACGGTCACCGACCGCCGCGTCCCGCTGCTCGTCAAGATCGCGCCCGACCTGGCCGACGAGGACGTCGACGCGGTCGCCGACCTGGCCGTCGAGCTCGGCCTGGACGGCATCATCGCCACCAACACCACCATCGCGCGCGAGGGCCTGAAGTCCCCGGCGTACCTCAGCAGCGAGACCGGCGGCCTGTCCGGGGCGCCGCTCAAGCAGCGCTCCCTGGAGGTGCTGCGCCGTCTCCACGCGCGCGTGGGCGACCGCCTCACGCTCGTCGGCGTCGGCGGCATCGAGAACGCCGAGGACGCCTGGCAGCGGATCCTGGCCGGGGCCACCCTGATCCAGGGGTACAGCGCCTTCGTCTACGAGGGCCCGTTCTACGCCCGCGCCATCCACAAGGGCCTCGCGGCCCGGCTGCACGCGTCCCCCTACGCCACTCTCGCCGAGGCCGTCGGCGCCGACACCCGGAAGGCCGCCGCATGAGCCCCCTCGCCCCCTTCGGTGCTCGTCTGCAGCTCGCCATGGACGCCCGTGGCCCGCTGTGCGTCGGGATCGACCCGCACGCCTCCCTGCTGGCCGACTGGGGCCTGGCGGACGACGTGGCGGGCCTGGAGCGCTTCACGCGCACGGTGGTGGACGCGCTGGCCGACCGGGTGGCCGTCTTCAAGCCGCAGAGCGCCTTCTTCGAGCGGTTCGGCTCGCGCGGCATCGCCGTCCTGGAGCGGGCCGTCGCCGATCTGCGGGAGGCGGGCGCCCTGGTGGTGATGGACGCCAAGCGCGGCGACATCGGCTCCACCATGGCCGCCTACGCCGAGACCTACCTGCGGGAGGGCGCGCCGCTCTTCTCGGACGCGCTGACGGTCTCCCCGTACCTCGGGTACGGCTCCCTGAAGCCGGCGGTCGACCTGGCCCGCGAGAGCGGCGCCGGACTGTTCGTGCTCGCCCTCACCTCCAACCCGGAGGGCGCCGAGGTCCAGCGCGCCGTCCGCGCCGAGGACCCGGCCGGCCGCACCATCGGCGCCACCATGCTGGCCCACCTCGCCGCGGACAACGCGGGCGCGGAGCCGCTCGGCTCCTTCGGCGCGGTGGTCGGCGCCACGCTCGGCGACCTCTCCTCGTACGACCTGGACATCAACGGCCCGCTCCTCGCGCCCGGCATCGGCGCCCAGGGCGCGACCCCGGCCGACCTACCGGCCGTCTTCGGGGCGGCCGTGCGCAACGTGGTCCCGAGCGTCAGCCGGGGCGTGCTGCGGCACGGTCCCGACGCGGCGGCGCTGCGCGGGGCGGCGGAGCGGTACGCGGACGAGGTGCGGGCGGCGACCGGCGGCTGACCCGCCCGTTCCGCTCCTGGTCGGAGCCCACGGTCACCTCGGGGTGACCGTGGGTTCCGGCGTTTCCGGTGTGATGCGTCTCACGTTCGACCGGCTCGTGCTTCCCCATGTCGGAATCTGCGCGCAAAACCGGGTCGTTATGTCGCACATGTCTGGGTAGGTCGATGCTGACCAGGACTTTTCCTTCGTTCTCGCTGACTCTGGCGGCCATGGCCGCTAGTCTCCGTCGCAGAGCCAACGTGCACTGCGTTGCTCGTTGCTCCCCTGGTGTGGGCCGACTAGGTTCCTCACCGGTCCGTATCCGACAGTTCGACATCCGAGGTGACGTAGGCGTGGCTCTTCCGCCCCTTACCCCTGAACAGCGCGCAGCCGCGCTCGAAAAGGCCGCCGCGGCTCGCCGGGAGCGGGCCGAGGTCAAGAATCGACTCAAGCACTCCGGCGCCTCGCTCCAGGAGGTCATCAAGCAGGGCCAGGAGAACGAGGTCATCGGCAAGATGAAGGTCTCCGCCCTCCTGGAGTCCCTGCCGGGCGTGGGCAAGGTCCGCGCCAAGCAGATCATGGAGCGGCTCGGCATCTCCGAGAGCCGTCGTGTCCGGGGCCTCGGCTCCAACCAGATCGCCTCTCTGGAGCGCGAGTTCGGTAGCACCGGGGCCTGACGTCCGGGGCACTGGCTTAAACCTGGAATAATCGCCCCATGGCCGCAACATCCCGGGGGACCGCCCCCGAGCCCCCGGACGTACGTCCGCGACTGACCGTGCTCTCCGGCCCCTCCGGGGTCGGCAAGAGCACGGTCGTCGCTCATATGCGCAAGGTCCACCCCGAGGTCTGGCTGTCGGTGTCCGCGACGACCCGCAAGCCGCGCCCCGGTGAGCGGGACGGCGTGCAGTACCACTTCGTCGCCGACGACGAGTTCGACAAGCTGGTCGCCAACGGCGAACTGCTGGAGTGGGCCGAGTTCGCCGGCAACCGCTACGGCACCCCGCGCCGCGCGGTGCTGGAGCGGATCGAGGCGGGTGAGCCCGTGCTGCTGGAGATCGACCTCCAGGGCGCGCGGCTGGTCCGCGAGTCGATGCCCGAGGCCCAGCTCGTCTTCCTGGCCCCGCCGAGCTGGGACGAGCTGGTCCGCCGGCTGACCGGCCGCGGCACCGAGCCGCCGGAGGTCATCGAGCGACGCCTGGAGGCGGCCAAGGTCGAGCTCGCGGCGGAGTCGGAGTTCGACACCACCCTGGTCAACACCTCCGTCGAGGACGTAGCCCGTGAGCTGCTAGCCTTGATGCAAGTTGTTTGATCTTTGTCCCATTTTCCAGAAGTTTTTCGGAAGGTAGAGCGTGTCCTCTTCCATCACCGCGCCCGAGGGCATCATCAACCCGCCGATCGACGAGCTGCTCGAGGCCACTGACTCGAAGTACAGCCTCGTGATCTACGCGGCCAAGCGTGCGCGTCAGATCAACGCGTACTACTCGCAGCTCGGTGAGGGCCTGCTGGAGTACGTCGGTCCGCTGGTGGACACCCACGTCCACGAGAAGCCGCTCTCGATCGCCCTGCGTGAGATCAACGCGGGTCTGCTGACCTCCGAGGCCATCGAGGGCCCGGCCCAGTAGGCGCCCCACTGCACGTCATGACAGGCCCGGTGGACACTCCGCCGGGCCTGTGGTGTGTCATGGAGTCGTAGGACTCGTACGCGTTACGGAGCCGGGAGGCGTTGAGTGGACAAGCCGAAGGTCGTCCTCGGGGTCAGCGGGGGCATCGCCGCCTACAAGGCGTGCGAGCTGCTGCGCCGGCTCACCGAGTCCGGTCATGACGTACGGGTCGTCCCGACCGCGGCCGCCCTGCACTTCGTCGGCGCCGCGACCTGGTCCGCGCTCTCCGGCAACCCGGTCTCCACCGAGGTCTGGTCGGACGTGCACGAGGTCCCGCACGTACGCATCGGGCAGCACGCCGACCTCGTGGTCGTCGCCCCCGCCACCGCCGACATGCTGGCCAAGGCCGCCCACGGCCTGGCGGACGACCTCCTCACAAATACGCTGCTCACCGCCCGGTGCCCGGTGGTCTTCGCGCCGGCGATGCACACCGAGATGTGGGAGCACCCCGCCACCCAGGAGAACGTCGCCACCCTGCGCCGCCGCGGCGCCGTGGTCGTCGAGCCCGCCGTGGGCCGCCTCACCGGCGCCGACACCGGCAAGGGCCGGCTGCCCGACCCGGACGCGATCTTCGAGGTCTGCCGCCGGGTGCTGGCCCGCGGCACCACCGCCGTGCCCGACCTCGCCGGCCGGCACGTGGTGATCAGCGCGGGCGGTACGCGGGAACCCCTGGACCCCGTGCGCTACCTGGGCAACCGCTCCTCCGGCAAGCAGGGGTACGCCCTCGCCAGGACCGCCGCCGCCCGGGGCGCCCGGGTGACGCTGATCGAGGCCAACACCGGGATGCCCGACCCGGCGGGCGTCGACGTCGTCCACGTCGGCACCGCCGTCCAGCTCCGCGAGGCGGTGCTCAAGGCGGCCGCCGACGCGGACACCGTGGTGATGGCCGCGGCCGTCGCGGACTTCCGCCCCGCCACGTACGCCGAAGGCAAGATCAAGAAGAAGGACGGCCAGGAGCCGGCCCCCATCGCCCTGGTGCGCAACCCCGACATCCTGGCAGAGATCTCGGCGGAGCGTCCCCGTCCGGAGCAGGTGATCGTCGGGTTCGCCGCCGAGACGGATGATGTTTTGGCCAATGGTCGGGACAAGCTGCGCCGCAAGGGGTGCGACTTCCTCGTGGTGAACGAGGTGGGGGAGCGCAAGACCTTCGGCTCCGAGGAGAACGAAGCCGTGGTCCTGGCGGCGGACGGCGGGGAGACCCCCGTTCCCCACGGCCCGAAAGAAGCCCTGGCGGAAACCGTCTGGGACCTCGTCGCACCCCGGCTCGGCGGGGTGGGGAGAACCGACTCGGACAAAACAGGATGAATCTCTGATTTCGCCCCTTTGGGTGGATGAAACCCCACGAAAACCGGCGTTCCGGCCCGGAGTGGAAGCCGATCTTCCTACCGCCGAAACGGTGGATGTGGCCGATCCGGCTCCCACCTTGCGAGACACCTGGTCCGACGGCCGAGAGCGCCCGATAAACTGTCCTCGGAACGACGCGGGGCGCAGCCCCCTGCCGGTCCGCAAATGATCAGCCAGCAGCCGCTGCAAACCCAGGGAGCGTTGTGTCCCGTCGTCTCTTCACCTCGGAGTCCGTGACCGAGGGTCACCCCGACAAGATCGCTGACCAGATCAGCGACACGATTCTCGATGCGCTGCTCCGGGAGGACCCCACCTCCCGCGTCGCCGTGGAGACGTTGATCACCACCGGCCTGGTGCACGTGGCCGGCGAGGTGACGACCAAGGCGTACGCCGACATCCCCACGCTGGTGCGCAACAAGATCCTGGAGATCGGTTACGACTCCTCCAAGAAGGGCTTCGACGGCGCGTCCTGCGGCGTCTCCGTCTCGATCGGCGCCCAGTCGCCGGACATCGCGCAGGGCGTCGACACCGCCTACGAGAAGCGCGTCGAGGGCGACGAGGACGAGCTCGACAAGCAGGGCGCGGGCGACCAGGGCCTGATGTTCGGGTACGCCTCGGACGAGACGCCCGAGCTGATGCCGCTGCCGATCCACCTCGCGCACCGGCTCTCCAAGCGCCTGACCGAGGTCCGCAAGAACGGCACCATCCCCTACCTGCGGCCCGACGGGAAGACCCAGGTCACCATCGAGTACGACGGCGACAAGGCCATCCGCCTCGACACGGTCGTCGTCTCCTCCCAGCACGCCTCGGACATCGACCTGGAGTCGCTGCTCGCGCCCGACATCCGCGAGTTCGTCGTCGAGCACGTCCTCAAGCAGCTCCTGGACGACGGCATCAAGCTGGAGACCGAGGGCTACCGCCTGCTGGTCAACCCGACCGGCCGCTTCGAGATCGGCGGCCCGATGGGCGACGCCGGCCTCACCGGCCGCAAGATCATCATCGACACGTACGGCGGCATGGCCCGCCACGGCGGCGGCGCCTTCTCCGGCAAGGACCCGTCCAAGGTCGACCGCTCGGCCGCCTACGCCATGCGCTGGGTCGCCAAGAACGTCGTCGCGGCCGGGCTCGCCTCGCGCTGCGAGGTCCAGGTCGCCTACGCCATCGGCAAGGCCGAGCCGGTCGGCCTCTTCGTCGAGACCTTCGGCACCGCCAAGGTCGAGGTGGAGAAGATCGAGAACGCGATCGGCGAGGTCTTCGACCTCCGCCCGGCCGCCATCATCCGCGACCTCGACCTGCTGCGGCCGATCTACGGCCAGACGGCGGCGTACGGCCACTTCGGCCGCGAGCTCCCCGACTTCACCTGGGAGCGCACCGACCGCGTGGACGCGCTGCGCAAGGCCGCCGGACTGTAGCCCGCAGGCCGACCGCCCGACCGGAAGTCCGGCATCCCCGACAGGGGTGCCGGACTTCGGCGTTCCGGCGGCGGCACGGGCGGACGGGGAACGGCTCAGCGGCCGGACCCGGGACGGCCGAGGACCGCCAGGTCCCCGGCGAGGCCGGCGAGCGCCGGCCCCGGGTTCAGGGCGGCCACCACCTCATCGGGTGAGGGGACGCGACGCGAGGACGCCCGAGCCGTTGCTCATCGAGGCCAGCTCCTCGGTCCGCGACCAGTGCGCGTCGAAGGAGTAGTGCCGGTACGCCGAGTCGCGGCAGAGGATCGCCTCCAGCAGGGCCAGGGCACGGCAGTGGTCGCGGAGGACCCGTGGGGGAGGCAGCAGCCTCGCGGTGTCATGGACGGTCACGGGACCATGGAAGCGCACCCCGCCGACAACGGGCGCTGTCAGTCCGCTCTGGTAGGAATGTGGCTGTGAGCAGCGACGACGGGAAGAGGGAAGGCGGGGGCCGGGGGGCCGAGCCGCCCGAGCAGCTCGCGCTCATACGGGAGACCGTGCGCAAGGCGAAGGTGCCCCGCGCCAAACCGCGCACCTGGCGCGGGGCCGCCCTGGCCAAGGAGCTGCCCGTCGCGCGGGTCGTGGTCAACAAAGGCGTGCTCCACCTCGACCAGTTCTTCGACTACGCCGTGCCCGAGGAACTCGACGCCGTCGCCCGGCCGGGCGTGCGGGTGCGGGTGCGGTTCGGGGCGGGCGCCCACCAGGTGCGCGACGGGCGGCGCGAGGGCGGACGGCTGCTGGACGGCTTCCTGGTCGAACGGCGGGCCGAGTCCGACTACTCGGGACCGCTGGCGGCGCTGGCCGACGTGGTGTCGCCCGAACCGGTCCTCGACGACGAACTGCTCGGCCTGGCCCGGGCGGTCGCCGACCGGTACGCCGGCAGCCTCGCCGACGTGCTCCAGCTCGCCGTCCCGCCGCGCAACGCCAGGGCCGAGGGCAAGCCGTCGCCCCCGCCGCTGCCGCCGCCCCCGCCGCCGGACCCCGGCACCTGGAGCAGGTACGAACGGGGGGAGGCGTTCCTGGCCGCGCTCGCGGACGGTCGCGCGCCACGGGCCGTGTGGAACGCGCTGCCCGGACCGCACTGGGCGGAGGAGCTCGCCCGCGCGGTGGCCGCCACCCTCGCGTCGGGGCGCGGCGCGCTCGTCGTGGTGCCCGACGGGCGGGCGGCCGGCCGGGTCGACGAGGCCCTGACCACCGTGCTCGGCCAGGGGCGGCACGCCCTGCTGACCGCCGAGGCGGGGCCCGAGAAGCGGTACGCGCAGTGGCTCGCGGTGCGGCGCGGAGCCGTCCGCGCGGTCGTCGGCACCCGGGCGTCGATGTTCGCCCCGGTGCGAGACCTGGGGCTGGTGGCCATCTGGGACGACGGGGACTCCAGCCACAGCGAGCAGCACGCCCCGCTGCCCCACGCCCGCGAGGTGCTGCTGCTGCGCGCCGCGCACGACGGGTGCGCCTTCCTGCTGGGCGGCACGAGCTGCACGGTCGAGGCGGCCCAGCTCGTCGAGACCGGCTGGGCCCGCCCCCTGATGGCGCCCCGGGACCAGGTGCGGGCCGCCGCGCCGCTCGTCCGGACCGTGGGGGACGGGGAGCTGGCGCGCGACGAGGCCGCGCGGGCGGCCCGGCTGCCGTCGCTGGCCTGGCAGGTCGCCCGGGAGGGCCTGAAGACCGGGCCGGTGCTGGTGCAGGTGCCCAGGCGGGGATACGTACCCCGGCTGGCGTGCGAGCGGTGCCGGACGCCCGCGCGGTGCCGGCACTGCGCGGGCCCCCTGGAGGCGCCCGGTCAGCGGGAGCTGCGGTGCGGCTGGTGCGGGCGGGGCGCGCCCGACTGGCACTGCGTGGAGTGCGGGTCCGCTCGGCTGCGGGCCCAGGTGGTGGGCGCCCGGCGCACGGCCGAGGAACTGGGGCGGGCGTTCCCCGCCGTACCGGTACGGACCTCGGGGCGGGACCATGTGCTGGACACCGTGCCGGGGCGTCCCGCCCTGGTGGTCAGCACCCCGGGCGCCGAGCCGGTCGCCGAGGGCGGGTACGCGGCGGCCCTGCTCCTGGACGGCTGGGCCATGCTGGGCCGGGCCGACCTGCGGGCCGGCGAGGAGGCCCTGCGGCGCTGGACGGACGCCGCCTCGCTGGTACGCGGCCAGGAGGAGGGCGGCACCGTCGTCATCGTGGCCGAGCCCACCCTGCGGCCGGTGCAGGCCCTGGTGCGGTGGGACCCGGTCGGGCACGCCCAGCGGGAGCTGGCCGAGCGGGCCGAGCTCGGCTTCCCCCCGGTCTCCCGGATGGCCGCCGTGACGGGCCGGGCGGAGGCGGTCGCGGCGTTCCTGGCCGCCGCCGAGCTGCCCGCCGAGGCCGAGGTCCTCGGCCCCGTGCCCCTCGCGCCCCCGCCGCCGGGCGCCCCCCGCCGCCCGGGCGACCCGCCGCCGGGCGAGGTCTGGGAGCGGGCCCTGCTCCGGGTGCCGCCGGGCCGGGGCTCGGCCCTGGCGGCCGCCCTCAAGACCACCCAGGCGGCCCGCCTCGCCCGCGGCGGCACGGACCCGGTCCGCATCCGCGTGGACCCTCCCGACATCGGCTGACCGAGGGGCCTGCCGGACCTCCCGGGCCTGCCTGACCGGGCGGGCGCGGGGTGGTGGCGCCGTGGGTCCGCGGGCGCGCGCCGGGCTCTGTCCGACCCGACCGGCGGGACCGGGACCGGCGCGGCGGCGCCCATGGGCGGGATCCGCCCCCAGGGCGGCGGTTCGGCGCCCTTCCGGGAAGGCCCCGTGGCGGTGCCCGGCGGGCGGCGCCTCACGCCGGGCGGCACCCGACACGCACGGGGCGAGAGCCGGCATGGGCGGCCGCCCGGTCCCCTGGGGGCAGGGGGCCGGGCGGCCGGTGGGGTCAGCCGTTGCGCGGGCCGGGGAAGGCGCTCGGGCGGACCTCCTCGCGGAGGGTCTGGGAGCCGGAGGTGGGCTGCGGCGGCATCGACCGCGCGGCCGGGACCGAGGGCATCGTGCGCGTACCGCCCGGCTCGACGGTGTGCTCCGCCTCCGCCGGGCCCGGCTGCTGGGCCGTGGCGCGCCGGGAACCGTACCGGCGGTGGACCGCCTGCTTGGTCACCCCGAGCGCCGAGCCCACCGCGTCCCACGAGAAGCCCAGCGAGCGGTCGAAGTCCACCGCCGCGGTCACCAGGGTCTCGACGCTGTCCCGCAGCTCCTGGGCGAGCCGGACGGTGGGGGCCGGGGCCCTGCCGTAGACGACGAAGCCCGTGGACGGGCCGGAGCGCCGCGGGCGGTAGACATTGCCGAGCTGGGCGGTGAGCGTGCGCAGCGCGTCCACCTGCCGGCGGACCCGCTCGATGTCCCGCACCAGCAGGTGCAGGCTCGCCCGGGCTTGGGCGTCGTGGGTTGCGTGGTCGGCCATGTACAAGCCTCTCGAACCGGCGTTGGAAAGGGGTGGGCCACTCCGTGGCGGCGGCCCGTGACGGTCAATCTGCCTTGACCAACGCGCCACCCGGGGTCCGGGTCACGCTGCGGGGGCGTATCCGCATATGCCCAGGGCGCGCAAGGCGGCGTACGCCCCCGCCCCGACGGCACCTAAACTGGTGCGTTGCCCACCACCGCCACCGGACAGACAGGCAGTCAGCCACTGATGAAGCTCGTCTTCGCAGGCACCCCCGAGGTCGCCGTACCCGCCCTGGACGCCCTGATCGCCTCGGACCGGCACGAGGTGGCCGCCGTCGTCACCCGCCCCGACGCCCCCGCGGGGCGCGGCCGCCGGCTGGTCGCCAGCCCGGTGGCCCAGCGCGCCGAGGAGGCCGGGATCGAGGTGCTCAAGCCGGTGAGGCCCCGCGACGAGGAGTTCCTCGCCCGGCTGCGCGAGATCGCGCCGGACTGCTGCCCCGTCGTCGCCTACGGCGCCCTGCTGCCCAAGGTGGCCCTGGACGTCCCCGCGCACGGCTGGGTGAACCTGCACTTCTCGCTGCTGCCCGCCTGGCGCGGCGCCGCGCCCGTGCAGCACGCGATCATGGCCGGGGACGAGGTGACCGGAGCCTCGACCTTCCAGATCGAGGAGGGGCTGGACTCCGGCCCCGTGTACGGCGTGATCACCGAGGGGATCCGGCCCACCGACACCAGCGGCGACCTGCTCACCCGGCTCGCCTTCGCCGGCGCCGGGCTGCTCGCCGCGACGATGGACGGCATCGAGGACGGCTCCCTGAAGGCCGTGCCGCAGCCGGCCGACGGCATCTCGCTCGCCCCGAAGATCACCGTCGAGGACGCGCACCTCGACTGGACCGCCCCGGCGCTGCGCGTCGACCGTGTCGTCCGCGGCTGCACGCCCGCCCCCGGCGCCTGGACCGTCTTCCGCGGCGAGCGGCTGAAGATCGTCCAGGCCGCCCTCGTCCCGGACCGCACCGACCTGGCCCCCGGCGAGCTGTCGGCCGGCAAGAACAACGTGTACGTCGGTACCGGATCGCACGCCGTCGAGCTGCTGTGGGTGCGGCCCCAGGGCAAGAAGCCGATGCGCGCCGCCGACTGGGCCCGGGGCGTCCGGATCGCCCCGGGGGAGAAGGCCGGCCCGGCCGACGTAGGCTGAAAGGGTAGATGCCTCACCGAAAAGCGGAGCACCTTTTGAGCGAGCAGTCCCGTCGCCGTCCCCCCAAGCCGTACCGCCGCCCCAAGAAGGACCCGGTGCGGATCCTGGCCTTCGAGGCGCTGCGCGCCGTCGACGAGCGCGACGCGTACGCCAACCTCGTCCTGCCGCCGCTGCTGAAGAAGGCGCGCGAGAAGGAGGGCTTCGACGGCCGCGACGCGGCGCTCGCCACCGAGCTGGTGTACGGCACGCTGCGCCGCCAGGGCACCTACGACGCGGTCATCGCGGCCTGCATCGACCGGCCGCTGCGCGAGGTGGACCCGCCGGTGCTGGACGTGCTCGCGCTGGGCGCGCACCAGCTCCTCGGCACCCGCATCCCCACGCACGCGGCGGTGTCGGCGAGCGTGGAGCTGGCGCGGGTGGTGCTCGGCGACGGGCGGGCCAAGTTCGTCAACGCCGTGCTCCGCAAGATCGCGCAGCAGGACCTGGACGCCTGGCTGGAGCAGGTGGCCCCGCCGTACGACGAGGACGCCGAGGACCACCTGGCGGTCGTCCACTCGCACCCCCGCTGGGTCGTCTCCGCGCTGTGGGACGCGCTGGGCGGCGGGCGCGCCGGGATCGAGGACCTGCTGGAGGCCGACAACGAGCGGCCCGAGGTCACCCTGGTGGCCCGCCCGGGCCGGTCCACCCCCGACGAGCTGCTGGACCTGCTGGGGGAGGAGGCCGGCCTGCGGGGCCGCTGGTCCCCCTATGCCGTGCGGCTCGCCGAGGGCGGGGAGCCCGGCGCGATCGGCCCCGTGCGCGAGGGCCGGGCGGGCGTCCAGGACGAGGGCAGCCAGCTCGTCGCGATCGCCCTCGCCAACGCCCCGGTCGACGGCCCCGACGCCCGCTGGCTCGACGGCTGCGCGGGCCCCGGCGGAAAGGCGGCCCTGCTGGGCGCCCTGGCCGCCGAGCGGGGCGCCGCCCTGCTCGCCTCCGAGAAGCAGCCCCACCGCGCCCGGCTGGTCGACCGGGCGCTGTCCGGCAACCCCGGCCCGTACACGGTCATCGCCGCCGACGGCACCCGGCCGCCGTGGCGCCCCGGCTCCTTCGACCGGGTCCTCGTGGACGTGCCGTGCTCGGGCCTGGGCGCCCTGCGGCGCCGCCCCGAGGCCCGCTGGCGCCGCCGTCCGGAGGACCTGGAGGGCTTCGGCCCGCTGCAACGGGGTCTGCTCACCGAGGCGTTGCGGGCCGTCCGGGTCGGCGGCGTCGTCGGGTACGCGACCTGCTCGCCGCACCTGGCCGAGACGCGGGTGGTCGTCGACGACGTCCTCAAGCGGCACGGCGGCGCCGAGCTGATCGACGCAAGGCCCCTGATGCCGGGGGTCCCGGCGCTCGGCGACGGGCCCGACGTACAGCTCTGGCCGCATCTGCACGGAACGGACGCGATGTACCTGGCGCTGCTGCGGCGTACCGCGTGAGCACTTCGATTCGCCGGGAATGCGGCAAGTGTGCCGCGTCCCGCGAGGGCCGCGGCGGCATCGGGTAAAAGAAACCCCATGGGACATGGCAGGCTTGGCTCATGGCCCAGATCAACCCCAGCATCCTGTCCGCCGATTTCGCCCGGCTCGCCGAGGAGGCGAAGGCCGTCGACGGCGCCGACTGGCTCCACGTCGACGTCATGGACAACCACTTCGTGCCCAACCTGACCCTGGGCGTGCCCGTCGTGGAGTCGCTCCGGCGGGCGACGGACACCCCGCTGGACTGCCATCTGATGATCGAGGACCCGGACCGCTGGGCCCCGCAGTACGTGGAGGCGGGGGCCGGGTCGGTCACCTTCCACGTGGAGGCGGCCGCGGCCCCCGTGCGGCTGGCCCGCGAGATCCGGGCCAAGGGCGCGCGGGCGTCGATGGCGCTGAAGCCCGCCACCCCCATCGAGCCGTACGAGGACCTGCTCCCCGAGCTCGACATGCTGCTGATCATGACCGTGGAGCCGGGCTTCGGCGGCCAGGCGTTCCTCGACATCATGCTGCCGAAGATCCGCCGCACCAGGGAGCTGATCTCCAAGCACGGCCTGGAGCTGTGGCTCCAGGTCGACGGCGGGGTCTCGGCCGCCACGATCGAGCGCTGCGCGGAGGCCGGTGCGGACGTCTTCGTCGCCGGTTCCGCCGTGTACGGAGCGGAGGACCCGGCCGCCGCGGTGCGGGCCCTGCGCGAACAGGCCACCGCGGCGACCACCACGGCCGCGTGGGCGTGCGGCCACTGAGCCACGGGTGGACCACGGGCAGATGAACGCAGCCCATCAGGACCGATCGAGGACCGCCGCATCTGCGAGGATGGCGATCCGAAGTGTGAACAGCAGTGAGGAGATCGCGGTGTCTGCTATGTCGGCGGGACGGCCAGCCCTGCGGATGGGACCCGCGGAGCTGGTGCAGGCGGCGGCCATGGCCCGTCGCTTCTATCTCGAGGGCAAGTCCAAGATCCAGATCGCGGAGGAGTTCGGCGTCAGCCGCTTCAAGGTCGCCCGGGTCCTGGAGACCGCCCTCGAGCGTGACCTCGTACGCATCGAGATCCGCGTACCCGCCGAGCTCGACGCGGAGCGCTCCGACGCGCTGCGCGCCCGGTACGGGCTGCGTCACGCGGTGGTCGTCGAGTCCCCGCCGGAGGGCGAGGACGCCTCGCCGGACCCCGAGAACCTGGGCGAGGTCGCGGCCGACCTGCTCGGTGAGCTCGTGGCGGAGGGCGACGTCCTGGGCCTCGCCTGGGGCCGCTCCACCATCCACATGGCGGCCGCCCTCGACCGGCTGCCGCCCTGCACGGTCGTCCAGCTCACGGGCGTGTACGACGCCGGCACCGCCGAGCGCGGCTCGGTGGAGGCGGTACGGCGGGCCGCCCAGGTCTCCGGCGGCGAGGCGCACCCGATCTACGCGCCCATGCTGCTGCCCGACCCGGCGACCGCGGCGGCGCTGCGCAACCAGACCGGCATCGCGCGCGCCTTCGAGTACTTCGACAAGGTCACCGTCGCGGCCGTGTCCATCGGCTCCTGGGAGCCGGGCATCTCCACGGTGCACGACATGCTCACGGACGAGGAGCGGGCGCACTACGCCTCGCTGGGCGTCGCGGCCGAGATGTCGGCCCACCTGTTCGACGCGTCCGGACGCCGGGTCGGCCGGGACCTGGGGGAGCGGTGCATCACGGTCGAGGCCGACCGGCTGCGGCGCATCCCGGAGGTCGTGGCCATCGCGGGCGGCCGCCGCAAGGCCGCGGCGATCGGCGCGGTACTGCGGTCCGGGCTGGTCACCAGCCTGGTCACGGACACCATGGCGGCGGATTACCTGCTCACCGAGTTCACCCCGGGCCCCCGCCCGGCCCTCGACCGCGCGGACCCCGACGAGTAGCCCCGGGCTCCGGCCACCCCGGGGCTCCGCTGCCGTCACCGCCCCCGGGCACCGTCCGGGGGCCGGCGCGCGCCCGGACGGTGCCCGCTTGGAGGAAACCACCAGGGCCCTCCCGCGTCCCTGTGCCTTTCGCCCGGGGCGTACGCGTGTGCGGCCATGGGAGAATGAAGTACGTGCGTTTTCCCCCCGGCTGAAATGCCCGGGGGCCAACTCCGAACGACTGGGATGTTCAGCACGTGCGTTTCCTCAATGACCTGAAGCCGCCGTACGACCTCACGTACGACGACGTATTCATGGTGCCTAGCCGCTCGGCCGTGGGCTCCCGCCAGGGCGTCGACCTGTCCTCCCCCGACGGCACCGGGACCACCATCCCCCTGGTCGTCGCCAACATGACGGCGATCGCCGGCCGCCGGATGGCCGAGACCGTCGCCCGGCGCGGTGGCCTCGTCGTCATCCCCCAGGACATTCCGATCGAGGTCGTCACCGACGTCATCTCCTGGGTCAAGAGCCGTCACCACGTCCTCGACACCCCGATCGTCCTCGACCCGCACCAGACGGTCGCCGACGCGCTGTCGCTGCTGCCCAAGCGCGCGCACAACGCGGCGGTCGTCGTGGACGCCGACCAGCGTCCGATCGGTGTCGTCACCGACGAGGACCTGTCCGGGGTCGACCGCTTCACCCAGCTCTCCGAGGTCATGTCCAAGGACGAGCTGCTGCTGCTCGACGCCGACATCGACCCGCGCGAGGCGTTCAACACCCTCGACCACCACAACCGCCGCTACGCCCCGGCCGTGGACAAGGACGGCCGCCTCGCCGGCATCCTGACCCGCAAGGGCGCGCTGCGCGCCACGCTCTACTCGCCGGCCGTCGACGCCAACGGCATGCTCCGCATCGCCGCCGCCGTCGGCATCAACGGCGACGTCGCCGGCAAGGCCAAGCAGCTTCTCGACGCGGGCGTCGACACCCTCGTCGTGGACACCGCGCACGGCCACCAGGAGTCGATGATCGCCGCGATCAAGGCCGTCCGCGGTCTCGACCCGCACGTGCCGATCGTCGCGGGCAACATCGTCGCCGCCGAGGGCGTGCGCGACCTGATCGAGGCCGGCGCGGACATCATCAAGGTCGGTGTGGGCCCCGGCGCCATGTGCACCACCCGGATGATGACCGGCGTGGGCCGCCCGCAGTTCTCCGCCGTCCTCGAATGCGCCGCCGAGGCCAAGAAGTACGGCAAGCACGTCTGGGCCGACGGCGGTGTCCGTCACCCGCGCGACGTCGCCATGGCGCTCGCCGCCGGCGCGTCGAACGTGATGATCGGCTCCTGGTTCGCCGGTACGTACGAGTCCCCGGGCGACCTCCAGCAGGACGCCAGCGGCCGCCTGTACAAGGAGTCGTTCGGCATGGCGTCCAAGCGCGCCGTCCGCAACCGCACGAGCGAGGAGTCCGCGTACGACCGGGCCCGCAAGGCGATCTTCGAGGAGGGCATCTCGCACTCGCGGATGTTCCTGGACCCGGCCCGCCCGGGCGTCGAGGACCTGATCGACTCGATCATCGCGGGCGTCCGCTCGTCCTGCACGTACGCCGGCGCGGCCTCCCTGGAGGAGTTCGCCGAGAAGGCCATCGTGGGCGTCCAGAGCGCCGCCGGGTACGCCGAGGGCAAGCCGCTGCACGCCAGTTGGAGCTGACGGCCCCTCAAGCCGCGGCCGGAGCGGCCGTTTCGCGCCAGGTGCGCGGAGCGGCCGTTCCGCTTTTTTCACGCCGGGCCGAATCCGTACGCGTGCTCGGGCCGGAGGCGGGTACACGCGCCCTGCGAACGCGTGCAGACAAGAGGGAGGGTGCAGTGTCCATGGCGACCACGATCTCGGCCGGTACCGCCTCGCAGGCCACGACCGGTCTGCCGGAGATCCGGAACCCGGGCGAGGTGGCTCCGAAGGACGCGAAGGAGCTGTCGAAGCAGTTCTTCGACCGGCTGGCTGTTCTCGAGGAGGGGACCGCGGAGTACCAGTACGTCCGCAACACCCTGATCGAGCTCAACCTCTCCCTGGTGAAGTACGCGGCGACCCGCTTCCGCAACCGGGCCGACCAGATGGAAGACATCATCCAGGTCGGCACCATCGGGCTGATCAAGGCGATCGACCGGTTCGACCTCAGCCGCGAGGTGGAGTTCACCACCTTCGCGATGCCGTGCGTCATCGGTGAGATCAAGCGGTTCTTCCGGGACACGAGCTGGTCGGTGCACGTGCCCCGGCGGCTCCAGGAGCTGCGCATCGACATCGCCCGCGCGACCGACGAGCTCTTCCAGCGCCTCGACCGCTCTCCGACCCCGGCCGAACTGGCCGAGCACCTGGGGATGGAGGAGGACGAGATCCTCGAAGGGCTCGTCGCCGCCAACGGGTACACCGCCGGCTCCATCGACCTCCCGCTCGACGACAGCGCCGACAACTCCTCCGAGACGCTGGGCGACCGGCTGGGAGCGCCGGACCGGGAGCTGGAGATCGTCGAGAACGTCCAGGCCCTGAAGCCGCTCATCGAGAAGTTCGACGAGCGCGACCGGCGCATCCTGCGCATGCGGTACGTGGACGAGATGACCCAGGCCGAGATCGGCGCGGAGCTGGGGGTGTCGCAGATGCACGTCTCCCGGCTGCTGTCGCGGATCACCGCGCGGCTGCGGGAAGGACTCCTGGCCGTGGAGTGACTCCACCGGCCGGTCACCGCCGGCGCCCGGGCCCCACGGTCCGGACGCCGGCGGACGCGCTTGTGGGGTGGGCGGGGGACGGCGCGGCGATTCCGGTACGGAGGCCGTGACGGCCTGACCGCCCGACCGAGCCGCCCGGGCCGCCCGTGCCGCCGCGAGGGGGGCCGGATCAGGCCGCGGCCGCCCGGCGCGACCAGATCGCCCGAATCGTCTTGCCCGCCGCCGTCGGGCGGACCTCCACCCGGCCCGCCAGGCTCAGCACCATCGGCCAGCCGAAGCCGCCGCCACCGCCCGTGAAGTCCGGCGTCCGCGCCTCGGGAACGGCGTGGCTGGAGTCGTCCAGCTCCACGGCCAGCTCGCCCGGCTCGGCCCGCATCCGCAGCCGCCACCAGCCGGTCGTATGGCGCAGGGCGTTGGCGGTCAGCTCCGTGACCACCAGTTGCACGGCGTCCAGGTCCGCCCACGGGCAGTGCTCGGTGACGAAACGCGCGGCCGAGTCACGGGCCGAGGCACAGTCGACGGAGGGCGAAATCATGACAACCACGAGCGGCTCCTTCATCCTTCACCGCTCGCTTACCCAGACCTCGTGCGTTCACCACGGGTCCGGCGAGGATCAGCCGCGTACCCGCCGCACGGTCAGGGCGACGGTGTCGTCCGGATGCAGGATCACCGTGTGCATCTCGTCGGCGATGGCGGCCGGGATCTCCTCTATCGGCAGGTGCCGGTGCCGGCGGGCCGCCCGCGCCAGCCGCAGCTCGCCCTCCCGGGGGTCACGGCGGCTCTCGGTCAGCCCGTCCGTGTAGAGCACCAGCAGATCCCCGGGGTCGAGCCGGGCGTGCAGCAGCCGCTCGCTGCCGGGCAGCGGGAAGCCGATGCCCCGGCCGCGCACCTCCAGCAGGGACGATTCCCCGTCCTCCCGTACGAGGAGGGCCGGCGGGTGGCTGCCGTTGGCCAGCACCAGTTCCCCGCTGTCCGGGTCGAGCCGCACGAGCTGCACGGTGGCCATCAGCTCGTGGTCGAAGGTGGCGAGCACCTCGTCCGTCCGGGCGACGATCGACTCCAGGGGGTGCCCCTCCAGGGCCAGGGTGCGGACCGCGTGGGTGACGTTGAGCGCGCTGCGCGTACTGGTCAGTCCGTGCCCCAGGGCGTCCACGATCGTGATGTGCACGGTGCCGTCCGGCAGGACGAACCAGTCGTAGAGGTCGCCGCCCGTCGGGGCGTGCTTCTCCGCGGGTTCGTAGTGGACGGCCATCTCCAGGCCCGGCACCCGTACCGGCGGCGGGCGCAGGGCGTCCTCGAGCTGGCGCAGTATCCGGCCGTGGGCCTGGCGCAACTGCTCGTCGCGCTCTTCGAGCTGCACGTACAGGGCCAGCACGCCGCTGTTCGTCTCGGCCAGCTCGTGCTTGAGGCGCTGGTGGCCCTCGGCGAGCGCGTCCGCCCGGTCGACGGCGGCGCTCAGCTCCTCCTCCAGCAGCTCCACCAGACCCGGCGGGTCGTCCCGGCCGGTGTCCTCGGCGGACGGGACGGGGGCGGGGACCCGCCACACGGCGGCCGTGCCGGGCAGCCGCTCCGCGGGCAGCGGCAGCCCCTCCAGGGAGGGCCGGCGCGGCGCGTGCGGCAGGTGCAGCCGTACGACGAGCCGCCCCTCCGCGGCACCGTCGCCCGGCCCGCCGCCGGCCCGCCCCTCGCCCGGGCGGCCGTCCGCACGGCCGGAGGGCCGCGGCGGCACGGTCTCCAGCAGGACGGGCCGGCCGGCCGCGAGCTCGGCGCGCGCCACCCTGGTCGCCGACAGCGCCAGCCGGTAGCGCAGTTCGACGGACAGGCCGGCCCGGTGGGCCAGCCGTCGCAGGGCGCTGCGCAGCCCCGCGAGCGAGTGCAGGGTGGTGATCTGCGGTTTCATGGCTCTCTCCGGGCCGGGCCGAGCGCGAGGACGGTCGCGTCGTCCCGGCTCCGCCGGTTCTCGTGGACGAGGGCTGCGGCGAGCAGCGGCGCGGGCAGCCCCGTGAGGAACGGGGTCAGGGTGTGCGTCCACCCGGCGTCGATGCCGTCGCTGTGCAGCAGGGCGATGGCGCCCGGTTCGGCCGGCACCCGCTGCACCCGCGGTTCGGGCATGTTCCAGCCGACGACCCCGGGCTGGCCGCCGAAGCGCCGGCGCACCCCGTCGTGTCCCAGCAGCAGGGCGCGCACATTGCCCACCGAGCAGTGGTCCACACCGTCGGGGGACAGACGCAGCAGCCCGACCGCCGCGCCCCTGCTGCGCCGCAGCGCCCGGTTCATCGCGCGCAGCAACTGCGGCAGCGGCTGGTCCGGGTCCCGGTGGAAGGCGCGGACGGCCGCCTCGGCCGCCTCGGCCGCCGGCGTGCCGTGCCCGAGGCCGTCGACGACCAGGGCGGTGCGTATCTCCCCGGACACGGCCAGACCCCAGGAGTCGCCGCACGCGGTCTCCCCGTCGGCGGGCACGCGCACCGCGCCCACGCCGGGCGTCCCCTCGGCGGGGCCGCCGCGCGGCTCGCCCAGCCGGGCGGAGACGACGGTGCCGGTGCCCTCCCTCGTCCGTACGGTGAACTCGTCCGCGATCCGGCGGACCGCGCCCAGGCCGGAGCCGAGCGTGCGGCTGGTGGTGTACCCGTCGGTGAGGCACTGCTCCAGGTCCGCCATGCCCGGCCCCCGGTCGACGGCGAGGATCTCCACCCCGGCGCGCAGCGGCAGCGGCTGGATGTACAGGGAGCCGCGCCGGGCGTGCTTGGCCACGTTGCCGGCCAGCTCGCTGGCGAGGACGGCCGCCTGGTCGGGCAGCGCGCCGGTGAGCCCCTGTTCCAGCGCCGTCCGGCGGGCGGCCGTGGCCGCGAGCTGGACGGCGCTGTAGTGGTCCACCGGGACGTGGGTGGTGACGGACTCCGGTGACCTCGTCAACGGTCGTTCCAGCGCGTCACGACGACGGTGGTGCCCTGCCCCGGGCGGCTGTGGACCTGGAACTCGTGCATCAGCCGCCGGGCGCCGCCCAGGCCGTGGCCCAGCCCGCCGCCGGTGGTGAACCCGTCGGTCAGCGCCTCCTCCAGGTCGGGGATGCCGGGCCCGTCGTCCCGGACCGTCAGCCGCAGGCCCCGGCGCCCGGCCCGGGTCGCGGCCTCGATCTCCAGGGAGCCGCCGCCCCCGTGGACGTAGGCGTTGCGGGCGAGCTCACTGGCGGCGGTCACGATCCTGGTCTGGTCGACCAGACCGAAGCCGGCCTCGATCGTGGCGGCCCGCACCGCGTGGCGGACCGTCAGCAGGTCTTCCTCGGAGGCGACGTTGAAGCGCGACCCGGCGCCGTGGCCGCCGGCCGGTGGCGGCGGGTCCGCGGGGCCGCCGTCGGACGCGTCGGCGCGGGTGCCGGACGGCCCGGCCGCGACGGAGGAGCCGGAGAGGGGGGAGCGCTGGGCGATCAGCTCGGAGCCCGGTGTCGCCACCCGTTCACCGCGGAGCGTCACGTCGGACCTCCCCCGGGGGTCGGGGCATACGGTGCCAGCCGAGTGCGGTCAGGCCCTGTTCCGCGTTGAGGGCCGTCTCGACGCCGGTCAGTTGCAGGCCGAGCTCGACCAGGGTGATGGCGACCGCCGGCCGCATCCCGGCCACGATCACCCGGGCGCCGAGCAGCCGGGCCATGGTGGTGAGTTCCATCAGGGTGCGCGCGACGAACGAGTCGATGATCTCCAGCCGGGAGATGTCGATCAGCACACCCCTGGCGCCGTCCCCGGCGATCCGCTCGGTGAGCTCGTCGGTGAAGGCCACCGCCGACTGGTCGTCCAGCTCATTGAGCAGCCCGGTGACCAGCACGTCGCCGAGCCGCAGGATCGGCACGCCGGTGGCGCGCGGGGCCGTCACGCGGTCACCGGCCGGGCGCTGACGGCGTCCTGGCCGACGGGGTCCTGGCCGACGGCGGGCTGGTCGGTCAGCCGGATGGCGGCGGCCAGGGCGTCCGCCAGGGTGGCCCGGGTCAGGATGGTCGACAGGTCGATGCCCAACTGCGCGATGGTCTGGGCGATCGGCGGCCGGATCCCGCTGATCACACAGTCCGCGCCCATCAGCCGCACCGCGTTGACGGTGTGCATCAGGTGCTGGGCGACCGCGGTGTCGACGGCCGGCACTCCGGTGATGTCGATGATGGCGACCTGGGCCTCGTTGTCCTGGATCGCCTGGAGGAGGCTCTCCATCACGACCTGCGTGCGGGCGGTGTCCAGCGTGCCGATCAGGGGTACGGCCAGCACGTGCCGCCACAGCCGGACCACCGGCGTGGAGACCTCCAGCAGTTGTCGGCTCTGCCGCTGGATGATCTCCTCGCGCCCCTCCACGTACGTCTCGAAGGAGAGCACACCGGCCGCGTCCAGCAGCCGGTTGACCAGGATGGCGGCGGAGAACAGCTCGGCCGAGTCGCGGGTGGTGTGCTGCACGGCGGACAGCAGCGCCTCCTTGAGCGACAGCACGGCCAACGACGTGGCGGTCGGAGAGGCACCGGCCCGCGCGCGGCGCAGCGACAGCTCTATGACCGTCTGGCGCAGCTCGTTGCGGGACGCCACCAGGCGTTCCACCGGTACGTCACTGGCCAGGCCCGCCGCGAGGGCGGAGATCAGCAGGTCCGCTTCCTCGCGCACCTCGTGCTCGCTCATGTCCGTGCTGAGCACCGCCTGCTCCAGCTGGAGCCGGACCCAGCGGTCCGCGATCTCCTCCTCGCGCTCCCGCAGGGCCTCACACAGGCGGTCCCGCACGCTCGATTCGCTGGTGTTCACAAGCACCTCTCGCAGTCGGAAACGGTTCGGGCGGGTTTCCGCGGCGAGGCGCCGGAAACATCGACGGGATGGCCGCCCGGCCCGCTTCTCGTGTTCAACGGCGGTTGGATCGTAGTGGCCGGGGGCGGTGGGAAGAAACGTGACTCCACCGCGCGGACGCCGAGGGCGGCGACCGGAGAGTGCCGGTCGCCGCCCTCCCCGTCCGCTCAGCGCGAGACCGACGCCGCCGCGACGGTCACCGGCTCCCCGGCCGCCCTGACGGTCACCTGCTCCCCGGCCGCCGCGATCGCCTGCCGGGCCACCCGCAGAGCGTCGCGTATGTCACGTGTGCCGGTGGACACGCACAGGGTGTAGGCGGTGTCCTCCCGTTGACGCACGATCTTCGGGTCCACCGACTCCGCACCGGATGCGGCCAGTTCCTCATACCTGGCCACGAGCTTGCGCAGCATCGACGGGTGCGCCATCAGCACGTCAGAACCTCCTTGTGGCGGAAAACCCCGGACCTGGGATTGTCAGCCGGAAAATGTTGTCACCGGCCAGAGGCGCCCCTACCCCGACGTCGTCGGGTCATTCCCCCTCACCTCCCTCCCCGCCTCCCTCCGGCACGGATGTGCGCGGCGGACCGGCCGTCACCTCCCGGTGAGCACCCGTCCCCGGAGCGGCCCCGCGGTCCGTACCGCCGAGGCGACCGCGGCGGCGACCCGCGCGTGGCCCGCGTCGTCCGGATGCAGACCGTCCGCGAGGTGCCCGGGGCCCAGCAGGTCCCGCCCGGGCAGCAGGGCCAGCCGCTCGTCACCGGCCGCGACCAGGTCCCGGACGGCCTCCTCCATGGCGGTGCGCAGCTCGGCGAGCGTCGCGCCCAGGGCGTTGGCCGTCGACTCCGCCTCGGGGCGCAACAGCGGCGAGAGCAGCAGCAGGGGTGTGTCCGGATGGCCCCGGCGCACCAGGGTGATGAACGCCCGCGTCGTCTCGTACAGCAGGGGCGCCGAGTGCGGGACGCCGGACCAGCAGTTCGTGCCGAACGCCAGGGTGAGGAGGTCGGCGGGGAGGGCGGCCAGGTGCTGGGCGGTGGGCAGCTCGCCGCGCCCGCAGCCTGCGTAGCCGAGGTTGACCGTGTCCAGGCCCAGGGCCCGTCCGGCGACGGCGGGCCAGGAGTGGGCGGGGCGGGTGGACCACCAGCCCTCGGTGATCGAGTCGCCGTGCACCAGCCAGCGGGGCCGCGGGGGAGCGGGGGAGAGGGTGCCGCCGACGGCCCGGAGCCCCAGGACGTCGGGGGCCTGGCTCTCCGGCGGGTGGACGGTGTAGGGCCCTGGCCCCCCGGGAAGCGGGACGGTGACGGTGGCTTCCTCGGCGGGGTCGGCGAGGGCCTCGTGGACGCATGTCCGGCCCTCCCAGAGCGCGAAGCAGTGCGCCAGCCGGCGCAGGTCCCGGGGCGCGTCCGGCACGGTGGCCCGGTAGCGGATCTCCACGGCCCGGGTGCCCGGCGACACCGTGAACTCCAGGCGTACGCCGATGGGCAGCTCGGCCCGCCGGGCCGAGTCCCACGTCAGGCGCGCCAGGTCGGCGGGGTCGGCGCGCACCGCGCGGCCGCGGTCGTCGAGCCAGGCCGTCCCGCGGAGGAAGGGCACCGGATCCTGCCAGGTCATGCGGGTCTCCTCAGGTCGGTGAAATGCCTGCCCCGGACCCCCAATGTGTCGATTCGTGCGGCGGGGCGCAATGTTTCCCCGTCTGTGCCCCAAGCGCGCAATGATCAATCGTCGGTGCGCAACAACCCTGCATTACGAGCGCGAACCGCACATCGTAGGCTCAGGGCCCGTACCAGGAGTGGCGGCGACCGCCTGCTCGGCGGTTCCCCTTCCCCGTGGTCTGCGCACGCACGCCCACGGAGCCGCCGCGGGTCGCCTCCGTTCGACCCGCAGCCATGAAGGAGCCTCCGCAGTGCTGGACCAAGGCGCAGCCCCTCCCCCCACCGAGAAGTCCGCGCCCAAGGCGTCCGGCCTCTCCGCCCTCACCCGCCGCAAGCCGGTGGACGTGCTGGTCGCAGAGGGTGGACAGGGTGAGGGCGGTTCCCTCCGCCGCTCACTCTCCATGTGGCAGCTCACCATGATCAGCATCGGTGCCACGCTCGGCACCGGTATCTTCGTCGTCCTCGGGGACGCCGTCCCGCAGGCCGGACCCGCGGTCACCCTGGCGTTCGTGATCGCCGGTCTCACCGCCCTCTTCTCCGCCCTCTCCTACGCCGAGCTGGCCGGCTCGATCCCCGTCGCCGGCTCCTCGTACTCGTACGCGTACGCAACGATGGGCGAACTCGTCGCCTGGGTCTGCGGCTGGTGCCTGGTGCTGGAGTACGGCGTCTCGGTCGCCGCGGTGGCCGTCGGCTGGGGCGAGTACCTCAACGAGCTCCTGAACGGCACCATCGGCGTCACGATCCCGGACGTGCTCTCCTCCGCGCCCGGCGAGGGCGGTGTCATCAACCTGCCCGGCCTGATCGTCGTGATGCTCGCCATGGTCTTCCTGCTCGGCGGCGCCCGTGAGTCCGCCCGCATCAACACGATCATGGTCGTGGTGAAGATGGCCGCGCTGGTCCTCTTCTGCGCCATCGGCTTCATGGGCTTCAAGTCCGGCAACTACGCCGACTTCATGCCGCTCGGCATGGCGGGCGTCAGCGCCGCCGGTGCCAGCCTCTTCTTCTCCTACATCGGCTTCGACGCCGCCTCCACGGCCGGCGAGGAGGCCAAGAACCCGCAGCGCGACCTGCCGCGCGCGATCATGCTGTCGCTGATCATCGTCACCGCGCTGTACGTCCTGGTCGCCGGTGTCGCCGTCGGCGCGCAGAACTGGAAGGACTTCGAGGGCTCCGAGGCCTCGCTCGCCGCGATCATGAACGACGTCAGCGGCCACGCCTTCTGGGGCACGCTCCTCGCCGCCGGCGCCGTCATCTCCATCGCCAGCGTCGTGCTGACCGTGCTGTACGGCCAGACCCGCGTCCTGTTCGCCATGTCCCGCGACGGTCTGGTCCCCAAGGCGTTCGGCAAGGTGGACGAGAAGACCGGCACCCCGCGCGTCAACACCGTGATCGTGTCCGTCTTCTGCGGTCTGCTCGCCTCCGTCATCCCGCTGGGTGAGCTGGTCGACGCCACCAGCATCGGCACCCTGTTCGCCTTCGCCCTGGTCAACATCGCGGTGATCGTGCTGCGCCGCACCCGTCCGGACATGCCGCGCACCTTCCGGGTCCCGCTCGGCTGGCTCTTCCCGGTGCTGGGCTTCCTGTTCTGCGCGTACAACATGTTCAGCCTCGACGCCATCACGTGGATCGTCTTCGGTGTCTGGATGGCCGTCGGCCTCGTGTTCTACTTCCTGTACGGCATGCGCCGCTCCCGTTTGGCCACCGCAGAGAAGTGACCCACGCCCAGTGCGACTGAACGATCTCGACGAACGCATCGTCCACGCCCTCGCCGAGGACGCCCGCCGTTCCTACGCCGACATCGGCTCGCTCGTCGGTCTGTCCGCGCCCGCCGTCAAGCGGCGGGTGGACCGGCTGCGGGCCGAAGGGGCCATCACCGGGTTCACCGTCCGGGTGGACCCGGCGGCGCTCGGCTGGGAGACCGAGGGGTTCATCGAGATCTACGCACGGGGCAACACCTCGCCCGAGACCATCCAGCGCGGTCTCGAGCGTTACCCGGAGGTCGCGGCCGCGTCCACCGTCACCGGTGACGCGGACGCGATCGTCCAGGTCTTCGCCTCCGACATGCGCCACTTCGAGCGCGTGCTGGAGCGCATCGCGGGCGAGCCGTTCGTGGAGCGCACCAAGTCGGTGCTGGTGCTTTCCCCCCTGCTGCGGCGCTTTTCGTCCGGCTCGCCCGCCTAGGGAGTGTCCGGGAAAGTATCGGCGTCCGCCCGGAGGCCAGGCGAGGCTTTCCGGACACGACCTAGGGGGCGTCTCGCCGATCTTGCCGGGCTCTCGCTGATCCGGCCCGTCGACACCACGCCCCCTAGCCCGTACGGACCCGGTCCCCGCCCCGTCCTCGGAGGTGGCGGCGGAGCCCTCCGGGCTGGTGGGAGGCGCCGGCCCGCCGCGTCGCGGCCCGGGGGCGACCTGGCTCCGACGCTCGGCGAGGGAGCCTTCCGAGCCAGGGAGGACGGCCGCGCAATGAATCACCGCGCGGCACCCCTTCCGCGCAATGGATCGGTCGTCGGTCCGCAACGGTCACGCCTTGTCCCGGAAGAACCCCGGACCGTACCGTTTTGAACGTCTTACGACACCTTCCCCGCCCGTCACGCACCCGACCGAGGTCTGCCGATGCCGCCGCTGCGCACCGCCCTGCTCCAGAGCTCCGGACAGCCCGGTGACGTCGCCGCCAACCTCAAGGTCCTCGACGAGGCCGCCGGCCGTGCCGTCGCCACCGGCGCGGGGCTGCTGGTCGCCCCCGAGATGTTCCTCACCGGGTACGCGATCGGTGACGGGATCGCCCGGCTGGCCGAGCCCGCCGACGGCGACTGGGCCGACGCCGTGGCCGACATCGCCGAGCGTCACGGCCTCGCCGTCGCCTACGGCTACCCCGAGCGCGACGGCGACCACGTGTACAACGCCGCCCAGCTCATCGGCCCGGACGGCACCCGGCTGCTGAGCTACCGCAAGACCCACCTCTACGGCGGCTTCGAGACCGGTGCCTTCACGCCCGGCGACCAGCCGGTCGTCCAGGCGCAGCTCGGCGGACTGCGCGTCGGCCTGATGATCTGCTACGACGTCGAGTTCCCCGAGAACGTGCGGGCGCACGCCCTGGCCGGCACCCAGCTCCTGCTGGTGCCCACCGCCCTGATGCACCCCGCCGAGATCGTCGCCGAGTCCGTGGTGCCGGTGCGCGCCTTCGAGAACCAGATCTACATCGCGTACGCCAACCGCACCGGCCCCGAGGGCGAGTTCGAGTTCGTCGGCCTGTCCGCCCTGGCCGGCCCCGACGGCACCGCCCGCGCCCGCGCCGGCCGCGGCGAGGAGCTCGTCACCGGCGACGTCGACCCGGAGCTGCTGACCTCCTCGCGCGAGGCGAACCCCTACCTGCGCGACCGCCGCCCCGGCCTCTACACCTCCCTCGTCTGAGCCCCGCCTCCCGCCCCGCCCCAGCTTTCCCGCAAGGAGTCCGTACCCCATGACGTCCACGGTGCCCACCGCCGTCCAGCACACCGACGCGCAGCCGCCGATCACCATGTTCGGTCCGGACTTCCCGTACGCGTACGACGACTACCTGGCCCACCCGGCCGGGCTCGGCCAGATACCCGCGACCGAGCACGGCACCGAGGTCGCCGTCATCGGCGGCGGGCTGTCCGGCATCGTCGCCGCGTACGAGCTGATGAAGATGGGCCTCAAGCCCGTCGTCTACGAGGCCGACCAGATCGGCGGCCGGCTGCGCACCGTCGGCTTCGAGGGCACCGGCACCGAGGGCCTGACCGCCGAGATGGGCGCCATGCGGTTCCCGCCCTCCTCGACCGCGCTCCAGCACTACATCGACCTCGTCGGCCTGGAGACCCGCCCGTTCCCCAACCCGCTCGCCGAGTCGACCCCGTCGACCGTCGTCGACCTCAAGGGCGAGTCCCACTACGCGGAGACCATCGACGACCTGCCGCAGGTCTACCGCGACGTGGCCAAGGCCTGGAACGAGTGCCTGGAGGAGGGCGCGGACTTCTCCGACATGAACCGCGCCATGCGCGAGCGCGACGTCCCGCGCATCCGCGAGATCTGGGGCAAGCTGGTCGAGAAGCTGGACAACCAGACCTTCTACGGCTTCCTCTGCGAGTCCGAGGCCTTCAAGTCCTTCCGGCACCGCGAGATCTTCGGCCAGGTCGGCTTCGGCACCGGCGGCTGGGACACCGACTTCCCCAACTCCATCCTGGAGATCCTCCGCGTCGTCTACACCGAGGCGGACGACCACCACCGCGGCATCGTCGGCGGCTCCCAGCAGCTACCGCTGCGCCTGTGGGAGCGCGAGCCGGAGAAGATCGTCCACTGGCCGCTCGGCACGTCGCTGAAGTCGCTCCACGAGGGCGACCCCAAGCCCGCCGTCACGCGCCTGCACCGCACCGCCGGCAACCGCATCACCGTCACCGACGCGAACGGCGACATCCGCACGTACCAGGCGGCGATCTTCACCGCCCAGTCCTGGATGCTGCTGTCCAAGATCGCCTGTGACGACTCGCTGTTCCCCATCGACCACTGGACGGCGATGGAGCGCACCCACTACATGGAGTCGTCCAAGCTCTTCGTCCCGGTCGACCGGCCCTTCTGGCTGGACAAGGACGAGGAGACGGGCCGTGACGTCATGTCGATGACGCTCACCGACCGGATGACCCGCGGCACGTACCTGCTGGACGACGGCCCGGACAAGCCGGCCGTCATCTGCCTGTCGTACACCTGGTGCGACGACAGCCTGAAGTGGCTGCCGCTCTCCGCCAACGAGCGCATGGAGGTCATGCTCAAGTCGCTCGGTGAGATCTACCCGAAGGTCGACATCCGCAAGCACATCATCGGCAACCCGGTGACCGTGTCGTGGGAGAACGAGCCCTACTTCATGGGCGCCTTCAAGGCCAACCTGCCGGGTCACTACCGCTACCAGCGGCGCCTGTTCACCCACTTCATGCAGGACCGGCTGCCCGAGGACAAGCGCGGCATCTTCCTCGCGGGCGACGACATCTCCTGGACGGCCGGCTGGGCCGAGGGCGCCGTTCAGACCGCGCTGAACGCCGTGTGGGGCGTCATGCACCACTTCGGTGGCGGGACGGACGCCACGAACCCAGGCCCGGGCGACGTCTACGACGAGATCGCCCCGGTGGAACTCCCGGAGGACTGACGGCCGGCACCGCGCGGGACGTCAGTGTCCGGGCGGTGCGAGCGGGGTCAGCAGCATCCGTCCCACGAGCCCGACGGAGCGGTCGAGGCGTTCGGTGAACTCCTCGGCCGGCTCCGGGGGCCCGCCCGCCCGGGTCGGCCCGGCCAGTCCGGCCAGTCCGGTCAGCCGCCCCAGCCGCTCGAGCTGCCACAGGGAGCGGGCCGCGAGCCATGCCCCCTCGCGGGCCCGCTCCAGGCTCCAGCAGCCCACCAGATGGGTCAGCGGGTCGGCGATCTCCAGCAGGTCGGGGCCCGGCATCAGCTCCTCGCGGATGCGCTCCTCCAGCAGTACGAGGATGTCGCCCACCCGGTCGAACTCCTCCTCCAGGTCGGCCGGTTCGCAGCCGAGCGTACGACAGGCGTCCACCACGGCCAGCGCCAGATCGTGCCCGACGTGCGCGTTGATGCCCGCCAGGGCGAACTGCAACGGCCGTACGCCGGGATGGCGCCGGTAGTCGAACAGCGGCCGCCAGCACGCGGGCGGACGCCCGCCCGCGGCGACCGCGTCGACGGCCGCGAGGTACCTCTCCGCGAACCGTACGTCCAGCGTGGCGGCGGCCCGCCGGTCCGCGAACCCGCCCGCGTCGATGCGCCGGGCGATCTCCTCCGTGACGGTCAGGTAGACCCGGTTGAACACGGCCACGCCGTCTGCCGCCGGCCACAGTTCGCGGAACGCCCGCATCCGGGTCAGGACGGGGCCGACCGCCGAGGGGGCCGCCGAGAACTGTTCGATCTGCGCCATGGGGGCAGCGTCCCAGTAGGTAGGCTCTCGGTGGTGTCATCGCGCCGGGCTTCCCCGGAACGGGGGAACGATCCGCCCGGGCGAGCACCCAGGGGGAGGGGAAAACCACGGTGTCAGGCGTGCGCGCACAGCGCCCGACGAAGCGTACGGGCCGCACCGGCCCACCGGAACGAGCCGCCCGCCACGAGGCGGAGGCCCCGTACGCGGCGGCCCCGCACAGGCCGGATCCGGCCACCACGGGCCCGGCGACCGGCCCGGGCGCGGATCCGGCGGACGCGGCGGAGCCGGGGGCGGCCGCCTGGTCCGGGACGGAGCTGCCCGGCAGCGGTGGCACCGGCGGGCCCGGGCGCGACGGCGGTGGCCGGGGTGGCCGTGGCGGTCGTGGCCGGGGCCAGGACGGCCCGGGCGGCCCCGGCGGCGGTGGCGAAGGCGGCGGACGGCGGCGGACGCGGGGACGCCGCGCCGAGCGGCGCCGCACCGCGCGCCGTCACGCCATGGCGGCCGCCGCCTCGGTGGTCGTCGCCGTCGGCACCGTCAGCGGCCTGCTCGCCGCGACCGGGGGCGACCGCGACGACTCGGCCCGGCCGCGCCCCGAGGTGTCGGCCAGCGCCCTGCCCGTACCGCTGCCCGCGCGGCCCAGCCCCACGGCCGCCTCGCCCTCACCGTCCCCGACGCCCTCGCGCACCCCGGCGAAGCCGTCCGCCGCGCCGAGGCCCAAGCCCTCCGTGACCAAGAAGCGGGCGCCCCGGGCGCCCGCCCCGCGGACCGTGTCGGCGGCCCTGTACCGCCATCCGGAGTCGCAGGTCCTGGACTGGGTGCGTGCCAACCCCGGCGACCCGCGCCGGCCGGTCATCGAGTCCCGGATCGCCGACCAGCCGGCCGCGGTCTGGTTCGCCGAGTACGACCCGGGCGCCATCACCGGCCGGGTCCGCGCGGTCACCTCCGGGGCGGCCGCCGCCGGGCGCGTGCCCGTCCTCGTGCCGTACGCGATACCCGACCGGGACTGCGGCGGCGCCTCGCAGGGCGGCGCGCCGGACCTGGACGCCTACGACGGCTGGATACGGAACTTCGCGGACGGGCTCGGCAGCGGGCCGGTCATCGTCGTCCTGGAGCCGGACTCGATCGCGCTCGCCGACTGCCTCTCGGACGGGCAGCGGGCCGCCCGCTACGCCTCGCTCGCCCGCGCGGGCAAGGCGCTGCGGGCCGCCAACCCGCAGGCCAAGGTGTACTTCGACGCGGGCCACTCCGGCTGGCACTCGGCCGCGAAGATGGCCGGCGCCCTCCGCGAGGCGGGCGCCGCGACCAGCAGCGACGGCATCTTCACCAACGTCTCGAACTTCCACGGCACCGCCGACGAGGCCGCCTACGCGCGCCGGGTGCTCACCGCGCTCGGCGGACCGTCCCACCTGGGTGCCGTCATCGACACCAGCCGCAACGGCAACGGCGCCCCCGCGCCCGGTGAGTGGTGCGACCCGGCCGGCCGGGCACTCGGCCGGACCCCGACGACCCGGACCGGTGAGGCCCGGATCGACGCCTACCTGTGGATCAAGCTGCCGGGGGAGTCGGACGGCTGCTCCGGTGCGGCGGGGGAGTTCTCCGCCGACTACGCCTACGACTTGGCGACCGGCTGATCGCCGCCGGTGCCGTCTTGGTCTCCGGTGCCGTCTCCGTCTTCGGTGCCGTACGCGGAGGTGCCGGCGTCCAGCAGCGGTTCCTGCTGCTTGAGGTGGGCCGGGGCGAAGGCGCGCAGCACGTGGTAGCCGGTGATGACGACGATCGTGCCGAGCGCGATGCCGCCCAGCTCGAAGTTGTCGGTGATCTTCAGGCTGACGCCGCCGACGCCGATGATGATGCCCGCGGCGGCGGGGACGAGGTTGAGCGGATTGCGCAGGTCCACCCGGGCGTTGGTCCAGATCTGCGCGCCCAGCAGGCCGATCATTCCGTAGAGGATCACGGTGATCCCGCCCAGGACGCCGCCGGGGATGGCCGCGACGACCGCGCCGAACTTGGGGCACAGGCCGAAGAGCAGCGCGAAGCCGGCGGCGGCCCAGTAGGCGGCCGTCGAGTAGACGCGGGTGGCGGCCATGACGCCGATGTTCTCGGAGTATGTGGTGTTCGGCGGGCCGCCCACGGCGGTGGACAGGACCGAGGCGGCGCCGTCCGCGGCGATGGCGGTCCCGAGCTGGTCGTCCAGCGGGTCGCCGGTCATCTCGCCGACCGCCTTGACGTGCCCGGCGTTCTCCGCCACCAGCGCGATGACGACCGGCAGCGCGACGAGGATCGCCGACCACTCGAAGGCGGGGGCGTGGAAGGACGGCAGTCCGACCCAGTCGGCCTTGGCGACGCCGGACAGGTCCAGCCGCCAGTGGTCGACGGCCTTGGGGCCGCCGAGCGGGGAGTGGATCCGGCCGAAGACCAGGTCGAACAGCCAGGACACGGCGTAACCGAAGACCAGCCCCAGGAAGATGGCCACCCGCGACCAGAAGCCGCGCAGACAGACGACGGCGAGACCGGTGAACAGCATCACCAGCAGCGCGGTCCACTGGTCCTGGGGCCAGTACGTCGAGGCCGTCACCGGCGCCAGGTTGAAGCCGATCAGCATGACGACGGCGCCCGTCACGATCGGCGGCATCGCCGCGTGGATGATCCGGGCGCCGAAGCGCCGTACCGCGAGGCCCGCCAGGAACAGCACGGCGCCGACCACGAGGACCGCCCCGGTGACGGTGGCGCTGTCGCCGCCCGACGCCCGGATGGTCGCCGCCACGCCCACGAAGGACAGGGAGCAGCCGAGGTAGCTGGGCACCCTGCCGCGGGTGGCGAGCAGGAAGATCACCGTGGCGACGCCGGACATCATGATCGCCAGGTTGGGGTCGAGCCCCATGAGCACGGGTGCCACGAACGAGGCACCGAACATGGCCACCACGTGCTGTGCGCCGAGCCCGACCGTACGGGGCCACGACAGCCGTTCGTCGGGACGGACCACGGCTCCGGGAGCGGGTGTCCGTCCGTCGCCGTGCAGGGTCCAGCGCACGCCGAGGTTCATGGGTGGTGACTCCACTTCTCCGGTTCGGGCGACCGCGCGACCGGATCCCGGCCGGGTGCGGCCGAAAAAGACCAGCCGCCATGGTAATCCCGGCCCTCCACCACCCCGCCCCCACCGCCCGGCCGGCCCGGAACGTCACTGCGGGCCCGGTCCGGGTCGGTGACGCTCGACGTGTGCACCGAGACCGCCGGGCCCGGATCTCCTACCGCCGCACGTCGCCGAGCGCGACCCCGCCGCACGTCGCCGGACGTGACACCCATGGTGGCAGCTGGTGCCGGCGTTCCTCCTCGCCCCCTTCCATCGTTTGCCCGGACTCAACGCATCCCGGGCAGACGACGGAGCTCGTCGACCTTCAGCAACCGGGCAAGAAGGAGATACGCCAGGGCTGTCGCGAGGGCCCCGGCGGCCAAGGCGACAGCGGTAGGCCACGTCCCTTCTCCCAGGCCGGCGCACGCACGCGCCGCGGCCCAGCCCAGCCCGGCAGCCGGGCACGCGGCGCACAGCAGCTTCACGTAGGTGCGGCGCAGACCTCCGTCGTCGATCCGGCCCCCCATCTTGTTGCGCAGCAGGCAGGCGGTAAGCGCGAGACCGGCCACATAGGAGAGGGTGTAGGCGCCGGCCATGCCGACCACCGACCAGCGGGCGGGCAGGGCCACATGGCAGGCCGTGGCCAGGGCGATGTTCACGCCTGCGATCCAGGCCGCCATGAAGAACGGGGTGCGGGTGTCCTCGAAGGCGTAGAAGCCGCGCAGCAGCAGGTACTGGGCGGAGAACGGGATGAGCCCGAGCCCGAACGCCTGCAGCATGTAGCCCAGTGGGCGGGCTGAGGCGGCATCGGCTGCTCCGTGGGCGAACAGCAGCGAAGAGATCTGGGGCCCCAGGGCGAGGAAGAGGAAGGCGGCGGGCACGATGACCACGCCGCTGATCCGCAGCGCCCGGGACAGGTCCGCGCGCAGGTCCGGGATGCGGCCCTCGGCGACGGCCCGGCTCATGCGCGGCAGCAGCGCCGTCACCAGGGACACGGTCACGATCGACTGCGGCAGCATCCAGATCGTCTGCGCGTAGGTGTAGGCGGAGTAGCCCGCGCCGGCCTGCGGCAGCTCCTGGTCGGCGGCATTGGCGTAGTTCGTGACCACCGTCAGGGAGACCTGATTGGCCAGGACGAACAGCAGCGTCCACTTCGCCGCGTGCACGCTCTTGCCCAAGCCGGTGCCCCGCCAGTCGAACCGCGGCCGGAACCGGAAACCGGCCGCCCGGGCGAACGGGATAAGAGCCAGGGCCTGGACGGCGATGCCCGCGGTCGTCCCGATCCCCAGCAGCCGCACCTGGGCGGCGGTGATGTCCTCCACCCGGTCGGGCACCGTCATCAGCCCCAGATAGGCGGCGAACATGCCGACCAGCACGACGTTGTTCAGCACCGGGGTCCACATCATCGCGCCGAACTTCTCACGCGCGTTCAGCACCTGCCCGTAGATGCTGAACAGCCCATAGAAGAAGATCTGCGGCAGCAGAAACCGCGCGAACGTCACCGTCAGCTCGAACGCCTCGTGATTGTCCGGGGTGTCCCGCATGTACAGGCCCACGATCCGCGGCGCCGCCCATACCGCCAGCGCCGTCCCCACGCCCAACACGCACACCACGAGCGTGACCAGCCGCTGCTCGTACGCCCGCCCGCCATCGGGCTCCGTGGCCCGGGCCCGCACCAGTTGCGGCACCAGCACAGCATTGAGCGCGCCGCCGATCAGCAGCGTGTACAGGCTCGTCGGCACGGTGTTCGCCGTGTTGTACGTACTGGCCAGCAGGCCCGTTCCCAGCGCCGCGGCCTGCAGCACCTGACGGATCAGCCCCGTCGCCCGCGACACCACCGTGCCGACAGCCATCAACAAGGACGAACGAGCCAGCCCGCCTTTGTCCTTGTTCCGCCGGGCGGCATGCCGCCCCCTTGTCCGCTGCTCCTGCGGCATGGTCTGCGCCGCGGAGTTCGCCCCCTCCACCATGCCGTCAACCTATGCCGCAAGATCCCACGCTCCCAATTCGCGCGCCTCACTGCTCCCGCGGTCCCGGCACAAGGAGCGGGGGTGCGGCAGGACTGAGCCGGAGGACCTTCAAGGCCGGGCCGGGCGGGCCCGCGCGTCAGTGGGGGGTTCGTGCGGTCTTCGCCGTGCTCGCCGGGTCGGACGTCCGGCCGGCGGTGCGCAGAACGCCCGCGCCCAGCACCAGCCCGAAGGTCAGCAGGGTGACCAGCCCGAACGACACGGTGAGGGACGTCGCGTCGGCCACTCCGCCGATCGCCGAGGGGGCGATGAGGCCCGAGGTGTACGTGATCGTGGCGACGCCCGCGATCGCCTGGCTCGGGTTCGGGCCGCTGCGCCCGGCTGCCGCGAAGGCCAGCGGGACGACGACGGCCACGCCCAGTCCGATGAGCCCGAACCCGGCCATGGCGACCGCCGGGTGCGGCGCGGACACCACCAGCAGGCCGCCCGCCGTCGCCGCGGCGCCCCCGGCCCGTACCGTGCGCACCGCCCCGAAGCGGTCCACGACCCGGTCGCCCACCAGCCGCGCCACCGCCATGGTCAGGGCGAACGCGGTGGTCGACGCGGCCGCGAGACCCGCCGACGCGTCCAGCTCGTCCCGGAGGTACACCGCCGACCAGTCCAGGCTCGCGCCCTCCGCGAACACCCCGCAGAAGCCGATCGCCCCGATCACCAGGGCCGACCTGGGCGGCAGCGCGAACCGGGGCGGCGGTTCCTCGTCCGGCGCGCTGCGCAGGTCCAGGACGCCCTGGCAGAAGACCAGGCCCAGGGCCGTGAGCACCAGCGCCGCGACGAGGTGGTGCACCCGGGCGTCCACGCCCAGGTGCGCGGCGAGCGTGCCGCAGGCGGAGCCGATCAGGGCGCCGGCGCTCCACATGCCGTGCAGGCCGGACATGATCGACTTGTCGAGGCGGTTCTCGACCTCGACGCCCAGCGCGTTCATGGCCACGTCGGACATGCCCGAGGTCGCCCCGTACACGAACAGCGTGCCGCACAGCGTGTACACGCCGGGCGCCAGGGCGGGCAGGACCAGCGAGAGGGTCCACAGCGCCAACAGGCCGCGCAGGGCCGCCCGGGCGCCGAAGCGGTGGCTGACCGCGCCCGCCAGCGGCATCGCGGCCGAGGCGCCCAGCGCGGGGAAGGCGAGCGCCAGGCCGAGCTGGCCGGCGCTGACGCCCGCGTGGTCCTGGATCCACGGGATGCGGGTGGCGAAACTGCCGGTCACGGCGCCGTGCACACAGAACACGGCGGCCACCGCGAACCGCGCCCGCCTCAGCCGTTCCTTGCCGAACACCATGTCGTGCGACGCCACGGGCCCTCCCCGTCCTGCTCCTTCTCCGGCCTCTCCGGCGGGACGTAAATTATCAGGAACCCTGCCTGATAGTAAGCTGGTACGACGAGGTCTGAGAGGATCACGGCATGCCCGCATCGCCCAGCACCGCCCGGGCCATCAACGACCGGCTCGCCCTGCGACTCCTCCAGGACCAGGGGCCGTTGACGGCCGGTCAGCTCAAGAACCTCACCGGGCTCTCCCGCCCCACCGTCGCCGATCTCGTCGAACGGCTCCAGGGCTCCGGGCTCATCGGGGTCGTCGGGGAATCGGGCGCCGAACGGCGGGGCCCCAACGCCCGGTTGTACGGGATCGTCGCCGACCGGGCGCACCTCGCCGCCCTCGACGTCCGCACCACCAGCGTCTCCGTGGTCGTCACGGACCTGCTGGGCGCCACGCTCGCCGAGGCGTCCCTGCCCATGACCGGCCACAGCGACGAGCCCGCCGTGCAGCGCGCGGTCGGCCTGCTGGAGCGAACGGTGGCCGAGGCGGGGGTGCGGCGGCTGCACAGCGTCGGCATCGGGGCGCCCGGCCTGATCGACCCGGCCACGGGCGAGCTGCGCGACTCGACCGGCCTGCCGGCCTGGCACCGCCGGCTCGTCGGCGCCCTCCAGGAACGGCTGCCCGCCACCGTCGTCGTCGAGAACGAGACCAACCTCGCGGCGGTGGCGGAGCAGCGCGAGGGTGCCGCCCCCGACCGGGACACCTTCGTCCTGCTGTGGCTCGGCCACGGCGTCGGCGCGGCCGTCGTGCTGGACGGCGCGCTGCGGCGCGGCGCCTCCGGAGGCGCGGGCGAGATCGGCTTCCTGCCCGTGCCGGGGACCGGGGGCCTGCCGTCGGCCACCGGCTGCGGCGGCGGCTTCCACGCGCTGGCCGGTTCGGCGGCGATCCGCTCACTGGCGGCCGAGCACGGTGTCGTGTCCGGCGACGACCGGGGCGAGGAGCCGGCCGGTGCCGTGGCCGTGCGGACCGCCCTGGCCGCCGGTGCGGACGACTTCCTCGACGCCCTCGCCGACCGGCTGGCCCTGGGCGCGGCCGCCGTCAGCGCCGTGCTCGACCCCGGCTGCGTCGTCCTGGGCGGTGAGACCGGCCACGCGGGCGGCCCCGCGCTGGCGGCCCGCGTCGAGGACCGGCTGGCCGCCCTGTCCCCGCTGCGCACGGAGGTACGGGCGAGCGCCCTGGGCGGCGCGGCGGTACTGCGGGGCGCGCTGCTGACGGTCCGGGACGCGGCCCAGGACGAGCTCTTCGCCCCCACGACCCCCTGACCTCCGGGCCGGCCGGCCCACCGCGTCCCGTCCGTCCCCGAGCGGCACGCGGGACCCTGAGCGGCACGCGGGACCCCGCGCCGCCGCCCCCGGCGTCGCACGTCACGCCGTAAGGCCCCGGCGCCACGGCGAAAGCCGCCCCCGGCGGCACGCGGTACGCCGAAAGGGCGGCTCCCCGGAGGCATGGCAAAGGGCGGCTCCCCGGAGCACGGCGAAGGGCCCCGGCGGCGGCAAGGGCCGTCTCTCCGCCGCCGGGGCCCGTCCCGTCACCGGGTCAGCAGGCGCCGAGGTCCTGCCAGACACCCCATTGGCCGGTGGTGCCGGGCTCCTCGCCCTTGGTCCACCACTTCGCCTTCCAGGTGCGGGACGCGTGGGACACCGTGGCGCCGGAGCCGTACTCGGCCGCCGAGCTCCACGCGGGCGCGGTGCACGCGCCGGGAGTGGGCGTGGGGGTCGGCGTCGGGTTCGTCGGGTCCGGCGAGGGACCGGTGCCGGAGCCCGGCTCCACCACCGTCGCCCCGCGCGCCAGGTCGCCGGCGAGCGCGTACGAGGTCCCGCCGATGTTCACGGTCCAGTTCCACGGGGTGGACACCGGCAGGTAGTAGTTGAAGGACAGCTCCACCGACGCGCCCGGCGCCAGCGTCTGCCAGGCCGGCAGCTTCAGCGAGACGCGGTGGAAGTCGCCCTTGAGCCCGCCGACGTTGTTGCCGGTGTGATCGCTGCTGATCACCTTGGTGCCGAAGCCGGACTGGTCGGAGGCGTTGCCCGGGGCGGCCGTGGAGTAGTCGAACTGGAACTCCGTGCCGCCCGGCAGCGTGGTCCTCGTCCCGTTGGTGATCTTCACCTTGGGGGTGAGGGGGTAGTTGGAGTCGCCGAGCTTGAACTCGCCGAACTCGACCCCGATGTTCACCGCCTTGGCGGGCAGCGTCTTGTCGGAGACCTTCGCGCCGTAGGGGGTGGCCGCCCTGAACTTGTCGTACATCAGCGAGGTCAGCGCGGACCCCGGCTCGTACTGCCCCTTGGCGGCGTTCCAGCCGTAGTCACCGGCCAGCTCCCAGACCATGGTGCCGCCGATGCCCTTGTCGACCACGTAGTCGGCCTTGCGGGCGACCGACTGCTCGTCCTCGGTCGACAGGAACACCTTCTTCTCCGCGTTCCACAGCCACGGCGCGACCAGCGTGGAGTCGTACTTGCGGGCGTAGGTGCCGGTCAGCCTGGTGTCCGCGCCGAAGCCGTACTTCGGCAGGTAGTCGCCGAGAACGCCCTTCTCCAGGTTCTTGGCGTGCCACATCGGGTTGGAGCCGGCCGGCGACTCCTTGCCGCTGTCGTCCTTGTCGTGCCACAGGTTGTCGATGCCCACCGCGCCGTCACCGCACTTGGTGAGGCCGGACCCGGCCGGACAGGTGGTCGTGGCCGCCCTGCCCCACAGGCCGTCGGTGCCGCCCTGGACGTTCTTGAAGCCGCGGGTGTAGTACGGCAGGCCGATGTTGATGCGGCCGGCCGGCATGGAGCCGCGGAAGTAGTGGTACGCCCAGTCGGTGTTGAGGTAGCCGATGCCCCCGTACTGCGCGCTGCCGTAGACGTTCGCCGCCGCCAGCTCCGCGTCCTTGCCGTCGTCGAAGAGCGAGGCGTTGGGGCCGACGTACTCGTTCCAGGCGCCGTGCAGGTCGTACGACATGATGTTGACGTAGTCCAGGTACTTCTGGACCTGGAAGGTCTCCATGCCGCGCAGCAGGTATCCGGAGGAGGGGGCCGCGACGGTCAGCATGTAGTGCTTGCCGTCGGCCGCGCCCGCCCGGTCCAGCTTCTCGCGCAGGGTCTTCATCAGGGCGGCGTAGCCCTTGACGAGACCGGCCCGGCGGGCGTTGGAGATCGCGTGGTCGAGCGGGTTGCCCGCGTCCTTCATGGAGGTGGGGTACTCGTAGTCGATGTCGACGCCGTTGAACCCGTACTTCTTGATGAAGGCGACCGCCGAGTCGGAGAAGGTGTCGATGCCCGCCTGGTTGACCGAGCCGTCGGCGTTGGTGGCCATCGAGTAGAAGCCGCCGGAGCCGACGCGCTTGCCGCCGTCGTCGAAGTAGCCGCCGGTCTCGGCCCAGCCGCCCACCGAGATCAGCGTCTTGACGTCCGGGTGCTGCTTCTTGAACTTGTTCAGCAGGTTGAAGTGGCCCTTGTAGGCGTACGCGGGATCCATCTCGGCGCCCGCGACCCCCGGCCAGGTCATACCGGTCGCGGCGTTGTCCGGGCCGTCGGCGCCGACGGACAGCTTGTTGCCCGAGTCGATGTGGCCGAAGGCGTAGTTGATGTGGGTGACCTTGTCCCACGGGATGTTCGGCGCGAGGTAGGCGGGCGTGCCGTCCTTGCCGGTGCGCCAGCCGGTGAAGTAGCCGATGACCCGCCGCTGGTGGTCGGCGCCCATCTTCTCGCGACCGTCGGTGTCGTACACCGAGCAGTAGGGGACGTCGACGCCGGACGTCCGGTGGAGACCGTCGGGGCGACAGGACTCGTGGTCGGTGGCGGCGTGGGAGACGCCACCGGAGAGCGAGCCGAGCAGCAGTCCGGCCGCGGCGGCGCCGGACGCCAGCAGAGTGGCTCGTCTGCGGGTGGGGGACAGCACGGTGGGTTTCCTCCCGTGGAGGCTGAGGGGCACACAACTGACAGGCGGATGGGTCGCGTTGGGCCCTGGCGTGCGCACACCCGGCGGGCCGTCTCCGTGGAGGTGACGCAGACATTAAGAGGACTAGACCAGCCGGTCAATAGGTCTGGACCAATAGGTCCGGACCGTTTGGCATCCCGGAGGGGTCCCGGCGGTCTGTGAGGCAGCCCACAGCCTTCGCCCGCATGGGTGACGAGCGGGCGTGGCACACTGGCCCTGTATCAGCAGCAGCGCACTCCGGGGTCGGTGTAATTCCGAACCGGCGGTTACAGTCCGCGACCCGGCCGCATCCAGTGGCCGGTTGACCAGGTGAAATTCCTGGACCGACGGTGAAAGTCCGGATGGGAGGCAGTGCGCGGCGGGTGACCCCCCCTGGGGCGACCGGCCGTACGTCCGCTGGTCGCCGGTGTCCGGCGACCGGTGTTCCGGCCACGCGTCCCCTGTGCGGTGGTGTCCTACCCGCTCCCTGTCGTCCTCGGCAGGCCCCGGAGTCCGCGCCCGAAGAGGCAGGAGGACCCGGTGGCCACCGCAGTGGACCAGCCCGCGGACACGGCCGACGTCGCCGCCATGCGCCGAGCCGTCGCGCTCGCCGCCCGGGGCCTCGGCTCCACCAGCCCCAACCCCGTCGTCGGATGCGTGATCCACGACGCCTCCGGCCACGAGGTCGGCGCCGGCTGGCACCAGCGCGCCGGCGGCCCGCACGCCGAGGTCCACGCCCTGCGCCAGGCCGGCGTCCTCGCCCGTGGCGGCACCGCGTACGTCACCCTCGAACCCTGCGACCACACCGGCCGCACCGGCCCCTGCTCCCAGGCCCTCGTCGAGGCCGGCATCGCCCGCGTGGTCTACGCGGTCGGCGACCCGGACCCGCGGGCCACCGGAGGCGCCGACACCCTGCGCGCGGCCGGCGTCGAGGTCGTCGGCGGCCTGCTGGAGGCCGAGGCCGAGGCCGGCAACGCCGCCTGGCTCACCTCCGTACGCCTCGGCCGCCCCTACGTCCTGTGGAAGTACGCCGCCACCCTCGACGGCCGCGTCGCCGCCCAGGACGGCACCAGCCGCTGGATCAGCTCGCCCGCGTCCCGCGCCGACGTCCACCGGCTGCGCGCCGAGGCCGACGCCGTGGTCGTCGGCTCCGGCACCGCCCGCGCCGACGACCCCCACCTGGCGGTACGCGGCGTCGAGGGCGCCGTCCAGCCGCTGCGGGTGGTCGTCGACACCGAGGCCACCGCCGTCCGGGCGGGCGCCCGCGTCCTGGACGACGCCGCCCCGACCCTGATCGCGGTCGCCCAGGACGCCGCCACGGACCGGCTCCCCGCCGCCGACGTCGTACGCCTCCCCAGGGACGGCCGCGGCCTGTCGGTACCCGCCCTGCTGGCGGCCCTCTACGAGCGGGGCGTCCGCTCCGTCCTCCTGGAGGGCGGCCCGACGCTCGCCGGCTCCTTCGTCGCCGCCGGAGCCGTCGACCGGGTCGTCGGCTACCTGGCCCCGGTCCTCCTCGGCGCCGGGCCCACCGCCCTCACCGGCGCCGGCATCACCACCCTCACCGAGGCCCTGCGGCTCGACGTCACCGAGACCGTGCCCCTCGGCCCCGACCTTCGTATCACCGCCACCGTCACACCCAAGGAGCGCTGAGCGTGTTCACCGGAATCGTCGAAGAGCTGGGCGAGGTCACCGCCGTCGAGAACCTCGGCGACTCCTCCCGCTTCCGCCTGCGCGGCCCCCTCGTCACCGGGGACGCCAAGCACGGCGACTCGATCGCCGTCAACGGCGTCTGCCTCACCGTCGTGGACACCGCCGACGGCGAGTTCACCGCCGACGTCATGGCCGAGACGCTGAACCGCTCCAGCCTCGGGGCCCTCACCCCCGGCTCCCGGGTCAACCTGGAGCGCCCCATGGCCGTCGGCGACCGGCTCGGCGGCCACATCGTGCAGGGTCACGTCGACGGCACCGGCACCATCCTGGAACGCACCCCCTCCGACAACTGGGAGATCGTCAAGGTCTCCCTCCCGGCCGCGCTCCGCCGGTACGTCGTCGAGAAGGGCTCCATCACCGTCGACGGCGTCAGCCTCACCGTCGTCGACGCCGGGGCCGACCACTTCACCATCAGCCTCATCCCGACGACCCTCGCCCTCACCACGCTGGGCATCAAGGAGCCGGGCGACCCGGTCAACCTCGAGGTCGACGTCATCGCCAAGTACGTCGAGCGGCTCGTCGGCACCACCTACGGGGGGAACACCCAGTGAACTGGCTCAACTCAGAGGCCTTCACCGCCTTCGGCCAGCACATCCTCTGGTCGGACATGATCGGCAACACCATCGGCCTGGTCGCCCTCGCGCTCGGCTGGCGGCGCTCCGTGCTGACCTGGCCCGCCCAGTTCCTGTCCGGCGCCATTCTCTTCGCCGCCTTCGCGGGCCACCTCACCGGCAGCGCCGGCAAGCAGGTCGTGGTCATGGTCGTCGCCGCCTGGGGCTGGTGGCAGTGGACCCGTGGCCGGCAGCGCGACCAGGACGGCTCCATCGCCGTGCGCTTCGCCACCTGGCGTGAACGCGGCCTCATGGCGGGCGGCGCCCTCCTCGGCACCCTCGCCGTCGGCGGCCTGTTCACCGCCTACCCGGCGCTGTCCTGGGACCCGTGGCCCGACGCGTACATCTTCGTCGGCACGCTGGTCGCCATGTACGCCCAGGCTCGCGGCATGGTCGAGTTCTGGTTCGCCTGGCTGCTGGTCGACCTCGTCGGCGTACCGCTGAACTTCGTCAACGGCTACGCCTTCTCCGGCTTCGTCTACGTCATCTACGGCGCGCTCGTCCTGTGGGGCCTGCGCGACTGGTGGCTGCGCTCCCGAGCGAGCGAGTCCGCCTCCCTGGAAGGAGCACCCGCATGAGCAGCCTCCCCCTCTGGGACGCCACGGACCTCGCCCTCGACCCCGTCGAGCAGGCCATCCGCGACATCGCCGCAGGCCGCCCCGTCGTGGTCGTCGACGACGAGGACCGCGAGAACGAGGGCGACCTCGTCATCGCCGCCGAGAAGGCCACCCCCGAGATCGTCGCCTTCATGATGAGCGAGTGCCGCGGCCTGATCTGCGCCCCCATGGAGGGCGACGAACTGGACCGCCTCCAGCTCCCGCAGATGGTCGGCGACAACACCGAGTCCATGAAGACGGCCTTCACCGTCTCCGTCGACGCCGCCCCCGTCCACGGCGTGACCACCGGCATCTCCGCCGCCGACCGCGCCACCACCCTCCAGCTCCTCGCGAGCGGCGTGGCCGCCCCGGCCGACTTCGTCCGGCCCGGCCACGTCTTCCCGCTGCGCGCCCAGCCCGGCGGCGTCCTCGTCCGCAACGGCCACACCGAGGCCGCCGTCGACCTGGCCCGGCTCGCCGGACTGCGCCCCGCCGGGGCGATCGTGGAGATCGCCGGCGAGGACGGCGTGATGCTCCGGCTGCCCGAACTGGTCCCCTTCGCCCGCAAGCACGGCCTGACGATCATCTCGATCGAGGACCTCATCGCCTACCGCCGCAGCAGCGAGCCCACCGTCCGCCGCGAGGCGGAGGTACTGCTGCCGACCGCGCACGGCGCGTACACCGCGTACGGCTACCGCTCCACCGTCGACGGCGTCGAGCACATCGCCCTCGTCCACGGCGACATCGGCGACGGCGAGGACGTCCTCGTCCGCCTCCACTCCGAATGCCTCACCGGCGACATCTTCCACTCGCTGCGCTGCGACTGCGGACCCCAGCTCCAGGCCTCCATGGACCGCGTCACCGAGGCCGGCCGCGGTGTCGTCGTCTACCTGCGCGGCCACGAGGGACGCGGCATCGGCCTGCTGTCCAAGCTGCGCGCCTACGAACTCCAGGAACGCGGCCACGACACCCTCGACGCCAACCTGGAGCTCGGCCTTCCCGCCGACGCCCGCGACTACGCCGCCGGCGCCCAGATGCTCGCCGACCTCGGCGTACGCAGCCTCCGGCTGATGACCAACAACCCCGACAAGGTCGACGCCCTCGTCCGCCACGGACTGACGGTCAACGGCCGCGAGCCCATGCCTGTCCAGGCCGGGGAGCACAACCTCCGCTACCTGCGCACCAAGCGCGACCGGATGGGCCACGACCTGCCGTGGCTCGACGCCTCCGGCGCGTCCCCCTGCAACAACCAGTAACCAGCACGGTCCAGCACCAGAGCACGAGGAGAGTACGTACGTGAGCGGCAAGGGCGCACCCGAACTGAGCGTGAAGAACTGCGGCGACCTCCGGGTCGCCGTGATCGCGGCGCAGTGGCACGAGAAGATCATGGACGGCCTCGTCGGCGGCGCCCTGCGCGCCCTGCACGAGCTCGGCATCGACGAGCCGACCCTGCTGCGGGTCCCCGGCAGCTTCGAACTGCCGGTCGTCGCCAAGGTCCTCGCCGGCCGCGGCTACGACGCGATCGTCGCGCTCGGCGTCGTCATCCGCGGCGGCACCCCCCACTTCGAGTACGTGTGCCAGGGCGTCACCCAGGGCCTGGTGCAGGTCTCCGTCGACACCGGCGTCCCCGTCGGTTTCGGCGTACTGACCTGCGACACCGAGGAGCAGGCCCTGGACCGGGCCGGCCTGGAGGGCTCGAACGAGGACAAGGGGCACGAGGCGGTCACCGCCGCCGTCTCCACCGCCACCACACTGCGCACGGTCAGCGAACCCTGGCGCTGAGTGGGCATGTCCCACCCCGTACTCTTAGGACCATCATGGCGAACAGAACCCGTAAAAGCTTCGAAGAGCTCTTCGCCGAGCTGGAGCTCAAGGCCAAGACCGGCGATCCCGCCACCTCCCGCACCGCCGAGCTGGTGGACAAGGGCGTCCATGCCATCGGCAAGAAGGTCGTCGAGGAGGCCGCCGAGGTCTGGATGGCCGCCGAGTACGAGGGCAAGGAAGCCGCCGCCGAGGAGATCTCGCAGCTGCTGTACCACGTCCAGGTGATGATGGTCGCCCGCGGGATCTCGCTCGACGACGTCTACGCCCACCTCTGAGCAAGCACCCCGCTCCCCAGAACTCCTTTTCACACAGTTAGGAAGCCCACCCCATGCTGCGCATCGCCGTCCCCAACAAGGGTTCACTCTCCGGACCTGCGTCGGCGATGCTCCATGAGGCCGGCTACCAGCAGCGCAAGGAGTCCAAGGAACTGGTGCTGGTGGACCCGGAGAACGAGGTCGAGTTCTTCTACCTCCGCCCCCGCGACATCGCCATCTACGTCAGCTCCGGCAAGCTCGACATCGGCATCACCGGCCGCGACCTCCTGCTGGACTCCGGCGCCGACGCCGAGGAGATCCTCCAGCTCGGCTTCGCCCGCTCCACCTTCCGGTACGCCACCAAGCCCGGCACCGCGAGCGGCCCCGCCGACTTCGGCGGCATGACGATCGCCACCTCCTACGAGGGCATCGTCGCCAAGCACCTCGCCGACCAGGGCATCGACGCCTCCGTGGTGCACCTCGACGGCGCGGTCGAGACCGCGATCGAGCTCGGTGTCGCCCAGATCATCGCCGACGTCGTGGAGACCGGCACCTCGCTGCGCAACGCGGGCCTGGAGGTCATCGGCGAGCCGATCCTCAGGTCCGAGGCCGTCGTCATCCTCCCCCGGACTCCGTCCGGGGGCGCCGCCGGCACCGGCGCCCCCGCCGACGACCCACGAGTGCAGCAGTTCCTGCGCCGCCTCCAGGGCGTCCTGGTGGCCCGGTCGTACGTGATGATGGACTACGACTGCCGCGCCGAGCACCTGGAGCAGGCCGTCGCCCTCACCCCCGGCCTGGAGTCCCCGACGGTCTCCCCGCTGCACAACGAGGGCTGGGTCGCCGTCCGCGCCATGGTCCCCGCCCGTGAGGCGCAGCGGATCATGGACGACCTGTACGCCCTGGGCGCCCGCGCCATCCTCACCACCGAGATCCACGCCTGCCGCCTCTGAGGCGCGGCCCGGCGAAACCGCCTCCGGCGCCCGGCCCCCGGGCCCGCGCCGGACGCGGTCTTTCCCGGGCCGGCCCAGGGGCCGCCCCGGAGCCACCCCCGCTGCGCCGCCCCCTCCGAGGCCCGACCCAGAACCGGTACGTCACATGTCCGACCCCCGCCTCCCCGTCCTCCCGGTCACCTTCCGGCCGACCCGCACCCGGGCCGTCCTGCTGACCGTGGGCACGGTGATGTTCGCGACCATCACGGCCGTCGCCCTGATGCTGGACAAGCTCGGCCCGGGGGAGCGCGCCAGCTTCGTCTTCACGGCGGCGCTCTTCTTCGGCGTGCTCGCCCTCCTCAGCCGCCCCAAGGTCGTCGCGGACGACGAGGGCGTCACCGTGGTCAACCTCACGCGGCGGCGCCGGCTCGCCTGGGCGGAGATCCTCCAGGTCAACCTGCGCGAGGGCGACCCCTGGGTGTTCCTGGACCTCAGCGACGGCACCAGCATGCCCGCGCTCGGCATCCAGCCGGGGATCGGCAAGCGGCAGGCCATCCGCGACGCCCAGGCCCTGCGCGCCCTCGCCGAGACCCGCGGCACCGGCACCGACGCCGCCTGAACGCGCCCCCGCCGCCCGCCGGTCGCCCGGATGGGCGCCGACCCTCTGCCCCACCGGGGCCCCGCGTGATTACTCTTGTGGCGGTGGCGCCGACCGCGCCACCGCCCCGCACACACGGCAGCACCACGCACCACACGGCCGGCGGGGCCCCAGCGACCCGAGGAGTGATTCCCTCCAGCAATGGACGGATCGTCCGGTAGTACCTGCGCCGCCCCCTCCGAGGAGTCGGCGGCATGACCATCCCCCTCCTGCTGCTCGCCGCGGCATTCCTTCTGATCCTCGCCAACGGCTTCTTCGTGGCGGCCGAGTTCGGCCTCGTCACCGTGGAACGGGCGGACGCCGAACGCGCCGCCGCCGAGGGCGACCGGCGGGCCCGCACGGTCGTGACGTCCCTGCGGGAGCTGTCCTTCCAGCTGTCCGGCACGCAGCTCGGCATCACCATCACCTCGCTCGTCGTCGGCATGCTCGCCGAACCGGCGCTCGCGCGGCTCCTCGACGGGCCGCTGACCGCCACGGGACTGCCCGCGGGGGCCGTCTCCGGCGCCGCGGTGGTGATCGGCATGCTGGGCGCGTCCGCCGTCCAGATGGTGATCGGCGAGCTGGTCCCGAAGAACTGGGCCGTCTCCCGGCCCCTGCACGTGGCACGCTTCGTCGCCGGCCCGCAGGCGCTGTTCTCGTCCGCCTTCCGGCCGGTCATCACCCTGCTCAACGCCGCCGCCAACCGCCTCGTGCGGCTGCTGGGCGTCGAGCCCACCGAGGAGCTCGCCTCCGCCCGTACCCCCGGCGAGCTGGTCTCGCTCGCCCGGCACTCGGCACGGGCCGGCGCCCTCGAACAGGACACGGCCGACCTCTTCGTACGCACCCTCTCGCTGGGCGGGCTCACCGCGCAGCACCTGATGACCCCGCGCGTGAAGGTCAACGCCCTGCGCACCGACGCCACGGCCGCGGACGTCGTCAACCTCACCCGGGCCACCGGCCTGTCGCGCTTCCCGGTCTACCGGGACCGCATCGACGAGATCGTCGGCATGGTCCACCTCAAGGACGCGCTCGCCGTGCCCGGACACGAGCGGCTGCGCACCCCGGTGGGCCGGGTCGCCGTCCCTCCGCTGCTGGTCCCCGAGACCCTGCCCGCCCAGGCACTGCTGGAGCGGCTGCGCAGTGAGCAGCCGATCGCCGTCGTCGTCGACGAGTACGGCGGCACCGCCGGCGTCGTCACCCTGGAGGACATCGTCGAGGAACTCGTCGGCGAGGTCCGCGACGAGCACGACGCCGAGGCCGACGACCTGCCCGAACTCGCCGCCGTCGCGGCCGAGGACGGCCATGCCGCGTGGGAGGCCGACGGCAGTTGCCGCGTCCACACCCTGAAGCGGATAGGCCTCGACGTCCCCGACGGGCCGTACGAGACCGTCGCCGGGCTCGTGGCCGACCTGCTCGGCCGCATCCCCGCCCCCGGCGACCGCGCCGAACTGCCCGGCTGGCGCCTCTCCGTGCGCCAGGTGGACCGGTACCGCGCCGAACGCGTGCGGCTGGTCCGCACGGCGGACGCCGGTGTCATGACGGAGGCGGTCCGATGAGCGTCCTCCAGCTCCTCTTCGCCGGCCTGCTCGTGCTCGCGAACGGCTTCTTCGTCGGTGCCGAGTTCGCCCTCGTCTCGGTACGCCGCAGCCAGATCGAGCCCCTCGGCCCCGGCTCCAAGCGGGCCCGGCAGGTCCTGTACGGCCTGGAGAACCTGCCGCGGATGATGGCCGCCGCGCAGTTCGGCATCACCGTCTGCTCGCTCACCCTGGGCGCGGTCGCCGAACCGACGGTGGCGCACCTGCTGGAGCCGGTCTTCCACGCGGTACGGCTGCCCGAGGGCCTGGTCCATCCACTGGGCTACGTCATCGCGCTCGCCGTGGTGGTCTTCCTGCACCTCGTCATCGGCGAGATGCTGCCGAAGAACCTGGCCATGGCGGCGCCCGAGAGGACCGCGCTGTGGCTCAGCCCCGGGCTGGTCGGCTTCGCCCGGCTGTGCCGTCCGGTGACGGCGGCGCTGGGCGCGTGCTCCCGGCTGGTGCTGAAGGCCTTCCGGGTGGAGCCCAAGGACGAGGTGGAGGCGGTCTTCACCCGTGCCCAGCTCGGCCGGCTCGTCGAGGACGCCGGCCAGGCCGGGCTGCTCGACCCGGCCGAACAGGAACGCCTGGAGGACGCCCTGGAACTGGGCAGCCGCCCGGTGTCCGACGTCCTCATCCCGCGTCCGTCCCTGGTGACGGTCACCCCGTCGGTCACACCCGCCGAGGTCGAGGAGCTCACCGTCCGCACCGGGTACTCCCGGTTCCCGGTGTGCGCGGAGGGCGGGGGAGGGGGCTTCATGGGGTTCGTGCACGTCAAGGACGTGCTGGACCTGGAGGACGCCGGCCGCGCCGTACCGCAGCACGTCTGGCGGCCGATGGCCACGCTGCGGGCGGAGCTGCCGCTCGACGACGCCCTCACCGTGATGCGCCGCGCGGCCACGCACCTGGCGCAGGTCGCCGACGCGTCGGGCCGCATCCTGGGCCTGGTCGCCCTGGAGGACGTCCTGGAAATGCTGGTCGGCGAGGTACGCGACCCGGCACACCGCTCGGCCGCGCCACCGGTCCCGATGGTCGCCCCCGCGCCCCCGGCCGGCTCCCCGGACGACGACCGCGACCGGGACCTGGACCGGGGGACGGGGCCGGGCACGGCAACGGGCGGGAACCAGGAGCCGGGTCCGGACCGGAACCAGGAGCCGCTCGCCGGAGCGCCGTCGGAGCAGCCCTCCGGCTCCGCCAGCAAGGGCGTCCTGACCGCCTGATCCGCCCGGGGCGCACCCCGCCCGGGTCAGTAGCCGCCCGGCGGGTCCTGGGGGCCGCGGTTCGAGGGACCGCGGCCCGACAGGACCTCGCCGTACGCCTGCATCAGGTCCGGCAGGCGCAGCGTGGCGAGGTCCTCGCGGGTGGGCGTCACGGTGTAGCCGGACAGCCGCAGGTCCCGGTAGGCGCACGACTTCTCGTACAGCGTGCGCAGGAACCGGCCGTTGCCCAGCTCGTCGATCCAGCCCTGCTCGACGACGTGGCCGCTGATGGAGCGCAGCTCGTCGAGGGCCTCCTCGTCCCAGACGTCGTCGTTCGCCGCGGCCAGCACCTGGCCGATGGCGGTCAGCTCGGCGGGCCGGTACGAGGGGAAGTCGACCCGGGTGGTGAAGCGGGACGACAGACCGGGGTTGGCGGCGAGCAGCCGGTCCATGCCCTCCGGGTAGCCGGCGAGGATGACCACCAGGTGGTCGCGGTTGTCCTCGGCGCGCTTGAGCAGCACCTGGAGCGCCTCGTCGCCGTAGGCGTCGCCCTTGCTGTAGCCGGAGTTCGACAGCGAGTACGCCTCGTCGACGAACAGCACCCCGCCCAGCGCCGAGTCGATCAGCTCGTTGGCCTTCACGGCGGTCTGCCCCAGGAACTCCCCGACCAGGTCGGACCGCTGGGCCTCCACGAGGTGGTCGCCGCCGAGCAGCCCGAGCGCGTAGAAGACCCGGCCGAGGATCCTGGCGACGGTGGTCTTCCCGGTGCCGGAGGGACCGGAGAAGACAAAGTGACGTTTCGGCGGCTGGACCGGAAGCCCCTGCTCGGCCCGCAGCCTCGCCATCTCGAGCTGCGCCGACAGCGCCTTCACCTGCCGCTTGACCGGCTCCATGCCCACCATGCGCTCCAGCTCGGCGAGCGCCTCCGCCAGCAGCGCCGGATCGGTGGGGCTCGCCGGGAACGCCGGGGTCCGCGGCCGGCCGGGACCGGGCGCCTGCTCCCGTACGCCGTGGGCGGGGGCGGGCGGCTGGGCAGGTGCCTGGCCCGGCGGCTGCCCCCCGCCCTGCGCCTGCCCCGGCGGCTGCTGCGGGTCGCCGCCCAGACGGAGCCCGTCGCCGGGCGGGGCGTCCGGGACGTCGGGGAGGTCCGCCGCGTCCTGCCCGAAGCCGGCCAGGGAGACGGCGGCCAGGTCGGCCACCGGGTCGTCGGTCCCGTCGAACCCGTCGTACTCGGCGATCGCGGCGAGCCGCGCGGCCGTGTCCATGAAGGCCGGGTCGATCCGGTGCACCGCCCGGTACAGGGGGAGGGCGGCGGCGCTGCGGCCGGTGCCCTCGCGCGCGCGGGCGAGCCAGTAGCGCAGCTCCTTGCGCTGCGGCTGCTCGCTGCGGCAGCGCATCAGGGCGGCGGCCAGCAGCGGCTCCGCCTGCCCGTACATCTCCAGGCGCACCCGGGCCATGCCGCCGAACAGCCCGGCCTCGATGCCGAGCAGCGGATCGCCCACCAGCGGTTCGGTGTGGCGCACGAGCTGGTCCCAGTCCTTGACCAGGTAGGCCCGGCAGGCGTGCAGGAAGCGCACCTGCGGGTCGGCGTCCACGGGCGGCAGCCCCGCCAGCGCCCGGTCCAGCTCCGGCACGTGGCGGCCGTCGAGCCAGTGGGAGGCGTGGGCGAGCAGCAGGTCGCGCGGGGACTCCAGCACGGGCTGGACCCACCAGCCCAGCCAGTACCAGGAGTTCAGCGTCCGGCGGTAGCGGGCCCGCTGCTCACCGAACCGGTCCCGGTTGCGGTACATCCGCAGCAGCGCGGTGGTCGTGTCGACGCGCAGCGCGTGCAGTCCGAGCCAGCCGTCGGCCATGCCGGGATCGATCCGGACCGCCGCCCGGAACTCCTCCTCCGCCTGCGGATACGCACCCATGGTGTAGGCGTCCACGCCACGCAGCCAGGCGAGGTCGGCCGGGGCGTGCGTGCCCTGCGTGCCGATGTCCATCGGGTCCCCCACAAACCGTGTCCCCGTACCTGTCCGCCGGGCGGCCGCCCGCCGGAAGCGTTCCCAATCGCCCTCTCATCAACGGGATTTGACCGCACCGAGGGGCATCGTACCTGCACGGGGAGTGTTCGTTTAAGAGCGCGAAGGGGCCCGCGAGCTTCCCGGGAATGGTGACCGACGGTGAGCGTCGGGTGCTCGAGCGGCGCCGGAATCGGCGGGGTGGGGGCAGAACGAAGCCCCCGATCACGGGGGAACAACCGGGGGCTTCGCGTCCGTGTCGGCTCCGAAAAGCCGCACATTGAGAACGTAAGACCTGTAAGCCCCGTCGGTCAAGCGAAGTTGGGGCACTCTGGAGGCTGATTTCCGACTGCTCAGTACGGTGGACCGGACGGGGGCCGGAGCCGGTTACGTCACGTGACGATGTGGTCCGGGCTCGCTGTCACAGACGGCCCCGGCAGCCACTCGTATCCCACGGTGCACTCGCGTACCAGGACGTCGGCGAAGGGCCGGGACGGGTCCGTCGCGAAATGCCGGGTCTCGGCCGCCGTCCATCCGTCCCAGAACGCCGATTGGGCCGGTCCGTCCCGGTGCCGGCCCCGCTCCCAGGACTCCACCGGGCCCCGTTCCATCCACAGCAGCCGGGCCAGAACGGGCCGCAGCGCCCGGCGTCCGGCGCCCACGCCCTCGACGAGGACGACCGGGGCCGGCGGGAGCGGCCGGGGCGGACCGAACCGCCGCAGATTCCAGTCGTACGGGTGAACGCGGGCGACCTCGCCACGGGTCAGCGGTTCGAGCACCTGCTCCCGGAGCCGGTCCGTCCAGGCGAACGGTTCCTCGTGGGTGGCGATGTCGTCCAGGTGGAGGACGGGAGCGCCGCCGAGCGCCGCCGCCAGCCGGCCGGCGAACGTGGACTTGCCCGAGCCGGCGTGTCCGTCGACCGCGACCAGCCGGACGGGGCCGCACGAAGGCGGCAGCGCGCGAAGCGCGGCGGCGTGGCGGTCGAGGGCGTCCATGCGGCCACCCTACAAAGCCACAGGTGGAGACCAATATTCGTGGGGCGACGCGTGCCGCGGCGCTGGCCGATCCGCCGCCGGAACCGGGATAGTGGGCGGACCCGCCGTACGCACCTGTCGTACGCGCCGCCCTGACGTACCCGTCGAACATCCCGACCGACCGGGGGTCTCGCCATGACCAGTTCCCCGCCGCCCGAAGCGCCGTCGGCCGCCCGCAGGACCGTGCTGGCGGCCGCGCTCGCCGTGGCCGGCACCGCCGCGGCCTCCTCGGCGCCCGTCTCCGCCCTGACCGCCGGCGGCACCACCGGGGCCGCGGCCGGCCCCCGGGCGTCGTCCGGCTTCGTCGACAACCGCTTCTGGACCTCGTACACGGACTGGCGCACCGGCATCCGCGCCGGGACCCGCGCCGTCCTCTCCCAGCGCCCCGCGCTGGTGATCGACACCCCCGCCGGCCGCACCGACTACACCGATCCGCACACCGGCACGAAGGGCACCTGGGAATACGCGACCTGGACCTCGCCCGAGCACATCCCCACCGCCCCCGCGACCGAGGTCATCGCCTCCTGGAACGCCGCCACCCCGGCCGGGACCTGGATCGCGGTCGAGCTGAAAGGCCGGTACCCGGACGGCTCCGAGACACCCTGGTACGTGATGGGCCGCTGGGCGGCCGGCGACGGCGACATCCGGCGCACCTCGGTGGACGGCCAGACGGACGGCAGGAGCAGCGTCTGGACCGACACCCTCGCCGTCGACGACACGGCGAGCGGGCTGCGCCTGGTCTCCTACCGGCTGCGGCTCACGCTCCACCGCCGGCCCGGCACCCGGCTCACCCCGGCCGTGTGGCGGGTGGGCGCCATGGCGTCCGACGTCCCGGACCGGTTCACGGTGCCCGCCTCCGAGCCGGGCGTGGCGCGCGAGCTGGTCGTCCCGCGCTACTCCCAGAACCTCCACATCGGGCAGTACCCGGAGTACGACAACGGCGGCGAGGCCTGGTGCAGCCCCACCTCCTCGCAGATGATCGTCGAGTACTGGGGCCGCCGGCCGACCGCGGAGGACCTGGCCTGGGTGGACCCCGCCTACGCCGACCCCCAGGTGTGCCACGCGGCCCGCTCCACCTTCGACCACCAGTACGACGGCTGCGGCAACTGGCCCTTCAACGCCGCCTACGCCGCCACCTACGACGGCCTGAGCGCCGTCGTCACGCGGCTGCGGTCGCTGACCGACCTGGAGACGCTGGTCCGGGCGGGTGTCCCGGCGATCACCTCGCAGTCCTTCCGGGCCGAGGAGCTGACGGGCGCCGGCTACGGCACGGCGGGCCACCTGATGACCGTGATCGGCTTCACCGAGGGCGGCGACGTGATCGCCAACGACCCCGCGTCCCCGAGCAACGAGGCCGTACGCCGGGTCTACCGGCGCCGCGAGTGGGAGAACATCTGGCTGCGGACCAAGCGCTACAACGCCACCGGAAAGGTGGTCTCCGGCACGGGCGGCGTCTGCTACCTGTACTGGCCCGCCCGTCCGACGACCGCGCAGCGCCGGGCCCTGGCGGCGGTCGGCGTCCGCTGAGCGGGGCCGGACAGCGGCGGACGGCCCCGGGACCGTGATGAACGTCTCTACCCCGGGGCCCGTCCGCGCTGGCACTGTGGAGGGCGTCCCCCAACGGTCGACAGAGCGGGAAACCATGACCACCAACGCCGCTGCCCTCGCCGCCCCCAGGGCCCGTACCGGCGGGCCGAAGGACGACGGCCCCGAGCTGCTGGAGCACATCCTGGGCTGGGTGCTCGTCGTCGTCCTCGCCATGCTGGTCACGCGGCTCGGCCTGATCTGACGGCCCCGGCGGTCCGGGCGGCGGGTCCGCTCCCGGACGGAGCGGATCAGCTCCCCGTTCGCGGTGCCGCCCGGGGCCGTGGAAGCCCATGCCGAGCAGCGGTTTTCACGCCGGCACCCCCAGGCCCTCGAGCTTCCGGACCGTCGCGTCCCCGTGGCATCCCGGCCCACCGGTGACGGGAGCCACTCGATCGGGCATACTCAACCCGCCACAGCCGCTGGTCAGCCGGTTCCGTGATCCGGGAAGGCAGCATCGGCGAAGCAGTGAGACCCGGCGGCGCCGCCCTACCCTTCGCGCGCGCCCGCCGCAGCGCCCGATAGGGAGGAGAGCGCCCCCATGTCCGACCGCGCCCCGCAGCCGGTGGAACGACAGCTGCCCACCGAGGAATCCAGGGACCTCGTCGCCCTGGTTCGTGACATCGTCCAGCGGGAGATCGCACCGCGCGCGGCGGAGGAAGAGGACGCCGGACGCTTCCCGCGCGAGGTCTTCACCCTGCTCTCCGAAGCCGGTCTGCTCGGCCTGCCGTACGACTCCGCCTTCGGCGGCGGCGACCAGCCGTACGAGGTCTACCTCCAGGTCCTCGAAGAGCTCGCCGCCGCCCGGCTCACCGTGGGCCTCGGGGTGAGCGTCCACTCCCTCGCCTGCCACGCCCTCGCGGGCTACGGCACCAAGGAGCAGCGGACCGAGCACCTGGCGGCCATGCTGGGCGGCGGGCTCCTCGGCGCCTACTGCCTGTCCGAGCCCTCCTCCGGCTCGGACGCCGCCTCGCTGCGCACCAAGGCCGTCCGCGAGGGCGACGACTGGGTCATCACCGGCACCAAGGCGTGGATCACCCACGGCGGCGTCGCCGACTTCTACACGGTCCTGGCCCGCACGGGCGTCGAAGGACCGCGCGGCATCACCGCCTTCCTGGTCCCCGGCGACGCGGACGGCCTCTCGGCCGCCGCGCCGGAGAAGAAGATGGGCATGAAGGGCTCACCCACCGCCCAGCTCCACTTCGACGGCGTGCGCGTCCCCGACGCGCGCCGCATCGGCGACGAGGGCCAGGGTTTCGCCATCGCCCTGTCGGCACTGGACTCGGGCCGGCTCGGCATCGCCGCGTGCGCCATCGGCGTCGCCCAGGCGGCGCTGGACGAAGCGCTCACCTACGCCACCGGCCGGAAGCAGTTCGGCCGCCCCATCGCCGACTTCCAGGGCCTGCGCTTCATGCTGGCCGACATGGCCACCCAGGTCGAGGCGGGACGCGCGCTGTACCTGTCCGCGGCCCGGCTGCGCGACGCCGGCCTGCCGTTCTCCCGGGAGGCGGCCATGGCCAAGCTCTTCTGCACGGACGCGGCGATGAAGGTCACCACCGACGCGGTGCAGGTACTGGGCGGCTACGGCTACACCGCCGACTTCCCCGTCGAGCGCTACATGCGTGAGGCCAAGGTGCTCCAGATCGTCGAGGGCACCAACCAGATCCAGCGGATGGTCATCGCCCGTCACGTCGTGGGCCCCGAGAGCCGCTGATCTCCCCGGGCAGCGCCCACACCGGGGCCGCCGTGAGCCGGGACCACTCCTGGTCGCGGCGGCCCGGCAGCGTCTTGCCGCTGCCGGCCCACTGACGGACCAGCGCCCGGTAGATGGGCGGGTCGGAGGACTGCGGAACCGATTCTTCCGTACCCGGGACCATGCGGCTCGCACCGTAGCCGCTCGTCGGGTACGTCGGGTACGTCGAGTGCAGCGAGGTCATGCCCGGCCAACGCCGGGCGGTCCCGCCTGGTCACCCCCCGGCGCATTCGGGCGCCAGTTCACCCCCGACCGCCGAGCCCGTACGGGGAGGTCGCCCCCATCGCGCACCGGTGCGCCGGACCCGGTTGACGCACCGTCACATCCCTGTGGGGTCAACAGCCATGAGAGCGGCGGACGGTGAGGTCCCGCGCCCCCGCCGTGCTCAGGGCGAGGACGCGGGACCGTCACCAAGTGATCCGGGTGGAGCCGGAGCGGCCGGCACGCGGGCCGGGCGCCGGGGCCGGACCCGTCAGGCCGCGCGCCCCATCCGCGGCATCCGGCGCTGCGTCGGGCGCGGCACCTTGATGGGCCGCGAACCGGGGCCGCCCACGTGCGAGAACGGCTGTGTGCGCCAGTCCAGCCCCTGCGGGAGGGTCAGCAGCAGGGCCGTGTCCTGCTCCTGGAGCTCCAGGGACTCGTCGGCCGGCCGCGCCTCCGACGCGGCCCGTCCCGTGCCCGTGCACACCGTCAGGACGAACGGGTTCCACGGCGTCGGGCACAGGGCGTGCTCCGGCAGCTCGTCCTCGTCCGCCAGCAGTGCGATGGGCTGCGAGCAGTCCGGGCAAATGACCCGGACCATTTCGAAAGTGTCGTACGCGTCGAGTTCGTCGTCCTCGTGGGATGCGACCGAATCAACAGGCTCCTGCATGGAGAATCTCCCCCTCGGGTGGGCCGACCAGGCTCTTGCGGCCTCGACCACAGCAACCAATTCCCTTCCACGCGCGCGAATAACCATCCGGTCACGAAGGACGCCTGCCACAAACCTGTGGCCTTCGTCACATGCCGCCCGCAGGTGCCCTTCCGGGGCGCCTCCGACTGTGCCGCGGGGCACCCGGGGCAATAGGTTGACCGCATGGAGGAGCTGGATCGTCAGATCGTCGAGTTGCTCGTCAAGGACGGGCGCATGAGCTACACCGATCTGGGCAAGGCCACGGGCCTGTCCACCTCGGCGGTGCATCAGCGCGTCCGACGCCTCGAGCAGCGCGGAGTCATCCGCGGTTACGCCGCCGTCGTCGACCCCGAGGCGGTGGGCCTGCCGCTGACCGCGTTCATCTCGGTCAAACCGTTCGACCCCAGCGCCCCCGACGACATCGCGGACCGGCTCGCCGACATCGCCGAGATCGAGGCCTGCCACAGCGTGGCCGGCGACGAGAACTACATCCTCAAGGTGCGGGTCTCCACCCCGCTCGAGCTGGAGCACCTGCTCACCAGGATCCGTTCGCAGTCCGGCGTCTCCACCCGTACCACCGTGGTCCTGTCCACTCCGTACGAGGCCCGGCCCCCGCGCGTCTGACCAGGTATCTAGGCTGGTCGTCATGACCGAGAGCGCACACCGCACCGTGCTCCTGCGCGGCGGAGACGTCCACAGCCCCGCCGACCCCTTCGCCACCGCGATGGTCGTCGAACGCGGCCATGTCGCCTGGGTGGGGTCCGAGGGCGCCGCCGACGCCTTCGCCTCCGGCGTGGACGAGGTGATCGACCTCGAAGGCGCCCTGGTGACCCCCGCCTTCACCGACGCGCACGTCCACACCACGGCTACCGGGCTCGCCCTCACCGGCCTCGACCTGTCGGGCGCCCGCACGCTCGCCGAGGCTCTGGAGCGCGTACGGGCGCACAGCGCCGCGCGCCCCACCGACCGGGTCCTCCTCGGCCACGGGTGGGACGCCGCCCGCTGGCCCGAACAGCGCCCCCCGTCCCGTACCGAACTCGACGAGGCCACCGGCGGGCGCCCGCTCTACCTGCCGCGCGTCGACGTCCACTCCGCGGTCGTCACCACCGCCCTGCTGGACCTCGTCCCCGGCGTGACCGACCTGCCCGGACACCACCCGGACCAGCCGCTCACCGGCGCCGCCCACCACGCCGTACGGGCCGCCGCGCACGCCGCCGTCACCCCCGCCCAGCGCGCCGGCGCCCAGCGTGCCGCACTGGCCCGCGCCGCCTCCCTGGGCATCGGCACCGTCCACGAGTGCGCGGGCCCGGAGATCTCCGACGAGGACGACTTCACCGCTCTGCTGGCGCTGGCGGCCGAGGAGCCCGGCCTCCGGGTCGTCGGCTACTGGGCCGAGGCGGTGACCGGCGAGAAGGACGCCCGCCGCGTCCGCGAACTGGGCGCGGTCGGAGCGGCCGGGGACCTCTTCGTCGACGGCTCCCTCGGCTCGCACACCGCCTGCCTGCACCAGCCGTACGCCGACGCCGGGCACACCGGCACCGCCCACCTGGACGCCGCCGCCGTCGCCGCCCATGTCACCGCCTGCACCGAGGCCGGGCTCCAGGCGGGCTTCCACGCCATCGGGGACGCCGCCGTCAGCGCCGTCGTCGACGGCGTACGGGCGGCCGCCGAGGCGGTCGGCCTGGCACGCGTGCGTGCCGCCCGCCACCGCGTCGAGCACGCCGAGATGCTCACCCCGGAGACCATCGCCGCCTTCGCCGAGCTCGGCCTCACCGCCTCGGTACAGCCCGCCTTCGACGCCGCCTGGGGCGGGGAGGACGGGATGTACGCGCGGCGGCTGGGCGCCGAGCGGGCGCGCACGCTCAACCCGTACGCCGCGATGCTGCGCGCCGGCGTCCCCCTGGCCTTCGGCTCCGACAGCCCCGTCACCCCGCTGGACCCCTGGGGCACCGTCCGGGCCGCCGCCTTCCACCGCACGCCGGAGCACCGCATCTCGGTGCGGGCCGGCTTCACCGCCCACACCCGGGGCGGCTGGCGGGCCACCGGCCGGGACGACGCCGGCGTCCTGGTGCCGGGCGCGCCCGCCGACTACGCGGTCTGGCGTGCCGACGAACTGGTCGTCCAGGCACCCGACGACCGGGTCGCCCGCTGGTCCACCGACCCCCGTTCCGGAACGCCCGGCCTGCCCGACCTGACCCCGGGCGTGGACCTCCCCGTCTGCCTGCGGACCGTCGTCGGCGGACGCACCGTCTTCCTGCGACCGAACGAGTGACGTGACGGGGCCGCACGGTCCGGCCGGCTTCCCGCAGGGTCCCCCGCGACCTGCGGATCTTCCCCTCTGACCTGCTGTTTCTGTCAATCACCCCAGGTGGAACGACTGTTGACAGCGAGCGGTCGGCGGCGGGTAGGTTCGGCCGCGTCCACCACAGGACGTCCGACCGGCCGACCTCCACGCAGTCCTCGAACGCCGCTGGGCCATGGGGTGGTGCGCCGCACCGGCACACCACCACTGGGAGCCAGGTCCAGCGCCCGCGTGCCGGGGGCGAAGGGAGGCACCCGCCGGCCGGAGGTCCCCCCTGCTCCCCGGAGCCCGGGGAGGTGCGACCCGGGTGGGGCCCGGACGTTCAGTAGACAACGGCTCTCGGTCGACCCGCAGCCAGCGGGCCCCAGGTCGGCCCGAAGGACGTCGGGCCCCCATCCGCGCCCCGCCCGGCGCCCTCCCCACGCCCTCCGGCGCCCTTCCGTGCCGGCTCCGCGCCGCCCGCGGCACCGCCCGCCGCACGGGCCGTCGCGGCCGGTCCGGCCGCTTTGCGCACCGCGCCGCGACGGGCCGCGCCCCGGGCTCGCTATGGTGGTGATCCGTGTACGGACGTAAGGGGCAGCAGTGAACGACGGTGGCCAGAGGCGGTACGGCCCGCTCGGCAGAGCCTTGGTGATCATCCCGACCTACAACGAGGCCGAGAACATCAAGCCGATCGTGTCCCGGGTGCGCGCCGCCGTGCCGGACGTCGACGTCCTGGTCGCCGACGACAACAGCCCGGACGGCACCGGCAAGCTGGCCGACGAACTGGCCGCCGAGGACGCGCACGTCCACGTCCTGCACCGCAAGGGCAAGGAAGGCCTCGGGGCCGCCTACCTGGCGGGCTTCCGCTGGGGCATCGAGCGCGACTACGGCGTCCTCGTCGAGATGGACGCCGACGGCTCCCACCAGCCCGAGGAACTGCCCCGGCTGCTGACGGCCCTCAAGGGCGCCGATCTCGTGCTGGGCTCGCGCTGGGTCCCCGGCGGCCGGGTCGTGAACTGGCCCAAGTCCCGCGAGTTCCTCTCCCGCGGCGGCAGCACCTATTCCCGCCTGCTCCTCGACGTGCCCATCCGGGACGTCACCGGCGGATTCCGGGCTTTCCGCAAGGAGACCCTGGAGGGCCTGGGGCTCGACGAGGTCGCCTCCCAGGGCTACTGCTTCCAGGTCGACCTTGCGCGCCGCGCGGTGGCCGCCGGGTACCACGTCGTCGAGGTGCCCATCACCTTCGTGGAGCGGGAGCTCGGCGACTCCAAGATGAGCCGGGACATCGTCGTCGAGGCGCTGTGGCGGGTCACCGCGTGGGGCGTCGGGTCCCGCGCCGACCGCCTGCTCGGCCGCAAGCCGTCCGGCCCCGCCGCGGCCCCCCGCCCGGCCGCGCCGGCCGGCGGTGCCACCGGCTCCCCGGCCGGTGGCCCGGCGGAGACGGCGGCCTCCGGGAGCGCCGGTTCCGCCGGTTCCGCCGGTTCCGCCGGGACCGACACGACCCGCGGGACCGACGGGGCTCAGGAGGCTCCTGGGGCCGACGGCGCCGCCGGCCGTGCCTGACGGTCACTGATCGTTCCTTTACGCCGTCCCGGCGGGCTCCCGGGCACACTGGGGGCATGACGACCGGCACCACGCCTCCTCCCGCCCGTACGCCGCGCTCACGCGCCCGCACCCTGGCCCCGCTCGGCCTCGCCGCCTGGCTGGTGCTCGAGATCTGGTTGCTGACCCTGGTGGCCGGCGCGGCGGGCGGCCTGACCGTGCTGCTCCTGCTCGTCGCCGGGGGCGTGCTCGGCGGTGCGGTGATCAAGCGGGCGGGGCGGCGGGCGTTCCGTACGCTGACCGAAACGCTCCAGCGGCAACAGGGCGGCGCGCCCGTGTCGGGCGCCGGTGCCGACCGGACCGGCACCGGGAACGGGTTCCTGATGCTCGGCGGGCTGCTGCTGATGCTGCCGGGCCTGATCTCGGACGTGGCCGGTCTGCTGCTGCTGGTTCCGGCCGTGCGGACGATCGCGGGCCGGTACGCGGAGAAGGCCCTGGAGCGGCGGATGCGAGCCGTCGCCGTGCCCGGTTACGGCTCCCTCGGTGACGCCTTCCAGCAGACGCGTACGCACCACGCCGGCGGCAAGGTCGTGCAGGGCGAGGTCATCCGCGACGAGGCGTCCCGGCAGCCGGGCGCCCACGGCGACGACGGGCCCCGCCCGCCGCTGACCCGCTGACCGCCGCCGGGTGTCGCCGTTCGCTGCCGCCGGCCGGACGGGACAACACGTCCTAGGGGCGGGCGGCAGCGCCCGGGACGCGGACGCGCGAACGCCGCGGGGCGGCGGTACACCAGGTGTACCGCCGCCCCGCGGCTGTTGCTCATGACGCCCGCTGTCGCGGACGCTGCTGTTGTGCGCCTACGCGGACTTCCGGCTGTCGCGCGGATGCACGGCGATGTTCATGGCGCCGGAGCGCAGGACCGCCAGCCTTTCGGCCAGCACCTCCTCGAGCTCCTCGCGGGTGCGCCGCTCCATGAGCATGTCCCAGTGCGTACGCGCCGGCTTGCCCTTCTTCTCCTCGGGGCCGTCCCCGTCAACGAGGAGTGCCTGGCTTCCGCAGACCTTGCACTCCCACTCCGGCGGAATTTCCGCCTCGACCGAGAACGGCATCTCGAAACGATGCCCCTTCTCGCATGCGTACTCCACCGCCTGGCGCGGGGCCAGATCGATGCCGCGGTCGGTCTCGTAGCTGGTCACCACGAGGCGCGTGCCGCGAAGAGCTCGCTCACTCATGAATCGTGCCTCCCGGGCTTGTCGCCCACAGGACAGGTGTCGCTGTCGTCGTCATCCGGTCAACGTCCGGTCGGCGGTAAAGATTCCCGTTGCGGGTCATGCGTCGCCCGTCGTGCCGCCCCTTGTTGTACCCACCAGTGCCCGGTTTGTCACATCTGGCAGCAGATGTCACCCAGCGTCTTTGCTTTCAGAGCACGCAGTAACGGTCCGCCTGGCAGGCCAAAGGCGTACACTACCGGCCTTTCACTTCCGCGTCTAAATCCGGTCCGGCACGGGGTTCCCCGCGGCGGCCACCGCCTGCCGTACGGGTACCCGCGCGAGGAGGATGAATCCGAGGACGAAGAAGATCACCAACGAGATGATGGCATCCCGGTAGCTGCCCGAGAGCTGGTAGGCGAGCCCGAACACCAGTGGCCCCAGCCAGCTGAGTCCCCGGTCGCTCATCTCGTACGCCGAGAAGTACTCGGCCTCCTTGCCGCGTGGCACCAGGTGGGAGAAGAGCGAACGCGACAGCGCCTGGCTGCCGCCCAGCACCAGCCCGATCGCCGCCGCCAGGACGTAGAAGAACACCGGCGCCCCCGACGGCAGGAAATAACCGGCCCCCAGGATCAGCGTCCACACGGCCAGCGAACCGAGGATCGTGCGCTTGGCGCCGTACGTGTGCGCCAGCCGCCCCATGCCCAGTGCTCCCACCACGGCCAGCACCTGTACCAGCAGTACGGCCGTGATCAGCGTCGTCTGGTCCAGCCCCAGTTCCTCGGAGCCGTAGACGGAAGCCTGTGAAATCACCGTCTGCACACCGTCGTTGTAGACGAGGTACGCGAGGAGGAAGGAGAGCGTCAGCGGATGCCGGCGCATGTCGCGCAGCGTGGACAGCAACTGCCGCCAGCCCGAACCGACCGCCCCGTCCCCGCCGGCCACCACGGCCCGGTCGCGCAGCCGCCGCAGCGGTACGAGGGTGAAGGCGCCCCACCACAGGCCGGCCGAGGCCAGGCAGATCCGCACCGCCTCCGGCTCCGAGAGCCCGAAGGATGTGTGGCCCGTGTACAGGACCAGGTCCAGGGCGAGCACCAGGGCGCCCGACGTGTAACCGAAGGCCCACCCGCGCGAGGACACGGCGTCGCGCTCGGCGGGCTCCGCGATCTGCGGCAGGTAGGCGTTGTACAGCACCATCGACACCGCGAGTGAGGCGTTCGCCACGATCAGGAGGAAGGCGCCCAGCAGGTAGCGGTCCCCGTCCAGGAAGAACAGGCCCGCCGTGGCGGCCGCCCCCAGGTAGGCGGCGGCCGCCAGGAGCGGCTTCTTGCGGCCCGTACGGTCGGCCGCCGCACCCGCCAGCGGCATCACCAGGACCGCGAGGACCACCGACACCGAGACGGCGTACGGGAAGACGGAGCCCGCGCGGACCGGGATGCCGAGCGGGTGGACGAAACCGTCCGCGTCCGCCGCCGCCCTGGTGACCGACGTCAGGTAGGGGCCGACGAAGACCGTCAGCACACTCGTCGAATAGACGGAGCACGCGAAGTCGTAGAAATACCAGCCGCGTTGCTCCCGCCGGCGGTCGGAGGGCCCGGTCTCACCGGCGGCCCGGTCGTCTGTCGCGGCGTCGCTCATGCCCGCCCCCCTTGTTCGTCCCCGAGACGGGAGACATAGGACAGGCCCTAGACCCAGACACCCCGGTCTGTCAGTACCGTGCGCAACGTCTCCAGATGATCGGTCATGATGCCATCCACCCCGAGGTCCAGCAGAGCGGTCATCCGCACCGGATCGTTCACGGTCCACACGTGCACCTGGAGACCCCGTTCATGGGCGGCCCGCACGAACCGCCGGTCCACCACCCGGATCCCGTTCTGCGTCTCCGGCACCTGGGCCGCGACGGCACCCGCCCGCAGCGCCGCCGGGATTCCGTACGACCGCAGCCGCAGCCCCAGCACGCCCCGCACCCCGTACGAGGTGGCCAGCCGCGGCCCCGCCAGCCGCAGCGCCCTGGCGACCCGCCCCTCGTCGAACGAGCCGACGCACACCCGGTCCCAGGCGCCCGCCTTGCGCACCACCTCGATCAGCGGCTCCAGGGCGGGCTCCGCCTTGACGTCCACGTTCCAGCGGGCGTCCGGGAACTCCTCCAGCAGCTCCTCGAAGAGCGGGAGCGGCTCCTTGCCCGCCACGCGCGCGTGCCGCACGGCGCTCCAGGGCAGGTCCCGGATCCGGCCGTGGGTGTCCGTCACCCGGTCCAGGGTGGCGTCGTGGAACGCCACCAGCCGGCCGTCCGCGGTCGTGTGCACGTCCGTCTCGAAGTAGCGGTAGCCCGTCGCTGCGGCGCGCCGGAAGGCCGCCGCCGTGTTCTCCAGTCCGTCCGCCGCCCCGCCGCGATGGGCGAAGGGTATGGGGGTGGAGGGGTGGTCCAGATAGGGATGGCGTAGGCGAGTCACGGCCGCAGTATGGCCTGCCGGGGCTCCCCGGAGGCGACCACGGTGCTCACCGTGCCGCCGGGGACGGCGAAGACCCGCAGGAAGAACTGTGCCAGCGGGCCGATGGCCAGGGCGTACAGGACCGTACCGATCCCGAGGGAGCCGCCGAGCAGGAACCCGGTCACGACGACGGTGACCTCGATCGTCGTGCGGATCAGCCGGATGGAACGGCCGGTGAGCCGGTGCAGACCCGTCATCAGGCCGTCGCGCGGGCCGGGGCCGAAGCGGGCGGCGATGTAGAGGCCGGTGGCCACCCCGTTGAGGACGATGCCGGCGGTCATCACCGGGATCTGCGCCACCGGCCCGTGGGCGTCCGGGACCAGCCACAGGGCCCCGTCCATGGCGACGCCGATGACCAGCACGTTGGAGACGGTGCCCAGGCCCGGCCGCTGGCGCAGCGGGATCCACAGGAGGAGGACCAGGGCGCCGACGACGGTCAGCACGGCGCCCATCGTCAGGCCGGTGCGTTCGGCGAGCCCCTGGTGCAGGACGTTCCACGGCTCCAGGCCGAGGCCGCTGCGGACCAGCAGGGCCGAACTGACCCCGTACAGGGTGAGGCCGGCGTAGAGCTGGAACAGCCGGCGGGTGAGGTGTGCGGGCGTGGGGCCGGGATCCGGTGAGCCGGATGTCGTCGACATGGGTTGTGCCCCCCGATGTGATGGTGGTGGACTGACTCATGCCACCCTGTGGCAGGGCTTTGGAGGCCAACCAGGTCCAATTCGAGGAAGGTGGACTGAATTCCATGGCTGAGTGGACTTCGGCGGTGGGCCCGGCCCAGCTCGCCCGGCAGCTCAACGCGCAGCAGCCGCGGCCGGCCGGCCCCGGCACCCGCAAGCCCCCCGCCTACCGGGCACTCGCCGACGGCATCCGCCTGCTGGTGCTGGAGGGGCGCGTCCCGGTCGCCGCCCGGCTCCCCGCCGAGCGGGAACTGGCCCTCGCCCTGTCCGTGAGCCGTACGACGGTCGCCGCCGCGTACGAGGCACTGCGCGCCGAGGGGTTCCTGGAGTCCCGTCGCGGGGCCGGGAGCTGGACGGCGGTGCCCGCCGGGAACCCGCTGCCCGCCCGGGGCCTGGAACCGCTCCCGCCGGAGTCGCTCGGTTCCATGATCGACCTGGGCTGCGCCTCGCTGCCCGCCCCCGAGCCGTGGCTGACCCGCGGCTTCCAGGGCGCCCTGGAGGAGCTGCCGCCCTACGCCCACACCCATGGCGACTACCCGGCCGGCCTGCCCGCGCTGCGGCAGATGCTCGCCGACCGGTACACCGAGCGGGGCATCCCGACGATGCCTGAGCAGATCATGGTGACGACCGGCGCCATGGGGGCGATCGACGCCATCTGCCACCTGTTCGCCGGGCGCGGCGAGCGCATCGCCGTCGAGTCACCCTCCTACGCCAACATCCTCCAGCTCATGCGGGAGGCGGGCGCCCGGCTGGTGCCGGTCGCGATGGCCGAGGGCCTGGACGGCTGGGACGTGGCCCGGTGGCGCCAGGTGCTCCGGGACGCCGCCCCGAGGCTCGCCTACGTGGTGGCGGACTTCCACAACCCGACCGGGGCCCTGGCGGACGAGGACCGGCGGCGCGCTCTGGTCGACGCCTCCCGCTCGGCCGGGACGGTGCTCGTGGTCGACGAGACCATGACGGAGCTGCACCTGGAGGAGGGGCTCGACATGCCCCGGCCCGTGTGCGCCTTCGACCCGGCCGGGAGCACGGTGCTCACCGTCGGATCGGCCAGCAAGGCCTTCTGGGCGGGCATGCGCATCGGGTGGGTACGGGCGGCGCCCGACGTGATCCGCGCGCTGGTCGCCGCCCGCGCGTACGCCGACCTGGGTACCCCCGTACTGGAGCAGCTCGGCGTCAACTGGCTGATGCGGACCGGCGGCTGGGAGGAGGCGGTCGCCCTGCGCCGCGCCCAGGCGCGGGAGAACCGCGACGCGCTGGTCGCCGCCGTACGCCGGGAGCTGCCCGACTGGGAGTTCGAGGTGCCGCGCGGGGGTCTGACCCTCTGGGTCCGCACCGGTGGGCTGTCCGGCTCCCGGCTGGCCGAGGTGGGCGAGCGGGTGGGCGTACGGGTGCCCTCCGGTCCCCGCTTCGGCGTGGACGGCGCCTTCGAGGGGTACGTCCGGCTCCCGTTCACCGTCGCCGGTCCGGTCGCGGACGAGGCGGCGGTACGCCTCGCGGCGGCGGCCCGGCTGGTGAGGGCGGGCGCGAGCGCCGGTTCGGGCGACTCGCCGAGGACGTTCGTGGCCTGAGCGGGGTGGGACGGCCGGAGGGGTGCGGCGCTCGACGGGACCGGCGCCCCCGCCGGCCGGGCCGTGGGTGCGGGGGTGCTGGGTGTGGGTCCCGGTGCCGGGTCAGCCGCCGGTGGGGGCGGTCCGCGGGCCGCCGGGCAGCGGGTCCGGTACGGCGGGCGGTCCGGCCGCCGGCGGCGTGGCCGGGGCCGCGGTGAGGGGCGGGGAGGCCTGGGGCGGCGCGGGCTGGGGGGCCTGGGGGAGGGGCCCGGGCGCCTGCGGTGCCGGCGGGGCGGTTCCGGGCGCGGCGTGGAGGGCGTCGGTGAGGACCGGCGGTACGGACTGGAGCGCCTGGGGTACGGGCTGGACGGCCCGCGGCACCGGCTGGACGTCCTGCGGTACCGGCTGGAGCGGTGCCTGGTCGGTGACCGGCGCGGCGGCCCGTGGCTCGGCCTCCGGGGGGCCGGCCCCGACGGGGTCCGCCATCCGGGGAGCCGCCTTCGGGGGGCCGGCCGGCATGGGGGGCGCGGCCGGTGCCGGGGCGGGCTGGCGCGGCGGGAGGAGGTCCAGGACGGCCTGCCGGTGCGTCTCCGTCGTGGCGTCGTCGTACGGGTCCGGCGTCGCGGGGACCTGGAGCCGGAGAACCGGTCCCGTACCGAGCCGGGCGTAGCCCCGCCCCGGCGGCACGTGCGGGGTCGGCGTGGTGTGCGGAGTGGCGTCCAGGACGCAGCGCACCTGCTCGGCGGAGGCGGGTCCGAGCACGACCCGGGCACGGGTGTGGGCCCAGACGGGTTCGCCGAGCGTGTCCAGGCAGTCGAACTGCTCCGCCACGACCACCGTCACATGGGCCGCCCGGCCGTGCCGCAGGGGGACCTGGAGCAGCGACTGGGGGTCCGTCCGGCCGTCCGCGGCCGCCAGGTGGCCGAGCACGCTCGGCCGGTCCAGCAGGATCCACAGCGGCCGTCTGGTGTCCTCGGGCGCCGGGTGACCGGCCTGGCGCGCCCGGTTGGCAGCGATCAGCCGCCGCTCCGTCTCGTGCGCCGCCCATTCCAGGCTGGCCAGCGCGCCGGACAGTCCGCACTCGACGGCCAGGACGCCCTCGCGCCCGACGAGGCAGGCGTACTCGCCGGTTCCGGCGCCCTCGACGACGAGCACGTCTCCGTGCTGGAGCGCCTGGAGCGCGACGGACCGCAGCAGGGTGGTGGTGCCGCTGCCCGGCTGCCCGACGGCCAGCAGGTGCGGCTCGGTGGAGCGGGGACCCGTGCGCCACACCACGGGCGGCGCGTCCCGGGTCTCGTCACCGTCCAGCACGGGCACGGTCCGCTGGACGGCGTCGGGGTCGGTGAACCCGAGCACGGTCTCGCCCGGGACGGTGACGAAGCGCTGGGCGGCCACTGTCGTGGAGAGCGCGGGGAGCACCCGCATGAGGAGCTGGTTGCCCTCTTCGTCCCAGTCGAAGAGGTACTCCCGGCCCCGGCCGGACTTGGCGAACAGCAGTTGCTCGATCCGCGCGCGGGACTCGGCCTCGCCGTCCGTGAAGTAGGCGGGGTAGGTGATCCGCAGCCGGGTGGGCCGCCCGTCACCGTCGAACTCGGCGTCGCCGAAGGCCTTCGACCAGTCGCCGCCGTGGGCGAACAGCGGGCTCGGGTCCTCGGGGACGGAGAAGTACGGCACCAGGGCCTCGTACAGCGCCCGGAGCCGTTCCGTCTCGGCCTCGTCGGGACCCGTCCTGACGACCGGGCGCTCGCGCCCCTGCCACGCCGCCGCGCCCATGACCGAGACGAGGGCCAGCAGCGGCCCGTACGGGACGAGCGCGACGGCCATGACGCAGGCCGCGACCACGAACAGCGCGGGACCGCGCCGTTCCCTGGGCGTCGCGGCCCACTTGGCGCGACCGGCCCCCACCAGCTTCCGCAGACCACGACTGATCGTGATCAGTGGATGGAGGACGTCCGTGGCGCCGTCGGCGGCCGTTCGGGCGATCTCCCGGCCGCGGGCGATCCGGGCGGTGGCGCCGCTCGGCATGCTCGGGAGGCTCGGGAGGTGCGGGATGCGCGGAAGGGGGCGCCGTGCCACGTCGTACTCCTGGTCCTGGGGTCGTGGAAGGGGCCGCGGGGCGTCAGAACTTGATCCCGCCCAGCAGGCTGGCCAGGCTCGCGCCGCCCGCCGTGATGCTGGGTGCGATCGCGGTGCCCGCGAGGTAGAAGCCGAAGAGCGCGCAGACCAGGGCGTGGGAGGCCTTGAGCCCGTCCTTCTTGAAGAAGAGGAAGACGATGATGCCGAGCAGTACCACGCCTGAGATGGACAGGATCATGAGGGGATCTCCTGGGTGAGGGGACAGTCACCTTCAGTTCTTCCAGCCTCACAGAAAGTATCTATGTGATAAAAGGTGCAAATGGGTGAAATTATGTGCTTTTCACTTGACTGGCGGACGGAATGCCCGGGTTGTGACCCCTTCGCTCCGCTGCTCATCCCTTGCCAATGCCGGACCGGGTCATGTCCGCGCCCGGGCAGTACCCTGTCGGTTCACTCGTACGGCGCTCCCGCCGTGCGTACCGGTCCGACCGGGTCCATGCAGGTCAACGCGGCTGTCGTAGCCGCACGCGTCCATGGCGGCATGACGCGTCAACGAGGTGAGAGGCGGTACGTCCGATGAGTGAAACCCCGGACCCCGAGGTGATCGAGCTGGCGTCCAAGGTCTTCGATCTGGCACGGCAGGGCGACGCCGAGGCGCTCGCCGCCTACGTCGACGCGGGCGTGCCCGCGAACCTCACCAACGACAAGGGCGACTCCCTGGTCATGCTCGCGGCCTACCACGGCCACGAGGCCGCGGTGGCCGCCCTGCTGGAGCGCGGCGCCGACCCCGACCGAGTCAACGACCGGGGCCAGACGCCGATCGCCGGCGCCGTCTTCAAGGGCGAGGACACCATCGTCCGTGCCCTCCTCGCCGCGGGCGCCGATCCGGAAGCAGGAACTCCGTCCGCCGTGGATACCGCCAGGATGTTTGGGAAGGCACACCTCCTGGAGCTGTTCGGCTCCCGGTGAACGGGTGCTGAACGCCAGGTGAGAGCGGTGCCGTAAATGTGGTCGCGGTGGCGAAATGGCTGGGTCATCATGACGTCGGGCCCGTACGGGGCCACCGACGAGAGGCAGAGGAAGATGGTCAACACCAAGCGGAAGACGACGGGCGGCTCCACATGTTGCTGCGCGGCCTAGGTCATCACCGTTCCCCGGTCACCCCGGGATCCCCGGTGTCCTCCGGGTGCGTCGACAGCTTGATGTGAGGCATTTTCCATGTTCGATCCAGTCATAGCGCCGAGCGGTACGCTGCTCGGCCTGCTGCAGAGGGGTCGCGGCGACGGCACGCTGCACGCGTTGGCCGCGCCACGGGCGGAAGCCCTCGCGGCCCTCAACCACTGTGTTCTCCACGACCCGCGCAAGGACTGGCAGGTCGAGAACCGCTCCCTCTACTACGCACGGCTCTACCTGGATCTGCACGGCGGGCTCGACGAGATCGAGGCCCACCTGTTCGGTGCCGAGGACCACCTCGACACCGAGGAGGCCCGCACCGGGCTCCCGCTGGCCGTCCTGGGCCACCTCGCCGCGTACGGCCGCGGGGACGCCCTGGTACTGCTGCGCCGGTACGCGGCGACCGGGGCCAACTGGTCCTGGGCGCTCGACGAGCTGGCCCTGCGCGACGACGACGCCGGGCTGCGCGGTCTCGCCGGCCCGATCCTCGCCAGGTTCCCGGCCACCCCCGAGGGCGACGCCGAGCTCGCCACCGCCGTGCGCGACGCCTTCGAGCCGCGCCCGTGGCGGCTGTGGGCCGAGGACCCCCGAGAAGCGGTCGGCGCCCGCGTCCGGGCCGCCCGGGAACAGGGCTCCTTCGACCGCTGGCAGCGCCAGATGCGCCCCACGGGGCCCCGGCCCGGCTGGAGCGTCCAGGCGGTCTTCGAGTGGGCCCAGGAGGGCCTGGAGCGCGGCTCCGTGCTCCATGTGCCCGCCGCCCGCTGCCTGACCGCCGTCGCCGGCCCCGGCGACCGGCCGCTGATCCTCGAAGCGGCCCGCGCCGGCCAGGACGGCGCCCGCTGCGCCGCCCTGCACTACCTCGCCGAAGCGCGGGACCCCGCCGTGCTCGACCTCATCGAGGCCGCGGCCGCCAGTGACTCCCGTACCGTCGCCGAAGCCGCCGTCGCGGCGTTCGAGCGCATGTGCGGCGACGCGGCCGTCGACCGGGCCCGGGGCTGGGTGCACCGGCCCGACCCGCTCGGCGCCTCCGCGGCCGGGGTGCTCGCCTGCCGGGGCGACGCCCGGGACGCCACGCTCGTCCTCGGGGCGCTGCGCGAGGCGGTACGGGCCGACGGCCCCGACGCCCCCTCGCTCTACGCGCTCGTCGACGGCACGGGCAGGCTGGGCGTCGCCTGCGCCGCGCCCGTACTGCGCCACATCTACCGCGAGACCGCCTCCTCCCAGCTACGCGGGCGCACCGCACGCGCCCTGGCCGCCACGGACCCCTCCTTCGCGACCGGCTTCGCCGTCGAGTGCCTGTGGGACTGCGAGGAGACGACGAGGGAGATCGCCGCCCTGCACGCCGAGACCGGTGACGTACGCGTGGCCGAACGGCTGCGCCGGCTCGCCGCCGATCCCGCCGAGGAGGACGAGGTCCAGGACGCCGTCCGCAGCCGCATCGGCCCCGACCTCCCCAAGGTCTGACCCGCCCGGCCGCTCGCCCGGCGCGCCGGCCGGGCGAGCGAGCCGAAGGGGCGCCGGCGGGGCGAGTGAGCCGAAGGGGCGCCGGCGGTGCCGAAAGGGAGAACGCGCGGAGGTTCCGAGGAACGAGGAACCGAGCACGATCGACCGTCGGCGCCGACTGAAGGCGCCCCGGAGGCGAACCGAGCCTTCAAAAGAGGGGGGCGCCCAGGAGGCGGACCGAGCCGTCCGAGAGAAAATGGGGGGATGGCAGGGCGCTGGGAGTTCTGGATCGACCGGGGCGGCACCTTCACCGACGTCGTCGCCCGGCGGCCCGACGGTCGCCTGGTCACCCGCAAGCTGCTCTCCCACGACCCCGCCCGGTACCGGGACGCCGCCGTCGCCGGCATCCGGCTCCTCCTGGGGCTCGCTCCGGACGAGCCCGTACCGGCCGACCGGATCGCCTCGGTGAAGATGGGCACCACCGTCGCCACCAACGCCCTCCTGGAGCGGCGCGGGGAGCCGACCGTGCTGGTCGTCACCGAGGGCTTCCGTGACGCGCTGCGCATCGCCTACCAGAACCGGCCCCGGATCTTCGACCGGCGCATCCTGTTGCCCGAGGCGGTGTACGACCGGGTCGTCGAGGTTCCCGAACGCGTCGACGCCCGCGGAACCGTCGTCCGGCCGCTCGACCTGCCCGCCGTCACCGGCCGGCTGGCAGCCGCCCACGGTGACGGCTTCCGCAGCGCCGCGATCGTCCTCATGCACGGCTACCGCCACCCCGAGCACGAGCTGCGCGTCGCCGAGGCGGCCCGCGAGGCCGGATTCACCCAGGTCAGCTGTTCGCACGAGGTCAGTCCGCTGATCAAACTGGTGCCGCGCGGCGACACCACGGTCGTCGACGCGTACCTCTCCCCGATCCTGCGGCGGTACGTCGACGAGGTCGCGGGCGAACTCGCCGGCGTCAGGCTGATGTTCATGCAGTCCAACGGCGGGCTGCGCGAGGCCGCCCACTTCCGCGGCAAGGACGCCGTGCTGTCCGGCCCGGCGGGCGGGGTCGTCGGCATGGCCCGCACGTCGGAGCAGGCGGGGTACGGGCGGGTGATCGGCTTCGACATGGGCGGCACGTCCACCGACGTGTCGCACTACGCGGGCGCGTTCGAACGGGAGCTGGGCACCCAGGTGGCGGGGGTGCGGATGCGGGCCCCGATGATGAACATCCACACCGTCGCGGCGGGCGGCGGCTCGGTCCTCCACTTCGACGGGCAGCGCTACCGCGTGGGCCCCGACTCCGCCGGGGCGGACCCGGGGCCCGCCTGCTACCGGCGCGGCGGACCGCTGACCGTGACCGACGCCAACGTGATGCTCGGCCGCGTCCAGCCGGACCACTTCCCGGCCGTCTTCGGCCCCCGGGGCGACCAGCCGCTCGACCCGGACGTCGTCCGCGACCGCTTCACCGCCCTCGCGGAGGAGGTGCGGCGGCACACCGGAACCGCCCCCACCCCGGAGGAAGTGGCGGCCGGGTTCCTGGAGATCGCCGTCCTCAACATGGCGAACGCCGTCAAGAAGATCTCCGTGCAGCGCGGCCACGACATCACCCGCTACGCCCTGACCAGCTTCGGCGGCGCCGGCGGCCAGCACGCGTGCGCGGTCGCCGACGCCCTCGGGGTCGACACCGTCCTGGTGCCGCCCCTGGCCGGGGTCCTCTCCGCGTACGGCATCGGGCTCGCCGACGCCACCGCGATGCGCGAACGGTCCGTCGAGGCGGAACTGGACGGCGACGCCGTGCACGCGCGCGTGCGGGACCTCTGCGACCGGCTCGCCGCGCGCACCGCCGAGGAACTGCGGGCCGACGGGCTGCCCGGCGGCGCGATCAGCACCCACGCGCGCGTACTGCTCCGTTACGCCGGAACGGACGCCGGCCTGGCCGTACCGTTCGGCCCGGCCGAGGCCATGGCGGAGGCGTTCACGGCGGCGCACCGGGCGCGGTACGGCTTCATCATGGACAAGCCCCTGGTGGTGGAGGCCGTGTCGGTCGAGGCGGTGGGCCGGGCCGGCGCCCACGGCCCGGCCACGCCGGAACGGCCCGCCCGGCGGGGCGCGCCACGGCCGCGTGCGACGGTGGCGATGTTCACCGGCGGCAAGTGCACGGACACCCCGCTGTACCGGAGGGAGGACCTCCGCCCGGGCGACGGCGTGCCGGGACCGGCCCTCGTCGCCGAGGCCGACGCCACGACGGTCGTGGACGACGGATGGCGGGCCGTCGCGGCGGACACCGGCCACCTGTTGCTGACCCGGGCCCGCCCCCGGCCGCGCCGCAGCGCCGTCGGCACCGAGGTCGACCCGGTCCTCCTGGAGGTGTTCAACAACCTCTTCATGGCGATCGCCGAACAGATGGGCGTGCGGCTGGAGAACACCGCCCACTCGGTCAACATCAAGGAACGGCTCGACTTCTCCTGCGCCCTGTTCGACGCGGACGGCAACCTGATCGCGAACGCGCCCCACATCCCCGTCCACCTCGGCTCCATGGGGGAGTCCATCAAGGAGGTGTTGCGCCGCAACCGGGGGACCATGCACCCCGGAGACGTGTACGCCATCAACGACCCGTACCACGGGGGCACGCACCTGCCCGACGTGACGGTCGTGACGCCCGTCTTCGGACCGTCCGGCGGACTCCGCTTCCTCGTCGCCTCCCGCGGGCACCACGCCGAGATCGGCGGGATCACGCCCGGCTCCATGCCGGCCTTCAGCCGCAGCATCCACGAGGAGGGCGTCCTCTTCGACAACTGGCTCCTGGTACGGGACGGGAAGCTGCGCGAGGCCGAGACGAGGAGGCTGCTCACCGACGCCCCGTACCCCTCCCGGGACCCGGACACCAACCTCGCCGACCTGCGGGCCCAGATCGCCGCCAACGAGAAGGGCATCGAGGAACTGGACCGCATGGTGGAGCAGTTCGGCCTGGACGTCGTCCACGCCTACATGCGGCACGTACGGCACAACGCCGAGGAGTCGGTGCGCCGGATCGTCGCCACCCTCGAGAACGGCTCCTACCGCTACGAGACGGACGGCGGGGCGGTCATCCAGGTGGCCGTCCGCGTCGACCGCGAGCACCGCGCTGCCGTCCTGGACTTCAGCGGCACGTCACCGCAGCAGCCGGGGAACACCAACGCGCCGACGGCCGTGGTCATGGCGGCCGTGCTGTACGTGTTCCGCACGCTCGTCGACGACGACATCCCCCTCAACAGCGGCTGCCTGGAGCCGCTGGACGTGCGGGTGCCGGCCGGCTCGATGCTCGCCCCCGTCCACCCGGCGGCGACGGTCGCGGGCAACGTCGAGACCTCGCAGGCGGTGACCGGCGCCCTCTACGCCGCGCTGGGGGTCCAGGCCGAGGGCTCGGGGACCATGAACAACGTGACCTTCGGCAACGACCGGGTGCAGTACTACGAGACGGTGGCGAGCGGTTCGGGCGCCGGGGACGGCTTCGACGGCGCGGACGCCGTCCAGACCCACATGACCAACTCGCGGCTCACCGACCCCGAGGTCCTGGAGTGGCGCTACCCGGTCCGGGTGGAGGCCTTCGGGGTGCGGGAGGGCAGCGGGGGCCGAGGCCGCCGGCGGGGCGGTGACGGCGTGGTCCGGCGCATCCGGTTCCTGGAGCCCATGACGGTGGCGCTCCTGACCGGGCACCGGAGGGTCCCCCCGTACGGGATGGCGGGCGGCGCTCCGGGCGCGCTCGGCGAGAACGCGGTGGAGCGGGCGGACGGCACCGGACGCCGGCTGGCGGGGGTGGACGTGGTGGACGTCGAGCCGGGGGACGTCCTGGTCGTCGCCACCCCCGGGGGCGGCGGGTACGGCCCCCCGGCCGGCCCGCCGGACCCGCCGGCCGCCACCCCGTGACCCCGGATCCGCCGGCCGCCACCCCGTGACCCCGGTCCGGTTCCCCGGGCCCGGCCCGGTCCCCGGGCGCCGGTCACGGGCCGGTGGGCACGAACCGGACGGTCGTCCCGGGCACGGCCTGGGCGGCCGCCGCCAGGTCCCGCTCCCGGACGACGGCCACCACCGGGTAGCCGCCCGTCGTGGGATGGTCCGCGAGGAACACCACCGGGCGCCCGTCCGGGGGCACCTGGACGGCGCCCAGGACCATGCCCTCGCTCGGCAGCTCACCCGCCACCGCACGCTCCAGGGGCGGTCCTTCGGTGCGCAGCCCGATGCGGTTGCTCGCGGGCGACACCCGGTACGCGTGCGTGGCGAAGGTGCTGAGCGCCCGCCGGGTGAACCAGTCGTCGCGCGGGCCGAGCCGGACGCCCAGCACCAGTTCCCGGGGCGGCCCCGGCCAGGGCACGACGCCGGGCGCCGGCGCGGGCGGAGCCCCGGGCGCGGACGACGGGGCCGGGCCCAGCGGCAGCACGGCACCGTCGCGCAGCGGGGCCGGGCCGAGCCCCGAGAGCAGGTCCGTGGACCGGCTGCCGAGCACCGGGTCGGGGGCGACGCCCCCGGCGAACGCCACGTAGCAGCGCAGGCCGCGCACCGCCGTGCCCACCTCCAGGACGGCGCCCGCCGGGACGCGCACGGCGGTGCCCCAGCCGGCCGGGCGCCCGTCGACCGTGACGGGGCATGGCGCCCCGCCCACCGCGACGGTCACGGCACAGCGGGGCCGCACCGCGCAGCCGTCGACGGTGGTCTCCAGCACGGCCGCGTCCGCCGGGTTGCCGACCAGCCGGTTGACGAGGCCGCTCGCGTACGGATCGAGGGCACCCGAACGCGGAACGCCCAGGTGGGCGTGGCCGGGACGCCCCAGGTCCTGCACGGTGGTCAGCGCCCCGGCCCGTACGACGGCGAAGGCCCGGTCGGTCATCGGCCCCCCACGTCCCGCGGCACGAAGCGGACCCGGGTGCCCGGCGACAGCAGCGCCGCGGGCTCCCGGGCCGGGTCCCACAGCACGGTGTCGGTCGTCCCGATGAGCTGCCAGCCGCCGGGCGACGCGCGCGGGTACACCCCCGTGTACGGGCCGGCCAACGCCACCGAGCCGGCCGGGACGGCGGTGCGCGGGGTGGCCCGCCTGGGCACCTCGTACACCGCCGGCAGCCCCGTGAGGTACCCGAACCCCGGGGCGAACCCGCAGAACGCCACCCGGAACTCGGCCGCCGCGTGGATCCGGGCCGCCTCGCCGGGCGGCACACCCCACAGGGCCGCCACGTCCGCCAGGTCGGGCCCGTCGTACCGGACAGGTATCTCGACGACCGGTTCCACGCGCGCGTGCGTCGGGCCGGTCTCCCAGCCGGCGACCAGGGCGGCGAGCCGCCCGGGATCCGCCACCCCGTCCAGCAGCACCGTCCGCGCCGCCGGGACGATCTCCGTCACGGCGGGGAGCGCGCCGGCCGCCCGGCGGCGCAGCAGCTCGGCGTGGAAGGCCTCGGCCTCCTCGCCGCTGTCGAGCTCGACCAGCAGGGCCCGCTCGCCGACCGGGAGGGTCCTCATACGAAGGCCTCCACGCGCACGCCCGAGGACTCCAGCTCGGCCCGGACCCGGCGGGCCAGGCCCACCGCCCCCGGAGTGTCGCCGTGCAGGCACAGCGACCGGGCGCGAACCGGTACCGGGCGTCCGCACCGGGAGGTGACCACACCGAACCGGGCCATGGACACCGACCGTTCCACGACGGCCGCCGGGTCGGTGACGACGGCGCCGTCCTCGGTCCGCGGCACCAGGGTGCCGGCCGCGGTGTAGGCGCGGTCGGCGAACGCCTCGGCGACGACCGGCAGTCCGGCCTTCTCCGCCACCTCGTGCACGCGTGAGCCGGGCAGGCCCAGGAGCGGGAGCCGCTCGCCGGTCAGCAGCACGCCGTCGACCACCGCCTGCGCCTGGCCCTCGTCGTGGACGACGCGGTTGTACAGCGCCCCGTGCGGTTTCACGTACGACACCCGCGCACCGGCCGCCCGGGCGAACACCTGCAAGGCGCCGATCTGGTAGGCCACTTCGGCGGCCAGCTCGTCGTACGGCACGTCCATGGAGCGCCGTCCGAAGCCGGCCAGGTCGCGGTAGGAGACCTGGGCGCCGATCCGCACCCCGCGCTCGGCGGCCAGCGCGCAGACGCGCCGCATGGTGGCCGCGTCTCCGGCGTGGAAGCCGCAGGCCACGTTGGCGCTGGTGACGACCGACAGGAGCTGTTCGTCGTCGGTCAGCCGCCAGCGGCCGAAGCCCTCCCCGAGGTCGGCGTTGAGGTCGATCGATGCCCAGGTCATGGTGGTGACTCCGTCCCCGTGTCAGACGAGCTCGCGCCCGCGCGTCTCGGGCAGGCCGAGCAGGGCGAGCACGGCGATGCCGTACCCGACCGCGCCGAAGACCAGCGCTCCTCCCACGCCCCAGCTCTCGGCGAGGAAGCCGACCAGGGTGGGGAAGAACGCGCCGACCGCCCGTCCGGTGTTGTACGTGAAGCCCTGGCCCGTGCCGCGCACCGCCGTCGGGTAGAGCTCGGCGAGGAACGAGCCGAAGCCGCTGAAGATGGCCGACATGCAGAAGCCGAGGGGGAAGCCCAGGACGAGGACGAGACCGTTCGCCCCGGAGGGGATGTTCGTGTAGGCGAGGATGCACACCGCCGAGAGGAACGCGAAGACGACGATGTTGCGCTTCCGCCCCAGCCGGTCGGTGAGGTAACCACCCGTCAGGTACCCGAGGAACGCGCCGGATATCAGGAACGCCAGGTAGCCGCCCGTACCGACGACGGTCAGCCCGCGGTCGCTCTTGAGGTACGTCGGTACCCAGGTGGCCAGCGTGTAGTAGCCGCCCTGGACGCCGGTGGAGAGCAGCGTCGCGCACACCGTCGTCCGCAGCAGACCCGGCCGGAAGACGGCCGTGAAGGAGCCGCGCTCGGCGCTCGACGCGCGTACCGCGGCGGCGTCCGGCGCGTCCTCGACGTTCCGGCGCACCCAGATCACCAGCAGGGCGGGCAGGGCGCCCGTCCAGAACATCACGCGCCAGGCGGTGTCCGGGTCGGCGAAGTGGAAGACCAGCGTGTAGACGACGACCGCGAGGGCCCAGCCCGCCGCCCAGGCGCTCTGGACGCCGCCGAGGGTCCGGCCGCGGTGCTTGGCGGAGGCGTACTCGGCCACCAGGATCGCCCCGACCGCCCACTCGCCGCCGAATCCGACGCCCTGGAGGGCGCGGAAGACGAGCAGCGTCTCGTAGTTGGGCGCGAAGCCGCACAGGACGGTGAACAGCGCGTAGGTGATCACCGTGATCATCAGCGCCCGCACCCGGCCGATCCGGTCGGCGAGGATCCCGGCGAGGACGCCGCCGACTGCCGACACGACCAGCGTGACGGTGGTGAGCAGGCCGGTCCGGCCGCTGCTCAGACCGAAGTAGGCGGAGATCGCCACCATGCTCAGCGGCAGCGTGAAGAAGTCGTAGGAGTCCAGGGCGTAGCCACCGAACGCGCCGCCGAAGGCGCGGCGGCCGCGCGGCCCGAGGGCGCGCAGCCAGGCGAACGCGCCGTCGTCGGGCTGTTCGCCCTTGGTCGTCGGGGTCGTCGGGGTCGTCGGAGTCGTCCGGGGCGTACTCATCTGCACCTCGTAGCTGGGGGAGGCGTGCCGGAGCGGTACGGGGTCGAGCGGGAGCGGTGCGGTGTCCCCAAGGTAGGGATCGTTGAACGATCCGACAAGAGGTTCGTCCCCTCGTTCTCGCACCTCGCCCTTCCTTCTACGATGAGGGGGGCACGCGCCGCCGACGGGTGAGGCGGACGGGACGCACAAAGACGAACAAGTCGTGCGAGTCGGATGAGACGGATGAGAAGAGGGCGCTGTGGGGACGACGGGCTCAGGGAGCGGCGGGCTCGCGGACGACCGCGTGCTCCTCGGCCGTACGAGCACCGCGGAACGGGTCGCGGACATCCTGCGCACCCGGATCGCCGAGGGGTTCTTCCCGCCCGGCACCCGCCTGTCGGAGGAGAGCATCGGGGGCGCGCTCGGGGTGTCGCGCAACACCCTGCGCGAGGCGTTCCGGCTGCTCACGCACGAGCGGCTGCTCGTCCACGAGCTGAACCGGGGGGTCTTCGTGCGCGTCCTCGCCGTCGAGGACGTCGTCGACATCTACCGCACCCGGCGGCTCGTCGAATGCGCCGTCCTGCACGACCTGGGTGAGCCCCCGTACGCCCTCGACGGCCTGGTCCTCGCGGTGACCGGGGGTGAGCGCGACGCCCGGGACGGCGACTGGAAGGGCGTGTCCACCGCCAACATCCACTTCCACCGGGAGCTGGTCGCCCTCGCGGGCAGCGACCGCACGGACGAGCTGATGCGCGGGGTGCTCGCCGAACTCCGGCTCGCCTTCCACTCGGTGGCCGATCCCCGGGCGCTCCATGAGCCGTATCTCATGCGAAACCGGGAGATACTGGACGCTCTTCAGGCGGGGGAACCGACCCGTGCCGAACGGCTGCTCATGGACTACCTCGACGATTCCCGTGAGCAGTTGGTCCGGGTCTATTCCGATGTGGTCGCGGCGGACCCGCCGCCCGGCACCGGCTGACGGCCGCCGCGCGCACCGGCCGGCCCACGGGCCCGCGCGGGCCGTCTGCGCCGTTTCGACCGTTGTCGGTGCGAGGACCTAATCTGTGCAGCGTGACTTCGCCTGCCTCGACGGAATCGGTTCCGCCCCAGCTCAGCGCGGGGCCGCGGCCCGCGCAGGGCCCGGCCGCCGACGAAGGGCTCGCGCGGCGGCTGCGCGCGCTCGCGTGCACCGCGCCCCTGCACGACCTGGACGCGCGCAAGGCGAACCTGGCGGGGGAGTACTCGACGTACGCCATGGCCGAGGTCGCCCTCGCCGCGATCGACCTCGTCACGCTCAACATGGACTTCGACACCGGCGCCGACCACGAGCAGATCGTCGCCCGGCTGCTGCCCAGGGTCGCCGCCCAGGCCCCGCGGCGGCCCGCCGCCGAGCACGAGCGCGTCGCCCGCTGGGTCCTGGAGAACCTGATCAACGTCGGCAGCGTCGACCGGGGCTTCCGCGCCGTGTACGGCACCTTCGGCGCCGACGGCGTCTACGTACGCCGCGACTACGACTTCAAGCTCATCGAGGAGGTCCCCGGGTACGGGGGCAGCGTCTACCTCCGCACCACCGACGAGGCGGTCAACGTCCTCGTCGGCGCCCTCGACACCGACGTCACCAGCGCGCAGATCGCCGCGGAGGTCAAGCTGGAGGTGCTGATCAGCCGCGGCAGGCTCGCCGACGCCCAGCTCGCCGCCGAACAGGCGCGGTACCGCACCGTGCAGTACGCGGAGACCCTCCGCAAGACCCTGGAGGCCACCCGGCGCAACGTCCGGGCCGTCGACTGGCTCAGCGCCGTACCCGACATGATCGACGAGGCGCTCGACCACGTCGCCGACCGGTACCGCCACGAGAACGCCATCCTCACCAACATCCGCAAGGCGCGCGACGAGGCCGAGGACCAGGAGCACAAGCGGCGCGCCGCCGAGCTCGTCGACATCGTCAAGGACTGCATCCGCCGCCACACCCAGCTCCAGTCCCGGCTCCTGGAGGCCGGGCCGCTGTTCCGCGCCGAACAGGACCGACAGGCCTTCACCCAGCCCACCGCCCGCGCCGGACTCGACCTCTACGGTCAGCTCGTCGCCCCCCTCCTCCCCCTGCCGGTGGAGCGGGCCACCAAGGTCACCGACGCGTACTTCGCCCACGGCACAGGTCTGCGCGCCCCCGGCGCCGTACGGATGGGCGACCTGGTCGAGCTGCTGCTGACGCCCCCCGTGGAGCGGGAGCACCTGGGCGCCGAGATGCCCGAGCCCGACCTCATCGCCACCCCCGACGACAGCCGCTTCAGCGAGGCGCAGCTTGCCACCGCCATGGAACTGCTCGACCTGGAGCACGACGCGCCGCGCAGGCTCTCCGGACTTCTCGCCGAAGCCCGCCGCCGCGACCCCGAACTGCCCTACCTGGTCGCCCTGCTGGCCGTACACGCGGCCAGCCCCCCGGTCGGCACCGCCTACCGGCAGGGCGAGGAACGCCTGCTGTTCGCCGTCGACGACGGCACCGAGCTGGACGACCCGGAGTTCGGCGGCGCCGACCTGATAGTCGGCACCGCGCTGCTCGACGCGGTGGGCATGGCCGCCGACCGCAAGGACACCGCGTGAACGGCCCCGCCACCGCCCCCGTCCACCGCCCGGCGGGGCGGTGGACGCCGAGCCCGGCCGTGGCCGGGAGCGCCGCACCCCGCCGCACGTCCCGGCCCCGGACCCTGTCCCTGGCCCGGTCCGCGGCCCGGCTCCGGCTCCGGCCCCGGCCCCGGCCCCGGCTCCAGCCTCCGTCCCCGTGCCCGTCCCGACCACGATCCACCCGTACCGAGGAGCCCCAGCCGTGAGCGACCACCACGCCGAGCACACCGACGCGTGGAGCGAGCCGGACGCCCCCGAGGCGGCCCAGCCCGGCACGCCCACCGGCGGCTCCGCCGTCACACCGGCCGACGCCGCCGACGCCGCCCGCCTGGTCTCCTTCGGGCTCCAGCCCAAGCTGCTCCCCGCCCGGGACGCCGAGTACGCCGACCTGCTCCGCCGCTACCGCGAGGAGCCCGCCTTCGCGCGGGTCGCCGACGCCGTGGCCACCGGCCTCGGCCTCATCGTGCTGGAGGTGTCCCCCCGCGCCGGCATGGCCGTCACCGCCGCCGAGGACTCCGTCTTCGCCGTCCGCATGGGCGACTACGCCCGCCGCGCCTCCACCGACTCGGGCGACCGCTTCCTGCACGGCCTGGCCCACCTCGCCGTCGCCGCCATGGCCTTCCCCCGCCCCGAGGACCTCGCCGACGACGGCTACATCGGCCGCCTCACCGTCAACGGCGTCGACGCCTTCGTACGCCAGGCCTGCCGCCGCCTGGAGGAGCGCGCCGAGGAACAGGGCGAGAACACCGACCCGGCCAGCGACGCCCCCGGCCTGGAGGCCGCCTGGCGCATCTACGCCCGGCGCAGCGCCACCGGCGCCACCAAGGACGCCCGCCGGCTCGCCGGCTCCACCACCGGCATCATCGGCAAGGCCGTCGCCTTCCTCACCGACTCCGGCTTCCTCCAGCGCACCGGTGACGAGGGCGGCGGCTCCTACCGCACCACCGCCCGCTACCAGCTCCAGGTCCGCGACATGGCGGGCAGCGCCGCCATGGCAGAGCTCCTGGACCTGGGCGTCGTCCCGGTCTCCGACGGCACCGCCACCCTCCTGCCGCCGCCCGAGGGCGACGACCTGGAGCTCGCGGCCGACGCCGGCCTGCCCTTCCACGCCTGACACGCGCCCTCCGACACGCGCACCACGACAGTAACGACTGAGAGTCCGCCGACATGTACGAGTTGTCCCGGGTCCGCCTCTACTCCATCGGGCCGGCCGGTGCGCGGTACGCCGACACCGTGCTGGACCTGCGCGGAGTGGGCGCGCCCGTGCCCAACCCCGCCCCCACCCAGGCGGAGTTCTTCGAGGACGAACCGGTCGGCCCGCCGCGCCGCCCCGCGCCCGCGGGCGTGCTCTTCCTGGAGAACGGCGGCGGCAAGTCCGTCCTGCTCAAGCTGATCTTCTCGGTGATGCTGCCCGGCCACCGCAACACCCTCGGCGGCGCCAGCTCCGGCGTCCTGCGCAAGTTCCTGCTCGCCGACGACTGCGGCCACGTGGCCCTCGAATGGCAGCACACCCTCACCGGCGAGCTCGTCGTGGTCGGCAAGGTCAGCGAGTGGCGCGGCCGCCAGGTCTCCAACGACCCGCGCAAGTTCGCCGAGGCCTGGTACTCCTTCCGCCCCGGACCCGGTCTCGGCCTCGACTCCCTCCCGGTCGCGGAAGCCACCTCCGTACGCCCGCCCGCCGAGGGCATCTCCGGCGCGCAGGGCCGCCGCCGCACGATGAAGGGCTTCCGCGACGCCCTGACCGAAGCCGGCAAGGCGTACCCGCACCTGGAGGTGTACTGGGAGGAGATCCACGACCGCTGGAACGAACACCTCGGCGACCTCGGCCTGGACCCCGAACTGTTCCGCTACCAGCGCGAGATGAACGCGGACGAGGGCGAGGCCGCCGGCCTCTTCGCGGTCAAGAAGGACTCCGACTTCACCGACCTCCTGCTGCGCGCGGTCACCGACACCCGCGACACGGACGGCCTCGCCGACCTGGTCAGCGGTTTCGGCAACAAGCTGGGCCGCCGCGCCGAGCTCACCGCCGAACGGGACTTCACCGCCGGGTCCGTCGACCTCCTGGGACGGATCGTCGAAGCGGCCGGCACCCGCGCGCGTGCCCGCGACGTCCACGCCGGGGCCGAGCGCCGCACCCGCACGCTCGCCCACCGCCTCTCCGCCCGCGCCGCTCAGGAACGCGGCCGCGCCGCCGAGCTGGCCCGGCAGGTCACCGCCGCCGCCCACACCGTCACCGAGACGGAGGACGCCCGCGCCCGCAGCTCCCTGATCGCCGCCGAGCTGGCCTACCGCCACGCCTCCCTGGCCCTCACCGCCGCCGAGAAGGGCGCCGCCGCCCAGCGGCGCGAGCTGATGGACGCCCGCACCCTGCACGCCGCCTGGCAGGCCGCCGAGGCGGTCCTCAGGCACCGCGCCGCCGCCGACCGCTCCGCGCGCGTGGCCGCCGCCATCCGCGAGGCCGAGCGCGACGCCGCCCCCGCGCTCGCCGCCCGCGCCAAGGCCGCCGCCGACCTCGTACGCGCCCTGCACACCGCCGCCGAGGAGGGGGAACGGCAGGCGGCCGAGGAGGAGGAGCGCTCCGCCGCCCTCCAGGAGGCCGGGGAAACCGCCCACCGCGACGCCACCGCCGCCGCCACCGAGGCCCAGCGCGCCCGCAGCGAAGCGGGCCACCTGCGCCAGCGCCTCGCCGAGGTGGAGCAGGAGACGGCCGAAGCGGTACGCGCCGGCTGGCTCGACGACACCGCCCCCGACGCCGACCCGGCCCGCGCCGCGCTCGCCGCCAGCGACGCCGAGAAGACCACCGTCGCCGCCTGGGACACGGCCCGCGACGCCGCCCGCGCGGCGGCCGACCGGGCCCGCGAGGCGGCCGCCGCCGAGTCCCGCGCCGAACTGGCCGCCGCCCGCGCCGCCGACGCCGCCCAGGCGGCCGACCACGCCCACCAGGCCGAGCGCCGCGCCGCCGAGGCCATCGCCGCCGAGGAACGCCTCGCCGAGCTGCTGAGCCTGCCGTCGGCCACCGGCCCGTCCGCCGCCGAACCGCCCGGCACCGGCCCGGCCGGTCCCAGGGCCGCCGTCCCGGGCCCCCGCCAGGGCACGGACACCGGCCCGGGCGCCGGGGACGACGACGGCCACCCCGGCGGCCACGGCGGGACGCCCGCACCCGCGCGCACGGCCCAAGGCCCCCTCACCGTCGAGGAGTTCGACCGGTACGCGGACGACCTCCGCGAGCTGCTCGACCAGGGCATCGCCTCCGCCGAACGCAAGCTGTTCGAACTGCGCACCGCCGCCGCCGACGACTCCCGCATCCTCGGCGCCCTCGGCGACGGCGGGCTCCTGCCGCCCGGCCCCGACGTCCTCGCCACCGTCGAGTACCTCGGCGAACAGGGCATCCCCGCCCTGCCCGGCTGGCGCTACCTCGCCCAGGCCGTCGACCCCGCCGACCACGCCGCCGTGCTCGCCGCCCGGCCCGAGCTGGTCGACGGCGTGGTGATCACCGACCCGGTCTCGTACGCCCGGGCCCGCGAAGCCCTGGCCGGCGCCGCGCTGCTGCCGCGCTCCGCCGTGGCCGTCGGCACCGCCGCCGCCCTCCTCGCCCCCGTCCCCGGACAGACCGGCACGGACACCGACGTCTTCCTCGTCCCGCCCAACCCGGCCATGCACGACGAGCACGCCGCGGACGAGGAGCGCCAGGCGCTGCGCGCCCGTGCCACCGCCCGCGACGAGGAGATCCGCACCCTCGCCGCCCGCCTCACCGGCGACCGCTCGCTCGCCGCCCGCATCGGCTCCTGGCGCGCCGACTGCCCGCCCGGCATGCTCACCGAGCTGGCGGAGGCCGCCACCACCGCCCGCGCGGCCGCCGAGGCCGCCGAGGTGGCGCTCGCCGAAGCCCGTACGGCACGGGCCGAGGCCGACGAGGCGGCGGCCGACACCGCCCGGGTCCGCGACGAACGGCAGGAAGCCGCCCAGCGGGCCCGCCGGGTCGCCGACGCCCTCGCGGGACTGGCGTTCCGGCTGCGCGAGCGGGCCGGCTGGCAGGCGCGGCTGCGCGAACTGGCCGACGAGACCGCCGAGTACGAGGCCCGCGCCCAGACCTGCCTGGAGCGGGCCCGCGCCGCCGACGAGGACCGCCGCGCCGCCCAGCGCGCCGCCGACGACGCCCACCGCACCGCCCGCGCCCTGCGCGCCGAGCGGGCCGAGATCGCCGGCGCCCCCGAGACCCTGCCCGCGCAGGACGCCGACGCCCCGCGCGTACCGCTCGCCGCCCTCCGCGAGGCCTACCGCGCAGCCTCCCAGCTCTACGAGAAGGTCGGCGTCGGCGCCGACCTGCGCGCCGAGCAGGCCCGGGCCGAGAGCGACGAGAGCGCCGCCCTCGCCGAACTGGACCGGCTCACCAACAAGGTCCGCACCCGCGCCGCCCAGCTCCTGGAGAGCCCGGACGGCGCCGACGGCCCCTCCCGCCAGGCCGCCGCCGCTCGCGCCGAGTCCCTGGTGCAGATGCTGGAGACCCGGGCCTCCGAGGCCAGTGAGAAGCTCGGCAGGCTCCGCGGCGAGGCCGAACGCCTGGCCCCGGAGGACGGCGAGGCGCACACCGAGCTGCCCGGGGAGCTGGTGCCCGCCGACGCCGACCACGCCCAGTCCCTCCTCCGCACCGCCACCACCGAACTCGCCACCCGCACCGACGCCCTGGAGACCGCCCGGGCCACCCACGCCCGGCTCCTCCAGGCCCACCGGGCCGCCGAGGACGCGGCCGGCGGCTTCGACGAGACGGCCGCCCTCCTCCGCGACCTGCTCAGGGAGCACCCCGACGAGGACCAGGAGACGCCGGAGCCCTACCCGGGCAGCCCGGAGGAGGCGCGCCGGTCCGCCGCCGAGGCCCGGCGCTCCCTGCGTGGCTGCGCGGCCGACCTGTCCGCCGCCGACGCGGCCGTACGGGAGGCGTCCGACATCCTCGTACGGCACGCCAACTCCACCCGCTACGAGCAGGTCCGCACCCCCGCCCGCCAGCAGATCCGCGAACTGCCCGCCTCGGCCCTGCCCGAGCACGCCGCCAAGTGGGCCGACGCCTTCGCGCCCCGGCTGCGCGTCCTCACCGACGAGCTGGCGCAACTGGAGCGCAACCGCGAGTCGATCGTCGACCGGCTGCGCGGCCTGGTGGAGTCCGCCCTGGCCACGCTCCGCTCGGCGCAGCGCCTCTCCCGGCTCCCCGAGGGCCTGGGGGAGTGGTCGGGTCAGGAGTTCCTCCGCATCCGCTTCGAGGAGCCCGACCAGGCCACGCTCGTCGACCGGCTCGGCGAGGTCATCGACGAGGCGACCCGCGCGGCCGTCAGGAAGAACTCCGACCTGCGCCGGGACGGCATGTCCCTGCTGCTGCGCGGTGTCCAGGCCGCCCTCGAACCCAGGGGCGTGGCCGTGGAGATCCTCAAGCCGGACGCGGTGCTGCGCGCCGAGCGGGTCCCGGTCGGACAGATGGGCGACGTCTTCTCCGGCGGCCAGCTCCTCACCGCCGCCATCGCCCTCTACTGCACGATGGCCGCCCTGCGCAGCAACGACCGGGGCCGCGACAAGCACCGGCACGCCGGCACCCTGTTCCTCGACAACCCGATCGGCCGCGCCAACGCCACGTACCTGCTGGAGCTCCAGCGGGCGGTGTCGGACGCGCTCGGTGTTCAGCTTCTCTACACCACGGGCCTCTTCGACACCACCGCGCTGGCCGAGTTCCCGCTGGTCATCCGGCTGCGCAACGACGCGGACCTACGGGCGGGCCTGAAGTACATCAGCGTGGAGGAGCACCTCCGCCCCGGCCTGCCGCAGCCCCCGGCCGAGGGGGAGACGGTCGTGCACGGGGAGATCACCGCCACCCGCATGTACAAGCGCACCCCGGACCCGGTGCCGGCGACCACCGACTGACCCGGAGGCCACGGCCGGGCACCCGGCCCGGCGGCCCGGCACCCGGCCCGGCGTCAACCGGCCGGCCCGTCACCGTACGGGCCGGCCGGGCGGTCACGCCCTCGACAGCCGGTTGTCGCCCGCGCCCCGCCGCCCCCGTATGCGCGCCGTCGCCCGGGCCTCCGCACGGGCGACGCGCCGGGCCCGGCGCCGCTCACGGCGCAGCCTCCGCGCCGTACTGCTGGGGGTCGACACCACACCGTGCCGCTGGTTCCACACCTGCCGGGTCACCCACACGTCCAGCACGGCCCAGGTCGCGATCACCGTACTGGCGACACTGCTCAGCACCATCGGGAAGGCCAGCCAGGACGTGGTGACCGTGCAGAAGAACGCCACCATCGCCTGTATCAGCGTCAGCGCGACGACGAGCACGGCACGCACCGCCGCCGAACGCACCGCGTCCGGCAGCCTGGGCCTCCCCACCGGCTCTTCCACCCACAGTTCGCGCCGCGCTGCCGTCTCCATCCGAACCGCCACTCCCCACGACCGACCGTCTCAAAGGTGGCTGCCCCTCTTCGGCCGCTTTACGCCGAGGTTTCTCGCCTCCCCGCACAGGAGGACGAACGGCCGGCGGTGAAGATTCCCTCGGAACATGCAATTCCAGCCATCCCCCATCGAATCGGAAATGACGCTCCGCCAGGTGTCCTCCGACACACCCCATGGGTCACCGTGGCGAATAGCAGGACAACTCACGATCTGCGCGTCCGGCTGCGGCTGAAAATCGCCCGGACGTCCCTTCGAGTTGTCCGTGGTGCAGTAGTAGGCTCGCGCCGTTTGTTGATGTGTTGATGTGCACACCCACGCCGGACGACCAGGCGGGTGCGAGTGGGGGAGGCCATGCGCTTTCGCGGGAAGTCGATCCGCAGGAAGATCGTGGCGTTGCTCCTCGTGCCGCTCCTGTCCCTCACCGGCCTGTGGGGGTTCGCAACCCTCATCACGGGCCGGGAGGCCGGTCAGCTCCTGGACGTCGGCTACATCGTCGAACGGGTGGGGCACCCGCTCGAGGAGACCATCCACGTCATCCAGCAGGAACGCCGCCAGACGCTGATCTACCTGGCCGACCCCCGCGCCGCCGAGGCCCTCCCCGTGCTGCGCCGCGACCGCGTGGCCACGGACCGGGCCGTCGCCAGGATCCGGGAGAACGCCAAGGACCCGGGCGTCCTCGACGCCCTCAGCGCCCAGGCGGCCCGCCGGCTCCGCTCCCTCACCGCGGGCTTCGACGACCTCACCGCGCTGCGCCGCTCCGTGGAGAGCCGCGCCGTCGGCCGCGTCCAGGCACTGGAGTTCTACAACCGCCTCGTCGACCCCTGCTACAGCTTCCTCAGCAACCTCCACGCGCTCGACAACGTGGAGATGGACAAGGAGGGCCGCGCCCTGGTCGGCGTCGTCCGCGCCCGGGAGATGCTGTCGCGCGAGGACGCCCTGACGGTCTCCTCCCTCATCAGCAAGCGGCTCACCGCCCAGGAGGTTCGCGCCATCTCCGACCTCGTCGCCCACCGGGAACTGCTCTACGAGGTCAACCTGGAGCTCATGCCCGGCTCCGAACGCCATGTCTTCCAGTCCTACTGGCGCAGCCCCCGCACCGAGCCCCTCCGCGACGCGGAGGACGCGCTCCTCGCCGCCGGCGCCACCGACGAGCCCCGCACCATCGACGCCGCCAGATGGCAGGAACTGGCCAATCCGGTCCTCGAAGGCCTCGCCCGGGAGAACACCGAGGCCGGCAACCGCTACCAGGACCGCGTCGAACCCGTCGCCCACAGCGTCCTGTTCAAGGCGGGCGTGGCCGGTGTGCTCGGCTTCCTCGCCGTCCTCGTGTCGATCGTCGTCTCCGTACGCATCGGGCGCGCGCTCGTGCGCGACCTGCGGCGCCTGCGCAAGGAGGCCCAGGAGGTCTCCGGCGTACGGCTGCCCAGCGTGATGCGCCGCCTCGCCGCCGGGGAGCACGTCGACGTCGAGACGGAAGTGCCCCACCTGGAGTACGAGAAGGACGAGGTCGGCCAGGTCGGCCAGGCCCTCAACACCCTCCAGCGGGCCGCCGTCGAAGCCGCCGTCAAGCAGGCCGACATGCGCCGCGGCGTGTCCGAGGTCTTCGTCAACCTCGCCCGCCGCAACCAGGTCCTCCTCCACCGCCAGCTCACCCTCCTGGACACCATGGAGCGGCGCACCGAGGACACCGAGGAACTCGCCGACCTGTTCCGCCTGGACCATCTCACCACGCGTATGCGCCGCCACGCGGAAGGCCTGGTCATCCTCTCCGGCGCCGCGCCCTCGAGGCAGTGGCGCAAGCCGGTGCAGTTGATGGACGTCGTACGGGCCGCGGTCGCCGAGGTCGAGGACTACGAGCGCGTCGAGGTGCGGCGGCTGCCGCGCATCGGCGTCGGCGGGCCCGCGGTCGCCGACCTGACCCACCTCATCGCCGAACTCCTCGAGAACGCCACCGTGTTCTCCCCGCCGCACACCGCCGTGCACGTCCACGGCGAGCGCGTCGCCAACGGCTTCACCCTGGAGATCGACGACCGGGGCCTCGGCATGGCACCCGAAGCCCTGCTCGACGCGAACCTGCGCCTCGCGGAGACCCCCGAGTTCGAGCTCTCCGACACCGACCGGCTCGGCCTGTTCGTGGTCAGCCGCCTAGCCCAGCGCCAGAACGTCCGCGTCTCGCTCCAGCCCTCCCCGTACGGGGGCACCACGGCGGTTGTGTTCATCCCGGCCGCGCTGCTCACCGACGCGCCCGAGACGCAAGGCGCCGGATTCCGGCTCGACCGCAAGGGCGGCAAGGACGCCCCGCGCCGGCGCGCGGCCCTGTCCAAGGTGCCCTCCGGCCTGTCGGCTGCCACCGGGCCGTCCGTACTCGACGGGCCGGTCGAACTGGAGGCACCCGTCGGCGCGCTCGGCCTCGACGACCGGCTCGCCGACCTCGGGACCCTCGACGAACGGCTCGGCGACCTGGAGGAGAGCGAGAGCGAGCGCGGCGGCCTCTTCCGCGCCCGGCCCCCGCTGCGTCCCGTGTCCGGCCACCGCGCGGAGCCCGAGCAGCACCAGCAGGCCGCCGACCGCACCCATGAGCGCCCGTCCGGCGGCCCCGTACCGCTGCCGCGCCGCAAGCCCCCGACGCTCGTCGCCCACCGCGGCCGGCGCCTGGACGAGGGCGGCCGTACGCATCCCGCGCCGGAGGAGCCCGCGGCACCCGCCGGGCCCACCGCGCCCGGGCCCACCGCGCCCGGGCCCACCGCGCCCGAGCCCGCCGCGCCCCCGCCCGCCGACGACGCGACCCTCCTGCTGCGCGGCCTTCCCCGCCGCGTACGCCAGGCGAGCCTCGCCCCGCAACTGCGGCGGACGGCCGGACGGGCCGCCCCGGACGACCCGGGCGCGTACGCGGACGGGGGCACGGCCCCGGACAGGGCCACGGACACCGAGCGCGACGCCGAGCGCGAGGCGGAAGAAGTACGCAGCCGCATGGCCGCGATGCAGCGGGGCTGGCAGCGGGGACGCAGGCACAACGCCGAGAGCACCCCGCCCGCCGGCCACGACGGACCAGCACCAGCACCAGGAACGACACCGGAGGGGGACGGTCGATGACCGCACCGAACGCCGCAGCACCCAATTCAACCGGCTCGACCGGCGAGCTGAACTGGCTCCTCGACGAACTGGTCGACCGGGTGGGTTCCATCCGCAAGGCACTGGTGCTCTCCAGCGACGGCCTCGCCACCGGGTCCTCCAAGGACCTCAGCCGCGAGGACAGCGAGCACATGGCGGCGGTGGCCTCCGGGTTCCACAGCCTCGCCAAGGGCGTCGGCCGGCACTTCGACGCCGGTCGCGTCCGCCAGACCGTCGTCGAGCTGGAGGAGGCCTTCCTGTTCGTCACGGCCGCGGGTGACGGGAGCTGCCTCGCCGTGCTGGCGGACGCCGATTCGGACGTCGGTCTCGTCGCGTACGAGATGACGCTCATGGTCAAGCGGGTCGGGGCCCACCTCGCGACGGCACCTCGGACCGGACTGCACGCCGGAGGGTGAGGGGGATGCGATGAGTGACGCAGGAGGGCGGCACAGCCGGACACGGGTCCGGGACCGCCATGAGCCGCACCACTGGTTCGACGACGACGCGGGCCCGGTGGTCCGCCCGTACGCGATGACACGCGGCCGTACCAGCAGCGCCACCCGCCACCGCCTCGACCTGATCGCGGTGGTCGTCCCCGAACCCGCGGCCGACGACCCCGGCCGTGACCAGACGCTGTCACCGGAACACGTGGAGATCGTGGAGCGGTGCAGCGACCTCCCCCGGTCGATCGCCGAGCTGGCCTCCGGGCTGGACCTCCCCGTCGGGGTGGTCCGCGTCCTGGTCGGCGACCTCGTCGAGGACGAACTCGTCCACGTAACCCGTCCCGTCCCGCCGGCCGAACTGCCGGACGTCAGCATCCTCCGTGAGGTGATCAATGGCCTTCGGGCGCTCTAGCACCGGCCGCAAGAAGCGACCGGTCGAGCCGGTGACACTGAAGATGCTGGTCGCCGGCGGATTCGGGGTGGGCAAGACGACACTGGTGGGCGCGGTCAGCGAGATCCGGCCGCTGCGCACCGAGGAGACCCTCACCGAGGCGGGCCGGCCGGTCGACGACCTGCACGGCGTGGAGTCCAAGTCCACCACCACGGTGGCCATGGACTTCGGGCGCATCACGCTCCGCGAGGACCTGGTGCTGTACCTCTTCGGCACGCCGGGGCAGGACCGCTTCTGGTTCCTGTGGGACGAGCTCGCGCAGGGCGCCCTGGGGGCGGTGGTGCTGTGCGACACCCGCCGCCTGGAGGACAGCTTCGCGGCGATCGACTACTTCGAGCGCCGGGGCATCCCGTTCGCGGTGGCCGTCAACTGCTTCGAGGGCTCGGCCCGCTTCCCGGCCGAGTCGGTACGGGCGGCACTCGACCTCGACCCCGAGGTGCCGCTGATGATGTGCGACGCGCGCGACCGGGAGTCGGTCAAGGCGGTCCTGGTCGCCGTCGTCGAGCACGCCATGACCCTCGCCGCCCGCACCCGCGAGCCGGTCACCACCTGACGACCCCGCCGGCCCGTACCCCCATGGACAGGGGTACGGGCCGCCCAGTCTCCGCACGCCGGGCCGTGGCAGGGTGCCCGGCCACGGACCGCAGTGACACGGGGAAGTCGAAGTAGGTGGCGGGGAACGGTTCCGGCTTGTACGTGAAGTGCCACCACTCCTCCGGGAGGTTGGCGAACCCCTCCGTGCCGAGCGTCCCCTTCAGTAGCTGCCGGTTCGCCCGCTGCGCCCCCTGGACGCGCGGGTCGTCCGTGTGGGACAGCGTGTCGAAGCAGTCGAAACCCGTCCCCATGTCGATGGAGTTGTCGGGGAAGCGCTCCTCCCGTGGGGCGTGACAAGGGACCAGCCGCTCGCCCGGCACATAGGGGCGGGTCGGCACGGCGGGCAGCTTCACGATCGTCAGGTCCACCGTGGACCCCCTGCTGTGCCCGGACTTCTCGGCGATGTATCCGTCCGCGAACAGCCGGGACTTCGCGACGAGCGGATAGAACTCCGCTTTCGTCCGCTCGTCCTGGAGGTCCTTGGCCCACCGCACGAAGTGGTCCACCGCCCGCTGCGGCCGGTAGCAGTCGTAGACCTTCAGCGAGTGGCCCTGTCGCAGCAGCCGTAGCTGGGCCCGGTGCAACGCCTCGGCGGCGGGACGGGTCAGGATGCACACCGGCTGCCGGTAGCCGTCCACCGGCTCGCCCACGAAGTTGTGTTCCGTGGTGTAGCGCATCTCCTGGATGATCGTCGGGTCGACGGACCGCAGGGCCACGAACTCCTCCGGGGCCTTGGGCTCGGGGGTGGCCCGGGCGGTGGGCGCGCCCGCCGTCGACACCAGGGCCAGCGCGGCGGCGGCCGTCAGCAGGGCGGGGACAAGGGCACGGACAACGGGCAGCGAGGAAGCACGTCGTGTCATGCGCCCCGTCTATCAGGCCCGGCGGGATGGGTACAGTCCCTCTCCGTGAAGGACTCCCACTGCACCGGTTGCGGCGCCCCCTACGCGGCGGGCGCCGGCTGGCCCCGCGCCTGCGCGCACTGCGGCGACGTCGCCTATCGCAACCCGCTGCCCGTCGCCGTGGCCCTGCTGCCCGCGACCGACGCGCGCGGCACCGGGCTCGTCGTCATCACCCGCGCCATCGAACCCCGGCGCGGCGGCACCGCCCTGCCCGGCGGCTTCATCGACCACGCCGAGGACTGGCGGGAAGCGGTGGTGCGGGAGCTGAGGGAGGAGACGGGGATCGAGGCGCCGGCGGGTGACGTGACCCTCGCCGACGCCATGAGCTCGCCCGCCGGCCACCTGCTGCTCTTCGGCCTGCTGCCCGAACGCCCGGCCGCCGCCCTCCCGCCCTCCGTGCCCACCGACGAGACGACCGGCCACCACCTCCTGCACGCCCCGGCGGAACTGGCCTTCCCCCTCCACACGGCCGCGGTCGCCAACTGGTTCGCGGGCCGCTACCCCGGCTGACCCCTACGCACGGCAGGCCCCGTCCCCACCCGTGACCCCCACGCACCACCCGCCCCACACTCCACCCCCCTCACCCCGACCCCGCCCCCACCCCCCGGATCCGCACGCCCCGTTCGACCTCCACCGCCCCGTCGTCAGTCACCCGCTCCACCACGACCCGCCCGTCCACCACCCGCGACCGGTACCGCTCGATCTCCGCCCCCGCCCACCCGTCGCCGGCGTCCCGCACCACCAGCCCGCCACCGGTGCGCCCCACGGCCGGGGCCCACACCTCCAGCGCGTCCGCCCCGTCCCCGTCCCGCACCGGGATCACCGCGCCCGCGCGGGCGAGCACCGGAACGCGCGACAGCGGCGCGTCCACCAGCACCTGCCCGGGCCCCTCGTACGCCCGCTCCGTGGCCGTGTCGTACCAGCGGCCGCGCGGCAGCCGTACCGCCCGCCGGTCCGTGCCGCGCGCGAACACCGGCGCCACCAGCAGCGCGTCGCCCAGCAGGAACGCGTCCTCGCAGTCCCGCAGCGCCCGGTCCTCCGGGGAGCCCCACCACACCGGCCGCACGTAGGGGGCACCGGTGAGGCGCGCCAAGTGCGCCAGGGTCACGAAGTAGGGCCGCAGCCGCTCCCGTTCGGCCAGCGCCTCCCGGGCGTGCTCCAGCACCTTCGGGCCGAACTCCCACGGCTCGCGCCGCCCCGCGTCGATCGCCGCGTGGGTGCGGAACAGCGGCAGCCAGGCACCGAGCTGGAACCACCGCAGGAACAGCTCGGGCGTCGGACTCCCGTCGAACCCGCCGACGTCGGGGCCCGAGTACGGCACCCCGCACAGCCCCAGGCCCAGCACCAGCGACAGCGACGCCCGCAGCCCCGGCCACCCCGTGGACACGTCGCCCGACCACGTCCCGCCGTACCGCTGCATCCCCGCCCACCCGGAGCGGGAGAACAGGAAGGGCCGCTCGTCCGGGCGCAGCCGCCGCAGCCCCTCGTAGCCCGCCCGCGCCATCGCCAGCCCGTACACGTTGTGGGCCTCCCGGTGGTCGCCGCCCCGGCCCTCCAGGACGTGCCGGGCCGAGCGCGGCAGCGTCATGTCACCGAACGGCGTGAAGGAGACGGGCTCGTTCATGTCATGCCACACCCCGGAGAAGCCCCGCGCCAGCCGTTCCTCGTACAGGCCGCCCCACCAGTCCCGTACCGCCGGATCCGTGAAGTCCGGATAGACGCAGTCGCCCGGCCACACCACGCCCCGCACCTCGGCACCCCTCCCGTCCCTGACGAACGCCCCCGAGGGCCCGACCGCGCGGCCGCTCTCGTAGACCGGGTTCCCGCGCTCCGCACTGACCCCCGGGTCGACGATCGACACCAGCCGCACGCCCTCCTCGCGCAGCTCCCGCGCGAGCCCGGGCAGGTCGGGGAACCGCTCCTCGTCCACCGTGAAGACCTGGTGCCGGTCGTAGTGGTCGATGTCCAGGTGCAGCACCGACAGCGGCAGGTCCCGCTCCCGGTAACCGCCCACCACCCGCCGCACCTCCTCCGCACTGCCGAAGCCCCACCGGGCGTGCTGCGGCCCCAGCGCCCAGGACGGCGGCAACGCGGGGGCGCCCGTCAGCACCGTCCAGCCGTGCAGCACGCGCGCGGGGGTGCCGACGACCACCCAGCAGCGCAGCGGCCCGCCGCTCATCCGCACCTCGCTCGCGCCCGGCCGGTCGTGCCCCGAGCCGGCCCCCTCCTCGCCCTCCCGCAAGGAGACCTGGCCGTCCCAGGAGTTGTCGTGGAACGCCAGGTGCGTGCCCGCGTCCGACACCACCAGCTGCACCGGCATGGTGATGTACAGCGGGTCGTCACCGGGCGCGAAGCTCCCGCGCGGGTCCGTGTTCCACAGCCGGTACGTCCCGCTGCGCAGCCGCGGCCCCGACGCCCGCCCGCCCAGCCCGAAGAACCGCGCGTCCGCGGGCACCTCCGAGCGCTGCACCCACCGCGAGGGGCCCCCGGAGACCGGCTCCCACCACCGGGGAGGCAGGTCCCGGCGCAGCACCACCCCGCCCGGTGTGCGGACCTCCACTGCGCCGTTGCGCGACACCGCCACCGTCACCCGCTCCGACACCACCCGCCAGCCGCCGCCCTTGTCGGGCTCCAGTTCCGCCCGCGGATCGGGCTCCGGCGGCCGGCCCGCCAGCGCGTACGACGGCAGCGGTTCCGCCCCGTCCCAGCCCCAGAACACCGTCCCGCCGACGAAGACGCACACCCGCACCGACGAGCGGGCGAACCGCACGGTCCCCCCGCCCGGCATCGGCTCCACACCCTCCACGGGCCCCGGGACCCGGGCGCGCTCCGGTCCCGCCGGCGGCAGCCCCCGGGCGTCCGTACGCCGCTGCCGCCACGCGGACCGCATCGCCCGCAGCCCCCGTACCGTGCCGAAGATCCTCACCGAGCGCACCAGATCACGACCGTCCATGACGATCACCCTGCCACCCGGCCCCGGGGCCGCGCGGCCCGTTCAACCGGCGTTCACCCGTGGCGGGAGCACATGTTCATCCCGCCGGCCATGGGTGGTGAGCCCTGGTGCGAACAACGATCACATGGCATCGTCCTGCTCAGCCGCGTCACGCGCACACCCCCGCACGTGCGCGGGACCCACGCATGACCCGCGTACAGGGACGTACAGCCAGGGAGCAGCCCCATGACCACAGAGCACGCCCAGCCCGAGCCGCTCTGGAAGCCCGACCAGGACCGCGTCGACACGGCCGCGGTCACCCGTTTCCAGGCCTGGGCGGCCCAACGGCACGGCGCACCCGCGGACGGCGGTTACCCCGCACTGCACCGCTGGTCGGTCGACCACCTCGACGCCTTCTGGCAGGCGGTGGCCGAGTGGTTCGACATCCGCTTCTCCACGCCGTACGAGCGGGTCCTCGGCGACCGCTCCATGCCCGGCGCCCGGTGGTTCCCCGGCGCCACGCTCAACTACGCCGAGCACGCGCTGCGCGCCGCCGCCGACCGGCCCGACGCGCCCGCCCTCCTGTACGTCGACGAGACGCACGAGGTGACGCCGATCGGCTGGGCGGAGCTGCGCCGCCAGGTGGGCTCCCTCGCCGCCGAGCTGCGCGCCCTCGGCGTACGCCCCGGCGACCGCGTCAGCGGCTACCTGCCGAACATCCCGCAGGCCGTCACCGCCCTCCTCGCCGCCGCCGCCGTGGGCGCCGTGTGGACCTCCTGCGCCCCCGACTTCGGCGCCCGCAGCGTCCTGGACCGCTTCCAGCAGGTGGAGCCCGTCGTCCTGTTCACCGTCGACGGCTACCGGTACGGCGGCAAGGAGCACGACCGCCGCGACACCGTCGCCGAGCTGCGCCGCGAGCTGCCCACCCTCCGGGCGGTCGTCCACATCCCGCTCCTGGGCACCGAGGCCCCCGAGGGCGCCCTGGAGTGGTCCGCCCTCACGGCGGGGGACACGGAGCCGGTCTTCGAGCAGGTGCCCTTCGACCACCCCCTGTGGGTGCTGTACTCCTCCGGCACGACCGGCCTGCCCAAGGCGATCGTCCAGTCCCAGGGCGGCATCCTCCTCGAACACGTCAAGCAGCTCGGGCTGCACTGCGACCTCGGCCCCGAGGACCGGTTCTTCTGGTACACCTCCACCGGCTGGATGATGTGGAACTTCCTCGTCTCCGGCCTGCTCACCGGCACCACGGTCGTCGTGTACGACGGCAGCCCCGGCCACCCGGACACAGGCGCCCAGTGGCGGATCGCCGAAATCACCGGCGCCACCCTGTACGGCACGTCCGCCGCGTACGTCATGGCCTGCCGCAAGGCGGGGGTCCACCCCTCCCGCGACTACGACCTGTCCCGGGTGATGTGCGTCGCCACCACCGGCTCGCCGCTCCCGCCCGACGGGTTCCGCTGGCTGCACGACGAGGTGCGCGACGACCTGTGGATCGCCTCCGTCAGCGGCGGCACCGACGTGTGCAGCTGCTTCGCCGGCGCGGTCCCCACCCTGCCGGTGCACATCGGCGAGCTCCAGGCCGCCTGCCTGGGCACCGACCTCCAGGCCTGGGACCCGCAGGGCAAGCCGGTCGTCGAGGAGGTGGGGGAGCTGGTGGTCACCAGCCCCATGCCCTCCATGCCCGTCCACTTCTGGAACGACCCCGACGGCAGCCGCTACCACGACAGCTACTTCGACATGTTCCCCGGCGTCTGGCGTCACGGTGACTGGATCACCATCACCGACCGCGGGTCGGTCGTCATCCACGGCCGTTCCGACTCGACCCTGAACCGTCAGGGCGTCCGCATGGGGAGCGCCGATATCTACGAGGCCGTCGAGCGCCTCCCGGAGATCCGCGAGTCCCTCGTCATCGGCCTGGAGGAGCCCGACGGCGGCTACTGGATGCCCCTGTTCGTCCACCTCGCCGAGGGCGCCACCCTGGACGACGACCTCGTCGACCGCATCAAGCGGACGATCCGCACCCAGCTCTCCCCGCGCCACGTCCCCGACGAGATCATCCAGGTGCCCGGCGTCCCGCACACCCTCACCGGCAAGCGCATCGAGGTCCCGGTCAAGCGCCTCCTCCAGGGCACGGACCTGTCCAAGGCGGTCAACCCCGGCTCCGTCGACAACCTCGATCTGCTCCGCTTCTACGAGGAGCTGGGCCGCGCCCGCGCCAAGAGCACCCGATGAGCTCGTTCTGGACGGGTCGGCGCGTACGGCTGCGCGGGATCGAGCCCGAGGACTGGCAGGGCTTCATGGAGTTCGACGCCCACACCGGCCACCAGCGCGCGGTCGACGTCCTCCACCCGCCGCGCTCCGCCGAGAGGTACCACGCGTGGGCGGCCGAGGAGGCCGTCGCGCCGCCCACGGGCGACTCCTTCCGGCTCGCCATCGAGGCCCTGGACACCGGCGAACTGGTGGGCGCCCTGTCCACCCATGACGCCGACCCGCGCACCGGCCGGTTCCGGTACGGCATCGGCATCGGCGGTGACCACCAGCGGCGCGGCTACGCCGCCGACGCCGTGGTCCTGCTGCTGCGCTTCATGTTCGGCGAGCGGCGCTACCACAAGTGCGAGGCGGGCGTCTACGCGTTCAACGGCGCCTCGCTCGCCCTGCACCGGGCGCTCGGCTTCACCGAGGAGGGACGGCTGCGCGACCACGAGTTCTTCGCCGGGCGCCACCACGACCTGGTGCTGATGGGGATGACGGCTCCGGAGTTCGCCGCCCGCCATCCCTTCGAGCAGCTCTGACTCAACCGCCGTACATGGCCTCGGACCCGCCCAGCACCGCGGCGAAGTCCGAGGCCAGCCGCGCCGCGTCGGCCGGTTCCAGCTCCGCCGTGGTGACCCGTACGCCCGTGGCCGCGGCGATGCGGAACCGGGCGCCCGCGGCGACCCACCAGCCGCACGACCGCAGCCCGTTGACCACGGCCGACTCGTCCCGCACCGGCACCCACACGTTGAACCCGCTCGCCCCGTGCGCCCCGATGCCGTGCCGCGCCAGCCCGGCGACCAGCGCCTCGCGCCGCTCGGTGTACACCTCCCCGGCCCGCTCGACGAGCCGCCGCACATCCTCGTCCGCCAGCAGCCGCGCGGTGGTCTCCTGGAGGACGTGACTGATCCACCCGGACGTCAGCAGCAGCCTGCCGTCGTGCCGGGCGAGCGTGGTCCCGTCGCACGCCAGCGCCGCCCACCGCAGATCGATCCCCAGGTGCTTGGACACCGTCCGCACATGGGCCCACCGGGGCAGCCCGGCAGCCGCCAGTGAGTACGACGGCGCACCCGACACGTCCGCGTTGTGGTCGTCCTCGACGACCAGCACCTCCGGGAATGCGCTCAGGACGTCCGCCAGCGCGTCCCGCCGTTCCCGGGAGAAGCAGCCCCCCATGGGGTTCTGGCCGCGGGGGCTGCACACCACCGCCCGGACGCCCGCTCGCAGAGCGGCCCCCAGCGCCTCGGGGACCATGCCCCGGTCGTCCACCGCCACCGGCACCATCCGCAGCCCCAACGCCGGTACCAGGTCCAGCAGATGGTGGAAGCCCGGGTCCTCCACGGCCACCGAGTCACCCGGCTTCAGCTCCGTCGACAGCAGCCGCCCCACACAGTCGAGCGCGCCGTGCGCGAACGTCACCCGCTCCGCCGGCACCCCGTCCCGCGCGAACCACTCGCGGGCCAGCGCCTCCAGCGACGCCAGCCTCGGTGCCGCCCGGTGCGAGCCGGGCACCGGCGGCACGGGGGACGGCGGACGCAGGACGGGCAGGAACGCCGGGTCGGGGTGCCCGCCCGCCAGGTCGCGCAGGCCCGCCGGCACCCTCGGCGGCCGCCGTGAACCGACCGCCGGCGTCTGCGCCACCACCGTCCCGCCGCGGCCCCTGGTCACCACGATCCCGCGCTGCCGCAGCTCCCTGTACGCCGTCGCCACCGTGCCGGGACTGACGGCCAGGTCGTCCGCCAGCCTCCGCACCGGAGGCAGTGCCACCCCGGGCCCCAGCGCCCCCTCCGCCACCGCCCGCTCCACGGAAGCTGCGATTCCCCTGGCCGTGGACCCAGTGATCGAATATTGTGCTGCCACGTACTGAACTATGTATCAATACATAAGTCTCGTCAAGGGGGAGACGGTGGACCCGCACAAGCGCCCGACCGCACGCGCAGAGCGCATACCAGGAGGCCGCGACGGCCGCCGCATGCTGCTCGTCTCATTCATCGACAAGATCGGCACCGGGCTCTGGACCACCGCCCTCCCGCTCTACTTCACCCACGTCACCGGCATGTCCGTCGCCCGCGTCGGCCTCCTCATCGGCCTCTCCGGCGCCATCGGCATCGCCGGAGCCCCCCTCGCCGGACGCCTCGCCGACCGCTTCCCCGTCACCCGCGTCCTCGTCGGCGCCCAACTCCTCCGCGCCCTCGCCCTGCTCACCCTTCTCACCACCCACACCTACGCACTCCTCCTGCTCTACTCCGCCATCGGCGCCCTCCCGGACCGCGCCTCCAACGTCCTCACCAAGCTCTACGCCGCCCGCATCGCCGGCCCCCACCGCGTCCGCTACCAAGCCCTCAACCGCACCGTCTCCAACCTCGGCTGGGCCTTCGGCGGCCTCGGCGCGGCCGCCGCCCTCGCCGTCGCGACCACCACCGCCTACCAGACCCTCCTCATCGCCAACGCCCTCTCCTACGCCCTCATCGCCGCCCTCACACTCCGCTGCGCCGAACCGCCGTCCCCCTCCCGCATCGCCACCCGCTCCGGCCCCCACGCCACCCCCACCCCACCCGCCCCACCCTCCAACCCCTGGCGCGACCGCACCTTCCTGCTCTTCACCGCCACCGAAGCCGCCCTCTTCCTCGACGACGCGATCCTCCAGGTCGGCATGCCCCTGTGGATCGTCCACGCCACCGACGCACCCGCCGGCCTCGCACCCCTCCTCCTGGTCCTCAACTCCGTCCTCGTCGTCCTCTTCCAAGTCCCCCTCGCCCGCTTCGGCGCCACCGCGGCCGCCGCCCGCACCCTGCTGCTCCCGCTCGCCCTCCTCTTCACCACCGGCTGCCTCGCCCTGGCCGCCTCCGCCTCCGGCCACGGCTGGACCACGGTCACCGCCCTCACCGTCGCCGCCGTCGCCCTCACCTTCGCCGAGATGGTCCACGCCACCGCCTCCTGGGAACTGTCCGTCGTCCTCGCCCCCACCGACGCCCAGGGCGCCTACCTCGGCGTCCACGGACTCGCCGCCTCCACCCAGCGCAGCGCCGGCCCCCTCCTGGTCACCGCCGTCATCGCCGCCGGCCCCCTCGCCTGGCCCCTGCTCGGAGCCGGCTTCGCCGCCACCTGCCTCGCCCAGCACCGCCTGGTCCGCCACCGCCTCCCCGAGGCCCCACTGTCAGTACCCCCGATTACGGTGAGTGAGAACCGATAGACAAGGGGGAACCATGGCACGCACCAGCACCACCACGACCATGCGACGCGCACTCCGCCGGGAAGCAGCGAGCACCGTCGGTCTCCTCGCCGACCCGATCGATTTCGCGGCCATGCGCCGCTACCGCACCTTCCCCTTCGACGACCACGACACCTACCTCCGCCAGGTCGACAAGCTCCTCCGCACCCTCGCCACCCACGGGGGACACACCACCGTCGCCCTCTTCGACCCCGAGGACTACGCCGACTACTGCGCCGAGACCGGACTCGACCCCGACACCCCCGTCGGCCGCAGCCGCTACACCGCCGAGATCGGCACCACCGGCGCCCGCGTCCCCTACACCGGACAACCCGTCGACCGCCTCGTCCCGCTCCTCGTCCAGCGCGCGGTCAGGCAGGCCACCTGGGAGTACGCCACCATGCTCCTGACCGACCTGGGAGCGTGCGCCGACTGCGGCCAGGACATCGGCCGCACCGCCTTCGACCGGGCCTCCCACCTCCTGACCCGGCTCCTCGAAGCGGCCGGACCCGGCACCCACCACCTCGTCTGCAGCGTCCCCGCCGACGAACACCTCCTCGCCGTCCTCCACACCGAACGGCCCAGCACCGGCCCCGCCCGACTCGACCCCACCGAAGGAGCCGAGTTCGTCACCGTCCTCGCCGCCGGGATCGCCCTCGAACGCCCCGGCGGCCTCGTCCTCCGCACCACCGCCCCCGACACTCCGGACCACGTCCACGGCTGGCGCCTCGACCGGGGACACCTCGTCCCCCTCACCGCCGCCGAGGTGTTCAACGCCTACTGCACCGACGCCGACACCGGAGATCCCCTGCCACCCGAACCCGGCGTCGCGTACCACGCCGGATTCGACATCACCACCGACGACCCCTGGCCCGGCCACCACTGACCGCCGGACCAAAGGAGAAGGGGCTTCCCCGCCACACGGCGGGAAAGCCCCTCCACACGAACCGGCGAACCGGCCCCGACCGGCCTACTCCCCGGACAGCACCGCCTGCGCGGCCAGCCGCGCCTCCTCGGCCGAATCCGTCGCCCGAGCGGCCGCCGCCGCCCGCTCGCACTGCGCCAGCGTGTGCTTGGCCAGCGTCGCCCGGACGTACGGGATCGACGCCGCACCCATCGACAAGGAAGTGACGCCCAGCCCCGTCAGCACACAGGCGAGCAGCGGATCGGACGCCGCCTCACCGCACACGCCGCAGCTCTTGCCCTCGGCCCGGGCCGCCTCCGCGGCCAGCGCCACCAGGTCCAGCAGCGCCGGCTGCCACGGGTCCTGCAACCGCGACACCGCACCCACCTGCCGGTCCGCGGCAAAGGTGTACTGCGCCAGGTCGTTCGTCCCCAGCGACAGGAACTCCACCTCCTGGAGGATCGACCGCGCCCGAAGCGCCGCCGACGGGATCTCCACCATGGCACCGAACTTCGCCCGCAGCCCCGCCTGACGGCACGCGTCCGCGAACGCCTTCGCGTCCGCCCGGTCCGCCACCATCGGCGCCATGACCTCCAGGTACACCGGAAGGCCCTCGGCCGCCTTCGACAGCGCCGAAAGCTGCGTCCGCAGCACCTCCGGGTGGTCCAGCAGCGTCCGCAGACCCCGCACGCCCAGCGCCGGGTTCGGCTCGTCGGCGGGCGTCAGGAAGTCCAGCGGCTTGTCCGCACCCGCGTCCAGCACCCGCACGACCACCCGGCCCTCCGGGAAGGCCTCCAGCACCTTGCGGTACGCCTCGATCTGCTTGGCCTCCGACGGCGCCCGCTCGCTGTCGTCCAGGAACAGGAACTCGGTACGGAACAGACCGACGCCCTCGGCCCCCGCCTCCACCGCGGCCGGCACATCGGCCGGCCCGCCCACGTTCGCCAGCAGCGGCACCTTGTGGCCGTCCGACGTCGCCCCCGGACCGGTCGCCGCCGACAGCGCCGCCTTGCGCGCGGCCGCCGCCTCCTCCAGCTCCGCCCGCTTCTCCGCGCTCGGCTCCACGAAGATCTCGCCGGTGCTGCCGTCCACCGCGATCACGGTGCCCTCGGCCAGTTCACCGGCCCCCGGCAGCGCCACCACGGCCGGCACACCGAGCGCCCGCGCCAGGATGGCGCTGTGGCTGGTCGGCCCGCCCTCCTCGGTCACGAAGCCGAGCACCAGCGTCGGGTCCAGCAGCGCGGTGTCGGCCGGCGCGAGGTCCCGCGCGATCAGCACGTACGGCTCGTCGCTGTCCGGCACACCCGGCATCGGCACGCCCAGCAGCCGGGCCACGATCCGGTTCCGCACGTCGTCCAGGTCCGCCACCCGCCCCGCCAGGTACTCCCCGGCACCGGCCAGCAGCGCCCGGTAGGCGGCGAACGCGTCGTACACGGCCCGCTCGGCCGTGCTCCCCACGGCGATACGACGCTCGACGTCGGCCATCAGCTCGGGGTCCTGCGCCATCATGGCCTGCGCTTCGAGCACCGCCTGCGCCTCACCGCCGGCCAGGTTGCCCCGCGCGATCAGATCGGCCGCCACGGCCTCGACGGCCTGACGGGCACGCCCCTGTTCGCGCTCCGCCTCCTCGGCCGGGATCTGCTTGGCCGGCGGCTCCAGGACCGCCGTGCCCATGTGGCGGACCTCGCCGATCGCCACCCCGTGGCTCACTCCGACGCCCCGCAGCGTTGTCTCCATTACACCTGTCTCCGATCGAGTGGCGGCCGGACCGCCACGTTGAATGTCCCGCCCCGGTGCCGCCGGCACGACGGCAGTGACGTCACCGCCAGGAGAAGAGGGCGTCGCCGGCCTTGACGCCGCCGTCCTCGATGACCTCGCTCAGGGAGTCGGCGGTGGCCTCCAGGGCCACGATCGGGCAGATCGGCGACTTGCCGGCCGCCTCGACGGCCGCGGGGTTCCAGCGCACGACGGCCTGGCCGCGCGTCACGGTGTCCCCCTTGTTCACCAGCAGCTCGAAACCCTCGCCATTGAGCTGCACGGTGTCGATGCCCAGGTGCGTGAGCACACCATGCCCTTCGCCGTCGACGACGACGAAGGCGTGCGGGTGCAGGGACACCACGATGCCGTCCACGGGAGCCACGGCCGCCGAAGCCTCGCGCACGGGATCGATGGCCGTACCCGGGCCGACCATCGCCCCGGAGAAGACCGGGTCGGGTACGGCGGCGAGGCCGATGGCGCGGCCCTCGAGCGGCGACGTCACGGTGGTCATGGGGAGCCTCCCAGGGGGTGGAGATGTGTGTCGCCGCCCCTACCTGTCCTGGACGGCGTACTGATCAGAAGCGTATGTCATGAGAAGTCCGGGTTACGCCCGATAAGTCCGGGTTGGCGGACCTAGGGACTACCGGCAACGATTTGCCTCAACTACCAACGGGCGGTAGGGTCGTACCCCTGCTTGGCCACGACGCAACTCTGAGTCGGAGGCCGGCAGCGACTCTCAAGCGGATCCTAACTGGTCTACACCACTGGTCTACACCTCTGTGTGCTCGGTGGGGTGGTCAGGGGGTCGGAAAAACGCTGATAGAGTCGGAACCGCCGGAAACGGAAAGCGCGAAAGCGAGCAAACTCTCCGGCACCAACCCGCTCCAGCGGGTGGCGGAAACGGAAAACGGATCTGCTAGACTGGAAACACGAAATACCGAAGGGAAGCGCCCAGAGGAAAGCCCGAGAGGGTGAGTACGAAGGAAGCGTCCGTTCCTTGAGAACTCAACAGCGTGCCAAAAATCAACGCCAGATTAGTTGATACCCCG
>NZ_JBVKAH010000008.1:0-362828 GCF_055598725.1 Streptomyces sp. NPDC039423
GAGCCGTACGTCGAGGAGCGCCACCGTCACCGCTACGAGGTGAACAACGCCTACCGCGCGGAGCTGGAGAAGAAGGCCGGTCTGGTCTTCTCCGGTACCTCCCCGGACAACAAGCTCGTCGAGTACGTGGAGTACCCGCGCGAGGTCCACCCCTACCTCGTCGCCACCCAGGCTCACCCGGAGCTGCGTTCCCGCCCGACCCGGCCGCACCCGCTCTTCGCCGGACTGGTGAAGGCGGCCGTCGAACGCCTCACGGCGACCCCCGCCCCCGCCACCTCCGCCACGCCTGTCCCTCCCGTCGTCGCCCCCGCGGTCACCCCCGCCCACCACTGATGGAGCCCCGCATGAGCACCCCTCAGGGCCGCCGCCCCGTCGTCGCCATCGTCGACGCCTTCTCCACCGCCAGCCACCTCGCCCCCCTGTTCCACGACCGTGGCTACGACTGCCTGCACGTGCAGAGCCTGGAGCAGCCGCCCGCCGCCTTCGCCGCGTCCTTCCGCCCCGACGACTTCTTCGCCACCGTCGTCCACCGCGGCGACACGGCCGAGACGCTGGCCGCCCTCGCCCCGTACGAGCCGGTCGTCCTGCTCCCCGGTGCGGAGATAGGCGTCGAACTGGCCGACGTGCTCAGCGAGGCCCTGGGGCTGCGCTCCAACGGCACGGCGCTCAGCAGCGCCCGGCGGGACAAGTTCCGCATGGTGGAGACCGTCAAGGCCGCCGGGGTGCCGGCCGCCGACCAGATCCTGGCGACCGACCTGGACGCCCTGCTGGCCTGGTCCGGGCCCGAGGACCGCACCGTGGTGCTCAAGCCCGTCCGCAGCGCGCTCAACGACGGCGTGCACTTCTGCGGCACCGAGGCCGAGGTCCGGGCCGCCTTCGGGGCGCTCGTCGGCGCCGACAGCGCGCTCGGGCTGCGCAACGACGCCGTGGTCGCCCAGGAGTACCTGGTGGGGGCCGAGTACTACGTCAACACCGTCAGCCTCGACGGCCGGCACTACGTGTGCGACCTGTGGAAGACCCAGCACCTCGGCGTCAACGGGGTGCGCGACCTGCTCGGCGGGTCGGCCCTGATGGTGCGCCGGGGCCCGGAGCAGGACCTCCTCGCCGACTACGCCTTCTCGGTCCTCGACGCCCTCGGCATCCGCAACGGCCCGGCCCACACCGAGCTGAAGCTGACCCCCGACGGCCCCCGGCTGGTCGAGACCGGCGCCCGGGTGTGCGGGGCCATGCTGCCGCTGCTGACCCGGGCGGCGATCGGCGAGAGCCAGCTCGAGTGGACCGTACGCGCCTACACCGACCCGGACGCCTTCGAGGAGCTCCGCCACACCGACTACGAGGTCGCCCGGCACGCCGTCTGCGTCAACATGATCGCGCCCGAGGGGGGCAAGCTCGTCGACTACCCCAAGATGGACGGGCTCCGCGCGCTCCAGAGCTTCCACGACGTCCTGCTCAAGGTGCGGCCGGGCGAGGAGATCGCCCGGACCGTCAACGACCTCACCTACCCGATGCTGGTGCACCTGCTGCACGAGGTCGAAGGCGTGGTCACCCACGACTACATGACCGCCCGTTACCTGGACGGCGAGGGTTTCTACGATGTCGTCTAGCCGCCGCGCCGCGCTGGTCGCCGGCCCCCTGCTGGTCCTGGGCTACTGCGTCATCAACTCCACCAAGTCGGTGTTCGAGGGCGCGCTGGTGCAGAACCTGTCGCCCGAGTTCATCGCCTTCAACTCCTTCGTCGTCGCCCAGGCCTTCTACTTCCTCACCCTGCGGGACAAGAAGGCCCTGAAGGCCGTGGTCCGACGCTGCCTGCCCGACGTCGTGATGCTCAACGTCTCCACCGCGGTCTGCTGGATCGCCGTGCTGTACGCGTTCACCGTCTTCGAGCCGGCCATGGCCAACTCCATGATCATCGGGCTCGGTCCGACCATCACCATCCTGCTCGGCTTCAAGCTCCGGCCCGGTACGAAGGCGCTCCCGCTGGAGCTGGTCGCGGCCGGCGCCATGCTGGCCGCCATGGGGTACCTGCTGGCCATGGCCTCCAGCGGGGAGTCGGCCATCGGGGACGTACCGGCGGGCGAGCTGGTCTTCGGGGTCGTCGCGTGCGTCCTGACCTCCACCTCGCTGTCCGGCGTCACCTACTACACCAAGCGGCTCGGCGACGCGGGCATGACGGTGCGCCAGATGATGGCCTCCCGCTTCGTCGCCCTCATCGTCGCGACCCTCGTCCTCCTCACCGCGCGGGGCAGTTTCGAGCCGTACACCCCGGACAACGTCGGCGCGATCCTGGCGATCAGCGTGGTGGGCGTGATCATCTCGCTGTACCTGCTCCAGCAGGGCATCGTGCGCACCGAGCCGATCACCGTCTCGATGCTCTTCGGGACGAACCTGGTGATCACCTACGTGGCGCAGTTCTTCGACCCCCGGCTGCACCAGTCGCAGGGCACCTTCCTCGGGATCCTCGCGATATCCCTGGCCATGTGCCTGGGCACCTGGGCCCGCTGGCACGCGGGCAAGCGGGAGGCGGACGCCGGCGGGAAGGACGCCGGAAAGGACGCCGGGAAGGAACCGGCGCCGGACGCCGAGGTGAAGGCATGACCGTACTGGCGCACCTCAGCGACCTCCACCTGGACGGCACCGAGGAGAGCGCGGAGCGCACCCGCCGGGCCGTCGCCCACCTGACCGGGCTGCCGGGCCGGGTGGACGCGGTGCTGATCACCGGGGACATCACCGAGCACGGCACCGAGGCCGAGTACCGCCGGGTCCGGGAGGCCCTCGCCCCGCTGCACGAGCGCCACCGGGTGCTGATGTGCCCGGGCAACCACGACGACCGCGAGGCGTACCGGCGGGGGCTGCTCGGCGGCCGGGGGACGGCCCCGGTCAACGAGGTGGGGGACGCCGGCGGCGTCCGGGTGCTGATGTGCGACTCCTCGGTGCCCGGCCGGCCCGAGGGCCTGCTCGGCCCGGAGACGCTGGCCTGGCTGGACGGCACCCTCGCGGCCGCCCCGGAGCGGCCCGCCTTCGTCGCCCTCCACCACCCGCCCGTGGACCTCGGGCTGCCGTACATCGACCGCATCGGGCTGCGCGACCCCGAGGACCTGGAGCAGGTCCTCGCACGCCATCCGCAGGTGGCCGCCGTGCTGTGCGGCCACGCCCACACGGCGGCGGCGACCACCTTCGCCGGCCGCCCCCTGGTGTGCGCCCCGGGGATCGCCTCGACGGCACTGATGCCGTGGGAGCAGGGGCCGGACGACTCCTGGAAGACCCACGGCACCCCGCCGTCGCTGACCTTCCACCTGTACGAGGGGGGCCGGCTCACCAGCCACGTCCGCACGGTCTGAGTCCCCGGCGCCCCCGGACGCCCCGGCTCCCGGGCCTCGGCCCTGGGCCCCCCGGGCGGGTCCGGGCCGGGGCCGCTCGGGCCGGGGTCCGCCATCGTGGTGCACTCGCGCACGGACAGCGCAATACGGGCGGCCCCCCGCTTTCGGGTCCTCCGGCGGTGACGGACGCTGGCCGGAGTCCGGCACACCGAGGACCGGAAGGGACCCCTTGATGGTGGTCAGGCCGAGCACCCGTACCAGACGCGCCAGAGCGATGGTCCTCTCCGCCGGGGCCCTGCTGCTGGTGGCCCACGCGAGCGGCTGGCCCCTGGCCTCCCGGCCCCCGTACGCCGCCGCCGACGGCGTGGGGCGCTCGCCGCTCGTCCTGTCCGTCACCGTCAACAAGAAGGTCCCCCGCCAGGCGGAGCGCATCGGCATCCGGGCCGGGCACCCCGTGGTCAAGCGCTACCGGCTGACCAACCGCTCGGGTGCCGACCTGCACCGCGTCACGCTCACCGACCCGTCCGTACCGGGAGGGGCGCTGCGCTGCCCGCGCGGCCAGGGCTTCTGGATGCGCGGGATGAGCTCGGTCACGTGTACGGCACGCTTCGGCGCCGCACCGGGGCACCACGCCGCGACCGCGCGCGTCCGGGGCGAGATCCCTTCGCTCGGGCTGCGCCCCACCGCCACGGCGGCGGCCGGCTACCAGGGCGTGGCCGGCGCCCTCGCGCTGACCGTGGCGGTCCAGGGCCCCGTGGCCCCGCACGCGGTGGTCCGGTACACCATCGGCAACCCGGGCAACCGCACGATCCACGGTGCCCGGCTCGTCGACCCCGGCCTGGGGCGCCCCGCCGTCGACTGCGGCGGCCGCCCCGGCCCCCCGCAGGCCCTCGGGCCCGGCGCGGTCGCGGTGTGCGTCGCGCGCCTGAGCGGCCTACGGCCGGGGACGTACCGCAGCACGCCCGAGGTGCGGGGCAGCGACCGGTTGTTCACCCTGGGCCCGACGTGCACCCGGCTCGTCCCGCCACCGGTCCTGGTGGCGCGGGCGGCCACCTCGTTCGCGGTACGCCCGGCTCCGCCGCCCCCGCCGCCCCCGCGCGCGCTGCCCCCGCCGGGCGGTGCGGGTGGGGGCGCGGGTGGTGGCGGCGCGGGGGGTTCGAGCGGTGCGGGTGGCGCTGCTGCGGGTGGTGGGGCTGGTGGCGGCGCGGGTAGGGCCGGTCCCGGCGGCGCCGGTACTCCCGCCGGTGCGGCCGGTACTTCCGCCGGTGCGGCCGGCGCAGCACCCGGGGTGCTGGGGGCCCCTGGTGCCCCGGGCACCCCCGGCACCCCGCCTTTCGCCGGTACGGGTACCGCCCCCGGAGTCCCCGGAGTCCCCGGCGCCCCCGGAGTTCCCGGAGCGGCGGGCGCCCTCGCCGGCACCGGCGCCGCCCCGGGAGGAGCCGTCGGCGGCGCCGTACCGCCCGGCGCCCTGGCCCCTGGCGCGCTCCCGCCCGGCGCCCTGGCCCCGGGGCTCGTGCCCGGCCTCGTCCCCGGCGCGGGCACCGCACCTCAGGGGCTCGCCCCAGGCACCGCCACCGGACGTGCGGCCACCGCCGGCACGGGTGCCTCCGCGGGTACCGGCGCCGGCGCCGGCACGGGTGCCTCCGCGGGCACGGGCGCCACCGCTGGTACCGGCGCCACCGCCGGCACCGCGGCCACCGCCGGCCCGGGTGCCACCGCCGGCACGGGCGCCTCCGCCGGCACCGGTGCCTCCGCGGGCACCGGAGCGCTCCCGCCCGGCGCCCGGCGCGACCGATCACGCACGGCCGACCGGGACGGCCGGGGGCTGACCGCCCGGGCGCGGGGCTCCTACCGGCGGGACGACTCCGTCAGCCCGGCCGTGTTCCTGCTGCTGCTCTTCCTGCCCGCCGCCGCCCTTGTCGTCCTGGCGGGCCGCCGCCTGTGACCGCCGGCCACCCGGCCGCCACCAGCCCGTGACGAGACCCGTGACGAGAGAGGAGCGAGAGTCGCCATGGAGCATGTGGTCGGAACGCTGGCCCTCGGCCTGCTCGCCGCGCTGATCGCCGCCGCGGCGGTGGTGGCCTGGCGCCACTTCCACCCCGCCGAGGCGGACGAGGAGGAGGGCGGCGGGGAAGTCGCCGAGTACATGTCGATGATGATCGCCCTGCTGTACGCCCTGCTCCTGGGCCTCGCCCTGGTCTCCGTCTGGGAGCTGCGGGGTGACGCGGAGAGCCACACCTCCACCGAGGCGGGTGCCCTGCACCAGATGACGGTGCTGGCCGAGGGGCTGCCACCGGAGCAGAAGAAGCGGCTCGACGCGGTCGCGGAGCGCTACGCCGTCCATGTCGTCCAGGACGAATGGCCACGGATGCGGCTGGGGGGCCAACTGCCCGACGCCGGGTGGGGCCTGGTCGGGCAGATGCGGGCGGTCGCCGCCGCCCCGCCGCACGCCACCTCGTCCCAGGAGGTGACGGCCCTGGAGCTCCTCGGACAGCTCAGCACGCTCGACGACGCCCGCCGGGGCCGCGAGTCGGTGGCCCAGGAGACCCTGTCACCGGTGCTCTGGGCCGGAATCTTCGTCGGGGCGGTTCTCTCGGTCGGGATGCTGTTCTTCTTCGGCATCGGCCGGAGCCTGGGCCAGCTGATGATGGCGATGGGGATGGTGGTGCTCACCGTCTTCCTCGGGCTCCTGATCCACTACCTCTCCACGCCCTTCGGAGACGTGATGGGCGTCAGCGCGGACCCGTTCACGCGCTACTTCCCCGGGGCGGCCTGAGCCGTACGGGTGGTGTTCATCGGAAGATCTGCGCACCGGCGGCGTCGCTCCATGGGTTCCCGAGATGCGTACACATCATGAGAAAGGTATGTAGATCGCTCAACCCGAAAGCGAGGGGCCATGGCTGCCGTCAAGTACGCGCACACGGTCACGCACTTCTGGACCGCCTTCTTCTCTCTCCTGTCCGCGATCCTCACCGCTCTCGGCGTGAAGCGCACGCCGAAGGCGGCCGTTCCGGTGTACGCCGCCGCCGATCGGGCCACGGCCACCACCACGATCACCGCCGCCGGCGCCGCTTCCGGCGAGCGAACCACGGCGGGCACCGGCGCCGGGACCGCCACACCGGCGGCCGCCGTTCCCGCGCCACGCCACTTCGCCCCGGCCTGGGCGCCCGGCCGGGTCCGGTCCCTGCCGCCCACGATCAAGCAGCGCATCCGCGCCGAGGCGCACGGCACCTCGCCCTCCGTACGCCATGTGCCCGCCGCGCTCGTACCCGCCCAGCCCGCCCTGCCGACGGCCGTGACGCGGACGGACCCGGCCGGCGTCACCGTCTCCGGGACGTCCGACCGGGTCCACACGCACGGGACCGCCGACCCGGCCGTCCGGGTCGGCCGCGCCGACCTCGCGCTCGCCGCCTGAGCCGCTCCTGACCGAGCCGCTTCCGAGCGACCCGCTCAAAAAGAGCCGCTCCCCAGGAACCGCTCAAGAAGAGCCGCTCCCCAGGAACCGCTCAAGAAGAGCCGCTCAAGAAGAGCCGCTCTCCCAGAACCGTTCGAGAAGAGCCGCTCCCCAAGAACCGCTTGTGACGGGCCGCTTCCTAACGGCGCTCGTCGTCCGTGCCCGCGTCGGTGTCGGCTTCGGCCTCCGCCTGCTTGGCCTCCACCTCGGGGTCGAGCGAAGCCGGGCCCGTACCGTCGACGGAGGTCAGCGGAGTGCGCTCGGACACCTCGGTGGGAGCCGGGGGTTCGACCAGCCAGTCCGGGTTGGCCTGCTTGTCCCACCACTTCCAGGCGGCGAAGACGCCGCCGGCCACCAGGCCGAAGACCGCGAGCCCCTTGGCGAGGCGGCCGGCCCTGGCACGACGCTCGTGCTTGCGCACGAGCCTCTGAATGTCCTTGGCCGTCACCTGACCGCGCATCGCGGCCACGGCGGCGACGGAGCGGGCCATCGCCTGCTCCCTGACGGGCTGAGCGGCGGCCATCGCCTGCTCCACCCGAGGCTTGGTGTAGTCCGCCGCCTGACGTGCGGCCTGACGGGTCCGGACTGCGGCACGATGCGCGGCCTCGTCGACCCTCGGCGGCACATGCGGGGCGACACGCGAGTCGTACTGGGCACGCGCCTGCGTACGGGCCTGCTGCGCGGCCTTCGAGACCTTCGGCGCGACCTTGACGCGAGCCTCCTGCGCACACAGCTGCGCGTAGTGCGCGGCCGTGTCCTTTGCCGTTCCGGCGTACGGCGCCACCACTTCCGCGGCGTGCCGCACGCTTTCCTTCGCCGAGCTGGTCGCGGCGCGCACGCTGTCCTTGCGGGTCACGGGATCCTCCTCCTCGGTGGCGGGGTCGCTATTCGCCTTTCCGTCCTTTTTGAAATCATGCCTGCCGCCGTCCCCGTCGGCATGCGGTACGCGGGCATCCGGGGCAACGGGGCCGGAACGCGCCGTGTCCGGCGGCCCGGGGGCGCGGTTCGTCCCCTCGTGCGGTGTCCCGGCGACGACGGGCCCGGCTTTCCTCGTGGGCGGCCCTTCCGTGCGAGGATCGGTGAACGTCAGAGCAGACTTACGGAAGGCACATCGTGGCCGAGCAGCTTTACGCCACCCTGAAGACCAATCACGGCGACATCGAGATCCGGCTCTTCCCGGACCACGCGCCGAAGACGGTCAAGAACTTCGTCGAGCTCGCCAAGGGTGAGCGCGAGTGGACGAACCCGGAGACGGGGAAGAAGTCCACCGACCGCCTCTACGACGGCACGGTGTTCCACCGTGTCATCAGCGGCTTCATGATCCAGGGTGGCGACCCGCTGGGCAACGGCACCGGCGGCCCGGGCTACGAGTTCAACGACGAGTTCCACCCGGAGCTGTCCTTCAACAAGCCGTACCTGCTGGCGATGGCCAACGCGGGCCCGGGCACCAACGGTTCGCAGTTCTTCATCACGGTGGCCCCCACCACGTGGCTGACCGGCAAGCACACCATCTTCGGCGAGGTGGCCAACGAGGCCGGCAAGAAGGTCGTGGACGCCATCGCGGCCACCCAGACCAACCCGCGCACCGACCGCCCGGTCAACGAGGTGGTCATCGAGTCCGTCGTGGTCGAGTCCCGCAAGGCCTGATCACCGGCCCCGGAGGGGCCCGCGGGGACCGTGGGGCCTGAAGGGAACCTTTCCGCCTCGTCCATCCGTAAGGATGGGCGAGGCGTTGTCGTTCGAGGTGCACCGGCCGCCGGGCCGGCGAGGGGATCCCATGGAGCAGGCGCAGATGCCGGGCTGTTACCGCCATCCCGGTGTGGAGACGGGGGTCCGCTGCACGCGCTGCGAGCGGCCCATCTGTTCCGCCTGCATGGTGGACGCCTCGGTCGGGTTCCAGTGCCCGGAGTGCGTACGGGGAGGGTCTGGCACCGGGCATTCCCCGACCGCCAACCAGCCGCGCACGATCGCCGGCGGCCCGATCGCGGCCGGACACCCGCACCTGGTGACCAACGTCCTGATCGGCGTCAACCTGCTGGTCTTCCTCCTCGGCCGGCTGAACCCGGCGCTCATCGACGAGCTGGTGCTGATCGGGTTCGCGTTCGACCCGGACCTCGGCCGGCTGGTCGGCGTGGTGGACGGCGAGTGGTACCGGCTGGTCTCCTCGATGTTCCTGCACCAGGAGCCCTGGCACATCGCCGGCAACATGCTGCTGCTGTGGCTGCTGGGCGGCACCCTGGAGGCGGAGCTCGGCCGGGTCCGGTACCTGACGCTCTACCTGCTGTCCGGGCTGGCGGGCAGCGCCCTGACCTATCTGCTCGCGCCGGAGAACCAGGGCTCGCTGGGCGCCTCGGGCGCGATCTACGGGCTGCTCGGCGCCACCGTGGTGCTGGTGCGCCGGCTCAACCGGGACCTGCGGCCCGTCATGGCGCTGGTCGCCTTCAACCTGGTGATCACCTTCGTCCGGGAGGGGATCGCCTGGGAGGCGCACATCGGGGGACTGGTCGCCGGGCTGATCATCGCGTACGCCATGGTCAACGGTCCGCGCGAGCGGCGGGCCCTGCTCCAGGGGGCGGCCTGTGCGCTGGTCCTGGGACTGAGCCTGGTGACCGTGGTGCTGAGGACGGCCGCGCTCAGCTGAGCGCGGCTTGTCCCCATCGTTGTCCACAGCGTGTGTTCGATCTTGCGCATCGTGTGGGGAACGTCTGTACCCCGCCCCCCTGACCTGGTGTTTTCCGGTACGGGTGGGGGGTGTGCGCCGCGGAGGCGACCAGCCGCTCCAGTCACATCGGCGTCAACCCGATGCAAGTTATCCACAGATCGTCTGACCTTTTCCACCCGCTGTGCACAACGCTGTGGATAACTCAGGGCAGGGCTTGACGGCCCTGCCCGGCGGGCGGACCCGCTACCCGACCGTCACTTCCACTGGGTGGAGACGCCGAACCCGGCGGCGATGAACCCGAAGCCGACCACGATGTTCAGGTTCTTGAGCGACTCGACGGGCAGCGAGCCGTCGGTGACGTAGAAGACCACGATCCAGGCGAGTCCGATGGCGAACAGCGCCAGCATCACCGGAGCCACCCAGCTACGGCTGGTCAGCTTGATGCTGGTCGCCTGCTTCGCGGCCGGCGGCGGCGTGAAGTCGGCCTTCTTGCGGATACGTGACTTCGGCACGAGGGACTCTCCTGTCGATGCGCTGCGTGACCGCGCAGGGAACTGTGGCTTTGCTGGTCGCCGGGGTCGGGACGAGGGGGACCACTGCCTCGACCGGGCGTCCGTTAGCGTAGTGCTTCCGCGGCGCTGAAGGAGATAAGGGTACGTTGAGCAATTCCGCCGACTCTCCCCAAGAGCCGGCCGTGCGCAGGAACTGGCGACCGGTCCGGATGCTCACCGCCGCCGTCTTCGCCCTCGCCGGCCTGATCTTCGTGACGAGCTTCAACACCGCCAAGGGCACCAACATCCGTACGGACGCCTCGCTGCTGAAACTGTCCGACCTCATCCGCGAGCGCAGCCACAAGAACGCCCAGCTCGACGAGACGACCGCGACGGTACGGGACGAGGTCGACGCCCTCGCCCGCCGCGACGACGGCTCCACCGAGGCCGAGGACGCCAAGCTCGGCGCCCTGGAGAAGGCCGCGGGCACCACCAAGGTCGGTGGAGCGGGCCTCACCGTCACCCTCAACGACGCCCCGCCCGGCGCCCAGGCCGCTCCCGGTTACCCCGAGCCGCAGGCCAACGACCTGGTCATCCACCAGCAGGACCTCCAGGCCGTCGTCAACGCCCTGTGGAAGGGCGGCGCCAAGGGCATCCGCGTCATGGACCAGCGGCTGATCTCCACCAGCGCGGTGCGCTGCGTCGGCAACACCCTGATCCTCCAGGGCCGGGTCTACTCCCCGCCCTACCGGATCACGGCCGTCGGCGACCCCGGGAAGCTCCAGCGCGCCCTCGACGACTCCACCGCCATCCAGAACTACCTGCTCTACGTGAAGGCGTACGGGCTCGGCTGGAAGGTCGACGACCACGAGGCGGTGACCCTCCCCGGCTACTCGGGCACCGTGGACCTCCACTACGCGAAGCCCGTGGAGTAGCGCCGCCGGCTTTCCACAGCTGACCCACCCCGGCGGCATCGCCCCGTACTCTGGTGCGGTATCGAAGGGCATACGACGGAAGGACCGGCAGGCGTCATGTACGGCTGGATCTGGCGGCATCTGCCGGGCAACGCGTGGGTGCGGGCGCTGATTTCGCTCGTCCTGATCCTCGCGGTGGTCTTCGTGCTCTTCCAGTACGTGTTCCCCTGGGCGGAGCCGCTGCTTCCGTTCAACGATGTGACGGTGGACGGTCAGTGAGCGCACGCATTCTCGTCGTCGACAACTACGACAGCTTCGTCTTCAACCTGGTCCAGTACCTGTACCAGCTCGGTGCCGAGTGCGAGGTCCGGCGCAACGACGAGGTCGAGCTGGGCCACGCCCAGGACGGCTTCGACGGCGTCCTGCTCTCGCCCGGCCCGGGGACGCCCGAGGAAGCGGGCGTCTGCGTGGACATGGTCCGCCACTGCGCGGACACGGGCATTCCCGTCTTCGGCGTGTGCCTCGGCATGCAGTCCATGGCGGTGGCGTACGGCGGGGTCGTCGACCGCGCTCCGGAGCTGCTGCACGGCAAGACCTCGCCGGTCGTGCACGAGGGGCGGGGCGTCTTCACCGGGCTGCCGTCGCCGTTCACCGCGACCCGGTACCACTCGCTGGCCGCCGAGCCCGCGGAGCTGCCGGACGTCCTGGAGGTCACCGCGCGGACCGAGGACGGCATCATCATGGGGCTGCGGCACCGGGAGTTCGCCGTCGAGGGCGTGCAGTTCCACCCGGAGTCGGTGCTCACCGAGTACGGGCATCTGATGCTGGCCAACTGGCTGGAGCAGTGCGGCGACACCGGCGCGGTGGGCCGGTCGGCAGGGCTCGCTCCGGTGGTGGGCAAGGCCGTCGCGTGACCCCCGTGCGTCCGGAGCACGAGCACGGTTCGCCGTGGTTCCGGGCGACGAACCTTCCGGAATCACAGCTTCCGGATGCCCCCGTGCCCCCGGACCCCGCACCGGACCCGGATCCGTACGCCGGCACCTGGGCACCCGGCCCGGACCCCGTTCCCGGCCCGCCGGCCCGCCCCGTACCGGACGACGAGACGATGGCCCTCCGCACGGAGGAGGCGCGGCGAATAGTGGCCGAACCGCCGGCGACCCCGCGCGGAGCGGCGCCCGAGCGGCCCACCGGCGGCCGCGCCGAGCGCCGCAAGGCCGCCGCCAAGGGGCGTGGACGCCGCCGCAAGGGCTCCTCCCCGCCGCCCGCCGCCACCCCGCCCGCCGACCCCGGCAGGCCGCTCACGCGCGTGGAGGCCCGGCGCGCCGCCCGCGCCCGCAAGGACAGTGTGGGCGTCGTCGCCAGCCGGATCGTCGGCGAGCTGTTCATCACCTTCGGCGTCGTCATGCTGCTCTTCGTCACCTACCAGCTCTGGTGGACCAACGTCCGCGCCGGGTTCGAGGCCGACAAGGCGAAGCAGGGCATCGAGGACGCCTGGGCGGCGGGCCGCGAACCGGACGCCTTCGAGCCCGGCCAGGGCTTCGCGATCATGTACATCCCCAAGCTGGACGTCGTCGTGCCCATCGCGGAGGGCATCGACAAGAAGCGGGTCCTCGACCGGGGGATGGTCGGCCACTACGGCGAGGGGCAGCTCAAGACGGCCATGCCCTCCGCCAAGCGGGGCAACTTCGCGGTCGCCGGCCACCGCAACACCCACGGCGAGCCGTTCCGCTACATCAACCAGCTCACCCCGGGCGACCCGATCGTGGTGGAGACGCGGGACGCGTACTACACGTACGAGATGGTCAGCATCCTGCCGCAGACGCCCCCCTCGAACGTCTCGGTGATCCAGCCGGTCCCGGAGGGGTCCGGCTTCACCGGGCCGGGCCGGTACATCACGCTCACCACCTGCACACCCGAGTTCACCAGTACGTACCGGATGATCGTGTGGGGCAAGATGGTCGACGAACGCCCGCGCAGCAAGGGGAAACCGGACGCGCTCGTAGGCTAGGGCGGCCTGGCTTCGACCTCCAGACGGGACAGATGTAGTGGCACGTGCGCGCAACCGGATCGCCGGCGTCATCAGTGTCTTCGGCGAGCTGCTGATCACCGCCGGGGTGCTCATGGGCCTCTTCGTCGTCTACTCGCTGTGGTGGACCAACGTCCTGGCCGACCGCGAGGCCGACAAGCAGGGCAGCGAGGTGCGCGACCACTGGGCCTCCCAGGCCCCGGGCGCCCTCGACACCAGGGACGGCATCGGCTTCCTCCACGTCCCGGCGATGAAGAACGGCGAGGTGCTGGTCAAGCGGGGCACCGACCCCAAGACCCTCAACGACGGCGTGGCCGGCTACTACACCTCCCCCGTCACGTCCGCCCTCCCCTCGGCCAAGCAGGGCAACTTCTCGCTGGCCGCGCACCGGGACGGCCACGGCGCGAAGTTCCACAACATCCACAAGCTGAAGTCCGGGGACTCCATCGTCTTCGAGACCAAGGACACCTGGTACGTCTACAAGGTCTACAAGACCCTCCCCGAGACCTCGAAGTTCAACGTGGACGTCCTCCAGCCGGTGCCCAAGGAGTCGGGCCGGACCAAGCCGGGCCGCTACATCACGCTCACCACGTGCACGCCCGTGTACACCTCCACGTACCGCTACGTCGTATGGGGCGAGCTGGAGCGCACGGAGAAGGTCGACGGCGCCCGCACGCCCCCGGCGGAGCTGCGCTGACGGTCACGGCGGCCGCCGGCCGTCGGCCGGCGGCTGAAGCGGCAGCCGGACACGACGGAGCCGGACACGACGGAGCCGGACACGACGGAGCCGGACACGACGGAGCCCCGGCACCCTTCCCAGGGTGCCGGGGCTCCGTCGTACGCGGTCGGCCCGGGCTCGGCCCGGGCCCGGGCGTCAGCCCTGCTCGCGGAAGGTGATCCCGGACGGGCCGCCGAAGAAGCCGCCGTCGTTGTCACCGTCGTTGTCGCCGTTGTTCCCGTTCCCGCCGTTGCCGTTGCCGCCCTGGCAGCCCACGGTGGTCAGCGTGACGGTGGTGGCCGCCGGGTCCACCGGCGTACCCGGCTGCGGGTCGCTGTTGGCGACGATGGCGGCGTCGTCGGCCGGGCAGCCCTGGGCCACCTGGACGTTGGTGAAGCCGCTGGCCGCCAGCGTCTGCTTGACCTGCCCAAGCTGCTGGAGCCGGACCTCGGGGACCGGGACCTGCTGCGGCTGCTGCGGGCCCTTGGACACCTGGAGGGTGACCTCGCTGCCCTTGGGGGCCTTGGAGTTGCCGTCGGGGCTCTGCTTGACCACGGTGTTGGCGGGCTGGTCGCTGTCGACGTCCTCCCGCTTGACCGTGAAGCCGAGCGTCTCGAGCTGGGACTTCGCGTTGTCGAACGGCTGGCCGACGACCGGCGGGACGTCCTGCTCGGCCTGCTTGGACACCGTGATGGTGACCTTGGAACCCTTCTCGGCCTGGCTGCCGCCCGTCGGGCTCTGCTCGATGACCTCGCCGGGGTCCTTGTCGGACTCCTTGTAGTCGACCTTGACGTCGAAGCCCTTGTCCTCGAGCGCCTTCCTCGCGCTCTCCTCGGACTTCTCGGTGACGTCCGGCACCTCGATCTTGGCGGCGCCCTCGGAGACGACGACCGAGACGGTGTCGCCCTCGTTCAGCTTCCCGGTCTCGGGCGACTGGCTGCACACCGAGCCCTTCGGCTGGCCGCAGGCGTCCGTACCGGACCGGGCGATCTTCAGCCCGGCCGCCTCCACCGTGCGCTCGGCCTCCGCGAACGGCTTGCCCACCACCTTGGGCACGTCGATCGGGTCCGACCCGCCGGAGTCGCCGTCGAAGACGACCTTGCCGATCAGGATCGCGCCGACCAGCACCAGCAGTCCCGCCAGGATCAGCAGGATCGTCGAGACGTTCGACTTCCGCTGGCGTCGGCGGTCCGGGCGGTCGTCGTAGCCGAAGCCCCCGTCGTCCGGGTTCACCGGCGGCAGCATGGACGTCTGTCCGGCCGGGTCGGCCGGGCGCATCGCCGTGGTCGGCTGGTCGTCGGGGCCGAAGCCCCCGTACCCGGCCGCGCCCATCGCCGCCGTCGCGGCGACCGGCTGGCCGTCGAGGCACGCCTCGATGTCGGCGCGCATCTCGTCGGCCGACTGGTACCGGTAGTCCGGGTCCTTGACCAGCGCCTTCAGGACGATGGCGTCCATCTCCGGCGTGATCTCGGAGTCGAAGTTGCTGGGCGGCTGCGGCTCCTCGCGCACATGCTGGTACGCCACCGCGACCGGCGAGTCGCCCACGAACGGCGGGCGGACGGTCAGCAGCTCGTACAGCAGACAGCCGGTGGAGTACAGGTCGGAGCGGGCGTCGACCTGCTCGCCCTTGGCCTGCTCCGGGGAGAGGTACTGGGCGGTGCCGATCACGGCCGCCGTCTGGGTCATGGTCATCCCGGCGTCGCCCATGGCGCGGGCGATGCCGAAGTCCATCACCTTGACCTGGCCGGTGCGGGTCAGCATGACGTTCGCCGGCTTGATGTCACGGTGGACGATGCCGGCCCGGTGCGAGTACTCCAGGGCCTGGAGGATGCCGACCGTCATCTCCAGCGTGCGCTCGGGCAGCAGCTTGCGCCCCGAGTGCAGCAGCTCACGCAGGGTGGACCCGTCGACGTACTCCATCACGATGTACGGGATGGAGATGTTGTCGACGTAGTCCTCGCCGGTGTCGTAGACCGCGACGATCGCCGGGTGGTTGAGCGAGGCGGCCGACTGGGCCTCACGGCGGAACCGGGCCTGGAAGGACGGGTCACGGGCGAGGTCGGCCCGCAGCGTCTTCACGGCGACGGTGCGGCCGAGCCGGGTGTCGTGGGCGAGGTAGACCTCCGCCATGCCACCGCGGCCGAGCACCGAGCCCAGCTCGTACCGGCCGCCGAGGCGACGCGGCTCTTCCATAACTGTTCCAGCCCTCTCCGTCAGTCCCGACCGCACCCGTGTGTGGTCCGGCGGTGTGCTGTTCGCGCATACGCTACCGGCCACGGGAAGTCGATCGGACCGCGACCACTACCTGATACGGGACCGGTACACACCGGCACTCAGGGGCGACCGCGGTTCGCTCGTCACTTCTTGCTGTCGAGTACCGCCTTCATCACCTCGCGGGCGATGGGCCCGGCGAGGCCACCACCGGTGATGTCGTCACGGGTCGCGCTGGAGTCCTCGACCACGACCGCGACGGCGACGGGCGAGCCGTTGTCGGTCTTGGCGTACGAGATGAACCACGCGTAGGGGCGGGCCTTGTTCAGCTCGCCGTGCTGGGCGGTTCCGGTCTTGCCGCCGACCGTCACGCCGTCGATCTTCGCCTTGCCGCCGGTGCCGTTCGGGCTGTTGACGACGCTCTCCATCATCTCCTGGACGAGCTGAGCGGTCTTGGGCGACATCGGCTGGCTCATCTCCTCGGGCTCGTGCTTCTCCAGCACGTCGAGGTCCGGGGAGCGCAGCTCGTCCACCATGTACGGCTTCATCAGCTTGCCGTCGTTGGCGATCGCCGCGGCGACCATGGCCATCTGGAGCGGCGTGGCGTTGGTGTTGAACTGGCCGATCGAGGACAGCGCGTTCTGCGGGCGGTCCATGTTCCGGTCGTAGACCGACGTGGCGGCGCGGACCGGGGTGTCGATCTCCCCGTTGTTGAAGCCGAACTTCTCCGCCATCTTCACCATGTTGTCGCGGCCGACCTCATGGCCGAGCTTGGCGAAGACCGAGTTGCAGGAGACCTCCAGCGCGTACTTCAGCGTGGCGTTCTCGCAGCCCCGGGCGTGGTTGACCATCTCGCGGCTGGTGTCCGGGAGGATGTACGGCTCGGGCGTGTTGGTCGCCGCGTTGATGTCGGTGACCTTGCCGTACTCCAGCGCCGCGGCGGCCGTCAGCACCTTGAAGGTGGAGCCGGGCGGGTAGATCTCGCGCAGCGCGCGGTTCAGCTTCGGCTTGTCCTTGTCCTTCTCCAGCGCCTGCCAGGCCTTGGCGTCCTTGTCGTGGTACCCGGCGAAGGAGGAGGGGTCGTACGACGGCGTCGACGCCAGAGCCAGGATCTTGCCGGTCGACGGCTCGATCGCCGCGACGGCGCCCTTCTTGTCGCCGAGCCCCTCGAAGGCGGCCTTCTGGGCGGCGCCGCTGAGGGTGGTGACGACGTCGCCGCCCTTCTTCTTGTCCCCCGTGAACATCGACAGGGTGCGGTCGAAGAACAGCCGGTCGTCGTTGCCGGTGAGGATGCCGTCCTCCAGCTTCTCGAGCTGGTTGGCGTCGAACGCCTGCGAGGCGTACCCGGTGACGGGAGCCCACATGGGGCCGTCGGTGTAGGTGCGCTTGTACTTGTAGAACGGGTCCTTGGAGTCGATGGTGCCGGTGATCGGCTTGCCGTCGACGATGATGTTGCCGCGGACGTTGGCGTACCGCTCGATGGTGACCCGCTTGTTCGACCCGTGGGTGCTCAGCTCGCCGGCGCGGACGTACTGGATCCAGTTGTCCCGGATCAGCAGGGCGAGCACCAGCAGGCCGCAGAAGATCGCGATTCGGCGCAGGGGCTTGTTCACGGTCGGACCACCTGGGTCATCTCGGCGTCGGGGGACGGGGCGGGCGCCGGCGCGGGACGGCGGGCGGTGTCGCTGATCCGCAGCAGGATGGCGATCAGGGCCCAGTTGGCGATCACGGACGAACCACCGTACGCGAGGAACGGCATGGTCATACCGGTCAGCGGGATCAGGCCCATGACGCCGCCGGCGACGACGAAGACCTGGAGGGCGAAGGCACCGGACAGCCCGGTCGCCAGCAGCTTGCCGAACGGGTCGCGGGCGGCGAGCGCGGTGCGGAAGCCCCGCTCCACGATCAGGCCGTACATCAGCAGGAACGCCATGACACCGGCCAGCCCCAGCTCCTCGCCGACGGTGGCGAAGATGAAGTCGGAATTGGCGGCGAAGCCGACGAGGTCGGAGTTACCCTGGCCCAGGCCCGCGCCGAGGGTGCCGCCGGAGCCGAACGACATCAGCACCTGCGTCATCTGGTCACAGGCCTGGATCATGTTGGAGCCCTCGGGCGCCGTCTCCAGGCACCCGAACGGGTCGAGCCAGGCGGCCACACGGGACTTGACGTGGCTGGCGGTCGAACCGACGACCACCGCGCCGCCCACGGCCATCAGCAGACCCATGATGATCCAGCTCGTCCGCTCGGTCGCCACGTACAGCATGATCACGAACATGCCGAAGAACAGCAGCGACGTACCGAGGTCGTTCTCGAAGACCAGGATGAGCAGGCTGACGGCCCAGATGGTGAGGATCGGGCCGAGGTCCCGGCCGCGCGGCAGGTAGAGCCCCATGAAGCGGCGGCTGGCCAGCGCGAGCGCGTCCCGCTTCACCATCAGGTAGCCGGAGAAGAAGACCGCGATGACGATCTTCGCGAACTCACCGGGCTGGATGGAGAACGGACCGACCTTGATCCAGATCTTGGCGCCGAAGACGTCCGAGCCCAGACCGGGGACCAGCGGCAGCAGCAGCAGGACGACCGCCGCCACCATGGAGATGTACGTGTAGCGCTGGAGGACGCGGTGGTCCTTCAGGAAGATCAGCACCAGCAGGAACAGGCCGACACCGATCGCCGAGTACATCAGCTGCTTCGGCGCGTCCGGGCTGTAACTGCCGAACTGTGCCATCGACTTGGCGATCACCCGCGGCGACTGGTCCAGCCGCCAGATGAGGACCAGTCCCAGACCGTTGAGCAGTGTCGCCAGCGGCAGCAGGATCGGGTCGGCGTACTTCGCGAACCGCCGCACCAGCAGGTGCGCGATGCCCGCCAGCAGGCCAAGCCCGATGCCGTAGCCGAGCATGCCCGCCGGGACCTTGCCGTCCAGGGCGAGGCCCACGTTCAGGTACGCGAAGACCGGGATGGCGACCGCGAAGCCGAGCAGCGCCAGCTCGGTGTTGCGGCGGCTCGGCAGATCGATCGCGCCGATGGTGGTCGTGTTGGTGACAACGCTCATGGTGGTGAAAGGCCCCCCTACGGGTGCTTACTGCTTGCCGCAGTTCGAGGCCAGCTTCTGCTCCTCCTCCGAGAGGGTGGGGCCCGGAGTCGGAGTGGCTGCGGTGCTGGTGGACGGCTTGGGCGTGGGTTCGGTCGGGAGGCCGGTCGTGCCGCCGGCCTGGCCCTCGCCGGGAGGCGTGGCGGGCGCGCGGTCGGCCGCCGCCTGGCGCTGCTCCCGCTTCTTGCAGGCGGACGCCTGGGTGGCGAGCTCCTCGATCTTGTCCCGCGCCTTGCCGAGGCTGCCGCCGGCGATGGTCTCCTCGACCTGCTTGCGCTGGTAGTCGGGGAGGTACTTGAGTTCGATCTCGGGGTGGTCCTTCTCGACCTCCGAGAGCGAGACCCACGCCAGGTCCTGGCTGATGCCGCGGTACAGGGCGACGTGGTCGTCGTTCGTACCGACGTAGTACTGCGTCTGCGTCCAGCGGTAGCCGCCGTACATCCCGCCGCCGACCACGGCCAGGGCGAGCACGATGAAGAACGATCTCTTGAGCCATTTGCGGCCGCCGCGCGGCTTGGTGAAGTCCTCGTCGCGGTACGCGCCGAAGCCGCCCTCCGGCGGCATGCCGCCGTACCCGAGGTCGTCCCCGCTGCCGGGCGGGCCGAAGCCACCGCCGGGCGGCGGGGGCGCCTGTCGGCCCAGACCCGCGGCGCGGCCAGCCGGGGTCTCCATGGCGCCGCCGTCGTTGAGCTGCGTCTGGTTCTCGGCGACCGCGCCCACGATGACCGGCGTGTCGCTGAGCTGGCCGGCCAGGGTGTCCCCGCCGTCGACGTCCAGGACGTCGGCGACGATCACGGTGATGTTGTCCGGTCCGCCGCCGCGCAGCGCGAGCTGGATCAGGTCCTGGACGGTCTCCTGGGGGCCCTGGTAGCTGGCGAGGGTCTCCTCCATCGTCTGGTGGGAGACGACGCCGGACAGGCCGTCCGAGCAGATCAGGTACCGGTCGCCGGCGCGCACCTCGCGGATGGAGAGGTCCGGTTCGACGTGGTCGCCACTGCCCAGCGCGCGCATCAGGAGGGAGCGCTGCGGGTGGGTGGTGGCCTCCTCCTCGGTGATGCGGCCCTCGTCCACGAGGCGCTGCACCCACGTGTGGTCCTGGGTGATCTGCGTCAGGACGCCGTCACGGAGGAGGTACGCGCGGGAGTCGCCGACGTGGACCAGGCCGAGGCGCTGGCCCGTCCACAGCAGGGCGGTCAGGGTGGTCCCCATGCCCTCGAGCTGCGGGTCCTCCTCGACCATCAGCCGTAGCTGGTCGTTGGCGCGCTGCACCGCCGTACCGAGCGAGGTGAGGATGTCCGAGCCGGGTACGTCGTCGTCGAGCGTGACCAGCGTGGAGATCACCTCCGACGAGGCGACCTCACCGGCGGCCTGGCCGCCCATGCCGTCGGCGATCGCGAGCAGCCGGGGACCGGCGTAACCGGAGTCCTCGTTGCCCTCGCGGATCATGCCCTTGTGCGATCCGGCCGCGAAACGCAGTGACAGACTCATGCGCACCTGCCCTGTCGACTCCGACGCCTCCGGGTACAGCCGGTCTCGAGCCACACTGCCCACCCTCCGGTCGGGAGCCTGTGCCGGTCACCTGTGGGCACCGCTGCGGCTCGCTCGCTCCGCTCGCTCATTGTCGTACTACTTCCGCAGCTCGATGACGGTCTTGCCGATGCGGATCGGCGCGCCCAGCGGAATCGGTGTCGGGGTGGTGAGTCGGGTCCGGTCGAGATACGTGCCGTTGGTGGACCCGAGATCCTCGACGATCCACTGGCCGTCACGGTCCGGGTAGATCCTGGCATGCCTGCTGGACGCGTAGTCGTCGTCCAGGACGATCGTGGAGTCGTGCGCGCGTCCCAGGGTGATCGTCTGCCCCTGGAGGGCGACCGTGGTGCCCGTGAGGGTGCCCTCGGAGACGACCAGTTTGGTCGGGGCCCCGCGGCGCTGACGACCGGACTGCTGGCGCTGCTGCGGCGGTGCCGCCGCCTGCTGCCGGGCGGCCTGCTGCGGGCGCGCCGCCTCGCGGCGCGAGCCGCGCTGCGTGACGCGCGTCCCGAACAGGTCGCTGCGGATGACCTGGACGGCCACGATGACGAACAGCCACAGTACGGCGAGGAAACCCAACCGCATGACCGTGAGGGTCAGCTCTGACATTGCCCCCGCTTCACCCTTCGGCTTGCCGGTAAACGATGGTGGTACTGCCCACGACGATCCGCGAGCCGTCGCGGAGCGTAGCGCGGGTGGTGTGCTGCCCGTCCACCACGATGCCGTTGGTGGACCCGAGATCCTGGATCGTCGAGGGCGTTCCGGTCCGGATCTCGCAGTGGCGGCGCGATACGCCGGGGTCGTCGATCCGCACGTCGGCCTCGGTGCTGCGACCCAGCACCAGCGTCGGGCGGGAGATCTGGTGGCGGGTGCCGTTGATCTCGATCCAGCGGCGCACCTGGGCGCCGGGCACGTGGCCCGCGCCCGGCGGGCGGCCGGCGGCGGGCGGCCGGCCGGCACCCGGCGGCGGGGCCGCCGGCATGGGCGGGGCGGCCGCCGGGGGGTAGCCGTAGCCACCGGGCCGGCCGGCGGGCGGTGCGCCCGGGCCGGCGTGGCCGGCGGGACCGGCCGGGGCCTGCGACTGTGACGTACTCGACGCGAGGGTCCGGCTGCGCACCCGGTACAGACCCGTGTCCAGGTCGTCGGCCTTCTCCAGGTGGACCTTGATCGGGCCCATGAAGGTGTACCGCTGCTGCTTGGCGTAGTCGCGGACCAGGCCCGACAGCTCGTCGCCGAGCTGGCCCGAGTAGGGGCTGAGGCGCTCGTAGTCCGGCGCGCTCAGCTCCACGATGAAATCGTTGGGGACGACGGTCCGGTCGCGGTTCCAGATCGAGGCGTTGTTGTCGCACTCGCGCTGGAGGGCGCCCGCGATCTCGACCGGCTGGACCTCGGACTTGAAGACCTTGGCGAAGGTGCCGTTGACCAGACCTTCGAGACGCTGCTCGAAACGCTTCAGGACTCCCATGGGGCACCTCCTCCGTCGTTGCCGTCCTGGTACTGCTTACTGATCGTATCCACGCGTCGGGAAATCGGCTGGTTCCCCTTCTCTGCCCTGTGGACGAGTGTCACCTCTCACAGGGATCGTAGAGGCGCCCTCCGGACAGTGTCCCGCACCTGAGGCGCACCCAGGAGGAGTGGGTACGGCGCGAAGTCGTTCCCCGTTCCGCGTGTGGTGTCTCCGGGGCGTCCGCGGCGGGCCCGCGGGGTGGCCCGGGCGCGGCCGTGCTGCTGGTCGGAAGGGACTCCGGGGGCGTTCCGTGGTGTCTCCCGTGGTGGTCGAGGTGGCGGGGTGGTGCGGGCGTCGTGCGGGTCGCGCGGGGGATGTGCGTGGGGTGTGCACGTGTGGGGCGTGTGTTGCCGGGGCGGTGGCAGGGGCGGGGGCGTGCGGGGGGCGCCCGGTGACGGAGGCCGGTGTGCGCGTGGCTCGTGTGTTCCGGTTCGCACGCCGGTTCCCTCTCCCGTACCCCCTCGGCTTCCGTCCCTTCCCCTCTCTGTTCGCGGTCCGGGTGCTCGAAACAAACGGATGTGAATCCACCTCCCGCGTCGTGCTAATCTTCAGATGTCGCCAGGGGGACGCACCGGGGAAACGGTGGGAAACCAAGCGGCAACACCCAATGCGCGGGTGGCGGAATAGGCAGACGCGCTGGATTCAGGTTCCAGTGCCCGCAAGGGCGTGGGGGTTCAACTCCCCCCTCGCGCACCATGAGAAACCGATGAGACGGGTTCTCGCCAGGACGAAAGTCCGGGCGAGGGCCCGTCTCTCGTTGTGTTGCCGCCGCCCCCGGGGCGGTGCGGGGTGACGGAAGTCACGTGTCCCGTGGTGGCGGCCGGCGGCGGTGGCTGCCACCGGCGTCCGGTGGCGGTGGCGGTGGCGGTGTCGGTGCGTCAGGTCGTGCGGTTGTAGCGGAGCAGGTACGCGGCGAAGCGGTCGAGGTCCTCGGTGGGCCAGTCGGCGAGGCGCTCCTGGTACGCGGCGCGGCGGCTCGCCTGGGAGGACGACAGCACCCGGGTGCCGGCCTCCGTGGGGTGCAGCACCTGGACGCGGTGGTCGTCGGGGTCGGGCCGGCGTTCGACGAAGCCCAGCTTCTCCAGCGCGGCGACCTGCCGGCTGACGGTCGACTTGTCGAGCAGATAGTGGGCGGCGAGGTCGGTGGCCCGGCAGCCCTGCTGGTCGTCGATGTGTGCGAGCAGCGTGTAGGAGACGAGCGAGAGCTCCGGGTGGAGCCGCGCGGCCGTGGCCCGGGCGCGGCGGGCGAACGCCGTCAGCTCCCGCTGGATGGTGTCGACCGACTCGTCGCGTCCGGCTGGCATGTGGGGGGTCACCTCTCCTCGCGGCTTCAGTTGTATAGTACAACGGTAGAGAAGGTTGCAAAAGCCAACTGCTGGAGGTTTCCGTCATGTCGTCCTCGGTGTCTCCGGGGTCCTCGTTGTCCTCGGGGTCCTCGGTGTCCTCCTCCTCGCCATCGGCCCCGGCGCGGAGGGCGCACGCCGGTACCGGCACCGGTAAGGCGGCCGGCACCGGTACGGGTACCGCGGCCGCGCTGCGTCATGTGCTGGCGCACCTGCTGACGCCCCTGCTGATGTGCGTCGGCATGGGGCTCGCGTACCTCGGCGCCTTCCACGCCCCCCACCCCCATGATCTTCGGGTCGACGTGGTGGGGTCCGGACCCCGCGCCCAGGTGCTGGCGCAGACGCTCCAGGACGAGGCCGGCGGCGCCCTCGACGTTCGTACGGTCGCGGGGCGGGACGAGGCGGTCGGGGCCCTGGAGGCGCAGGAGGTCTTCGGGGCGTACGTGCCGGGAGCACGGCCCGAGCTGCTGGTCGCGTCGGCCGCCTCGGACACCAGCGCCACGGTCGTGCGGAAGGTCTTCACGGAGGTCGCGGCGGAGCAGGGCGCCCCGTTGGAGGTCACGGACGTGGTGCCCGTGTCGAAGGGGGACCCGACAGGGCAGGGCGTCTTCTTCCTGCTGGTGGCCCTGTCGATCGGCTCGTACGCCTCGGTGGCGGTGATCGGCGGGGCCGGGGCGGTGCTGCCGCTGCGGATCAGGGCGCTGCTCGCGGTCGGGACGTCGCTGGTCGTGAGCGTGATCGGGGCGGTGTTCGCCGGGCCGCTGTTCCACCTCGTGGACGAGGGGCTCGGCGGTGTCTGGGCGATGGCGTGGCTGTACTCGGCGGGGATCCTGCTGATCGGCGTGGGGCTGCACACGTTCCTGAAGCGGTGGACGACCCTGGGCGTGATGGTGCTGTTCGTGATGCTGAACTTCACCAGCTCGGGCGGGGTGTTCCGGCCCGAGCTCCAGCCCGGGTTCTTCGCGTCGCTGCACGCCTTCTGGAACGGCGCCGGGTTCGTCGAAGGGGTGCGGGCCCACGTCTACTTTGGTGGCCACGGGCTGGGGCGCGACGTGCTGGTGCTGGCCCTGTGGCTGCTCGCGGGCCTGGTGGTGCTGGGGGCTGCGGGGGCGGCGGAGTCTTCGCGGGTCCGTGGAGCCGGTGGGGCCGGGGAGGCTGCCGTAGCCGGTGACGCGGCCGGTGGGGCTTCCGGTGGGGCAGCGGATGGGGCGGCCGGTGGGGCTTCCGGTGGGGCTTCCGGGGCGGAGGAGGAGATGGAGGAGACCGTCGCGGTGTGATCGCGTGCCGCTCGGGAAGGAGCGGCGGCGGGCTCGGGCCGGGTCGGGGTGTCGTCCACAGGTGGTTGTCCACAGGCAGGGACGGCCGGCCGGTGACGGAGGTACGGTCTGGGGCAACTGGGCGATGGTGAACGGGGGCGGACCTCATGGGTGACATCGGGACGGCGGGGCCGGAGCGGAGCGGGACCGGTGGCGGCGGGCGCATACCGGTGGTGCCGGGGTTCGCCACGGCGGTCCGCGGCCGGGGCGAGGAGTCGCCCAAGAAGCGGGGCAAGGCCCTGCGGGAGCGGGTGCCCCGGTCGTCGCACGGCCACCTGGAGCCCGCCGCCGGGCGGCCCGACGCCGTGCGGGCGGTGGAGGAGTCGAACCGGGGACGCGTGGCGGGCCTGACGCCGATACGCGTGGGGCGGATGGCGGCCACGCCGTTCGCGTTCCTGCGCGGGTCCGCCGGGCTGATGGCCCATGACCTGGCGGGCACGCCGGTGACCGGCATCGGCGCCCAGATATGCGGTGACGCGCACGCGGCGAACTTCGGGCTGTACGGCGACGCGCGCGGCGGGCTCGTGATCGACCTGAACGACTTCGACGAGACCGTGACCGGCCCCTGGGAGTGGGACGTCAAGCGGCTGGCGACCTCGCTGGTGCTCGCCGGACGGGAGGCGGGCGCCGACGAGGACGTCTGCCGGGCGGCGGCGTTCGACGCGGTGGGCGCCTACCGGCGGACCATGCGGTTGCTCGCCGGACTGCCGGTGCTGGACGCCTGGAACGCGATCGCCGACGAGGAGCTGGTCTCGCACACCGACGCCCGGGACCTGCTGGGCACGCTGGAGCGGGTGTCGGAGAAGGCGCGGGGCAACACCAGCGCCCGGTTCGCCGCCAAGGCGACGGAGGAGTGCCCGGACGGCGGACGGCGGTTCGTGGACGCCCCTCCGGTGCTGCGCCGGGTGCCGGACGCCGAGGCGGCGGCGGTCGCCGCCTCGCTGGGCGCGTACACCGGCACGCTGCCGGAGGACCGGCTGCCGCTGCTGGCGCGGTACGCGATCCACGACGTGGCGTTCCGGGTGGTGGGGACCGGGAGCGTGGGGACGCGGTCCTACGTGGTGCTGCTGCTGGACCACCGGGGCGAGCCGCTGGTGCTCCAGGTGAAGGAGGCGCGCCCCTCCGCGCTGCTGCCCCACCTGCCGGCGGCGGGCTTCCCCGTGGCGGACGTGGAGCACGAGGGACGGCGCGTGGTGCTGGGGCAGAAGCGCATGCAGGTCGTCAGCGACAACCTGCTGGGCTGGACGACGGTCGAGGGCAGGCCGTACCAGGTACGCCAGTTCCGCAACCGCAAGGGCAGCGTGGACCCGGCGGCGCTCTCGGCCGACCAGGTGGACGACTACGGGCGGATGACCGGGGCGCTGCTGGCCCGGGCGCACGCCCACAGCGCCGACCCGCGACTGATCGCCGGGTACTGCGGCAAGAACGACGAGCTGGACGACGCGGTCGCGCGGTTCGCCGTGGCGTACGCGGACCGGACCGAGGCGGACCACACCGACCTGGTCGCGGCGGTGCGCGGCGGGCGCCTGGCCGCCGAGCTGGGGGTGTGACGCGTCGGGGCCCGGCGCCCGTACGCTGGTCGGGTGACGACCCCGAACGACGACGTGACCGGTGCCCCGACCGCCGACGAGGCCGACGCGGCCGAGCGCCCCGAGGCCCGGCTGGAACGGGCGGTGCGCGCGGCGGAACAGGCGCTGATCGAGTTCGAGATCGCGGTGGAGACGTTCCGGGTGGAAGTGGAGAACTTCTCCCGGCTGCACCACCAGAAGCTCGGCCCGATGTACGCCCGCCTGGACGAGCTGGACGCGCTCATCGCCGAGGCGAGGGCGGCCAGGTCCGGAGACCCCGAGGACGCGCGCAAGGCGCGGGAGGCGCGGGCCCTGGTGATGCCCATGCCGGGCGTCGACGAGCTCTTCAACGACTGGATGGGCTCCGACGGTCTGTCCCCCGAGGCCTCGTCGATGCTCACGGACCAGCCGGTGCAGCCGCCCCGGAGGGTCCGGCCGAGCGACGAGGCGCGCAAGCTCTACCGGGACCTGGCCCGCAAGGCGCATCCGGACCTGGCGCGCGAGGAGGGCGACCGCAAGCGCCGCGAGGAGTTCATCACCCGGGTCAACGCCGCCTACGCGCGCGGGGACGAGGCCCTGTTGCGGGAGCTGTCGGAGGAGTGGGCGGCGGGTCCGGTCCCGGCGGCGGACCGGCTCAGCGAGAGCGAGGAGCTGTACGCCCGGCTGGAGTGGCTGGCCCGGCGCAAGGAGCTGCTCACCGTGGTGGCGCGGGACCTCGAGGACAGCGCGATCGGCGCGATGCTGCGGATGGCGCCCGAGGACCCGGACCGGCTGCTGGAGGAGATCGCCGAGCAGCTGCTGGCGCAGGTCGCCGAGCGGGAGGCGGAGCTGGCGGGACTCGCGCCGTAGCGGTCGCGCGGTGCAGTAGCGTCGGAGGCATCACTACCGAGAGAAGGCCTGATCCATGAACTTCGCACCGCTGCCCACCGTGGACGCCGCGTCGGTACCCGCAGACGCACTGGTGCTCGACGTCCGGGAGGACGACGAGTGGGCGGCCGGGCACGTCGAGGGCGCGCTGCACGTGCCGATGAGCGACTTCGTGGCCCGGTTCGGTGAGGTGACCGAGGCGGTCGCCGACGGGCGCCGAGCCTATGTGATGTGCCGGGTCGGCGGCCGGTCGGCGCAGGTGACCCAGTACCTGGTGCAGCAGGGCATCGACGCGGTGAACATCGACGGCGGGATGCTCGCCTGGGAGGGCGCCGGGCGCCCCATGGTCGCCGACAACGGCGGCGCCGCCTTCGTGCTGTAGCCGCCGGCGCGCTCGGCGCCCGGCGCCCGGCGCGCCGCGGCCGGCGCAGCCGGGGTGGCCGGCCAGGCCGGCCGACGCGCGCCCCCGGCCCTCCCGCGCACCTCGACCTGACGGCCTGTCAAGACCGAGCAGGTTCCAGGGGAACGGAAGGGGCGCGGGCACCACCCGGCTCAGCGGTCGAAGTCGAGCTCCACCTCCGGAGTGACCGGGTGCGACTGGCACGCCAGTACGTAACCCGCGTCGGTCTCCTCGCTCTCCAGGGCGTAGTTGCGGTCCATGCGGACCTCGCCGGTCACCAGGAACGCGCGGCAGGTGCCGCAGACGCCGCCCTTGCACGCGTACGGCGCGTCGGAGCGGCTGCGCAGGACCGTCTCCAGCAGCGACTCCCCTTCCTGGACCGGCCAGGTCCCGGACCGGCCGTCCAGGGTGGCGGTCAACGTGGCGTGCGCCGGCGCGGCGGCCGGCCGCACGGTCGTGGGGGCCGAGCCGTCGTCCACGTGGAAGATCTCCTGGTGGATGCGGCCGCGGTCCACCCCCAGGCCGCGCAGCGCCCGCTCGGCGCCGGTGACCAGGCCGAACGGCCCGCACAGGAACCAGCCGTCCACCTCGTCGACCGGCACCAGCGCGGGCAGCAGCCCGGTGAGCCGCTCCTGGTCCAGCCGCCCGGACGGCAGCCCCGACTGCTGCTCCTCCCGGGACAGCACCGTCACGAGCTGGAAGCGGTCGGGGTAGCGGTCCTTCAGGTCGGCTACCTCCTCCAGGAACATCGTGGAGGCGGCCGTACGGTCGCTGCGGATCAGGCAGAACCGGGCTTTCGGTTCGCGGGCCAGCAGGGTCGAGACCATGGACAGCACCGGGGTGATCCCGCTGCCGCCGACGACGGCCGCGAAGTGCCCGGGGCGGGGAGGCAGCAGGAACCGGCCCATCGGTTCCATCACCTCGACCGTGTGGCCGACCGCGAGCTCCTTCAGGGCGTACGTCGAGAACTCGCCGCCGTCGACGAGCCTGATGCCCACCCGGAGCACCGGGTCCTCGCCCTCGGGGGTCGCGGGGGAGCAGATCGAGTACGTACGGCGGATCTCCTCGCCGTCCGCGCCCTGGCGGCGCAGGGCGAGGTGCTGGCCGGGAACGTGGCGGAAGGTCTCGCGCAGCTCGGGCGGCACCGCGAAGGTGACGGCGACCGAGTCGTCCGTGAGCCGCTCGACGTCGCTCACCCGGAGCGGATGGAACATCTACAACTCCTTGAAGTGGTCGAACGGTTCACGGCAGGGGGTGCAGCGGCGCAGCGCCTTGCAGGCCGTCGAGGAGAAGCGGCTCAGCAGCTCCGTGTCGGTCGAGCCGCAGTGCGGGCAGCGGATGGCCAGCGTGACCGGCACGGGCCCGCCGCCGGCGCCCTGGTGGCGGGGCGGCGCGATGCCGAACTCGGCCAGCTTGCGGCGGCCCTCGTCGCTGATGTCGTCCGTCGACCAGGCCGGGGAGAGGACCGTGACCACGGAGACCTCGGGCACCCCGTGCTCATGGAGCACGCGCTCGATGTCCGAGGACATCGCCTCGATGGCGGGACACCCGGTGTAGGTGGGGGTCAGCTCGACCTTCACCCGGCCGGGGGCGAGGACCTCGACCCCCCGCAGGACGCCGAGCTCCTCCAGCGTCAGCACGGGCAGCTCCGGGTCCGGGACGGAGCCGGCCAGCCGGCTCAGCTCCTCCTCCAGCGCCGTCGTGCCGGCCGTGCCGGTCACCACGACGCCCCCGGGTGGCTGCGGTGCAGGTGCTGCATCTCGGCGAGCATCCGGCCGAAGCTTTCGGTGTGCAGGCCCTGGCGGCCCGCACCGGCGCTCCAGGCCCCCGTACGAGGGCCGTCGGGCACGGTGAGCGTGGCCCGCTCCAGGACCGCCGTCACCGACGCCAGCCAGTCGGACTCCAGCTCGGACCAGTCGACGTCCAGCCCCTCCAGAGGCTGGAACAGCTCGCCCGTGAAGCGCCACAGCGCCGTGCAGGCCCGCTGCATGCGCTCATGGCTCTCGGCGGTGCCGTCGCCGAGCCGCAGGGTCCACTGCTCGGCGTGGTCCTGGTGGTAGGCGACCTCCTTGACCGCCTTGGCGGCGAGACCGCTCAGTCCCTCGCCGCCGGTGTCACCGGTCGTGGCGGCCAGCCGGCCGTACAGCAGCCGCTGGTAGGTGGAGAAGTACAACTGCCGGGCGATGGTGTGGGCGAAGTCGCCGTTCGGCTGCTCGACCAGCTGGACGTTGCGGAACGCCCGCTCCTCGCGCAGGTACGCCAGCTCGTCCTCGTCACCGGCGAAGGACAGCAGCACCCGCGCCTGGCCGAGCAGGTCCAGCGCGATGTTGGCCAGCGCGACCTCCTCCTCCAGGACCGGGGCGTGGCCGGCCCACTCCCCCAGCCGCTGCGACAGCACCAGGGCGTCATCGCCGAGGGCGAGCGCCGCGGCGGTGTTCACGGTGGCGGTCACAGGTTCTTCACCCCTTCCGGCACCTCGTAGAACGTCGGGTGCCGGTAGGGCTTGTCGGCGGACGGCTCGAAGAACGGGTCCTTCTCGTCGGGCGAGGAGGCGGTGATCGCCGTGGACGGCACCACCCAGATGGAGACGCCCTCGCTCCGTCGCGTGTACAGGTCACGGGCGTTGCGCAGGGCCATCTGCGCGTCCGGTGCGTGCAGGCTTCCCGCGTGCGTGTGGGACAGCCCGCGGCGCGAGCGCACGAACACCTCCCACAGCGGCCAGTCGCTGGTCGTCATGCCGTCGCCTCCCCGTGCTTGGCCGCGTACGCCGCCGCGGCCTCCCTGACCCAGGCGCCGTCCTCGTGGGCGCGGCGGCGCTGGGTGATGCGCTGTTCGTTGCAGGGCCCGTTGCCCTTGAGGACCTCCCAGAACTCCGTCCAGTCGATCGGACCGAAGTCGTAGTGCCCCCGTTCCTCGTTCCACCGGAGGTCGGGGTCGGGGAGGGTGAGGCCCAGTGCCTCCGCCTGGGGCACACAGATGTCCACGAACCGCTGCCGCAGCTCGTCGTTGGAGTGCCGCTTGATCTTCCAGGCCATGGACTGCGCCGAGTGCGAGGACTCGTCGTCCGGCGGACCGAACATCATCAGCGACGGCCACCACCAGCGGTCCACCGCGTCCTGCGCCATCGCGTGCTGCTCCGGCGTCCCCCGGGACAGGGCGAGGAGCGACTCGTACCCCTGGCGCTGGTGGAACGACTCCTCCTTGCAGATCCGCACCATCGCGCGCGCGTACGGACCGTAGGAGCAGCGGCACAGCGGAACCTGGTTGGTGATCGCCGCGCCGTCCACCAGCCAGCCGATGGCGCCGACGTCGGCCCAGGTCAGCGTGGGGTAGTTGAAGATCGAGGAGTACTTCTGGCGGCCGGTGTGGAGCTTGTCGAGCAGCTCGTCGCGCCCGGTGCCGAGGGTCTCGGCGGCGCTGTAGAGGTACAGCCCGTGCCCGGCCTCGTCCTGCACCTTGGCCATGAGGATCGCCTTGCGGCGCAGCGAGGGCGCGCGGGTGATCCAGTTGGCCTCCGGCTGCATGCCGATGATTTCCGAGTGCGCGTGCTGCGCGATCTGCCGGACCAGCGTCGCGCGGTACGCCTCCGGCATCCAGTCACGCGGCTCGATCCGCTCTTCGGCGGCCACGGCGGCGTCGAACACCGCCTCGTACGCCTCCTGCGTGTCCGCAGTCACTGCCGTCATCGGGCCCCCTACCGACCGATCGTTCGGTTGAATGACTTCAATGGTGAGTCGGCGGCCCGTATGGTGTCAACCCTGTGGATAACTCCGGCGGATCGATGGGGAACGGGGAACGGGGCGGGATGGACTCGTACGACAAGGAGGCCGGTGCCCTCGGCCGGCGCGCCACCGGCCCGGAAGGCCCCGCCCCGGTGCCCCCGCCGGCCGGCAGCACACCGGCGCCGGCCACCGGCCCGGAATCCCGCCCCGAGGAAGGCTCCGTCCCGGCCCCGGGGCGCCCCACCGCATCCACGGCCGCCGACTGCGCCGACCGGGCGACCCCCCGGGTCCCGGCGCCGCCCGGCGCCCCGGACGACGGGGCGGCGGACGGAGCGGCCCCCGCCGGCGCGGCGGCGCTGTCGTTGCCGTACCAGGTCGTGGCGGCCGTCTCGCTCGCCGTCATCGGGATGTTCGCCTGCCTCCACCTGGCCATGACGTTCCTGCACGTGGCGCCGTCGAACACGCTCACCAAGCAGCACGGTGAGGCCGTGGACGACTGGGTCTTCCCCGAGTTCGAGCAGAACTGGAAGCTCTTCGCCCCCAATCCGCTCCAGCAGAACATCGCCGTCCACGTCCGGGCCGAGGTGGTGGAGGGCGACGGGGACCGGCGGACCACCGGCTGGATCGACCTCTCCGCCGACGACGGCGAGGCCATCCGGGGCAACCTCCTGCCCAGCCATGTGAACCAGAACGAGCTCCGCCGGGGCTGGGACTTCTACGTGAACTCGCACACCGACGACAACCGCCCCCACGGCATGCGCGGGCAGCTCTCCGAGCGCTACGTCCGGCGCATCGCCATGCTGCGGCTCGAGGCCCACCACCTGGGCGGCAGGATCGAGCGGATACAGATGCGCTCCGCCACGAAGGGCGTCGAGGCTCCGGTGTGGAGCGACGAGAAGGCCGACACCCGGACCTACTACCGGGTGCTGCCCTGGTGGACCGTGACCGCGGCGGACCTGCCCGGTGGCATCAGCGGCGGCCGTACGGAGGCGGAGAAGTGAACCGGAGCAGCGCCCCCACGCCCACCCCGTCGGCCGGCACCCCCGCCCCGGCCCCCGCCCCCGGCACCCCGCCGTCCGGCGCCCGGGCGCACCGGACGCGGCCCCCGGGCGCCGAGCCGGTGGACCGCCGGCTCGCCCGCGCCGTGCGGCGCGTCACCGGGACCGCCCTCGGCCCGTACCAGGCCGCCGTCGTGCGCATCGGCTTCTCCGCCGCGTGGCTGCTGTTCCTGCTGTGCGAGTTCCCCCGCCGCCACGAGCTGTACGGGCCGGACGGCCCCTGGTCGTGGGACATGGGCCAGCAGCTCATCGCCAACAACCACGCGTTCACGGTCCTGATGTGGTCGGACAGCCCGCTCTGGTTCGAGACCGTGTACGCGCTCGCGGTCCTGTCCGGCGTCCTGCTGCTGGTCGGCTGGCGCACCCGCACCATGTCGGTGCTGTTCATGGTGGGCGTGCTGTCGCTCCAGAACCGCTCGATCTTCATGGGCGACGGCGGGGACAACGTCATCCACCTGATGGCGATCTACCTCGTCCTGACCCGGTGCGGCCGGGTCTGGTCCCTCGACGCGCGCCGTGCCGCCCGCCCCGGGGCCGGGCGCGACCCGCTGGGTCCGGTCCTCTGGGGGGCCCTCGCCCTGGGGCTGGTGGCGACGACGCTGTTCCTCGACCGCACCGGTGAGCCATGGCTCCTGGTGCTGCTGTGGCTGCTGTGGGCCGCGCAGGGGGTGTGGTGGCTGGTGTGCCGGTACGCCCCGGGCGAGCCCCGCCTCCTGGCCGACGTCATCGCCAACCTCGTCCACAACGCCACCCTGGGCGTGATCATGGCCGAGGTGTGCCTGATCTACGCCACGGCCGGCTGGTACAAGATCCAGGGATCGCGCTGGCAGGACGGCACCGCGCTGTACTACCCGCTCAAGCTGGACTACTTCACCCCCTGGCCGTTCCTGTCCGACCTGTTCGCCGCCAGTGGCGTGATGGTCATGGTCCTCACCTACGGCACGGTGATCGTGCAGGTCGCCTTCCCCTTCACGCTGTTCAACCGGAAGGTCAAGAACGTCCTGCTGGTGGCGATGATGCTGGAGCACGCGGGCATCGCGCTGCTGCTCGGGCTGCCGTTCTTCTCCCTCGCCATGATCGCCGCCGATGCCGTCTTCCTGCCCACGGTGTTCCTGCTCCGGCTGGGCGCCGGTGTCCGGCGCGGCCGGGACCGGCTGCTGTCGCGCGCCGGGCGGGAGCCGTCGCGGCAGCGGCCCGGCATCGAGGAGGACGCCCCCCGTACCCTCGTGGGGTGAGCAGCGAGACCCCACTCCAGTACGACGACGGCTACGGCACCGAGGTCGGCGTCGGCCCGCACCCCCGGCCCTGGCCGGAGGACGAGCGGTACGACCCCGAGCTGCTCGCCGACGGCGACCGGCGGAACGTCGTCGACCGCTACCGGTACTGGCGGCGGGAGGCGATCGTCGCCGACCTGGACACCCGCCGCCATGACTTCCACGTGGCCGTGGAGAACTGGGGCCACGACTTCAACATCGGGTCCGTCGTCCGGACCGCCAACGCCTTTCTGGCGAACCAGGTCCACATCGTCGGCCGGCGGCGCTGGAACCGGCGCGGCGCCATGGTCACCGACCGCTACCAGCACGTGCGCCACCACCCGGACACCGAGTCGCTGACCGCCTGGGCGGCGGCCGAGGGGCTGCCGATCATCGGGATCGACAACCTCCCCGGCGCCGTGCCGCTGGAGCGCACGGAGCTGCCGCGCCGCTGCGTCCTGCTGTTCGGGCAGGAAGGGCCGGGCCTCACGGAGGAGGCCCGCGCGCACGCGACGATGGTCTGCTCGATCGCCCAGTTCGGCTCCACCCGCTCCATCAACGCGGGCGCGGCCGCGGCGATCGCCATGCACGCCTGGGTGCAGCGGTACGCGGAGATCTCCTCCCGGGACACGGGCCCGGGAGGAGCACCGGCAGGGGCCTGACCCCGGGCCGCCGCTACGCGGGGCGGCGCACCTCGACCACCCGGAAGCGGTTGGCCACGAAGGCGCTGTCGCACAGGGCGGCGTTGGCCGCCGGGTTGCCGCCCGAGCCGTGGAAGTCGGAGAACGCCGCGGTCTGGTTGACGTACACCCCGCCCGTGAGGTTCAGCGAGAGCTGGGCCGACTCCTCCAGGCAGACCTCCTCGACCGCGCGCTCCACGTCCGGCGAGGTCGTGTACGCGCCGACCGTCATCGCGCCCTTCTCGCGCACCGTGCGCCGCAGCAGCTCCAGGGCGTCGGTGGCCGACTCGACCGATACGGCGAAGGCGACCGGGCCGAAGCACTCGGACATGTACGCCGCCTCCGCGTCCGGCTTGGAGCCGTCCAGCTTGAGCAGCACGGGCGTCCGGACGACGGCATCGGGGAAGTCGGGGTTGGCGACCTCCCGCGAGGCCAGCGCTACCTCACCGAGCCCGGCGGCCGCTTCCAGCCGGGCCTTCACGTCCGGGTTGACGATCGCGCCCAGCAGGGCGTTGGCCCGGGCGTCGTCGCCGAGCAGTCCGTCCACCGCGGCCGCGAGGTCGGCGACCACCTCGTCGTACGACTTGGGGCCGGCGTCCGTGGCGATGCCGTCGCGGGGGATCAGCAGGTTCTGCGGGGTGGTGCACATCTGGCCGCTGTACAGGGACAGCGAGAAGGCCAGGTTGGACAGCATGCCCTTGTAGTCGTCGGTCGAGTCCACGACGACCGTGTTCACGCCTGCCTTCTCGGTGTACACCTGCGCCTGCCGGGCGTTGGCCTCCAGCCAGTCGCCGAAGGACGTGGAGCCCGTGTAGTCGATGATCCGGATCTCCGGGCGGACGGCCAGGTCCTTGGCGATGCCCTCGCCGGGCCGCTCGACGGCCAGCGCGACCAGGTTCGGGTCGAAGCCGGCCTCGGCCAGCACCTCACGCGCCACCCGGACCGTCAGCGCCAGCGGGAGCACCGCGCGGGGGTGCGGCTTGACCAGGACCGGGTTGCCGGTGGCCAGCGAGGCGAACAGACCCGGGTAGCCGTTCCACGTCGGGAAGGTGTTGCAGCCGATCAGCAGCGAGATGCCGCGCGGCACCGCCGTGAACGCCTTGCGCAGCTCCAGCGGGTCCCGCTTGCCCTGCGGCTTGGACCAGTCGGCCGTCACCGGGGTGCGGACCTGCTCCGCGTACGCGTACGCCACCGCCTCCAGGCCGCGGTCCTGCGCGTGCGGCCCGCCCGCCTGGAACGCCATCATGAACGCCTGACCGCTGGTGTGCATCACCGCGTGCGCGAACTCGTGGGTCCGCGCGCTGATGCGGGCCAGGATTTCCAGGCAGACCAGGGCGCGGGTCTCGGGACCGGCGTCCCGCCAGGCGCCCATGCCCGCGCGCATGGCGGGCAGCAGGACGTCCACGTCGGCGTGCGGGTACTCGACGCCCAGCTCCGGGCCGTACGGCGAGACCTCGCCGCCGGTCCAGCCGTCCGTACCCGGCTGGTCCAGGTCGAAGCGGGCGCCGAGGGTGGACTTGTGGGCTTCGAGGCCGTCGGACGCGCTCAGCGAGCCGTTCTCCCCGTACGCCTTCGGGTGCTCGGGGTGCGGGGACCAGTAGGCCCGCGTGCGGATGGCTTCGAGGGCCTGTTCCAGCGTGGAGCGGTGCCTCTCGGTCAGGTGGTCGGTGGTGAGCTGAGCGGCGGCCATGGCGGACCAACTCCTCGTCGAGCTGGGCAGGGACAGGCGGACAGGGCTAGAGTAACCGAACGATCGGTCGGGACAAGGGGGCCTCCCGAACCTGTGGACGACTCATCGGGGAGGATCACTGTCATGACCGACAACATGGCCATCGAGCGGAGCCGTACCGTCGCCGTCGTGGGCACCGGCACGATGGGGCAGGGGATCGCACAGGTCGCGCTGGTCGCGGGCCACCCGGTACGCCTCCACGACACCGTGCCCGGCCGTGCCCACGAGGCCGCCGAGGCGATCACCGCACGGCTCGGCCGGCTCGTCGAGAAGGGCCGGATGTCGCCCGGGGAGCGGGACGCGGCGGCCGGCCGCCTCCACCCGGCCGAGAGCCTCGCCGACCTCGCCGACGCCGCTCTGGTGATCGAGGCGGTCGTGGAACGGCTCTCCGTCAAGCAGGAGCTGTTCACCGAGCTGGAGAAGATCGTCGCCGACGACTGCCTGCTCGCCACCAACACCTCCTCCCTGTCCGTCACCGCCATCGCCGGGCCGCTGCGCGAACCCGGCCGGTTCGTCGGCCTCCACTTCTTCAACCCCGCGCCGCTCCTCCCGCTCGTCGAGGTCGTCAGCGGCTTCGCCACCGACGAAGGGGCCGCCACGCGCGCGTACGCCACCGCCGCCGAGTGGGGGAAGACACCGGTGCGCTGCGCCGACACCCCCGGCTTCATCGTCAACCGCATCGCCCGCCCCTTCTACGCCGAGGCGCTGCGCCTGTACGAGGAGCGGGCCGCCGACCCCGCCACCATCGACGCCGTCCTGCGCGAGTGCGGCGGTTTCCGGATGGGCCCGTTCGAGCTGACCGACCTGATCGGACAGGACGTCAACGAGGCCGTTACCCGGTCCGTCTGGGACGCTTTCCACCAGGACCCGAAGTTCACCCCCTCGCTCGCGCAGCGGCGCCTGGTCGAGTCGGGGCGCCTGGGCCGCAAGACGGGCCGGGGCTGGTACGCGTACGCCGACGGCGCCGAGCGGCCCGCACCCCGGACCGAGGCCCCCGCCCCCGCGCCCGTGAAAGTCGGCGTCCACGGCACCCTCGGCCACGCCGAGCCGCTCGTCGGCATGATCGAGGAAGCGGGCATCAAGGTCCGGCGCCACAAGCGCGGCAACCACATCCTCCTGCCGGGCGGCGGTCACCTCACCCTCGCGGACGGCGAAGCGGTCTTCGAGTACGAGGGCGAGGAGATCATCTACTTCGACCTCGCCCACGACTACACGACCGCCACCCGGATCGCTCTCGCCACCGCCCCGACCACCTCGCCCGAGACCCTCCAGGAGGCCGTCGGCCTCTTCCAGGCCCTCGGCAAGGACGTCACCGTGATCGGCGACGTCCCGGGCATGATCGTCGCCCGTACCGTCGCGATGCTGGTCGACCTCGCCGTGGACGCCGCCGACCGCGGCGTCGCCTCGGCCGAGGACATCGACACCGCCATGCGCCTCGGCGTGAACTACCCCTTCGGGCCCTTCGAGTGGGCGGCCCTGCTCGGCTACGAGAAGATCGCCGATCTGCTCGACGCCCTCCACACGCGTTACCCGGCCGGCCGCTACGCACCCTGCCTCGGCGTCATGCGCCGCCAGTACGAGGAGCGCGCCGTGCGGGACGCGCGGGCCATGACGAAGGACCGGGACAGCCGATGACCACCGCCAAGCGGGACACCTACACCCCCGAGACCCTGCTCTCCGTCGCCGTCCAGGTCTTCAACGAGCGCGGCTACGACGGCACCTCCATGGAGCACCTCTCCAAGGCGGCCGGCATCTCCAAGTCCTCGATCTACCACCATGTGGCGGGCAAGGAGGAGCTGCTGCGCCGGGCCGTCAGCCGGGCGCTCGACGGCCTCTTCGCGGTCCTCGACGAGCCGGGCGCCACCGGCGGACGGGCCATCGAGCAGGTCGAGTACGTCACCCGGCGCACCGTCGAGGTCCTGATGGACGAGCTGCCGTACGTGACGCTGCTGCTGCGCGTACGGGGCAACACCAAGACCGAGCGGTGGGCCCTGGAGCGCCGCCGCGAGTTCGACCACCGGGTCGCCGACCTGCTCAAGGCGGCCGCCGCCGACGGCGACCTGCGCGCGGACGTGGACATACGGCTGGCCACCCGGCTGCTCTTCGGCATGGTCAACTCCCTGGTGGAGTGGTACCGGCCCCAGCCGGGGGGCGAGGCCGAGCGCCGGCAGGTCGTGGACACCGTGGTCCACCTGGCCTTCGACGGGCTGCGCACCAGCCGCTGACCGCCCGGTACCGGCCGGGCGGGGGCCGGGGCGCGGGGAACGCACCGGCCCCGCCCGGTTCAGACCTCGTCGGTCAGGGCCCGCCGGTTGAGGTCGGTCTCCTCGAAGACCAGCAGCGTGCGTGTGGACAGCACCTCCGGAATCGCCTGGAGCTTGGTCAGCACCAGCTCCCGCAGCGTGCGGTTGTCCGGCGTGTGCACCAGCAGCAGCACGTCGAAGTCCCCGCTCACCAGGGCGATATGCGCCGCCCCCGGCAGCGCCTGGAGCTGCTCGCGGACCGTGCGCCAGGAATTCTGGACGATCTTGAGCGTGATGTACGCGGAGGCGCCCTGACCCGCCCGCTCGTGGTTCACGCGGGCGCTGAAACCCCGGATCACCCCATCCTCGATGAGCCGGTTGATCCGCGCGTACGCGTTGGCGCGTGACACATGGACGCGATCGGCCACGGAGCGTATCGAGGCGCGGCCGTCCGTCTGGAGGATGCGGAGGATGTCGCGGTCGATCGCGTCGAGCGGCCGCGGCGCCACCTGGTGTTCACCGGCCGGCTGCCCCTGCTCCCTGCCGTCGGCCATTTGTTCAGCTCCCACGTCCCCCCGCCTCTCCTCCATGGACGACCTGTCTCTATCCCAGGCTGTGGAGAACCGTTTGTCCACAGACCGAAGGCGCCTGTAGCCAAAATGCCGCCACGACCGAACAATCGGTAGGTGAGGCGCGTCACAGTCGCGCCGCCCTTCGGGTCTTATGCCCGCTCCCATGAGGAGGTGCTGTCATGACGGTCCAAGAGCTGCCCGGTGCCGCCCCCTACCGGCCCACCCCGCCGCCGGCGTGGAAGCCGCGTACCGACCCCGCACCGCTGCTCCCGGACCCCGAGCCGTACCGGGTGCTGGGCACGGACGGCGCGGCCGGCTTCCCGCCCGAGCTGCTGCGCCGGCTGTACGCCGAGCTGGTGCGCGGCCGCCGGTACAACACGCAGGCGACGGCCCTCACCAAGCAGGGCAGGCTGGCGGTCTACCCGTCGAGCACCGGCCAGGAGGCGTGCGAGGTCGCCGCCGCCCTGGTGCTGGAGGACCGGGACTGGCTCTTCCCGTCGTACCGGGACACCCTCGCCGCCGTGGCGCGGGGCCTCGACCCCGTCCAGGCCCTCACCCTGCTCCGTGGCGACTGGCACACCGGCTACGACCCGCACGAGCACCGGATCGCGCCGCTGAGCACCCCGCTCGCCACCCAGCTGCCGCACGCGGTGGGCCTGGCGCACGCGGCCCGTCTCAAGGGCGACGACGTGGTGGCCCTGGCCCTGGTCGGCGACGGCGGCACCAGCGAGGGCGACTTCCACGAGGCGCTGAACTTCGCGGCCGTGTGGCAGGCCCCGGTGGTCTTCCTCGTGCAGAACAACGGCTTCGCGATCTCCGTGCCGCTCGCCAAGCAGACCGCCGCACCCTCCCTGGCCCACAAGGCCGTGGGGTACGGCATGCCGGGCCGGCTGGTCGACGGCAATGACGCGGCGGCCGTGCACCAGGTGCTTTCCGAGGCGGTCGCCAAGGCCCGGCGCGGCGGCGGTCCCACGCTCGTCGAAGCCGTGACCTACCGCATCGACGCCCACACCAACGCCGACGACGCCACCCGGTACCGGGGCGACGGCGAGGTGGAGGCCTGGCGGGCCCACGACCCGATCCGGCTGCTGGAGCGCGAGCTGACCGAGCGCGGCCTCCTCGACGAGGAGGGTGTGCGGCAGGCGGCCGAGGACGCCGAGACGATGGCCGCGCGGCTGCGGGAGCGGATGAACGCGGACGCCGAACTCGACCCGATGGACCTGTTCGCGCACGTCTACGCCGAGCAGACCGCACAACTGCGCGAGCAGGCCGCCCAGCTGCGTGCCGAGCTCGACGCCGAGGGTGATGCCTGATGACGACCGTGGCCAACGCGGTGACCAAGCCCGCGGCCAAGCCCGCCACCATGGCGCAGGCCCTCCAGCGCGCCATGCGCGACGCCATGGCAGAGGACCCGACGGTCCACGTCATGGGAGAGGACGTCGGCACGCTCGGCGGCGTCTTCCGGGTGACCGACGGGCTCGCCAAGGAGTTCGGCGAGGACCGCTGCACGGACACGCCCCTCGCCGAGGCGGGCATCCTCGGCACGGCCGTCGGCATGGCGATGTACGGGCTGCGGCCGGTCGTCGAGATGCAGTTCGACGCCTTCGCCTACCCCGCGTTCGAGCAGCTCCTCAGCCATGTCGCCAAGATGCGCAACCGCACCCGGGGCGCGATGCCGCTCCCCATCGTGGTGCGTGTGCCGTACGGCGGCGGGATCGGCGGCGTCGAGCACCACAGCGACTCGTCCGAGGCGTACTACATGGCGACTCCGGGGCTCCATGTCGTCACGCCCGCGACGGTCGCCGACGCCTACGGGCTGCTGCGGGCGGCCATCGCCTCCGACGACCCGGTCGTCTTCCTGGAGCCGAAGCGGCTGTACTGGTCGAAGGCCCAGTGGTCGCCCGAAGCACCCGACCCGGTCGAGCCGATAGGGCGGGCGGTGGTGCGCAGGACCGGCCGCAGCGCCACCCTCATCACGTACGGGCCGTCCCTGCCCGTCTGCCTGGAGGCCGCCGAGGCCGCGCAGGCGGAGGGCTGGGACCTGGAGGTCGTCGACCTCCGGTCGCTGGTGCCCTTCGACGACGAGACGGTCTGCGCGTCGGTGCGGCGCACCGGGCGGGCGATCGTGGTCCACGAGTCGTCCGGCTTCGGCGGGCCGGGCGGGGAGATCGCCGCCCGTGTCGGCGAGCGGTGCTTCCACCACCTGGAGGCGCCCGTGCTGCGGGTGGCCGGCTTCGACATCCCCTACCCGCCGCCGATGCTGGAGCGGCACCACCTGCCGGGCGTGGACCGGATCCTGGACGCCGTGGCGCGACTGCAGTGGGAGGCACAGAGCTGATGGCCCAGGTGCTGGAGTTCAAGCTGCCGGACCTCGGCGAAGGCCTGACCGAGGCGGAGATCGTGCGCTGGCTGGTGGACGTCGGGGACGTCGTCGCCATCGACCAGCCGGTGGTCGAGGTCGAGACGGCCAAGGCCATGGTCGAGGTGCCGTGCCCCTACGGGGGCGTGGTCACCGCGCGGTACGGCGAGGAGGGCACGGAGCTGCCCGTCGGCGCCCCCCTGCTGACCGTGGCGGTGGGCGCGACGTCCGCGCCGGACGGCTCCCCGGGCGCGTCCGGGGTCGCCGGCGCCTCCGCGTCCGCGTCCCCGGACAGCTCCGCTGCCTCGGGTGCAACGGGTGGCTCGGGTTCGCCGGCGGCGTCCGGAGCGGCGTCCTCCGGTGCTTCCGGTGCCTCCGCCGAGGGCTCCGGGAACGTGCTCGTGGGGTACGGCACGGCCGCCCCCGCGGCCCGCAGGCGACGGGTGCGCAGGGAGACGGCCCCCGTCGCTCCGGCCCCCGCCGCGCCCGCGCGGGCGGTCCTCACGGCACCGGCGGCGGCGCCCGCACCCGTGAGCCCCGCGGCCGCCGACGGCCCGGTCCCGGTGATCTCACCGCTCGTGCGGAAGCTGGCCCGGGAGAAGGGCGTCGACCTGCGGCAGTTGCGCGGGTCGGGACCCGAGGGGCTGATCCTGCGCGCCGACGTGGAGCGGGCGGTCACCGAGGCCGCCGCCGCGCCCGTGCCCGCGCCCGCGGCCGTCCCCGCACCGGTGGCGGCGCGGACCGGTGCCGGCGCCGGTGAGCGGATCCCGTTGCGCGGCGTGCGCGGCTCGGTCGCCGACAAGCTGACCCGCAGCCGGAACGAGATCCCCGACGCCACGTGCTGGGTGGACGCGGACGCGACCGAGCTGATGGCCGCACGGGCCGCGATGAACGCGGCCGGGGGCCCCAAGGTCTCCCTGCTGGCCCTCCTCGCCCGCATCTGCACCGCCGCGCTCGCCCGTCACCCCGAGCTCAACTCCCGGGTGGACATGGCCGCGCGGGAGATCGTGCGCCTGCCCGAGGTGCACCTGGGCTTCGCCGCGCAGACCGACCGCGGCCTGGTCGTGCCGGTCGTCCGGGACGCCCACGGCCGCACGGCGGAGTCCCTCACGGCGGAGTTCGCCCGCCTGACGGAGGCGGCCAGGGCGGGCACGCTGACGCCCGCCGACCTGACCGGCGGGACGTTCACGCTGAACAACTACGGCGTGTTCGGGGTCGACGGCTCGACGCCGATCATCAACCACCCCGAGGCGGCGATGCTGGGCGTCGGCCGGATCATTCCCAAGCCGTGGGTGCACAACGGCGAACTGGCCGTCCGGCAGGTCGTCCAGCTCTCGCTGACCTTCGACCACCGGGTGTGCGACGGAGGGACGGCGGGCGGCTTCCTCCGCTACGTGGCGGACTGCGTGGAGCAGCCGGCGGTGCTGCTGCGGACGCTCTGACGGCCCATCGGTCCGGGCCGGGGGCCTGAGCCCCCGGCCCCGGGCCGCCCCGGCGGCGGACGGCGGCCACCGCCTGGGGATACTGGTGCCGTGACCCCATTTGACGTCGTCGTGCTCGCCGGGGGCGCCGCCAGGCGGCTCGGCGGCGTGGACAAGCCCGGCGTGAGCGTCGGCGGACGGCCCCTGCTCGACCGGGTGCTGTCGGCCTGCCGCGAGGCCGGACGCACCGTGGTCGTGGGCGGCCGGCGGCCCACCGTGCGCCCGGTGGTGTGGGCCCGCGAGGAGCCGCCCGGCAGCGGCCCGCTGGCCGCGCTGGCGGCCGGGCTGCGGCGCGTGGAGGCCGAGACCGTGGTCGTCCTCAGCGGCGACCTGCCGTTCCTCCGGGACGGCGGGGTGCGCACGCTCGCCGCCGCGCTCGACGGCGGCACCGCCGAGGGCGTGCTGTCGGTGGACCCGGACGGCCGCGACCAGCCGCTCGTCGCCGCCTACCGCACGGAGCCGTTGCGCCGCGAACTCGCCCTCCTCGCCGCCGAGCACGGCAATCTGACCGGCCTGCCGCTGCGGCTGCTCGTCCAGGAACTGGACCTCCTCTGGATCCCCGCCGGACCCCTCGCCTCTTTCGACTGCGACACCTGGGAAGACATCGCCACCGCCCGGGCCACGATCAGGGAGCATGGGAACGTGCTGGACGAATGGATCACCGCAGTCAAGGACGAGCTCGGCATCGAACTGGACGTCGACACCGGCGTCCTGCTCGACCTGGCCCGTGACGCCGCGCACGGCGTCGCCCGGCCCGCCGCACCGCTCACCACCTTCCTGGTCGGCTACGCGGCCGCGCGGGCCGCGGCGAGCGGCCCCGAGGCCGTCTCCCGGGCCGTGGCCGACGCCGCCCGCAAGGCGTCCGCCCTCGCCGACCGCTGGGCCGGCGAGACCGCCGGCGGCGCCGGTGAGGCGACCGGTCCCGGCACCGGCAGCGGGACAGGCGCGGGATGACCGACCCGGAGGTCGACGGCGTCGACGAAGCGCTCGCCCTGGTCGGACCCGCGCCCCGGGCCCCGGAACAGGAGCGGCACCGCGCCACCCCCTGGGCCGACGCCCGGTCCCTCGCCGCCCGGCTGGGCGCCGCGCGCCCCGCTCCGACACGGCGGGTGGCCCTCGGGCAGGCACTGGGCGGTGTGCTCGCCCAGCCCCTGGCCGCCCTCACCGACCTGCCGTCGTTCGACACCTCCGCCATGGACGGGTGGGCCGTCGCCGGCCCCGGCCCCTGGCGCGTCCGGGAGGGCGACTCCGTCCTGGCGGGCCACGCCCCGGCCTCCCCGCTCCCCGACGGCGAGGCGGTACGCATCGCCACCGGCGCCCGCGTCCCGCCCGGCGCCACCGCGGTGGTCCGCAGGGAGCACTCCCGCACGGACACGGCCGGCCATCTGCACGCCCGGCGCGAGGTGACGCACGGGCAGGACATCCGGCCGCGCGGCCAGGAGTGCCGCTCCGGCGACCAACTGCTGCCCGCCGGGACGACCGTCACGCCCGCCGTCGTCGGGCTGGCCGCGGCCGCCGGGTACGACGACCTGCTCACCGTCGAACGCCCCCGCGTCGACGTCCTGGTCCTGGGCGACGAACTCCTCACCACGGGCCTTCCGCACGACGGGCTCATCCGCGACGCCCTCGGCCCCATGCTCGCGCCCTGGCTCACCGCGCTCGGCGCGGACGTGGGCGTGACCCGGCGCGTCGGCGACGACGCCGACGACCTCCACGCGGCGGTGACCGGTTCCACGGCGGACGTGGTGATCACCACCGGAGGCACCGCCGCGGGCCCCGTCGACCACGTCCACCCCGTCCTCCGCAAGGCCGGCGCCGAACTTCTGGTCGACGGGGTGAAGGTCCGCCCCGGGCACCCGATGCTGCTGGCCCGGCTGACCCCGGTCAGGTACCTCGTCGGCCTGCCCGGCAACCCGCTCGCGGCCGTCTCCGGACTGCTCACCCTCGCCGAGCCGCTGTTGCGCACGCTCGCCGGACGCGGCGCCCCCACCCCGTACCGGGCCGTCGTGCGGGACGCGGTGCACGGCCACCCGCACGACACCCGGCTCGTCCCGGTCCGGCACGCACCCGCCTCCGCCCCCGGCCACGGCCGGACGGACGCCCCCGGCCACGGCACCGGCCGGCCGGGCGGGCCCGCTGCCGCGCAGGTCGTACCGCTGCACTACAACGGCCCGGCCATGCTGCGGGGGATCGCGGCGGCGGACGGACTCGCGGTCGTCCCGCCCGGCGGCGCCCGGGCCGGAGACCCGCTGGACATCCTCGCCCTGCCCTGGGCGGCGACGAGCAACGAGGGGTGTTTCACGTGAAACTGCCCGGCCAGGACGCGATGGCCCGGCGGGCCGACGAGCATCTCGTCGGCGGCCAGATCCGGCTGCCGAACCCGATCGTTCAGAAGCCCCTCCGGCAGGTCGGCGCACGGCTGCTGATGGCGCTGTGCGTCCTCCTGCTGACCGTCCTCATCGTCTACGCCGACCGCGGCGGCTACCACGACAACGCCGACGGGACCGTCAGCTTCCTCGACGCCGTCTACTACGCGACCGTGACCCTGTCGACGACGGGCTACGGCGACATCGTTCCCCACAGCGACAGCGCGCGCCTGGTGAACGTGCTGCTGGTGACCCCGCTGCGCGTGCTGTTCCTGATCATCCTGGTCGGTACCACCCTCGAAGTCCTCACCCAAAGGACCCGTGAGGAGTGGCGGCTCAACCGCTGGAGGTCCACCTTGCGTGACCACACCGTCATCATCGGCTTCGGTACCAAGGGCCGGTCCGCGCTCCAGACGCTGTGCGCCACCGGTCTGAAGAAGGACCAGACCGTCATCGTCGACCCGAGCAGCAAGGTGGTCGAGGCGGCGAACGCGGACGGGTTCACGGGCGTGGTCGGGGACGCCACCCGCAGCGACGTACTGCTGCGGGCCGAAGTGCAGCGCGCCCGGCAGATCGTCATCGCCACCCAGCGCGACGACACCGCCGTCCTGGTCACCCTGACGGCACGCCAGCTCAATCGCGGGGCGAAGATCGTCGCGGCCGTGCGGGAGGAGGAGAACGCCCCCCTGCTGCGCCAGTCCGGCGCGGACGCCGTGATCACCAGCGCCAGTGCGGCGGGCCGGCTGCTGGGCCTGTCCGTGCTGAGCCCCAGCGCGGGCACGGTGATGGAGGACCTGATCCAGCAGGGCAGCGGCCTGGACCTCATCGAACGGCCGGTCATAAAGTCCGAGGTGGGCAAGAACGTCCGCGAGACGGAAGACCTGGTGATCAGCGTGCTGCGCGGCCACCGGCTGCTCGGCTACGACGATCCGGCCGCCAGCCCGCTCCAGTTGACGGACCGTCTGATCACGATCGTGCGGGCGAACAGCGGGCCGTCGCTCGGCACGGCGCCGGAGTAGCCTCGCGGCCATGCATGCGATCACGATTCCCGAGCCAGGTGGTCCCGAGGCGCTCGTCTGGGCAGAGGTGCCCGATCCCGTGCCCGGCGAGGGCGAGGTCCTCGTCGAGGTGGCGGCGAGCGCCGTCAACCGCGCCGACCTCCTCCAGCGGCAGGGCTTCTACAACCCGCCGCCCGGTGCGTCCCCGTACCCCGGCCTGGAGTGCTCCGGCCGGATCGCGGCGACCGGGCCCGGCGTCACCGGGTGGGCCGTCGGCGACGAGGTGTGCGCGCTGCTCGCGGGAGGCGGTTACGCGGAGAAGGTCGCCGTCCCGGCCGGGCAGCTCCTGCCCGTTCCGGACGGCGTGGACCTGGTGACGGCCGCGGCCCTGCCCGAGGTCACCGCCACCGTCTGGTCGAACGTCTTCATGGTGGCCCACCTGCGGCCGGGCGAGACCCTGCTGGTGCACGGCGGCGCGAGCGGCATCGGCACCATGGCCGTCCAGCTCGCCAAGGCCGTGGGCGCCCGGGTCGCGGTCACGGCCGGCGGGCCGGAGAAGCTGGCGCGCTGCTCCGAGCTGGGCGCGGACATCCTGATCGACTACCGCGAGCAGGACTTCGTCGAGGAGCTCCACAAGGCGACGGACGGGGTGGGCGCGGACGTCATCCTCGACATCATGGGCGCCAAGTACCTGGAGCGGAACGTACGGGCGCTCGCCGTGAACGGACGGCTCGCGGTGATCGGGCTCCAGGGCGGCCGGAAGGCCGAGCTGGACCTGAGCGCCCTGCTGGACAAGCGCGCGGCGGTCACCGCGACCTCCTTGCGGAAGCGGCCGCCGGCCGAGAAGACGGCGATCATCGCGGCCGTACGCGAGCACGTCTGGCCGCTGATCGGGGCGGGGACGGTCCGCCCCGTGGTGGACCGCACCTTCCCCATGCCGGACGCCCCGCAGGCGCACCGGACCCTGGAGGAGAGCTCCCACATCGGCAAGGTCCTGCTGACCACCCCGGCCGCCTGACACCGGGGCCGGGCCACCCCCCGGCCGTACGCCGAAGCCCGGCGCACCAGGTGCGCCGGGCCTCGGTCAGCCGCCGGGGGACGTGCGGGCCCGCCCGGGCCCCGTCCCGCCGCACGCCCTACAGGTACGGCCCGGAGCGGATGGCGCCGTGGCCGCGTCCGTCGTCGTCATCATCGATCGGCGCGCCCGGGGGGAGCGCCCGCCGCATCTGCTCCAGTTGGGCGCGGGCCGCCATCTGCTGGGCGAACAGCGCCGTCTGGATGCCGTGGAACAGCCCCTCCAGCCAGCCCACCAACTGCGCCTGCGCGATCCGCAGTTCCGCCTCGGAGGGGATGGCCTCGTCGGTGAAGGGCAGGGAGAGCCGCTCGAGTTCCTCCACCAGTTCCGGCGCCAGACCGTCCTCCAGCTCCTTCACCGAGCTGGCGTGAATCTCCTTCAGGCGTACCCGGCTGGCCTCGTCGAGGGGTGCCGCGCGGACTTCCTCCAGAAGCTGCTTGATCATGCTGCCGATGCGCATGACCTTGGCGGGCTGTTCGACCATCTCCGTCACCGGGACCTCGCGCGACTCGTCGTCACCGTCACCGCCGCCGAGTGCCAGCCCGTCCTGTCCTACGACCAGGACGTGAGGGTTCTCGTGCGACCGTTCATTCCTCGGCATCTCCATGCCAGCCATTCTCTCGCACAGATGCGTCATCACACGGTCTGCCCCCGTACGCGGGTGATCCACCCTCGTACGGGGGCACAACCGCCCGTTCGGGCCGTTACGTGGCCGCGCGGCGGGCCACCGCGCCACGGGAACGGGTCACCAGGGCCGCGAGGAGCGCGGCGCCCACCGGGACGGCGACCAGCAGCGCGGCCAGCGTCCCCCAGGGGACGATGATCGGCACCTGCGGGACGTCGAGCAGGCCGCCCCGGTCCAGTACCGTCTCGTACCAGCTCATCTGCTGGCGCCGCTCGGTCAGTCGCAGCCCGACCGCCGGCAGCACGCCCGCCGCCGATCCGAGCAGCACACCCATCACGGCGACCACCCCGCACTGGAAGCCGCTCAGCGTCCGGCGCACGCGCGGCGGCGCGCCCACCGCGGCCAGGGTCTTCAGATCGGCCTCGGCGTCCGCCTGGGCGAGACCGGTGGCGATACCGGCCGCACCGATGGTGATCAGGCCGGCGAAGACGGTCAGCGCCAGCAGCACGATGCTGTTCTTGCTGACGAACCCTTCCTCGACATGGAGGTCGACACTGGCGCCCGTCTTGGCGAGCTCCTCGTCGAGCTTCTGGCGCTGCTCCGTGCTCGGCATCCGGTCGGTCGAGAAGTACGCGCCGAACGGCACCGTCGTGATGCCCGCCGCCTTGGCCGCGGCCGGCGGCAGGATGCCCGCCAGGCCGTACGCCTCGGTCCCCGGGGCGACCTGGTAGGCGTCGAACGACTTCACCGCCCCCGGTGCCTCCTTGCCCTGGGCCAGGGCCTCGTCCGCCTTGGCCCGGTCGGTGACCAGCTTGACGGACAGCTTGCCCCGGGTGTCGACGAGGGTGCGGGAGAAGGACACGGCCTTGCCCTCGGCCAGGGCCTTCGCGGCCGCCGGGTCCTTGATCTCCAGCACCTTCAGCAGCGTGGCGTCGGCGACAACCAGACCGCTCTCGGTGTAGGCCGTGTTCGGCATTTCCTTGCAGCGCCAGTCCTGGGCGAGCTTGCGGCGTTCGGCCTTGGTGTACTTCTCGGCCGGGTCCGAACCGTCGGACGTCTGCACCCACAGGGGGCACATGTTGGCCTTGGGGATGACGACCTCGTGCGTGCCGCAGCCGTCCCCGCTCCCGTACATCTCGCAGGTGGTCCTGCCCACTACGATCCGGTCCACGTCGGCCCGGACGTCGACGGGCAGGTTCTTCTGCACCGCGTCGCGCACGGCCGGGACGTCCCGGCCGCCACCCTCGCCGATCGTCAGGGACACCGCGCCGTGCGGCAGCCGGGCCTCGTACGCCGCGCGCTGCTGGGCGTCGTCGCTCGCCTGGTACGTGGCCACGGCGACCGTGCCCGCGACCGCGGCCAGCACGGCGGCGACGGCCGGAGCCGTGCGGCCCCGGTTGCGCACCGCGTCCCGCAGCGCGAGCCGCGGCGACAGCGGCAGCCAGCGGCCGGCGCGCCCGAACAGGCCCACCAGGGCGGGCGTCATCGCGACGACACCCAGCTCGGCCAGGGCGCTGCCGCCCGCGACGATGATGAACTGGTCCGTGACGACGGACCCGTACAGGGCGATCGCGGCGCCCAGCAGGGCGGCGACCAGACCGACCACCGGGAGCACACGGCTGCTGCGGCGCACCCCACGCCGGCCGGTGAGCGAGGCGAGCACCGTCTGGCGAGAGGCGGTGACGGCGGGCACGACGGCGGCCAGCAGTCCGGTCAGCACGGCGAGCAGCCCGATGCCGAGCAGTTCCAGCGGCCGGACGTCGAAGGCGCCGAAGCGCTTGCCCATGTAGTCCTCCAGCACCGGCTGGAGCGCGAAGGTCAGGACCAGTCCGAGCACCGTGCCGACGACCGCCGCGGCGACGCCGATCACCAGGCCGCCGGCCAGGACGATCGCCCGGATGTGACGGCGGTCGCCACCGTTGGCCCCCACCAGCCCGAGCTGGCGCCGCGAACGGCGGGCGCCCACGGCGAAGGCGGGACCGGCCAGCAGACAGATCTCCAGCATCGCGAGGCCGACGACGGTTCCGGCGGCAGCGAGCGCGGCGGCCTCGGCGGCCGGACTGTCGCCGTAGTCGCCCCAGCCGTCCTGCTGGAACAGCGGTACGTCGGAGTCGGCCGGCGGGGCGAGGGCGACGGCCCGCGACACCACCATGACGCCCTTGGCGTTCGCCTCCTTGACCATGTTCCACGTGAAACCGTCGCCGCCCGCCGAACGGGGGAGGGCCAGCAGATGGCTGGTGCTCTTGTCGGTGCCGGGCAGCCCGGCCGCCTCCAGCGCCTTGCCGAGCGGGTCGAGGAAGGCGCCCGGGAGGGCGTTGACCTGGTCACCGGCGAGCTCGTCGGGGAGTTCGTAGGAGCCGACGATCCGGTACTCGCGGTCGAGACCCCGGGCGGCGACGGTCGAGCCGATGCCCAGACCGCTGGACTCCAGGAAGTGCGTCGTCGCGGCGACCTCGTCCGCCTTCTGCGGGAACCGTCCGGCCTGGAGGGACATGACGCCCCGGGCGACCGGGTCGGACGCCTTGAGCTCGCGGATCTCTGTCTGGAGCAGCCCGTGGGTGGTGCGCAGCTTGCCCGCACCGACCGAGTCCTCCAGCACGGTGGCACCGGCGGGGAAGACCTTGGTGACGTCCGTGTCCCCGTCGGGCCACGGCTTGTCCTCGTAGTCGCCCACCGGCATCGAGTCCTCGCGCACCGGGTGCTGGAGGATCGGCACGCCGCCGTAGTGCGGGTCGATGATCCGGGCGTCGGCGGCACCGATCGACCGGGCAAGCTGCTCCTCGGTGGACAGCTCCGAGCTGCGGACGGTCAGATCGGCCGCGCTCACGCCGAGGATGGGCAGGGCGATCATCGCCAGGACGAGGAAGCTGCGGCCCTTGTAGCGCCAGGCGTCACGGCGGGCGATGCGCACCGCCGCGCGCCACGAGTGGAACCAGTTGTTCACCGCTCGGCCGCCTGCCCCGTGAGCAGGGAGTCGGCGTCGCTGCGCATGGTCTGGTCGACGACCGCGCCGTCCCGCAGGAACACCACCCGGTCGGCCCAGGCGGCGAACCGGGGCTCGTGGGTGACCAGCACGCCCGCCGCGCCCGCGTCGCAGCGCGCCCGCAGCAGCGCCAGCACCGACTCGCCCGTCTCGGAGTCCAGGGCGCCGGTCGGCTCGTCGGCCAGCACCAGCCGCCGGTCACCGACCAGCGCCCGCGCTATCGCCACGCGCTGCTGCTGACCACCGGACATCTCGTCGGGGAACCGGTCGGCGAGGTGGCCGAGGTCCATCTCCTCCAGTGCCGCGATCGCCTCGCGCCGCGCCTTGCGGGCGGAGGTGCCGTCCAGTTCACGGGGCAGGGCGACGTTCTCGGCGGCGGTGAGCGCCGGGATGAGGTTGTAGTCCTGGAAGACGTACCCGATGCTGCGGCGGCGGAGGGCGGCGAGCGTCTTGCGGTCGGCGGCGGTGATGTCCGTGTTCTCCACGATCACCCGGCCGGAGCTGGGGGTGTCCAGCCCGCCCGCGATCGTGAGCAGGGTCGACTTGCCGGAGCCCGAGGGGCCCATGACGGCGACCAGTTCGCCGGGGAAGACAGCGAGGTCGATGCCGCGCAGGGCGTGCACCTCCGTGGCTCCGGACCCATGGACGCGGGTCAGGTTCTGGAGTTGCAGAACGGGCTGCGGGGGCTGTTGCGAAGAGCGTTCTGACATGGAGAGGGGTCCCCCCTTGGGCGTACGCGTACGGAGACGGGCGTACGGAGCGGATGTGCGGGTGATGCGGTGCCAGGGCGGGACGGTCAGGTCCCCCTGGGGCGGGCGGGGCGGGTGGGGCTGGTGAGGTCGGACGGGTCGGATGGGGCCGGTGGCCCCGCCGGGTCGGGCGTACGGGCCCCGCCGGGTCGGGCGCACGGGCCCCGCCGGGTCGGGCGCACGGGCCCCGCCGGGTCGGGCGCACGGGCTCCGCCCGGTGGCCCCGGTGGGTCAGGGGCCCGGGCGGGAGGCCGTGCGGGCCGGTCCGGGCACGTGCGGGCGTACGGCCCGGGCGGGAGTGTCGCCGGCCGCACCGGCCCCGGCGCCGCTCCGGTGGGCGACGGCCGAGAGCCGGATCAGGCGGGCCTCGCAGTGGTCGAGCCACCGCGCCTCGGCCTCGGTCTGGAAGATGAGCTGTTCCAGGACCAGCAGCCACGCCACGTCGTCCCGTTCCCGCGTCGCCCCGCTCTCCAGGGCGGCGAGGGCCTGCGCCTTGAGGCGCGTGTAGTCCTGCATCGCCTTGATGGTGTGGCGGCGCTGGGACTGGATGACGTCGCGGATGTCGACGCCGGGGGCGCCGACCGCCATGGCGAGCTTGATCGCCAGTTCGTCCCGGGCGGGACTGGTCCGGTCGACCGGCTTCTCGAACCAGACCCTGAGTTCTTCCCGGCCGGCGTCGGTGATGGCGTACAGCGCGTGCCCCGCCTCGTCCTCGCCGCCTTCCTCGATCAGGCCGTCACGCTCCAGCCGGCTGAGCGTCGTGTAGACCTGGCCGACGTTGAGCGGCCAGGTCGAGCCGGTGCGCGACTCGAACTCCGTACGGAGCTGGGAGCCGTAGCGCGGGCCGCGTTCGAGAAGGGCGAGAAGCCCGTGGCGGATGGACATACTCAGTATGTATACCGAGTATGCCGGGCCCGACAAGCGTCCTGAGAGGGACCCGCGGGATCCGTCGTGAGGGGGACGACGAGGAGTCAGCGGCGCCTCATGCGCAGCCCGAGGAAGCCCAGGCCGAGCCCCATCATGGCCAGTCCGACGCCCAGGGTGAGCACCGGAATCTGCCGGTCAGCGAGGGTGTCGGCGGTCTGCGCGGCGGGCTCGTACGCGGCAGCGGGCGGCGAGTGCGGCGTGTCGGTGGCGGCCGGGGACTCCTCCTCCGGTACCGCTTCGGCCTCCGTCTCCCGGCCCTGGGGCAGCCCCGGCGCTGTTGCCGTTTTGGTACGCGGGGGCCGTGCCGTGCCGGCCGACGGCCCCGGCGACACGTCACCGGACGGTGACGCGGACGGCGACGCGGGCCGTCCGGGCCGCTGCCGCCCCTCCCCGGCCGGCCGCCCGGCCAGTGACGGCGAGGCGGGGGCGTGACGGGTGGGTCCGGCGACCGATCCGGGCGCGGTATCGGCCCCGGCGGCGGACCGGGAGGCCGAGGGGGACGGCGAGGGAACGCCGGCGGACGGGCTGGGGCTGCTCTCGTCCCCGGGCGGCGGGACGAGCCCGGCCACCGGATCGAGGGCGGGGTCGGTCTCCTCCGCGTACGCGGCCGGGGCGCCCCACAGGAAGGACGCGGCCAGCAGCAGCGCCGCGACCGCCGTCGCACACCGTGAGCAGAGCCTTGGAGCCACCGGGTGACCCCCTCCCGTACCGAGCCGCCAGGAGCCGAGCGTTCCGGCCCCACAACGCACTCAGCGTCACACGGCGACCGCGCAGCGGCATCCCGGGCGCCACCACAGCCACCCACAGGAGTTACGCCGGGCGGACCCGCCCCCGCGGACCCCCGCCCACCGGCTCGGCAGGGAAACGGTCGGCCCCCGCCCACCGGCTCGGCGGCGAAACCGTCACCCCCGCCCACCGGCTCGGCGGCGAAACCGTCACCCCCGCCCACCGGCTCGGCGGGGAAACGGTCGGCCGCCGCCCACCGGCTCGGTGGGGAACGGTCACCGCCCGTCGGCGGCTCCCGGCCCGCACCTGCGGCTCACCGCTGCGTCACTGACCCGGGTCACCCGTGGCGACGGTCAGTTCGAAGGTCTGGTTGCCGGGAACCACGGCCGTCCCCTCCGTCGGGAACTGCGAGATCACCTGGTCCTCGGCGTACTGCGGGTCGTCCACTTCCTTGATCGTGTACTTCCAGCCCGCCGCCTGGAGGCAGCTCTTGACGGAGATGACGTCCTTGTACGTGAAGCTTGGGGCCTGGACCTTCGACGGGTCGTCGGTGTCCTCCGAGGCGTCCGTGCACTTGGTGGTCTCCATCGTGCGGTTGCGCTCCGGGGGCTTGTGCTCGCCGCCGGAGGCGGGGTCGGCCGCCGCCGACCGGCTCGCGCCGCCGCCGCCCGCCTGCGTGCCGCCCGGGTCGTCGTCGCTGCCGCTCAGGCTGATCGCGGCGACGAGGCCGCCGACGACGAGCAGCGCGACCGCGATCGCGCCCACGACCACCGGGGTGTTGCTCTTGCCGCCGTTGCGCGGCCCCTGGGCGGTCTGCGGGGACATCGTGTACGCCGGTGCCGGCGTGTGCGGGCCGGGCGTGTGCGGGCCGGGGGTGTGCGGGCCGGGGGCGTGCGGGCCGGGCGTCTGGTACGCGGGGGCCGGCTGCTGCGGGTAGCCGTAGGAGGGCGCCGGCGCCGGGGTGCCGTAGGGCGGCTGGTACGGCGTCTGGACGCTCTGCGGCCCGGGCGCCGGGGTGGTGTGGTCGACCGGCGGGAAGACCGCCGAGCCCACGCCCGCGCCGCTGTTGGCGTGCGGCGCGCCCTGCACGATCACCGGGGCACCCGTCTGGCCCTGGCCCGCCGACAGCAGCCGCAGGCACTCGTCGCGCATGGCGGCCGCGCTCGGGAAGCGCTCGTTCGGGTTCTTCTTCAGCGCACGCGCCACCAGCGCGTCCATCGCCGGCGTGATCGACCGGTTGATGGAGGACGGCGCGACCGGCTCCTCCTGGACATGGGCGTACGCGATGGCCAGCGGCGAGTCCGCGTCGAACGGGATCCGCCCGGTCAGCAACTGGAACAACATGATGCCGACCGAGTACAGGTCCGAGCGGGCGTCCACGCCCCGCCCCAGCGCCTGCTCGGGCGACAGGTACTGCGGGGTGCCGACGACCATGCCGGTCTGCGTCATCGACGTGACGCCCGACTGCATGGCGCGCGCGATGCCGAAGTCCATGACCTTGACGACCCCGCGCTTGGTCATCATCACGTTGCCCGGCTTGATGTCCCGGTGGACCAGGCCCATCTCGTGGCTGGTCTCCAGGGCGGCGAGCACGTCGGCGGTCACCTTGAGGGCCTTGTCGGCCGGCATCGCGCCGTACGCCTGGATGTCCGCCTGGAGCACCGAGCCGAGCGGCCGGCCCTCCACGTACTCCATGACGATGTACGGCATCAGCGAGCCGCCGAGGTCGTCCTCGCCGGTGTCGAACACCGACACGATGTTGGTGTGCTGAAGCTTGGCGACCGCCTGCGCCTCACGGCGGAAGCGCTCGCGGAACGACTGCTCGCGCCCCAGCTCGGTGTGCAGCGTCTTGATGGCGACCTGCCGGTCCAGCGCACTGTCGTACGCCAGATACACGGACGCCATGCCGCCCTCGCCGAGCAGGTCGCGAAGCTGGTACCGGCCGTTCGCCACCGAGCCGCCCGCATAGCGGCCCTGTGCGCCGTCCTGGCTCATGTCTTGCTCCCCCGTGCGCGCGCGTCCCTGGTGGTCGCGGTGAATCGCGGTGATCCGGTTTTTACGGGCCAAGTCTGCCCGAGGGCAGTGACACGTCAAGCCGGGTGCCCGATCCGTGACCGTACGCACAAGAAGCGTCTCGGAAGCGTTACCGGACCCGTACCCGACCGCCATGGAAAGCGCGGGAGATTTGCACAGGCGTACGGGGAAGCGGTTGGATGGCCGGTCAATCCCGGACCGGCGCGGCGCGCGAAGGCTGTAGCGTGACGTGACGTAGTACCCCTTAAGACACGGCGGCACACCGCACGCGCACAGCACGCGGACAGAAACGACGGCGAGGACTGATGGCATCCGAATCCGAGGCAGGCGGCGGCGGGGTGCCGGAGTCCGCTGAGTGGGGCGCCGGCGGACTCGTCGGAGACGGCCGCTACCGGCTGACCCACCGTCTCGGCCGGGGCGGCATGGCCGAGGTGTTCGCGGCCGAGGACGTACGGCTGGGCCGCACCGTGGCCGTGAAGCTGCTGCGCGCGGACCTCGCCGAGGACCCGGTCTCCAAGGCCCGCTTCACCCGCGAGGCCCAGTCGGTCGCCGGGCTGAACCACCACGCCATCGTCGCCGTGTACGACTCCGGCGAGGACGTGGTGAACGGCCAGTCCGTGCCGTACATCGTGATGGAGCTCGTCGAGGGCCGCACCATCCGCGACCTCCTGGTCAACGCGGAGGCACCGCCGCCGGAGCAGGCGCTGATCATCGTCTCCGGGGTCCTGGAGGCGCTCGCCTACTCGCACCAGCACGGCATCGTGCACCGCGACATCAAGCCCGCGAACGTGATCATCACGCACAGCGGCGCGGTCAAGGTGATGGACTTCGGCATCGCGCGCGCCCTGCACGGCGCGCAGTCGACCATGACCCAGACCGGCATGGTCATGGGCACCCCCCAGTACCTCTCGCCCGAGCAGGCCCTCGGCAAGGCCGTCGACCACCGCTCGGACCTGTACGCCACCGGCTGCCTGCTGTACGAGCTGCTGGCGCTGCGCCCGCCCTTCACCGGCGAGACACCGTTGTCGGTGGTCTACCAGCACGTCCAGGACATCCCCGTCCCGCCGTCCGAGGTCTCCGACGTCGCCCCGCCGGAGCTCGACGGCCTGGCCATGCGCGCCCTCGCCAAGGACCCGGACGACCGGTTCCAGAGCGCGGAGGAGATGCGCGGTCTGGTCCAGTACGGGCTCCAGATGCTCCAGCAGCAGGGCAGCCACACCGGCACCTGGAACACCGGGCCGGTCGAGATGCACGAAGGCGGCCGCACACCGGCCGGCGGCGTCGCGGCGACCACCGCGATGGGCCACCCGATGCACGGCGACACCTCGCAGGGCGCGATCCTGCCGCCGCCGAACCCGGACGACGGCGCGTACGCGTACGACGGCGGGCAGGGGCACCGGAGCGGGCGCGGCAAGATGTGGCTGTTCGCGGCGCTCGCGCTGATCGCGATCGTGGCGGGTGTGGCGTACGCGCTCGACCAGACCAAGAAGCCGTCCGACGACGGCAACCAGAAGCCGCCGGCCACCACGGCGCCGTCCAAGACGGGGGACACCACCAGCCCCTCGCCGTCCGACGAGAAGACCGACGAGCAGACAGAGGACCCGGGCGGCTCCTCGGGCGGCAACGGCAACAGCGGCGGCAACTGGGGCAACCAGAACCCCGACACGCCCTCGCAGCCCCGGACCGACAACCCGCCGCCTCCCACCGGCGGTACGCCGTCGACCCCCGGCACCACCGAGGGCACCGACCAGGGCGGTACCACGGACGGCGGTACGGACCAGGGCGGCACCACCGACGGCGGTACCGATCAGGGTGGTACCACCAGTGGCACCACCGACCAGGGCGGTACCACCAGCGGGACCACCGACCAGGGCGGTACCACCAGCGGGACCACCGACCAGGGCGCGACCACCACGGGCGTCGGCGGCGCCTGACCGCCCGCCCCGGCCCGGGCGCACCGCGCGCTCGGGCCGCCGCGCTTCCCGGGGCGGCGCACGCCCCCGGGGCGCCCCGGGAGCCCCGTACGTGCTCAGGGGGGCTCCGGGGGCTCCGGAGCGACGCTCAGCCGGTGAAGGCGTCGTGGACCGCCTCGTACTCCCTCGTCCACCACACCGCCAGGGCCGACGCCGCGGGGAACTGCGGGTCGGCCCTGCCGTCGTGGAGCTGGTAGCGCCAGCGCAGTATCCAGAAGTCGTTCAGCCGCTCCCACCACACCCGGTGCACCGCCGCGGCCAGCTCGGCCGGGTCGGCCCCGGCCGCCCGCCGGTACGCCCGGGCGTACGCGCGTACCTTGGCCAGCTCCAGGCCGCCGGCCGGCTCCACGAAGAAGATCGCGGCCGCCCGTACCGCCTCCTCCGCCCGCGGCTGCACCCCGAGCCGGTCCCAGTCGATGATCGCGGCGGGCTCGGCGCCCCGGTAGAGCAGGTTCAGCGGGTGGAAGTCCCCGTGCACCCAGCCGCCCGCGGACGCCGGGGGCGGACGCCGGTGCGAGTGGTCGGCCAGCAGCCGCCGCCGCTCCAGCAGCCGGTGTTCGGCGAGCTCGTCGAAGGCGTCCCGGGGCCGGCGGGCCCGGGCCAGGGCCAGGAGCCGGTCGATGACCCGGAAGGTCTCCTCCGGGTCGGCGCTGCTGTGCCGACGGCCCGCGTGCGGCTCCATGACCTGCTCCAGGCAGGTGTGCACCAGGCCTAACAGCGCGCCCAGACGGGCGGAGCCGGTGGTGGTGAGCTGGGCGCCGGCCCGGTGCCGGCCCTCGATCCAGGGGTGCAGGGCGTAGCAGCGGCCGTCGATCTCGGCGACCGTGTCGCCCCCGGCGTCGGGCAGCGGCGGGGCGACGGGGACGCCGAGGTCGTGCAGCCGCTGGGTGGCGCGGTGCTGGCGGACGATGGTGGCGCGGTCGGCGGTGGGGGCGTCCAGGTGCTGTTTGAGGAAGTACGCGCCGCGGGTGGTGGCGAGGCGGTAGCCGCGGTTGAGGAGGCCCTGGGTGACCGGCTCGCAGGACAGGGGCTCGCCCGGGTCGTCGTAGCGGCGCAGGAGCGCACTCACGGGTGGGACGGCGGTTGCATATGAGCGCGGCACTCACCAAATGTTAGATCACGGAGCGTGGTGATTTTGTCGCTCCGCAGAACCCGGTCGGCGGAGACCGTCCAGGGAGTGGACACCTGGTCGGCGGGGGTGTTCCCGGACGTATGCGGGGGCGAACATCTTGATCGGGCGGGGCCGAACATCTTGATCGGGCGGGGCCGAACACCTTGATCGGCGGGCCGAACACCTTGATCGAGCGGGGGCGAACACCTCGATCGGCGGGCCGAACACTTCGATCGTCCTCCCGGCCGTCGCCCGGCCCCGGGTCAGTGCTGCCGCTCCGCCTGCGTCCGGGCCACGTAGGCCGCCGCCTGGGAGCGCCGCGCCGGCACCCGGGCGGTGGCCACCGGGTCGTCCGCGTAGGAGGTGAGCATCAGGCATTTGATGGATTCGTCCAGGGCCCGGATCTCCCGGCACACCTCGGCCACGCTGCCGTCGGGCAGCCGGACGTCGAGAACGGCGACGTCGGGGACGGGTCGCCGGAATCCTGACCAGGGCGTCTGTCGCCGTACCGGCCTCTCCGACGACTTCGATGTCGCCCTCGGCGGAGAGTGTTTCGTGAACGCCGCGCCGGACGACCTCGTGGTCGTCCAGCAGGAATACGGTGATTTTTCCGTCTTCGCGCACGGTCCCAGTCTCACATATTGGCTCTTCCCGTGCCCGGGGTGCGCGGGATAACGTGCCCCCTGTTCCGGCGGCTCACGAGGCTGTGACCAGTCATTTGTCCACCCCTTTGCGATTTACTTGGAAATCCAAGCAAAAACGCAGGTCAAAGGGGGTTTCGCAGTAATGCGGTGCACTGGGTAACGTGCCTATGACAGGGGGCTCGCCGGGGCACCTGTCACGCCTGTTCCCGGTCGAGGGCACCCACCCCGTGCACACGTACGGAGACAGGCGAGCCGCTCTCCCGCGCTCTATCGGAGTCAGGGAGAACCCCAGCCATCCCGGCGGACCCCGGGGGCCGGACAGACGGAGGAGCACGCACGTGACCGTGGAAGGCACTGCCGCGCGCAAGCCGCGACGCAGCAGTAAGCGCACCAGCGCGAGCGCAACCAAGGCATCCGGCGCCCAGAGCGCCGAGCCCCAGCTCGTACAGCTGCTGACGCCCGAGGGTGAGCGCGTCCAGCACCCGGAGTACGACATCGACCTCAGCCCCGAGGAACTGCGCGGCCTGTACCGCGACATGGTGCTGACCCGCCGGTTCGATGCCGAGGCAACCTCCCTCCAGCGCCAGGGCGAGCTGGGCCTGTGGGCCTCGCTGCTCGGCCAGGAGGCCGCCCAGATCGGCTCCGGCCGGGCCCTGCGCGACGACGACTACGTCTTCCCGACCTACCGCGAGCACGGCGTCGCCTGGTGCCGCGGGGTCGACCCGACGAACCTGCTCGGCATGTTCCGTGGGGTGAACCACGGCGGCTGGGACCCCACCAGCAACAACTTCCACCTCTACACCATCGTCATCGGCTCGCAGACCCTGCACGCCACCGGCTACGCCATGGGCGTCGCCAAGGACGGGTCCGACAGCGCCGTGATCGCCTACTTCGGTGACGGCGCGTCCAGCCAGGGCGACGTGGCCGAATCGTTCACCTTCTCCGCCGTCTACAACGCCCCGGTCGTGTTCTTCTGCCAGAACAACCAGTGGGCGATCAGCGAGCCGACCGAGAAGCAGACCCGCGTCCCGCTCTACCAGCGCGCGCAGGGCTTCGGCTTCCCCGGCGTCCGGGTCGACGGCAACGACGTGCTCGCCTGCCTGGCCGTGACCCGCTCCGCGCTGGAGCGTGCCCGCCGCGGTGAGGGCCCGACCCTCGTCGAGGCGTTCACCTACCGCATGGGCGCCCACACCACCTCCGACGACCCCACCCGCTACCGCCTCGACGACGAGCGCGTGGCGTGGGAGGCCAAGGACCCGATCCTCCGGCTGCGCACGTACCTGGAGAAGCAGGGTCTCGCCGACGCCGCGTTCTTCGAGGAGCTGGAGACGGAGTCGGAGACGCTCGGCAAGCGCGTCCGCGAGGCCGTCCGGGCCATGCCCGACCCCGACCACATGGCGATGTTCGACCACGTGTACGCCGACGGGCACGCGCTCGTCGACGAGGAGCGGGCGCAGTTCGCCGCCTACCAGGCATCGTTCGCCGACGCGGACGGGGAGGGCAAGTAACCATGGCAGTACAGAAGCTCCCTCTCGCCAAAGCGCTCAACGAGTCGCTGCGCACGGCCCTGGAGACCGACCCCAAGGTCCTGGTCATGGGCGAGGACGTCGGCAAGCTCGGCGGCGTGTTCCGTGTGACCGACGGTCTCCAGAAGGACTTCGGCGAGGAGCGGGTCATCGACACCCCGCTCGCCGAGTCCGGCATCGTCGGCACGGCGATCGGCCTCGCGCTGCGCGGCTACCGCCCGGTCGTGGAGATCCAGTTCGACGGCTTCGTCTTCCCCGCGTACGACCAGATCGTCACGCAGCTCGCCAAGATGCACGCCCGGGCGCTCGGCAAGATCAAGCTGCCGGTCGTCATCCGCATCCCGTACGGCGGCGGCATCGGCGCCGTGGAGCACCACAGCGAGTCGCCCGAGGCGCTGTTCGCGCACGTCGCGGGTCTGAAGGTGGTCTCGCCCTCGAACTCGTCGGACGCGTACTGGATGCTTCAGCAGGCCATCCAGAGCGACGACCCGGTGATCTTCTTCGAGCCGAAGCGCCGCTACTGGGACAAGGGCGAGGTCGACACCGAGGCCATCCCCGGCGAGCTGCACAAGGCCCGCACGGTGCGCGAGGGCACGGACCTGACGCTGGCCGCGTACGGGCCGATGGTCAAGGTCTGCCTGGAGGCCGCCGCGGTGGCCGCCGAGGAGGGCCGGTCGGTGGAGGTCCTCGACCTGCGCTCGATGTCCCCGATCGACTTCGACGCCGTCCAGGCCTCGGTCGAGAAGACCCGCCGGCTGGTCGTCGTCCACGAGGCGCCGGTGTTCTACGGCTCCGGGGCCGAGATCGCCGCCCGGATCACCGAGCGGTGCTTCTACCACCTGGAGGCACCCGTCCTCCGGGTGGGCGGCTACCACGCGCCGTACCCGCCGGCCCGGCTGGAAGAGGAATACCTGCCGGGCCTCGACCGGGTGCTCGACGCCGTCGACCGCTCGCTCGCGTACTGAGGAGACCCACCGTGATCCGCGATTTCAAGATGCCGGACGTGGGCGAGGGGCTCACCGAGGCCGAGATCCTCAAGTGGTACGTCCAGCCCGGTGACACCGTCACCGACGGCCAGGTCGTCTGCGAGGTCGAGACGGCGAAGGCGGCCGTCGAGCTGCCGTGCCCGTACGACGGGGTGGTGCACGAGCTGCGCTTCCCCGAGGGCACCACGGTCGACGTCGGCGAGGTGATCATCTCGGTGAACGTCGGCGGTGACGCCGACGCGCAGCCGCAGACCGCCCAGCCCGCCGCCGCCGAGCCGGCCGCGAAGGACGCCGCGGGCGACGACGGCGCCGAGCCGACGGGCCGCCAGCCCGTCCTGGTCGGCTACGGCGTCGCCGAGACGTCCACCAAGCGCCGTCCGCGCAAGGGGGCCGCCGCGCCCGTGGAGCGTACGGCCGCCCAGTCCGCCGTCCAGGGCGAGCTGAACGGCCACGCGGGCACCGCGACGGCCGCCCAGGCCGCCCCCGCGGCCCCGGCGGCGCCCGCCGCCCCCGCCGCCTCCCGGCCCCTCGCCAAGCCGCCCGTGCGGAAGCTGGCCAAGGACCTGGGCGTCGACCTGGCGACGGTGACCCCGACCGGCCCGGACGGGATCATCACCCGCGAGGACGTCCACGCGGCGGTGTCCGTGGCCGCCGCCTCGGTCGCCGTGCCCGCCGCCGTCCCCGTGCAGCAGGCGCCGCAGCAGGCCCCGCAGCCGGTGACGCAGGGCACGCAGGAACAGCCGGCGGCGACCGGGCGCGAGACCCGCGTCCCCGTCAAGGGCGTCCGCAAGGCCACCGCGCAGGCGATGATCGGCTCCGCCTTCACCGCGCCGCACGTCACCGAGTTCATCACGGTCGACGTCACCCGCACGATGAAGCTCGTCGAGGAGCTCAAGGCCGACAAGGACATGGCCGGGCTCCGGGTCAACCCGCTGCTGCTCATCGCCAAGGCCCTGCTCGTCGCGATCAGGCGCAACCCGGGGATCAACGCGACCTGGGACGACGCCGCCCAGGAGATCGTGCTCAAGCACTACGTCAACCTGGGCATCGCGGCCGCCACCCCGCGCGGTCTGATCGTGCCGAACATCAAGGACGCGCACGACAAGACGCTGCCCGAACTGGCCGCCTCCCTGGGTGAACTGGTGTCCACGGCGCGCGAGGGGAAGACGACCCCGGCCGCCATGCAGGGCGGCACGGTGACCATCACCAACGTCGGCGTCTTCGGCGTCGACACCGGTACGCCGATCATCAACCCGGGTGAGTCCGCGATCCTCGCGGTGGGGGCGATCAAGCTCCAGCCGTGGGTCCACAAGGGCAAGGTGAAGCCCCGTCAGGTCACCACCCTGGCCCTGTCGTTCGACCACCGGCTGGTCGACGGCGAGCTCGGGTCCAAGGTGCTGGCGGACATCGCCGCCGTCCTGGAGCAGCCCAAGCGGCTGATCACCTGGGCCTGACGGCCCGGGACACACGGACAAGGGCCCGGACGCGACGGCGCGTCCGGGCCCTTCACCGTGTCGTGCGCGGACGGTCAGTCGCGCTGGGCACCCGCCGGGAGGGAGCGCAGCTCCATGGTCCGGGCGGTGGTGGAGCCGAAGCCGAAGTCGAGCAGCTTGGCCGCGTCGTTGAAGCGGTCGGGGGCGTTCAGCACGACGCCCACATAGGTCTTGGTGCCCCGGGTGGCCGCGAAGACCAGGCACGGGCCGGCCGCGGTGCCGGTACCGGTCTTGATGCCGACGGCGCCGCTGTAGGAGCCGAGCAGCTTGTTGGTGTTGTACCAGGTGTACGTGCGGGTGCCGCCGGTGCTCGTGGTGGCGGTGGTCTTGTACGAGGTGGCCTTGACGACGTCCCGGAACACGGCGCTGCTGAAGGCGTGGCGCGCCATCTTCGCCAGCTCCGGCGGGGTCGTGTAGTTGTTCCCGGTCGACGAGATGCCGTCGAACGAGTCGAACTTCGTGTTCGTCAGGCCGAGCTGCTTGGCCTTGGCGTTCATCTTGCCGATGAACGACTGGGTGCGGGCGGCGGTGGTGGTGCCGGTGCCGAAGGTGTCGGCGAGGGCGTACGCGGCGTCGCAGCCGGACGGCAGCATCAGCGCGGACAGGAGCTGCCGGACGGTCACCTTGTCGCCGGTCTTCAGGTCGGCGGTGCTCGCGCCGGTCCGGACGACGTAGTCGCGGTACTCCTGCTTGATGGTCACCTTGCGGTTGAGGTCGACGCCGGGCGTGGTGAGGACCACGATCGCGGTGACGACCTTCGTGGTGCTGGCCATCTGGCGGCGGGTGGTGTTCGCCTTGCCGTAGATGGCCTTGCCGTCCGCCTGGTCCACCATGAAGCCGCCCTTGGCGCTGATGGACGGGATCGGCGTGGCCGCCGCGGCCGGTGCGGCCAGCGGGGAGGCGGTCAGCAGCAGACCGCCCGAGAGGGCGACCGTGGCGACGCGGCGCACGGCCTTGTTCATGGTTATCAAAGCAAAACGCTCCGAGTTCGGGTCTGGGTCTCACATACGTCGAAAAGCCGCAAACCTGGCGGGTGGGCAACCAGTGCCCGATACAAGACCTCCGAGCGCCGCCGAAGGATGTACGGGAATCCGGATGGCGTGGGACGAGCGGGTCACCCTCGTGTGGGACGGGGGTCCCCCGGGGCGGTACCGGTGATCCGGAGTTGTGAGTTCCGTCCTACGGGTCCGTGAACGGCCCCTGATGCACCCCTCTTGTATCTATGCTGTGTGCATGCCTGCCGCCCCGCCCGCCGCCGACCGCGTCTACACCCACGTCAAGCAAGCCGTCCTCGACCGCCGCTACCAGGGCGGGACGCTCCTCACCGAAGGGGAACTCGCCGAGGCCGTCGGGGTGTCCCGCACGCCGGTGCGGGAAGCGCTGCTCAAGCTGGAGATGGAAGGGCTGCTGAAGCTCTACCCCAAGAAGGGCGCCCTCGTCCTCGCCGTCTCCGCCCAGGAGATCGCCGACGTCGTCGAAACCCGGCTCCTCGTCGAGGAGTTCGCCGTCCGCAAGGCGGTCCCCGCCCCGGCCTCGCTGCTGCGGCGCCTGGAGCGGCTGCTGGACGAGCAGCGGCACCACGCCGGCGCCGGCGACCTGGCCGCCGTCGCCGTCACCGACCGCGCCTTCCACGCCGAGATCGTCCGCCACGCCGGCAACGAGATCCTCTCGCGCCTCTACGACCAGATGCGCGACCGCCAACTGCGCATGGGCGTCGCCGTGATGGAGGCCCACCCCGACCGGGTGGCCAAGAACATCGCCGAGCACGCCGAGATCCTCGAAGCCCTCCGCGCCGGCGACACCGAAGGCGCCGCCCGCAGCGTCCACCGCCACGTCAGCCGCGTCAAGGTCCTGGTCAGGGGGGAGGACCGGTGAGCAGCCCGCCCTCCGCCACCACCCCGCCCCACGACCCTCCCGGGGGCCGCCGCGCCGCCCTGGTGTGGGGCGTGGGCGTCTGCGTCTACCTCGTCGCCGTCATCTTCCGCACGTCCCTCGGCGTCGCCGGGCTCGACGCCGCCGACCGCTTCGGCGTCAACGCCTCCGCCCTGTCCACCTTCTCCATACTCCAGCTCCTGGTCTACGCCGGGATGCAGATACCCGTCGGCCTGATGGTCGACCGGCTCGGCACCAAGAAGGTCCTCACCCTGGGGGTGGTGCTCTTCACCCTCGGCCAGCTCGGCTTCGCCCTCTCCCCGTCGTACGGCATGGCCCTCGCCTCCCGCGCGCTGCTCGGCTGCGGCGACGCCATGACCTTCATCTCCGTCCTGCGCCTGGGCACGCGCTGGTTCCCCGCCCGGCGGGGGCCGCTGATCGCACAGGTCGCCGGGCTCTTCGGGGTCGCCGGGAACCTCGTCTCGACGATCGTGATCGCCCGGACCCTGGACGGCCTGGGCTGGACGGCGACGTTCGCCGGCAGCTCCCTCGCCGGAGTGGTCGTCCTCGTCCTGCTCCTGCTGTTCCTCAAGGACCACCCCGAGGGCCAGGAGCCCGAGCCCGCCCACCACGCGGGCGCCGCCTCCGTCCGCCGGCAGATCGCCCTGGCCTGGAGCGAGCCCGGCACCCGCCTCGGCATGTGGGTGCACTTCACCACCCAGTTCCCCGCGATGGTGTTCCTGCTGCTGTGGGGGCTGCCGTTCCTCGTCGAGGATCAGGGGCTGTCCCGTGGGACGGCCGGCGACATGCTGACGCTGACCGTGCTCTCCAACATGGTGTTCGGCGTGACCTACGGCCAGGTCATCGCCCGGCACCACGGCGCCCGGACGCCCCTCGCCCTGGGGACGGTCGCGGCCACCGCCACCGTGTGGGCCGCCACCCTCGCCCATCCGGGCGACCACGCCCCGATGTGGCTGCTGACCACCCTGTGCGTCGTCCTCGGCGCCTGCGGGCCCGCCTCGATGATCGGCTTCGACTTTGCCCGGCCGGCGAACCCGCCCGAGCGGCAGGGCACCGCGTCCGGCATCGTCAACATGGGCGGCTTCACCGCCTCCATCACCACCCTGCTGGCCGTCGGCGTCCTGCTCGACGCCACCGGCGACGACTACCGGACCGCCTTCTCGTCCGTCTTCGTCCTCCAGGCCCTGGGCGCGGCGCAGATCGTCCGGCTCAGGGCCCGTACCGCCCGGCGGGAGCGGGACCGGCTGGTGGCCAGCCGCGTCGAGACCGTCCACGTCCCGGCCTGACCCCCGCGCCGGCCCGCGCCGGCCCGCGCCCGGGCCCGGGGCGGGGACCGGCGGGGTTACGGGGTGACCGCGAAGGAGGACAGGATCGCCTCCGCCAGCTCCTGGTCGCCGTCCACCTTCACCCGATCCGCCACGGCCGCCGGCCGCACCCGCCCGCACGCCAGCCGGACGTACGTCTCCCAGTCCGTGGCGATCGTCACCGCCGGCCCCAGCGACGGCGCGCCGTCGACGGAACCACGCCCCTCGGCGTCCACCCGGACCGTACGGAGGAACTCCACCGGACCGTGCACGTCGAAGACGACCGCCGTGTTCGGCGGCGCGCCCGCGTCCTTGGCGACCACCCTCGGCAGCACGGTCAGGAAGTTGTCCCGGGCGACGTACGCGCCGGGGGAGTCGAGGTTGCCGGGCACGCCGAGCGCGGTGCGCAGGTCCTGCTCGTGCACCCAGACGTCGAACGCGCGCATCCGGTAGGCCAGTTCCAGCGACTGCTGGGCGCCGAGCGGCGCGCGGATCAGGGTGTCGGGGGCGCGGTTCTCGTTGCGGAGCTGGCGGGCCCGGCGGATGAGCGTGTACTCCAGCTCGGCGGTCATCTCCGGCCCGGTGTGGTGCCGGCGCACATCGACCTGCATCTCCATGTAGCGCGCGAAGTCACTGCGCACGTGGTAGAGGTCGCGAGGCAGCGAGTGGATCGGGCGCGGGTCCCCGAGCATCTCGCACTCCATGCCGATCACGTGCGACACGATGTCGCGCACCGACCAGCCGGGGCAGGGCGTGGCGCGGTTCCACTCCCCCTCCACGAGTGGCTGCACCAACTCGGATATCGCTTCGATGGAGTGGGTCCAGGCGTCGGCGTAGGGCTGGAGGCTGGGATGGACGGTCACGGGACCCCTCGGGCATGTCGTACGCGGGCTGGGTGCTGCGGCGGCTACCGGGGGTCCGGGGGTGGCCCCCGGAGGGAAACAGTACGCTGCACGCGGGCACCCCGGCAGTGCTTTCGTGTGACGATCGTAGGCCCGTGTTGACGGCTCGAATGCCAGGACGGTGGTAGTGTGCGCGCCTCGCTGATCCAGATCGCAGTAGACCCGGACGAAACGCCGAATTCCCGCCGGGAGCGCGTCCGTTCCCTGGTGGCCGGGCAACGGGGGATCGCCGACCTGGTGGTGCTGCCCGAACTGTGGCCGGTGGGGGCCTTCGCGTACGAGTCGTTCGAGAGCGAGGCCGAGCCGCGGACCGGCCCGACGTACCGGGCGATGGCGGGGGCGGCCGCGGAGGCGTCCGTCTGGCTGCACGCCGGTTCCTTCGTGGAACGCGCCCCCGACGGGACGCTGTACAACACCTCCCTGGTCTTCTCGCCCTCCGGCGACCTCGCCGCCGCGTACCGCAAGATCCACCGTTTCGGCTTCGACCAGGGCGAGGCCGTGATGATGGGAGCGGGCGACGAGCTGGTGACCGCGCCCGTGCCCGGCCTCCCCCTCGGCCTCGCCACCTGCTACGACCTGCGCTTCCCCGAGCTCTTCCGGGGCCTGGTCGACGCCGGCGCCCTGGCCTTCGCCGTCCCCGCCGGCTGGCCCGCCCGCCGCCGCGGGCACTGGACGCTGCTGGCCCGCGCCCGCGCGGTCGAGAACCAGGCGTACGTCCTCGCGTGCAGCACCGCCGGCACCCACGCGGGCGTGCCCCAGGCCGGCCACAGCCTGGTGGTCGACCCCTGGGGCGAGGTGGTCGCGGAGGCGGGCGAGGCGGAGGAGATCCTCACCGTGGACCTCGACCCGGCCCTCGTGGCCACCACCCGCGACCGTTTCCCCGCCCTCAAGGACCGCCGGCTGGGCACGCCCCCGCCCCCGCCCCCGCGCCCCTGACGCGCGGGTGCCGGGCGTCGCCGGGTGCCCGAGGCACGCGGCGCCCCGGCGCCCGGGCGCCGGCCGCGGGGTCAGTCCTTGTCCGCCATCCGGATCACGCACACCGCCACCGCGATCAGCAGCGCCGCGTCCGTGTCGTCGCGGACGACGTCGACCGCGTACGTGTCCCGTACCCGCAGCCACGCGCGCGTGATGCGGGCCAGCGGCTCGCCGTCCCGGCCGATCGTGAACTCCCGGTCCAGGATCCGCCCGCTGACGTCCAGCTCCGGCCCCTCCGCCAGTTCCACCCGGTAGTGGTTGCGCAGCAGCGACAGCCGCTTGCGGCGCACGGTCGCCAGCGTCCCGCCGTCCCGCTCCACGGTCATCGCCCCGCGCAGGCTCAGCACCTTCGCCCGCAGCGTCACCAGCACCCGGCCCGCCGGGTCCTTCAGCTCCAGCGTGTCGCGCAGCCGCAGCGCCTTGCCGTCGACGAGGAAGGCGTGCCGCCCGTTCTCGTCCTCGATCCAGTAGTCGTCGCCGATGGCGAAGATCTTGTCGCGTACCAGGTATTTCATGATGGATACGTACCCGCCCGCGCCGGGGACCGGCCCGTACGGCGGCGATCGTCACCCCCGCCGTACGGCCGTGACCGGGCGTTCACGACCGGATGGCAAGCTTGAACCATGAACGATGCCGCCCCGGCGCCCACCCCCGCGCCCCGCAGTGCCCGTGTCCGCGCCCCCGAGCTGATCGGCAAGGGCGGCTGGCTCAACACGGGGGGTGAACAGCTCACCCTGGCCGGCCTCCGCGGGCGCATCGTGATCCTGGACTTCTGGACCTTCTGCTGCATCAACTGCCTGCACGTCCTCGACGAGCTGCGCGAGCTGGAGGAGAAGCACCGGGACACCGTCGTGATCATCGGCGTCCACTCGCCGAAGTTCGTGCACGAGGCCGAGCACCAGGCCGTCGTGGACGCCGTCGAGCGGTACGAGGTGCACCACCCCGTCCTCGACGACCCCGAACTCGCCACCTGGAAGCAGTACGCCGTACGGGCGTGGCCCACGCTGGTGGTGATCGACCCCGAGGGGTACGTCGTCGCCCAGCACGCCGGCGAGGGGCACGCCCGGGCCATCGGGACGCTCGTCGCGGAGCTGGAGGCCGAGCACGGGGCCAAGGGCACCCTGCGGCGCGGCGACGGGCCCTACGTCCCGCCGGAGCCGGAGGCCACGCACCTGCGCTTCCCTGGCAAGGCCCTGCTGCTGGACGGCGGCAACCTGCTGGTGACCGACACCACCCGCCACCAGGTGGTGGAGCTGGCGGCGGACGGCGAGACCGTCGTACGGCGGTTCGGCACCGGCGAGCGCGGCCTCACCGACGGCCCGGCGGAGCAGGCGCGGTTCAACGAGCCGCAGGGGCTGTGCCTGCTGCCCGGCGGCTCCGCGGCGCCCCGCGTGGTCGTGGCCGACACCGTGAACCACGCGCTGCGGCTGCTGGACCTCGCCACCGGGGAGGTGTCCACCCTCGCCGGGACCGGGGCGCAGTGGTGGCAGGGGTCCCCCACCGCCGGGCCCGCCCGCGAGGTCGCCCTGTCGTCGCCGTGGGACGTCGCCTGGTGGCGGGACGAGGTGTGGATCGCCATGGCGGGCGTGCACCAGCTCTGGGCGTACGACCCGGAGCGGGGCACCGTCCGCGTCGCCGCCGGGACCACCAACGAGGGCCTGGTCGACGGACCCGCCGACGAGGCCTGGTTCGCCCAGCCCTCCGGGCTCGCCGCCACCGCCGACCGGCTGTGGGTCGCCGACTCCGAGACCAGCGCGCTGCGGTGGGTCGACCCCGAGGGCACGGTCCGCACGGCCGTGGGCACCGGCCTGTTCGACTTCGGCCACCGGGACGGCGAGGCGGGCCAGGCGCTGCTCCAGCACCCGCTGGGGGTGACGGCCCTGCCGGACGGCTCGGTCGCCGTCTCCGACACGTACAACCACGCGCTGCGCCGCTACGACCCGGCGGCCGGCGAGGTCACCACCCTCGCCACCGACCTGCGGGAGCCGAGCGACGCGGTGCTGGTGGGCGACGACATCGTGGTCGTCGAGTCGGCCCGCCACCGGCTGACCCGGCTGCGGCTGCCCGAGGAGGCCGTCCAGGTGGACGCCGTCGCGCACCGCACGCGGCGCGAGGCGACCGAGATCGCGCCCGGCACGCTGCGGCTGGACGTGGTCTTCCGGGCGCCGACCGGGCAGAAGCTGGACGAGCGGTACGGACCGTCGACGCGGCTGCTGGTGTCGTCCACGCCGCCGGAGCTGCTGGCGTCGGGCGAGGGCACGGGAACGGACCTGTCCCGGGAGCTGACGCTGAACCCGGCCGTCACGGAGGGCGTGTTGCACGTCTCCGCCATGGCCGCCTCCTGTGACGACGACCCGGCCAACGAGTACCCCGCCTGCCACGTCCACCAGCAGGACTGGGGCGTGCCGGTGAAGGTCACGGAGTCGGGCGCGGGCCGGCTCCCGCTGATCCTCGCGGGCATGGACACCGCGTAGGGGTCAGTACGCCAGGCCCTGGTGCCGGGACGGTCTGCCCGCCGCCCCGTCCAGGCAGCCGGCCACCCAGGCCCCCGGGTCGTGGGTGGCCTTGCGGCCGCCGAGGCCGCCGTCCTCCAGCCGGGCGCAGCCGCCCGCCAGCAGGTCCCGCACCCGCTCGCCGGTCGGGTCGTGGTGGCGGGTGCGGTTGCCCTGGAGGTAACCCGCCTCGTAGGCGATGTCGCTGCCCCACGGGGGGCGTTCGCCGTACGCGCCGATCACCGTGCCGCCGACGGCCGCCGTGAGGGCCACGGCGGCCCCGGCGACGCTCCAGAACATCCGTCGCCGGGGACCCCGGTGGCGTACGTAAGCCGTGTGCTGTCCCAGCAGAACCATGCCGACACGGTGTCAGGCAGGACCTTTCGCCGATGTTTCGCCGGCGGCCGTCCGCCGCCGGCCGGGTGTCCACGGCCGGCTCAGTAGCGCCGGTCGTCCGTGGGGTCGACCACCGTGGGGGCCACCGGCGGCACGACCGCCCGGCGGCGACGGGCGATGCTCGTGAACGTCGCGACACCGATGATGCCGACGGCCATGAGGATCAGCCCTACGAGGTCGAGGTTGACGCCCTGTGCTTCCCAGTCGGTCGCGAAGGTGAGGATCGCCCCGACCGCTATGAGAATGATGCAGCCACCCAGGCCCATGATTCCCGCCTCCTCGTTAGCGTAGGTGTTGCGGGTACCCCGCCCGGCAACACCTACGCGGGGAGGCCTACTTCAGGAACGCCACCAGGGCGTTGGCCAGGAGGAACGGGTCGTCGGCGCCGCACAGTTCACGGGCGCTGTGCATGGAGAGGATCGCCACGCCGATGTCGACGGTCCTGATGCCGTGGCGGGCGGCGGTGATCGGGCCGATGGTCGTGCCGCAGGGCATGTCGTTGTTCGACACGAACGTCTGCCAGGGCACGCCGGCCTTCTCGCAGGCGGCCGCGAAGACGGCCCGGCCGCTGCCGTCCGTCGCGTACCGCTGGTTGACGTTCACCTTGAGGATGGGGCCGCCGCCCGCGCGCGGGTGGTGCGTGGGGTCATGGCGCTCGGCGTAGTTGGGGTGCACCGCGTGGCCGGTGTCGGAGGAGAGGCAGATCGTCCCGGCGAAGGCCCGGGCCCGGTCCTCGTAGCCGCCGCCCCGGGCGAAGACGGACCGCTCCAGGACGCCGCCGAGGAGCGGGCCCTGGGCGCCGGTGTCGGACTCGGAGCCGTTCTCCTCGTGGTCGAAGGCGGCGAGGACGGGGATGAACTCCGGGTCGCCGGCGGCCGCCACGGCGGCGAGCGCGGCCACGCCCGCGTGCACCGACAGCAGGTTGTCCATGCGCGGCCCGGCCAGCAGGTCGCGGTCCCGGCCCAGGTAGGCGGGCGCCTCCAGGGAGTGCACCATGAGGTCCCAGCCGGCCACGTCCCCGGCGGCCACGCCCGCCTCCCCGGCCACGAACCGGATCAGGTCGCCCTCGTGGACGTCGTCGCCCAGGCCCCAGATGGGCTGCATGTGCCGCTGACGGTCCAGCTTCAGGCCCTCGTTGACCTGCCGGTCCAGGTGGATCGCGAGCTGCGGCACCCGCATCAGCGGCCGGTCCACGCACACCAGCCGGTGCTCGCCGTCGCGCAGCGTCAGCCGGCCGGACAGTCCCAGGTCGCGGTCGAGCCAGGTGTTGAGCAGGGTTCCGCCGTACGTCTCGACGGCGACCTGCCGCCAGCCGTGCGCGCCCATGTCGGGCTGGGGCTTGACCCGCAGGTTGGGCGAGTCGGTGTGGGCGCCGATGATCCGGAACGGGGTGTGGGGTTCGGCGCCTTCCGGTACGTACCAGGCGATGATCGCGCCACCGCGGACGACGTACTTGCCGCCGCTCGTACCGTCCCAGGCGGCGGTCTCGTCGAGCTTCCGGAAGCCCGCCTTCTCCAGTCGTTCACCGGCGTTGGCGACGGCGTGGTACGGCGTGGGGGACTCCGCCAGGAAGGTCATGAGGTCGTCGGTGTGGCCGCGGTCGAAGCGGGGGGGTGAGCTGCTCATGGCCTTCACTTTACGGGCGGGTCAGTAGCGGGGGGCCGTCGTCGGCGGTCGATTGTCAGTGGTGGCTGCGACTATCGGAGGACGTAGCGGGACAGCAGTCCGCTGACTCGCCGGTCGCGACCGGAGGTGCACTGGTGACCACGACGACCACGCCCGTCTGTGCCGCATGTGAAACGCCCGGGGCCGAGTGGAGCGCCCCGCTGGGGATGCCGCTCTGCGCGGCGTGCACGACCGCCGCGACGGGCACCCCGGACCGGGACCCGGTGCGCCTGGGGGACATCCTGCCGGTGACCGCCGCGACGCTCCGCGCCTCGATACCCGCGCCGCGCCGGCCGGGTGCCGGTTCGCTGATGACCTGCCGGTTCTGCGGGGCGCGGGCCCGCTGGCACCGTACGGTCAACGGCCGCTGGGTGGCGATGGAGTTGGCGGAGCGGCCCACGGCGGGCGTCCCGCGCGGTGAGCGCTGGTTCGTCGCGGGTGACGGTACGGCGGTCAACCTGCGCGGGGCGGTGCCGTCGGACACGTGCCGGGTGAGTCACCGGTCGGTGTGCGCGGGCCGGCCGCCGGGCCGCTGACCGGTGGCGGCCCGGTGTACGGCGGCGGCCCGCTGAACGGTGGCGGCCCGCCCCCGGGAGACCGGGGAGCGGGCCGCCGTGGACCGTGCGGTGACCTCGTGACTAGAACGCGGCCTCGTCCAGCTCCATGAGGGAGTTGTCGACGCCCTCGGCGATGGCGCGCTCGGTGGAGACGTTCGGCAGGATGTTCGCGGCGAAGAACTTCGCGGCGGCGATCTTGCCCTGGTAGAACGCCTTGTCCTTGGCGGAGGCGGTCTCCAGCTTCTCGGCGGCGACGGCGGCGCCCCGCAGCAGCAGGTAGCCGACGACCACGTCACCGGAGGCCATCAGGAGGCGGGTGGTGTTGAGGCCGACCTTGTAGATGTTCTTGACGTCCTCGCCGGTGGCGGTGAGGTGCGTCAGCATCGCGCCGACGATGGCCTCGAGGTCCACGGCCGCCTTGGCGAGCGCGTCGCGGGCCGGGGCCAGCTCCTCGCCGCCGGTGCCGACCGCCAGGAACTTCTTGATCTCCTCGGCGAGCGCGTTCAGGGAGGCGCCCTGGTCGCGGACGATCTTGCGGAAGAAGTAGTCCTGGCCCTGGATCGCCGTGGTGCCCTCGTAGAGGGTGTCGATCTTGGCGTCCCGGATGTACTGCTCGACCGGGTACTCCTGGAGGTAGCCGGAGCCGCCGAAGGTCTGGAGGGACTGGGCGAGCTGCTCGTAGGACTTCTCGGAGCCGTAGCCCTTGACGATGGGCAGGAGCAGGTCGTTGAGGCCGATGAGCGCCTTGGCGTCCTCGCCGGACGCCTCCTTGACCTGGATCTCGTCCTGGATCGCGGCGGTGTACATGACGAGGGCGCGCATGCCCTCGGCGTACGCCTTCTGCGTCATCAGCGAGCGGCGCACGTCGGGGTGGTGCGTGATGGTGACCTTGGGCGCGGTCTTGTCCATGAAGTTCGCCAGGTCGGGGCCCTGCACGCGCTCCTTGGCGTACTCCAGCGCGTTCAGGTAGCCGGTCGACAGGGTGGCGATCGCCTTCGTGCCGACCATCATGCGGGCGAACTCGATGATGCGGAACATCTGGCGGATGCCGTCGTGCTTGTCGCCGATCAGCCAGCCCTTGGCGGGGTGCTTGTCGCCGAAGGTCATCTCGCACGTGTTGGAGGCCTTGAGGCCCATCTTGTGCTCGACGTTCGTCGCGTACACGCCGTTGCGCTCGCCCAGCTCGCCGGTCTCCCAGTCGAAGTGGAACTTCGGCACGAGGAAGAGGGACAGGCCCTTGGTGCCGGGGCCGTGGCCCTCGGGGCGGGCGAGCACGTAGTGGAGGATGTTGTCCGACATGTCGTGCTCACCGGAGGTGATGAAGCGCTTCACGCCCTCGATGTGCCAGGAGCCGTCGTCCTGCTGGACCGCCTTGGTGCGGCCGGCGCCCACGTCCGAGCCGGCGTCCGGCTCGGTGAGGACCATGGTGGAGCCCCACTGCTTCTCGACCGCGATCTGGGCGATCTTCTTCTGGACCTCGTTGCCCTCCTCGAAGAGGACGCCCGCGAAGGCGGGGCCGGAGGAGTACATCCAGACGGCCGGGTTCGAGCCGAGGATCAGCTCCGCGTACGCCCAGATCAGGGAGCGGGGCGAGGTGGTGCCGCCGATCTCCTCGGGCAGGCCCAGGCGCCAGTACTCGGAGTCCATGAAGGCCTTGTAGGACTTCTTGAAGGACGCGGGGATCGGCGCGGTGTTCGTCTCGGGGTCGAAGACCGGCGGGTTGCGGTCGGCGTCCGCGAAGGACTCCGCGAAGTCGTTCTCGGCGAGACGGCGCATCTCGTCCAGGACGCTCTTGGCGGTCTCGACGTCCATCTCCTCGAACGGACCGGTGCCGTAGACCTTGTCGCGCCCGAGGACCTCGAAGAGGTTGAACTCGATGTCGCGGAGATTCGACTTGTAGTGCCCCATGGCGACGGCTCCGTAAGGCTCGGGGAGGCGGAATCCTCGTACACGTACCAGCTAGTAGCTACGATGATGCTACCCGTCGGTAATAAGAGCAACCCCTATCGGCCGATCTGTGACGTGTGACGCCCCGGCCCGCCGGTGGCCCACGGGGTGCCCGCCGGGGTGCGCGGGCCCCGGTACGGGCCGTACGGCGGCGGCCGCCGCTCGGTACGCTTACGCGCATGTACGGCTACGACCAGAACCAGGGTGCCCAGCAGCAGTACGCCCCCCAGCAGGGGTACGCGCAGCAGCCGCCGCTGTACCCCGAGCCGTCGCCGCCCTCGCTGGCCGATGCCGTGCGGGCGTTCACCACCGGCTCGCTGTCGGCCGAGGACTTCCAGCAGATCTTCGCCACCTCGAAGGTCTACTGCCCGCGCGGTGACAACCCGGGCTTTCTCGCGCTGCACAACACCCAGCAGCCGGTCATCCCGATGTTCACCTCGCTCAAGGAGCTGCGCCGGTACGCCGGCAAGGAGTCCAAGTACTTCGTGATCACCGGCGCCGAGGTGATCGACCTGCTCCCCACCGGGTACGGCTTCGTGCTCGACATGGAGGGTGACCACCGGATGGTGTTCGACGCCAAGGCCGTGGAGCAGATGGTCGACTTCGCCATGCGGCGGATGTACGGCTGACCCGGCCGTCCCCTCCGCGTTTCCGGAGCCGCGCGGCCGCATGGCCGCATGGCCGCACAGGAGCCGCCCCCGGAGCCGCCCCCCTCGGTGGGGGCGGCTCTTCGTGTGTGCGGTGGAGGGCGTTCCAGGTGCGAGGGGCGGGATGGGCGGTACCCGGGGGAATGCAGGGGCGGGAGGGGGTGTTCCCCTGGCAAGAAGTTCAGCATTCAACTAAAGTGGGTGTACGCCGCCCCCGAGGAGGACCCACGCCATGCCTGCCGTAACCGTCGAGAACCCGCTCACCCTGCCGCGCGTCGACGCGCCCACGGGTGCCGTGCCGCGCCAGGTGCTGGCCGTGACGACCGCGCCCAGCGGCTTCGAGGGGGAGGGCTTCCCGGTGCGCCGCGCGTTCGCCGGGATCAACTACCGCCACCTCGACCCGTTCATCATGATGGACCAGATGGGGGAGGTGGAGTACGGGGTCGGCGAGGCCAAGGGCACCCCCTGGCACCCCCACCGCGGCTTCGAGACCGTCACGTACCTGATCGACGGCACCTTCGTCCACCAGGACAGCAACGGTGGCGGCGGCACCATCCGCAACGGCGACACCCAGTGGATGACCGCCGGGTCGGGGCTGCTCCACATCGAGGCCCCGCCGGAGCACCTGGTCATGTCCGGCGGCCTCTTCCACGGCCTCCAGCTCTGGGTGAACCTGCCCGCCAAGGACAAGATGATGGACCCCCGCTACCAGGACATCCGCGGCGGCCAGGTGCAGCTCCTCACCTCCCCCGACGGCGGCGCGCTGCTGCGCGTCATCGCCGGCGAGCTCGACGGGCACGAGGGACCGGGCATCACCCACACCCCCATCACCATGGTCCACGCCACGCTGCGCCCGGGCGCCGAGATCACGCTGCCCTGGCGGCAGGATTTCAACGGCCTCGCGTACGTCCTGGCCGGGCGCGGCTCCGTGGGCGGGGAGCGCCGGCCGGTCCACATGGGCCAGACGGCCGTCTTCGGCGACGGCGGCTCGCTGACCGTCCGCGCCGACGACCGGCAGGACGGCCACACCCCGGACCTGGAGGTCATCCTCCTGGGCGGCCGGCCGATCCGGGAGCCGATGGCGCACTACGGGCCGTTCGTGATGAACACCCAGGCCGAGCTGAGGCAGGCCTTCGAGGACTTCCAGGCCGGCCGGCTCGGCCGCGTTCCGGCCGTCCACGGGATGCAGGACGGCATCGGCCCGGAGATCACCCCCGGCGCCTGACGCGACCTCACCCGGCCGGGGCCCGCCCAGCGGCGGGCCCCGGCCGCGCATGGTGCCGTGGAGGCGTGCACACCCTCCCCGAGCCCGTCCGGCGCCTCGCCGCCTGGTGCGTCGTCGTCCTGCTGCTCACCGGCGTCGGGGCGGTCGGCGTATGGCTGTGCGTGACCTTCCGGACCGCCGTCACGCCCGTCCTGCTCGCCCTGCTCGGCACCGCGCTGCTCGGGCCGCTGTACCGGCGGCTCGTCGCCATGAAGGTCCAGCGGTCCCTGGCGGCCGGCCTGACCTGCGCGGCCGCCGTCGCCGTCGTCGGCGGCGCCGGCTACATCGTGGTCGCCGCGCTCATCGACACCGGCGACCAGATCGTCGCCTCGCTGCGCCGCGCCGCCACCGACCTGGCCGAGCACCTCGGCCCGGCCGGCACCTCCCTGGACGACCTGGCCGGCAACGCCAAGGAGCTCCTCGGCAAATTCGGCGGCACGGCGGCGTCCGGCGTCATCAGCGGGCTCAGCGTCGTCGGCGAGGTGATCGCCATGGCCGTCCTCGCCCTGCTCCTGGTGTTCTTCTTCCTCCGCGACTCCGGCCGGGCGCTGCGCGCCCTGCGCTCCCTCGCGCCGCACGGCAGCGCCGACCACGCCGAGGCCGTGGCCCGCCGCGCCTTCGGCGCCGTCGAGGGCTTCATGCGCGGGACGACGTTCATCGCCCTGATCGACGCCCTCCTCATCACGACGGGCCTGCTGATCCTGCGCGTCCCGGGCGCCGTGGGGCTGGGCGCCCTGGTCTTCGTCGGCGCGTACGTCCCCTACCTCGGAGCGTTCCTGTCCGGGGCGGTCGCGGTCCTGGTGGCGCTCGCCGACCGGGGCGTGGCCATCGCCCTGTGGACGGCGGGCGTCGTCCTCGCCGTCCAGGTGATCGAAGGGCACGTCCTGCAACCGGTGATCCAGAGCCGTACGGTCCAGATGCACCCGGCCGTCGTCCTGCTCGCCATCACCGCCGGGGCGTCCGTCGCCGGGATCCTCGGCATGCTGCTGGCCGTACCGCTCACAGCCGCCGCGTTCGGCGTGATCGGCGAGGAGCGCAAGCGCTACACACACCCCGGCCCCTGACGGCCCCCGGCCGGCCCTCCCGCCCGGGCCCGAGCCGGCCGCCCGAAGCCCGCCCCGCGACGCGCCCGGGCGCGCGACGCCGCCCCGCGAGGCGCCCGCCCCGCGACGCGCCCCTGCGCGGCCCGTCGGCCGGCCTAGGGCTCGCCGTCCCGGTCCTCGTGGAGCTCGAACCAGATGGACTTGCCCTCGCCCCGGGGGTCGACGCCCCACTCGTGCGCCAGCATCTCCATGAGGATCAGCCCGCGCCCGGACGACGCCATCTCGCCGGGCCGGCGACGGTGCGGCAGCTCGTCGCTGGCGTCCGCCACCTCCACCCGTAGCCGCCGCTTGCCGTGGTCCCCGGTCGCCTCCGCCACCAGCAGCGCGTCCCCGTCGGTGTGCACCAGCACGTTGGTGACCATCTCGGACACCATCAGGACCGCCGAGTCGACCTGTTCCGGGTCCGCCCAGTCGTGCAGCAGCTCCCGCAGGTGCTGCCGGGCGGCGGCGATCCGCTCCGGCTCCGCCTGGGCGATGGTCATCGCGGTGCGCCGGGCGGCGGCCGTCCGGAGCTGCTCACCGGTCCGGGACAGCAGCAGCACCGCAATGTCGTCCTCGCGGCGGTCGGCCAGCGGCCCGGTGGTGTGGTGCGAGCCGGGCCCGTGCACCGCCTGCACCAGGCTGTCGGCCAGCGCCTCCAGCGACTCGCCCTCCGTGTCGTGCCGCTCCAGCAGCGTGCGGATGCGCGTCCAGCCGGTCTCCAGGTCGTGCCCGCCGGTCTCCAGGAGCCCGTCCGTGCAGATCATGAGCGTCTCGCCCGGTTCCAGGGTGAGCCGGGTCGTGGGGTAGTCCGTGTCCGGGACGATGCCCAGGGGCAGCCCGCCCGCCGTCGGCCGCAGCATCACCGTCCCGTCGGCCATCCGGATCGCGGGGTCGGGGTGGCCCGCCCGCGCGATGTCCAGCGTCCCGGTCGCCGGGTCCACCTCCAGGTACAGGCACGTCGCGAACCGGGCCGCCCCGTGGTCCCCCTCCGCGCCGTCCGTGATCCCGTACAGGAAGCGCGACGCGCGGGACAGCACCGCGTCCGGCCGGTGGCCCTCCGAGGCGTACGCGCGCAGGGCGATCCGGAGCTGGCCCATCAGCCCGGCCGCCCGGACGTCATGTCCCTGGACGTCGCCGATCACCAGCGCGATGCGCCCCCCGGGTAGCTGGATCATGTCGTACCAGTCGCCGCCGACCTGGAGCCCGCCGCCGGTCGGGACGTACCGCGCGGCCACCTCCATGCCGGGAATGGCCGGACCCAGGACCGGCATCATCGTGCGCTGGAGGCCCAGGGACAGCTCCCGCTCCGACTCGGCGACCCCCGCACGCGCCAGCGCCTGCGCCAGCATCCGGGCCACGGTCGTCAGGACGGACCGCTCGTCGGGCGTGAACGACACGCGGTACCGGAACGCCGCCATCCAGGCCCCCATCGTGCGCCCCGCGACGATCAGCGGCAGGAACGCCCACGACTCCCTGCTGAAGCGCTGCGCCAGCGGCCAGGTCGCGGGGAACCGGGCCCGGTACTCCTCCGGGGTCGGCAGGTAGATCGCCCGGCCCGTCCGCACCACCTCGGCGGCCGGGTAGTCGGTGTCGAGCGGCATGTCGGAGAACGGGCCGTCGTCGCCGGTGTTGTGCCCGTGGTGCCCGATGATCGTCAGCCGGTCGCCGGAGACGCCGAAGACGGCCAGCCCGTCGGGGGAGAACCCGGGCATCGACAGCGAGGCCGCCACCCGCAGCACCTCGGCCGTGGACCGCGCCTCCGCCAGCGCCCGTCCCGCGTCCAGCAGGAACGCCTCGCGCGAGCGCCGCCAGTCGCCGGTCACGGGCGTCCGCGCGGCCGTGCCGGGCTGGGGCTCGGCGACCTCCTGGAGGGTGCCCACAAGCTGGTAGTCGGTGCCCTCGATGAACGGCTTCGACCGGCTGCGCACGGTACGGATCACCCGCCCGTTCTCGTCCATGATCCGCAGCCTGGCCTCGGCGAGGGTGCCCTCCGCCACGGCGAGGTTCACGACCCCGTCGATCTCGTTCCAGTCGACGGGGTGGAACCGCGAGCGCACGGCTGCCTCGGTCAGCTCGACCGGTTCCGCGGGCAGCCCCAGCAGCCGGGCCGCCTCCGCGTCCAGCGTGACGATCCCGGAGGCGTTGTCCCAGCGCCATAGGCCGGTCGCGATGGCGGCCAGGACGTCCTCGGTGCGCATTGCCCCACTCTAAGAAGATGTACGGATCAGCCGCCACCGAGCCGACCGGGCGTATCGGACGTCGATCTTGAGCGGCCCGGTACTCTGGGGGAGGTTTCACGTGAAACACAGCCCCCGATCCGCGAAGACTGGATGAACGACGATGCATCGGTACAGGTCCCACACCTGCGGCGAGCTCCGCGCCTCTGACGTCGGCACCGACGTCCGGCTGAGCGGCTGGCTGCACAATCGGCGAGACCTGGGCGGCATCCTCTTCATCGATCTGCGCGACCACTACGGCATCACGCAGCTCGTCGCCCGTCCCGGCACCGCCGCGTACGAGGCGCTCGACAAGCAGACCAAGGAGTCGGTCGTCCGCATCGACGGCAAGGTCGTCTCCCGCGGTGCCGAGAACATCAACACCGAACTCCCCACCGGTGAGATCGAGGTCGAGGTCTCGGAGGTGGAGGTCCTCGGTGCCTCCGCCCCGCTGCCCTTCACGATCAACACGGACGACGGCGTCAACGAGGAGCGGCGCCTGGAGTACCGCTTCCTCGACCTGCGCCGCGAGCGCATGCACCGCAACATCATGCTGCGCAGCGCGGTCATCGCGTCCATCCGCTCCAAGATGGTGGCCCTCGGCTTCAACGAGATGGCCACCCCGATCCTCACCGCGACCTCCCCCGAGGGCGCCCGTGACTTCGTCGTCCCGTCCCGTCTGAACCCCGGCAAGTTCTACGCGCTGCCGCAGGCGCCGCAGCAGTTCAAGCAGCTCCTGATGATCTCCGGGTTCGACCGCTACTTCCAGATCGCGCCCTGCTTCCGCGACGAGGACGCCCGCGCCGACCGCTCGCCGGGCGAGTTCTACCAGCTCGACGTCGAGATGAGCTTCGTCGAGCAGGAGGACGTCTTCCAGCCGATCGAGAAGCTGATGACCGAGCTCTTCGAGGAGTTCGGCGGCGGCCGCCACGTCACGTCGCCGTTCCCGCGGATCCCGTTCCGCGAGTCGATGCTCAAGTACGGCAACGACAAGCCGGACCTGCGCACCGACCTGGAGCTCGTCGACATCACCGACGTCTTCGAGAACTCCGAGTTCAAGGCGTTCGCCGGCAAGCACGTCCGCGCGCTCGCCGTGCCGAACACCGGTGACCAGCCGCGCAAGTTCTTCGACGGCCTCGGTGACTACGCCGTCTCCCTCGGCGCCAAGGGCCTGGCCTGGGTCCGCGTCGGCGAGAACAACGCCCTCACCGGCCCGATCGCCAAGTTCCTCACCGAGGAGAACGTCAAGGTCCTCACCGAGCGCCTGGGCCTGGAGCCCGGCCACGCCGTCTTCTTCGGCGCGGGTGAGTTCGACGAGGTCTCCAAGATCATGGGCCCGGTCCGGGTCGAGGCCGCCAAGCGCGCCGGCCAGTTCGAGGAGAACGTCTTCCGCTTCGCCTGGATCGTCGACTTCCCGATGTACGAGAAGGACGAGGACACCGGGAAGATCGACTTCTCCCACAACCCCTTCTCGATGCCGCAGGGCGGCCTGGAGGCCCTGGAGACCCAGGACCCGCTGGACATCCTCGGCTGGCAGTACGACATCGTCTGCAACGGCATCGAGCTGTCCTCCGGCGCGATCCGCAACCACGAGCCCGACATCATGTTCAAGGCCTTCGAGATCGCCGGCTACTCCCGCGAGACCGTCGAGACCGAGTTCGCCGGCATGCTCCGCGCCTTCCAGTACGGCGCCCCGCCGCACGGCGGCATCGCCCCCGGCGTCGACCGCATCGTCATGCTCCTCGCCGACGAGCCCAACATCCGCGAGACGATCGCCTTCCCGCTCAACGGCAACGCCCAGGACCTGATGATGGGTGCCCCGACGGAGCTGGAAGAGGCCCGCCTCAAGGAACTGAACATCGCGCTCCGCAAGCCGGTCGCGGACAAGTAGTCCACCACTGCTTCACGAAGGCCCGGGATCCTCGGATCCCGGGCCTTCGCGTTCCCGGGCTCACCGCCCGGGAGCGCAAGCCCCGCAGGTTCCCGGCTCCGGGCCGCGGAAGGCGCGGTCGCAGAGGTCGCAGTTCTGGAGCGGATGCCTGACGGCCGCGGGGGTGTCCGGTGTGCGGAAGGCGGGCAGGGGCGGGAGCCGGGCGGCGAGGCGGTGGGCCAACAGGGCTGCCGGACGGTGCAGCGGCTCCGGTGGCAGGTCGGTGGTCAGGGCGCGCTGGACGGCCTCGGGACCGAGGTCGCGCTCGAGCCACGCGGCGACGCCCGGGACGAGATGGTCGGCGTCCGTGGCGGAGAGCAGGAGCCGTGGATCCTCGCGACGGAGACCGGAGAGGACCCCCAGGGCGGTCCGGAGAAGGTCCGGAGCCGGGTAAGCGGGCTGCGGCACGGCGGGCAGCGCGCGGCGGCGCGTCTGCTGGTCGGTGCCGCGCCGGGGCCGGGGCTTCGGCTCCTCCGTGGCGCCGGTCCGGCCCGGCTGGTTGCAGGACACCGTGCGGGTGACGATCCTGCCCCCTTCGGTGCGCACACGGGTGCGGCGCAGGTAGCCATGGGCCTCCAGCTCGCGCAGGGCGCCGGCGATCCGGGTCCTTCCCTCCGGGAAGCGGTCGGCGAGGGTCCCGATGTCGATCTGCGCGCCGCTGGGGAGCGACTGGATGTGGACGGCCAGGCCGATCGCCAGGAGCGACAGTTCGGTGTGCTGGGCGAGGTGGTTGCCGATCACCGTGAAACGGGTGGTGTGCCGGGAGTTGTCGTGGATGACACCGCCGCCATGCGGAGCCCCACGGGCTCGCCGGGAGGAGTGGTTTTTCCGGTCGTTACGGGCGTGGGCGGGCGGGCGCACGCTACTGTTCCGAGTATCCATCGGGAAGGTGCTTCTTCCTTGATGGTCAGGCCCCCGCACTGGGATTAGCGGTCCCGGCGGGGGCCGACGCATGTCAGCGGTGATGTGGTGTGTCGCGCTGAGCGTAGATCAAGCAACCCGTCCCAAAGCCAGCCCAGTTGGTGTTTTTCACCCGCGTGAGTGAGCGGCTCGCCGAGGGGGAGGAGGGGTGGGGTTTGGTCCGGTTTCTTTCTCTCTCGTCGTTCCTTGGTAGACCGGCGGCCCCACCGGAATCCCGGTTCCCGTACGCCGGTCAGGACACCGGGAGGTCGAGTTCCACCCACACGGTCTTCTGGGGGGCGGGGCCGAGCGTGGCGCCCCAGCGGTCGGCCAGCGCCTCGACGAGCAGCAGCCCGCGCCCGGACTCCGCGTCGGGCGACGGGGGCGTCCGGCGCGGGAGCGCGTCGGCACGGGTGTCCGTGACCTCGATCCGCAGGACGCCCCGGTCGGCGAGGAGCGCGAGCCGGAAGCTCCGGCCGTTGACGCGGCCGTGCGTGGCGGCGTTCGCCGCGAGCTCCGCGACGAGCTGCGCGGCGGTCTCGGCCACGCGGCACGGCACCTCCCGCCGGGTCCTGAGCCACTCGACGGCGAGCAGCCGGGCGAGCCGCGCACCGCGAGGCGTGGGGGACAGCAGCACACCGAAGTGGCCCGGGGGAGAGGCGAGTTGCGAGGGTTTCGTCTGGTTCACCTCACCGAGGGTGGCCGTCCTCGCACACCGTGAACAGTGACCGATCCGATGCGTAGAGTGACTGTCCGGAGCTTGTCCACTGCTGTCCGGGCTGTCCGGACCCGCCGGTGGGGTAGGGACGGCGCGGCACGAGAGCGCGGACAGAGGGGTACGGGCATGTCGGTGGACGGCGAGACCGGAGTACAGCTCAAGAGCGAGGCGGACGAGCCGGGTTGGGAGGTGGACCCGGACGACGACTGGGGCGTGGCCGTCATCGCCACGGTGGGACGGCAGGTGAAGCTGCGGAGGGAAGCGGTGGGCATGCGTGCCCCTGACTTCGGCGTGGCCGTCGGCTACGGCGAGGATCTCGTCTACAAGATCGAGGGCGGTAAGCGGATCCCCCGGCCCGAGTTCCTGGACAAGGCGGACGAGGTCCTGGGGGCGGGGGGCCTCCTCTCGGCCATGAAGGAGGACGTGGCGAAGGTCCGGTACCCGAAGAAGGTCCGGGAACTGGCCAAGCTGGAGGCCCAGGCGGTGGAGCTCCAGTTGTACGACCCGCTCAACATCCACGGCCTGTTGCAGACACCGGAGTACGCGCGCGGACTGCTGCTCATGCGACGGCCGGCGTACTCGCAGGACGAGGTGGAGCGGATGGTGGCGGGTCGTATGGCCCGCAAGTCCGTCTTCGAGCGGGACCCCGCGCCGGAGATGGGTTTCGTCCTGGAGGAATGGACGCTCCGGCGCCCACTGGGCGGAAGGACCCGGCTACGCGCCCAGCTCGAACACCTGCTGACGGTGGCCCACATGCGGAACGTCGAGCTTCAGGTGATGCCGATGGACCGCGAGGAACACGCCGGCCTGGCAGGCGGGATCGAGCTGCTGAAGTTCGGCGACGGTTCGGCCGTCGGACGCTCACCCGCCGTGGCCAACGGCCGCCCCGTGACCGAGCGGAAGCAGCTCCATATCCTGGAGCTGCGCTACGGCATCATCCGGGCCCAGGCTCTGACTCCCCGCGAGTCGACAGCCTTCATCGAGCAACTGCTGGGAGAGACATGATCCGCAACACCTCGGTCGGCGAAGCCTCCGGACTGGCGTGGTTCAAGAGCAGCTACAGCAGCAGCAGCGAGGGCGACTCCTGCGTCGAGGTCGCCACCTCCCCGGGCACGGTCCACATCCGCGACTCCAAGCACCTCGCCGGCCCCCAACTCGCCCTCACCCCGGGCGCGTGGGCCGACTTCGTGTCGTACGCGTCGGGCAACTGACGGCGGGCGAGCCACCCTGTCCGTCAGCGCCATGGCGCCCGGTGGGAGGTCCGTTCGACTGTTCCCCCAGTCACCCGCGCGCAGCGAGGTAGGAACGCAGCCGAGCGAGAGATGACGTGGATGCCGTGAATTCCAGATGCGACCCCGTGGCTTCGATGCTGACCCTGACCCCATCGCCTCCGTGAGCACTCAGGGTGACGTCGGCGTCACGGGCGCTGAACGTCCAACCGGCGACACTGAGATCGCTCACACCGGCGAACCGCAGGTAGAACTCGACTGTGTTGTATTCCCGGCCGGTCCACTCGGCAGGAGGGTTCGAGGGAAGGGTGGACGTATCGAAGCCCAGAGTTACCGACGCTTCTCTTTCGTCGATCTGCGTGTAATACAGTCTGCAGTCGTTCAGATCGGGGGGCGTGATGTATGCCTCCAACATCTCCTCCGTCCCGGCAACGATGCCCGTCCAGTCAGATCCGCCCATAGAAAGTCTTCTCTTCGGTTGCCGGGATGGATGCGTAGCGTACGGCGTCGAGCCTCTTTGAAAAGAAGTGCTGGGTTTCGTCCGTGCCGTCGTCCGAGATTTTGAAGGCGCTCACATGCCCCACCTGTACGGACCCGCTGCTGGTGAACCCAAGGGCTACCCCGGATCCTGTCACCTGCACTCGAATTCTCCGCTTCTCTGCCAGGAGCTGCGTGTCCAAAAAGGCGGAACGGACGGGTGGCTCCCACTCAGGCATAGTGAGGTCCTCCACAGCGAGAAACTGTACGTGGCACTGCACGGTGTCGACGTCGGTGCCTCGCCACTCCTGCGGAACCTTCTCCGGGAAGCTCGGTAGGTCCAGTCGCAGGGTGACCGTCGGCCCTCGCCAATCCAGATTGATTGAGCGCAAGCGAAATCGCCGAAGGTCCGGAACCTTCCCGTACAGGTTTATGAGGTCCCCGGCGTTCACCAGCTTCAGATCATTGGTCACAGTAGTAATGTTCCTCGGCTCCGGGCTATCTGGCCATCACGAGTGTCCTCAACCGTTCCACATGTACGTGCACTTCTTCTCGGTACGAGATGGGAGAGCAGCTACAGCACCGGCAGCGAAGGCGACTCCCGCGTCGAGGTCGCCACCTCTCCGGGTGTGGTCCACGGTCACGCGGCCGTCAGCGTCGGGTAGTCGGTGTACCCGTTCTCGCCGCCCGTGTACATCCAGCCCTCGTCCCTCAGCGGGTTGAGCGGCGCGCCGATTCGCAGCCGTTCGACCAGATCGGGGTTGGCCATGAAGGCCCGGCCGAGGGCGATCAGGTCGGCACCGGCGGCCAGCAGTCGCTCACCAGCCTCCCTGCCACCGTCGGCGGGCAGCGGACCGCCCCAGCCGAGCGCCGGATTGGCGACCAGGGTGCCGGACCACCGCTTGCGGATGTCCTGCCACAGGGGCGCGTCCGGGTCGGCGAACACGGTGTGCAGGTAGGCAAGGCGGGTGTCGGCGAGCGCCTCGACCAGCGCCGGGTAGATGTCCTCGGTGTCGCCCTCGTCGATGCCGTTGACGGTGTTGCCGGGGGAGACGCGCAGGCCGACCCGCTCGGGGCCGATGGCCGTGGCCACCGCCCGCACCACCTCGACGGCGAACCGGATCCGGCCGGCCACCGAGCCGCCGTAGCCGTCGGTGCGGTGGTTGGTGTTCCGCGCCATGAACTGGTGCAGGAGGTGGCCGTTGGCGGCGTGCACCTCCACCCCGGCGAAACCGGCGTCAATGGCGTTGCGGGCGGCAGCGGCGAAGTCGGCCACGGTGGACCGGATGTCGTCGAAGGACATCTCCCGGGGCACGACGGCGTCCTTGCGTCCGCTCGGGGTGTGGATGGTTTCGGGCAACGGCACGGGTGACGGCGCGACCGGCATCAGGCCGCTGTTGTCCGGGTGGCCGACCCGACCGCCGTGCTGGAGCTGAAGGAACATCCGACCCCCCGCGGCGTGCACCGCTTCGGTGACCTGCCGCCAGCCGGCCACCTGGGCCGGGTCGTGGATCCCGGGGATGTTGGGGTACGTCTGCCCCACGGCGTTGGGCGTGGTCGCCTCGGCGATGATCAGACCGGCGGAGGCACGCTGCGCGTAGTACGTGGCCATGACCGGTTGCGGCATCCCGTCGGCCCCGGCGCGGTTCCGGGTCAGCGGTGCCATGACCAGGCGGTTGGGCAGTTCCAGGGGGCCGAGCCGGGTGGGCTGGAAGAGGCGGGACGTCTCCGGCTTGTTCGCTGTGTTCGTCATGCCGGTACGGTAGGAGTTGACACCGGTGTCAGGTTCAAGTGCTGTTTTCCGCACGAGAGGTGCGCCATGCGAATCGGTGAACTCGCCCGTCGCACGGGCGTCAGCGAGCGGTCACTCCGGTACTACGAGACGCAGGGCCTCCTGACCGCCGACCGCACCCCGGGCGGCCAGCGTACGTACGGCGAATGGGCCGTCGACCGGGTCATCCGCATCCAGGCCCTCTACGCGGCGGGCCTCCACAGCAAGAAGATCGCCCAGCTCCTCCCCTGCCTGCGCGACACCGACGGCGGCCCCTCCGAGATCGCCACCGCCCGACTGGTCGCCGACCTCACCACGGAACGCGCCCGCATCGACCGCCTGATCACCGACCTGATCCGCTCCCGCGAGGTCCTGGACGAGGCGATCGCCACGGCGGCGAGCCGGCCGCTGCCTGAACCTGCGCCGCAGTGATCCGGTGCTGAGCCGCCGTTGTTGCCCTGCGGCGCAACCCGCTTACGTCAGGGAAGTTTTGCTCTCAGTGCCAACCAGGGCCCGATCTCACCCCGAACGGTGTCTTCCGGGTCCAAGAGGTCTGCAATCTCCACCAAGGGTGTAAGCATGTTCTTCAGGCGCCGCAGAGAGAGCATCTGCTCTTTCGGGAGAGAGCGCCACTCGGCAGCCATTCGCCCCACCTCGTCGATGGGGGCGCCGATGTTCTCCAGCACAAAGGTGCACAGTCTATTCGGTTGCCGAGCCTCGTCCGCTTCGCTTACCCCGAACTCCTGAATCAGGTATGCGCGCACGCGTGCCGTCGCGGCCACTGTCTCCTGCGTTGTTCCAGTACCTGTCTGACTCTTCTTGGAAATCGCGGTCAGTGCGAGATGTCCCCACCGCACGCGAAGGTCCGCAGAGCAGTCAGAAGACTGCATCCGGCCCACGCACCAACTGCGAAGCTGCTCCCAGGACTCTGATGAGGTTGCAGTGGCGGGCAGATCGGTAACTTGCTGCTCCAGCTCTCCGATCGAGGTGTTGACCTCCCCATTGATCGGCGTCCAAGGATCACGGGTGCCCTTGCAGTCGTCAGAGGAAGGGTATTCCTGCACGTTCGAACGCCTCTCTGCCTGTTTCGAGACTTTCCGCTGACGGTTTGTAGTGGCCGCTATTGTTGTCGATTGACATTCCAAAATATGAACCCTCAGAACCCGCGATTTCCGCTTCGCCAGCAGCCCGCACTGGGGCGCCATTAGTGAGAACAGGATGCTTGAGCTCGACTCCGCTCACATGCTTCGGTATGACCACCAGGTCGCCTTCAAGGGTGACTGCCCACTTAACGGTACCCGAATTGATTGCTTCGTCGAAACCGTTGTCCCCGACCCTGAGTGGTTTCACGCCCAGTCGCTCTGCGTCGGCGAGCTCACGGGGTAGTTCATCCGGTAGCTGGTTTTCAAAGGTGCAGGGTGTCAAACCCAGAGGGTCAGCCCAAGTGAACGGGTTGTCCACGTAACCCCAGGGGTTGGGATCCGGCAGGAGGCCCAAAGGGTCGGCGGAGATGTACCGGGCCGATTCGGGGTCGTAGTAGCGGAAGTAGTTGTAGTGGAGGCCCGACTCCGGGTCGAAGTACTGGCCCGGGAAGCGGAGTGGGGTGTACGCCGTGGCGTCGCGGTTCCAGGTCGTCGTGCCCCAGAGCGTCGTGCGGGTGTGCCAGGCCAGGTCGCCCGACTCGTCGACGAGTTCCGTCGGAGTGCCGATCAGGTCGGTGACGATGGCGAAGAAGCGTTCGTCGTCCGTGTCCGTGCGGCGTTCCGTCTGGGTCAGGGGGCGCAGGCCCGCGTGGTCCCAGGTCAGCACGACGTTCGCGGTCGTCTGTTCGCAGAGGGTGCTGCCGTCCCAGGTGAAGTGGACCGTTTCCAGCGCCGATTGCTTGGATATTCGGCGGCCCAGAGGGTCGTACGCGTAACGCCAGACCGTGCCGTCCGGCGTCGTCACCGACGTCAGTCGGTCCTCCGCGTCCCACTCGTAGCGCCAGGTGTCCGGCTTGCTGGACAAGCGGGTCTTCCGGCGCAGGACGACGCGGCCCTGGCCGTCGTGTTCGTAGCGGACGCCGCCCGCGCGGGTGATGCGGGTGCCCTCATAGTCACGCGGGCCCGTCGCGGCGTGGGCCGGGTGCGCGGAAGGCCAGGCCGCCTCTGTCTGGTTGCCCGCTTCGTCGTACGCGTACCGCTCCGTCCACCGGTCCGCCCGCACCGCCGTAACCCGGCCCGCCGCGTCGAGGTCGAAGCGGCGTGTGCCCGAGAGGCCGTCCGTGACGGAGACCAGTCCGCCGTCGGGGCGGTAGTCGTACGCCCGGTGCTGAATGCGGCTGCCACGGGACGTGATCTCCTGGGCCGTCATCCGGCTCACCGCGTCGTACGACGACGTCAGTGACACGAAGTCCGAGACCGTGCGCTCCTCCTCACGGCCCAGGGCGTCGAAGGAGAAGGCGAGTGCACGGCCAGAGGTCGTGAGCCCCGTCCTGCGGCCCGCCGCATCGTAGGACCATTGGCTGACCGAACCGCCGGGGGTCGTCCTTCCCTCCCTGCGGCCTGCCTCGTCGTACGTATACGACAGGGTCCGCCCGTTGACCGTCTCCGACCTCAGACGGCCGTGGCGGTCCCGGATGCGCTCAAGCCTCGCGTCCGGGTTCGTCGCTACCGCCAGTTCGTCGAAGATGTCGTACTCGTAGGTGCTGACCGTCCCTTCAGCGTCCTTGCGGACGATCCGGCCGAGGGCGTCGCGCTCGAACCGGATCGTCTGCCCCAGGCCGTTGGTGCGGGACGTCAGGTGGCCTGACGCGTCATGCGCGTAGGTCAGGACGCGACCGTCGAAATCCGTCTCGGAGGTGAGACGACCCGCCGGATCGTAGGTGTAGTTCCACGTCAGGCCCTGTGGGTTCATCACCCGCGTCAGCCGGAGATTCGTGTCGTGCGCGAACTCGTAGCGCACGCCGTCCGGGCCGGTGCGGGCCGTCAGGAGGTCGAAGTCCGTGTACTCGAACCGGGTCACCCCGCCCATCGCGTCCGTGTGCGACAGGCAGTTGCCCTCACCGTCGTACGTCCACGACTGCTCGGTGCCATCCGGGTCGATGCGCCGGGCCAGCCGGCCCTCGACGGTCCACTCCAGGCGGGTCAACGAGCCCAGCGGGTCGGTGATCGTGGTGGGGCGGCCGAAGGCGTCGCGGTCGTAGTGGACGGTCGCGCCGAGCGGGTCGGTGACCGTGAGGGGGAGGCCGGCGCGGTCGCACCGCAGCGCGGTCGAGTGGCCGAGTGCGTCGGTGATCGTCGCGAGGTGGCCGGTCGCGTCGTAGGCGAACGTGGTGGTGGCGCCCGTCGAGTCGGTGACCGAGGTGCGGTTGCCCCTCTCGTCGTACGTCTGGCGTACCACCGTCCCGTCCGTGCGGCGCACCCGTACCGGCAGGCCCAGTGAGTTGTACTCGGCCGACATCGGGCGTCCGTCCGGTCTCACCACCTCGGTCAGCCGGCCCTGCTCGTCGTAGGTGAAGCGGGTGACGTGGCCGAGGGCGTCCGTGCGGGACAGGAGCCGGTTGTAGGCGTCGTACTCGGAGCCGACGACCGCGCCGAGCGGGTCGATCTCGGCGACGACCTGAACCCTGTCGTTGATGAGGTAGCGGGTGGTGTGGCCCAGGGCATCGGTGACGGAGGTCTGCCGCAGACCGGTCGCGGCGTCCGTGTCGTCCCAGGTGAAGCGGGATTCAAGATGTCCGTTCGAGCCCGAGTGGTACACGCAGCGGTGCCGCTCGTCGTAGACGTAGTCGAAGTGGCTTCCGTTGGTGTCGGTCCACGAGGTGATCCGGCCGTGCTCGTCGCAGCCGAAGCGCAGGGGACGGCCCGAGGAGTTGGTGACCGAGGTCAGGTGCCCGTCCGTGTAGCCGTAGCGAAGAATCTCCTGGTCGGTGCCGTCCGGGGCGGCGCCGGCGAGGTGGAGGGCGGTGATCCGGCCCTGGTCGGTGGTGAGCTTCAGGTGGTAGCCACCGTGGTGGACGATCGAGGTCGGGGCGCCGGCCTGGTCGTACTCGAAACCGATCCACCGCCCGTTGCGGTCGTCGATCTGCGTCAGCAGGGCCAGCTCGGCGCCCTGCTCGGTGAAGTGCCAGACGCGGCCGGTGGCGGGGTCGGTGACGGTATAGGTGTCCCGGTCGCGGTCCAGGGGCCAGCGGCGGCCGTGGGTGGGCATGACAGGCACGCCGGGTGCGGGATGCGGGTACGCCAGGAGGCTTCCGTCCTCGCAGATGAACACGATGCCTTCGGAGTCGATCTCCAGGCGTTGGTCGATGGTGCTCGCCCAGGTGGGGCCGAACCAGTGGCCCGCGCGGTAGGACGACTCGAAGGTACGGCTGAAGACCAGTGGCAGTGACCCAGGAAGAGTGATGTCCGTCTGGGGCAGGACCATCCGGCCCGTCGCCATGTCGACCGGGTCCTGGGAGAGCGTTTTGTCGCCCTCCCCGCGGCTCGTGTCGTGCGGACCCTCCTGATGTCCGGCACGCCCCTTGCCGCCCCCGCTCGGGGTGTCGTCCAGGCCCTTGCGCGCCAGGGACCTCAGCCCGCCCGCGCCCCGGGTGCCCAGCACTTCCGGGAGAAGGCGCCCGCCGAACTCGTGCGGGTCCTCCTGGAACGAGTCCCACGCGGCCTTGAGCGCACGGTCCGGGTGGGCGCCGGTCGAGACGAGCCCGGCCAGGGTCATGTTGACGTTCTCGTAGTACTCGGCCGGGTGCGTGCGGTTGTACGGGTCGAGCGGGTTGAGCGAGCGGACGAAGTTGGTGAGGCCGACCGTGCCTTTGACGGCTCCGCCGACGAAGTGCGTCGTTTCGACGCCGTTGCCCAGAGCGAGGTCCAGCACGCCGAGCCGGGCGCGTTCGGCCGCGGACTTCTCGGCGGGGGCGTGGGCGAGGGCCGCGGTGACGACCTGGTTGGCCCTCTCGGCGGCCTGGTTACGCTGGCGGCGGGCGTTCTCCAGGATTTCCTGGGCCTGGTCGCGCGCGGCCAGCCCGGGGTCGCTGAAGGGACCCGGCTCGGGCAGCGGGGCGTCACTGGTGCGGGCCTTGTTGTAGGCGTCGACCTTCTTGTTGTACGCGTCGACGGCCTTCCGCGAGGTCTCGTTGCCCTGCTTGAACAGGGCGATCGCCTCCCTGGCCATGCTCTGCGCGGCGGTCACCGTCGCGGCGTACGCCGTCAGCGCGGCGGCTGCCGCCTCGAAGGCGTCCGCCGCGCGCAGCCAGTCCGTGGGCAGGGCCCCGAACTGTTCACGGAAGGTGTTGGCGGCCTCGCCCTTCCAGGCGCCGGAGTCGAGGTTCTTCATGCCCGAGCCGACCAGGTTGAACGCCGTCGCGAAGTCACGCAGGTTGTCCGCGCTCGCGGTGATCAGGGAAGCGCGGCCGTGGACCAGTTCCTCGGCCTCCTCGCTCTCACCGAGCTGCTTCTCGCCCACCTCCGCGCCCAGCGTGGAGGCCGCGCCATCACCCCAGTCGGTGACCGCTTCCGCCACACCTTCGGCGCCGACGTAGTCGAGGGCGCCCCCGAGGGCATCGGTTCCCTTGTCGATGCCGATGCCGACGACCTTCTTGCCGCCGTTCCAGAGGTCCTCGGCCCTGCCCAGCCAGTCGGTCATCTACTCGCTCCCCCACATCGGCTGCTCGGCCCGCTTGACGGCCTCCTCCGAGGGCTCGTAGGTCTCGCGCATGCGCTCGTCCAGCGCCTCACGCACCGTCGGATCCAGGGCGCCGTTGTTCTCCAGCGAGTCCAGAACGGCGTCCTCCAGGTCGTAGCCGGTGTCCTGCCACGTCTGCTTGACGTTCTCGTGGGCCGCGGCCATGGACTCCGGGCTGTAATCCGGGTTGTCGGTCGCCCGCTGGGACCTGATCTCGTCCCAGTCCTTGGCCTTCACCTCGTCCTCGGTGAGGTGCGGGTTGCCGTTCAGCCCGTTGACCGCGATCTTGAGGGTGTCCTTGACGTACAGCTCCTGCTCGTGGAAGGCGCCCGCCGACAGCCCGAGACCGGAGGCGAAGGCGTTGCCCCGCTGCATCAGGTCGCGTACGCCCCACTCCCAGCGCTCGCAGAACGTCCCGAAACCGGCTGCCAGCCCCGCGTGCCCCATCTCCAGGCCCGACAGGGCCAGCTCCGAGAAGCCCCGGCCCGCCGTCGCCCGGCCGATCATGCCGAGGTCCTTCAGCTCCTCGTGCGCCTTGTCGATACCCGCCGCGATCAGCGCCAGGGCGGCCCGCGACGCGGCGAGGTCGGGATCGGTGCCGGTCATCGTGCCGCCTCCGGATCCATCGCCGCCGAGTCGGGCACGATGCCCGCGACCGGCGGGAACAGCACGCCGTCGGCACTGCCCGCGTCCAGCGCCACACCTGCCGGGACGCCCAGCTTCGGCACCAGCACGTCCAGCAGCCGAGCCCCACGGATCGTCCGGTACTCCCACGCCCGTCCAAGGTCGCCGCGCGCGTACGCGAACCGGGCGAGCGTCCCCTCGTTCGAGAAGGCGCAGATCCACCGGACGCCGCCGTGCTCGGCGGTCCACAGGCTGCCGTACGGATCGATGGGGACCAGGACCGCGGTCCGGCGGAATTCCCCCAGCAAAGCGGCGAACTCGTGCCGGGCGGAGGACGGGGGTCGCGGTGGCGCCGCTTCCGGCGCGGACGGTACCGCGGGGGTCGACGGTGCCGCGGGGGCCGACGGTGCCGCGGGGGCGGCCGGATCGCTGGCCAGTTCCGTCAGTCTCGACGGGCGGTCCGGTATCGGTCCGCCCGCCGTCCCGCTGTCCCGGTGCGTGATCATGGCGGAGATCATCACACGTACGGATTTTCGACTGCAATCGCTTTGGCGGAGAACGGCCGAAACGCGGCGCAGCATGGACGAAAGGACCGCCGCCCCTCTCGGAGGGGCGGCGGTCCCGGTCGTGCGGAGTGGAAGGAGGTCAGTCCTTCTTCGGCTCCTCCAGGCGCGGGAAGAGCACCGCGCCCTTGGTGACCGTGGCGCCGGCGGGGAGGAGGCCCCAGGCGGCGGCGGAGTCGACGGTCTGGTCGGCGAGGGGGCCCAGGACGGGCTCCGCGCCGAGGGAGTCCCAGAGCTTCTGGGAGGTGTCCGGCATGACCGGGTTCAGCAGGACGGCGACCGCGCGGAGCGCCTCGGCGGCGGTGTAGAGGATCGTCGCCAGGCGGGCGCGGCCCTCGTCGGAGGTGTCCTTGGCGACCTTCCAGGGCTCCTGCTCCGTGATGTAGCCGTTGACCTGCTTCACGAAGTCGAAGATCGCCAGGATGCCGCCCTGGAAGTCCAGCTCCTCGCCGATCTTCCGGTCGGCCTCGGCGACCGCCTTGGCCAGGCCGTCCCGGACCGCCTGCTCGGCGTCACCGGCGACCGTGGCCTCCGGCAGGGTGCCCTCGAAGTACTTGCCGACCATCGCCGCGACGCGCGAGGCGAGGTTGCCGTAGTCGTTGGCCAGCTCGCTCGTGTAGCGGGCGGTGAAGTCCTCCCACGAGAAGGAGCCGTCGCTGCCGAACGCGATCGCCCGCAGGAAGTACCAGCGGTAGGCGTCCACGCCGAAGTGCGAGGTCAGGTCCTGCGGCTTGATGCCGGTCAGGTTCGACTTCGACATCTTCTCGCCGCCGACCATCAGCCAGCCGTTCGCCGCGACCTTGCCCGGCACCGGCAGGCCCTGCGCCATCAGCATCGCCGGCCAGATCACCGCGTGGAAGCGGAGGATGTCCTTGCCGACCAGGTGCACGTTCGCCGGGAACGTCTCGTCGAACTTCGCCTGGTTCGAGCCGTAGCCGACGGCCGTCGCGTAGTTCAGGAGCGCGTCGACCCACACGTAGATGACGTGCTTGTCGTCCCACGGGATCGGGATGCCCCAGTCGAAGGTCGACCGGGAGATGGACAGGTCCTGAAGGCCCTGCTTGACGAAGTTCAGGACCTCGTTGCGGGCCGACTCGGGCTGGATGAAGTCCGGGTTCGCCTCGTAGAACTCCAGCAGCTTCGGGCCGTACTCGCTGAGCTTGAAGAAGTAGTTCTCCTCCTTGAGGATCTCCACCGGCTTCTTGTGGACCGGGCAGAGCTTCACGCCCTGCTCGTCCTCGATCAGGTCGCCGGGGAGCTTGTACTCCTCGCAGCCCACGCAGTACGGGCCCTCGTACCCGCCCTTGTAGATCTCGCCCTTGTCGTACAGGTCCTGCACGAACTCCTGCACACGGTCCGTGTGCCGCTTCTCCGTCGTACGGATGAAGTCGTCGTTCGCGATCTCCAGGTGCTCCCAGAGGGGCTTCCAGGCCTCCTCGACGAGCTTGTCGCACCACTCCTGCGGGGTGACCCCGTTCGCGTCGGCCGTGCGCATGATCTTCTGACCGTGCTCGTCCGTGCCGGTGAGGTACCACACCTTCTCGCCGCGCTGACGGTGCCAGCGGGTGAGCACGTCGCCTGCGACGGTCGTGTAGGCGTGGCCCAGGTGAGGAGCGTCGTTGACGTAGTAAATGGGGGTCGTGACGTAGAACGCCTTCGCCCCCTGCTTCTCGGATCCAGTGGCCGCCATGGTCGAAATCCTATCCGGCCGCGGAAGCTGCCCTCACCCTCATTCCGAGGGGGGAGACGTCCGCGAAACACGGTGCGTGGAGAGTGGACGCATGCGTGTACTGGTTGCCGAGGACGAGACCGTCCTCGCCGGGCTCGTCGCCGCGGGGCTGCGGCGTGCCGGATTCGCCGTCGACACCGTCCACAGCGGGGACGACGCCCTCGCCCACCTGGGGCTCTACGACTACGACGTCGTCGTCCTCGACCGCGACCTGCCCGGGGTGCACGGCGACGAGGTGGCCCGGCGGATGGTGGCGGGCGGGGCACGGACCCGCATCCTGATGCTGACCGCGGCGGTGGGGCTGGAGGACCGGGTGGAGGGGCTCGACCTCGGGGCCGACGACTACCTGGGCAAGCCTTTCGAGTTCCCCGAGCTGGTGTCGCGGGTGCGCGCCCTGCGGCGGCGCAGCGCCCGGCCGCCCCTGCCCCCGCTCCTGGAACGGCACGGGTTGCGGCTCGACACCGTACGCCGCACCGCCCACCGCGACGGGCGGGACCTGGACCTGTCGCCGAAGGAGTTCGCGGTGCTCCAGGTCCTGCTGGAGGCTCAGGGCGCGGTGGTGTCGGCGGAGGAGCTGCTGGAACGCGCCTGGGACGCGCACGCCGACCCCTTCACCGGGGCGGTACGGGTGTGCATGAGCAAGCTGCGCGCCAAGCTCGGGCCGCCCGCGCTCATCCGCACGGTGCAGGGCGTGGGGTACGCGCTGTGATCGGCCCCGGCTCGCGCATCCGGACGCGTATCGCCCTGGTGTACGGGGGTGTCTTCCTGGTGCTCGGCGGCTGCCTGCTCCTGGTGGTGAACCTGCTCTCCCGTGCGGGGACGCGCGGCGAGGCGGAGGCCATCGCGGAGCGGGCCGGCGCCGGGGACTGGATCGGGGACTGGGCCGGGGCCGAGGCGGGGGCCACGGGTCCCTTCCGGGTGGACGAGCTCACCGGTGAGGTCAGCCGGGCGGCCTCCGAACAACTGCTGATCTGGTCGGGAGGCGCGCTGCTGGTCATGGCGCTGTGCGCGGTGGTGGTCGGCTGGTGGACGGCCGGCCGTGTCCTCCGCCCGGTGCACGAGATGACCGCCCGGGCGCGGCGGCTCTCGGAGCGGAACCTGCGCGAGCGGCTCGCGCCGGGCGGCCCGGACGACGAGCTGAAGGAGCTGGGCGACACGATCGACGCGCTGCTGGAGCGGCTGGAGGCGGCGTTCGACAGCCAGCGGCGGTTCATCGCCAACGCCTCGCACGAGCTCCGTACGCCCCTGGCCACCCAGCGCGCGGCGATCCAGGTGGGCCTCGACGACTCGGTCCCCGCCCCGGTCCGGCAGGTGCTGCTGGACACCAACCGCCGCAGCGAGCGGCTGATCGACGGGCTGCTGCTGCTGGCGCGCGGCGAGCGGGGCCTGGCCGAGCGGGAGCCGGTCCCGCTGGGCGAGGTGGTGGCGGAGGAGTGCGCCCGGTACGGGGTGGAGGAGGTGTCGGGCGCCGGCGGGGTGGTGCCGGGCAACCGGGTGCTGCTCGGGCAGCTCGTACGGAACCTGGTCGCCAACGCGGTGGCGTACAACGTCCCGGGCGGGTGGGTCCGCGTGACGGTGGACGGTGGCGTGCTGACGGTCGCCAATACCGGGCCGGTGATCGCCGAGGCCGACGTACCGGGGCTCTTCGAACCCTTCCGGCGGGGCGAGGGGCGGGACCGGATGGGGCCCGGCGCGGGGCTCGGGCTGTCCATCGTGCGATCGGTCGCCACCGCGCACGGCGGCACGGTGACGGCCGGGTGCCGGGACGGCGGGGGCCTGGTCGTCACCGTGCGCCTGCCGGTCCCGGCGGGTACGGCCGGGACGGCTGACACGACCTAAAGGGACCAGTCCGCGAGGAGCTCGCGGTAGAAGGTGGCGTGCGGGACCTCACGGGGCGCGGGGCCCGCGTGGAAGAACCCGGCGTTGGGCGCCTCCAGCTTGCGCAGGTAGTCGAACGCCTTGGCGTCCTCCTCCCCGAACGCCACGAACTGCCAGTGGACGCCGCTCGCGCCGGCCGCCGCGTCCGCCAGCGCCTCGGTGGCGGCCGTCCGCGACTCGGGCGCGCCGTCGGTCTGGAAGACGACCAGGGCCGGGCGGTCGGCCGCGCCGGACTTCCCGTGCAGGTCCAGCACCTCGCGGATGGCGCGGTCGTAGTTGGTACGGCCCATCCGGCCGAGGGCGCTGTGCAGGGCCTCGATCCTGCCCTCCACGTCGCCGAGCGTGACCTCGCCGGTGCCGTCGATCTCGGTCGAGAAGAAGACGACCCGGACGGTGGCCTCCTCGTCGAGGTGCGCGGCGAGCGCGAGCGCCTGCTCGGCGAGGTGCTGGGCGCTGCCGTCCTTGTAGTACGGGCGCATCGACCCGGACCGGTCGAGGACCAGGTACACCGTGGCACGCGCACCCACGAGGTCCCGCTTGCGCAGCGCGGCCCCGGCCGCCTTGTACGCCTCGGCCAACTGGGGCGCCTTGCCCTTGACCCGGGCGAGGGACAGGGCGGGCTTCCCGGCGGGCGCGGCGGTGGGGGCGGCGGTGGGGGCGGCCTTCGCCTCGGGGGCGGCCTCGGGCTCCGATTCCGGCTCCGCTTCGGCAGCGACGGGCTCCGCCTCGGGCTCCGGCTCCTCTTCGGGCTCGGCGGCCTGCACGGGCTCCGGGTCCTGCTCCGCCTCGGCAGCGACGGGCTCCGGCTCGGGCTCCGGTTCCGGCTCCGCCTCGGCAGCGACGGGCTCCGCCTCCGCCTCCGCAGCGACGGGCTCAGGCTCCGGCTCGCCCTCCGCAGCGACGGGCTCCGCGGGCTCCGGGTCCTCCTCCGGCTCCGCAGCGGCGGCCTGCGTGGCCTCCGGCTCGGCCTCCGGTTCCGGTTCCGCCTCGCGGGCGGCCGGGACGGTGGCGCGGCGCGACTGGGGGTTGTCGAACGACGCCGCCACCAGGTCCGCCGCCGCCAGCTCCGCCGCCCGCTCGGCCGAGGCGTCCTCCGACGGCGCGGCGGGCTCCTCCGGCGGCGACGACTGGGACGGGACCGTGGCCGCCGGGGTCGCGGGGGCCGTGGGCTCCTCCTGGGGCACCGCACGTTCCGCCTGGGGCGGGACGGAGGCGGTCGCCGTCCCGTCGCGCTCCGCACGGTCGCGTCCAAACACCTTGCGCAGCAAGCTCCGAATGCCCATGGGCGAGGCCTTTCGCATGTGGGGTGCCGTGTATGTCCGTACTGCTAGGAATCATCCCTGGCCAGGGCGGACACGTAAGGTTAGCCGCCCCGCGTCCCGCCGAAAGGCAAGGGGCATTCGCGTCAACCCGGCCCGGACGTACCGGATTCATCCACCGTTCATCCGGCAGCCGCCGACCTGCACTTCTCCCCGCATAACGTCACCGCCGGACCCGATTCCCGACACCATGTCGGCGCAGGCTGCGCCGGAGGAGGACGAAGTGCGCAAGCTGCTGCCGCTGCTGAGCACCAACCCGCACGGAGGCGGCCGTTCCGCCCTCACCTGCCGATACCGGTGCGGCGACGCCTGCTTCCACGAGGTGCCCAACACCAGCGACAACGAGTACGTCGGCGACGTCATAGCCGGCGTCCTGTCACGCCGGTCCCTGATGCGCGCCGCCGCCGTCGTCACGGTCGCCGCCACCGCGGGCGGTGCCGTCGTCGCCCAGGGTGCCGGACAGCAGGCGGTCGCCGCCACGCCCCCGACCGCCGCCGGCAAGGGCAAGGGCGCCGGCGCCCGCGGGCTGCGCTTCACGCCCGTCGCCCCCAACACGGACGACAAGGTCACCGTCCCCGAGGGCTACGCCCAGAGCGTCGTCATCCGCTGGGGCGAGCCCATCCTCCGCGGGGCGCCCGCCTTCGACCCGGACCGGCAGACCGCCGAGGCCCAGGCCGGCCAGTTCGGGTACAACAACGACTTCCTGTCCCTGCTGCCGCTCAAGGGCGAGCACGGGCGCCAGGTCCTGGTGGCCAACCACGAGTACACCGACGAGATCCTGATGTTCAAGGGGTACGACCCCGAGAACCCGACCCGCGAGCAGGCCGAGATCGCCTGGGCCGCGCACGGCCTGTCCGTGGTCGTCGTCCAGGAACAGCACCGCGACGGCAGGCTCACCCCCGTCACCCGGCACCCCCTCAACCGCCGCCTCACCGCGACCAGCCGGTTCCGGCTCACCGGCCCGGCGGCGGGCAGCGCGCTGCTGCGCACCAGCGCCGACCCGGCCGGCCGTACGGTCCTCGGCACGCTCAACAACTGCGCCGGCGGCACCACCCCGTGGGGCACCACCCTCCACGGCGAGGAGAACTTCAACCAGTACTTCGCCAACGGGTCGAGCCCCACGGACAAGCGGTACGGGATCGGCTCCGGCGCCACCGAGCGCAAGTGGGAGCGGTTCGACAAGCGCTTCGACGTCAAGCAGGAGCCCAACGAGCCGCACCGCTTCGGCTGGGTCGTCGAGCTCGACCCGTACGACCCCGACTCCACGCCCCGCAAGCGCACCGCGCTCGGCCGCTTCAAGCACGAGGCCGCCCAGCCGCGCCTGACCGCCGACGGGCGCCCGGTCGTCTACATGGGCGACGACGAGCGGTTCGACTACTTCTACAAGTTCGTCTCGTCGAAGCGCATGATGAAGGGGAACTCGCGCAAGGCCCGCGAGCACAACCTCACCCTCCTCGACGAGGGCACGCTGTACGTGGCGAAGCTGACCGGCGACAGCCCGCAGGACGTCGACGGCACCGGCAAGCTCCCGGACGACGGTGAGTTCGACGGCAGCGGCCACTGGATCCCGCTCGCCACGGGCGACGTCTCACACGTCCCCGGCATGACCGCCGAAGAGGTGTACGTCTTCACCCGCCTCGCCGGTGACAAGGTCGGCGCGACCAAGATGGACCGCCCCGAGGACGTCGAGCCGTCCCCGCGCACCGGCCGGGTGTACGTCGCCCTCACGAACAACAAGGACCGCGGGGCGGCGGGCAAGGCCGGCGCCGACGAGGCCAACCCGCGCAACAACAACAAGCACGGCCAAGTGCTGGAGCTGGCCGAGCACTGGGACGACCCGGCCTCCGACGGCTTCGCCTGGCGGCTGTTCCTGGTCGCGGGCGACCCGGAGGACCCGGCCACGTACTTCGCGGGCTACCCCAAGGAGAAGGTCAGCCCCATCTCCTGCCCCGACAACGTGGCCTTCGACGCGCACGGCAACCTGTGGATCTCCACCGACGGCAACCAGCTCGGCTCGCACGACGGCCTGTTCGGCGTGGCCACCCAGGGCGAGCGGCGCGGTGAGCTGAAGCAGTTCCTCAGCGTGCCGGCCGGCGCCGAGACGTGCGGCCCGCTCATCCAGGACCGCCGCGTCCTCGTCGCCGTCCAGCACCCGGGCGAGGTCGACGGGGCGTCCGTCGAGAAGCCCGCCTCCACCTGGCCCGACGGTCCGGGCCGGATCGTCCGCCCGTCGGTCGTCGCCGTGTACCGCCAGGACGGCCGCGACATCGGCGTCTGAGGCACGGGCCCCCGGGGCACGGGGCCCCCGGGGCCCCCGCCGCCCCGGGGGCCGCCCCGCGCCCGCGGCCTCCCCCGCCGTCACGAGGTGGCGCGGCCGTTCCCGCGCCACCTCGTGAACTGCTCCGCCGGGTCACCCGTGTACGACCACGGCACCCAGGACGCCCGCGTCCCCAGCAGCCCGAACAGCTCCCCGTACACCTCGGGCAGGCCCGCCCAGCAGGCGGCGTGCGCCAGGTAGTTGAGCGGCTCGACCTCCTCCGGCCGCACCGCCCCCGGCGGCCGGCCGCCGAGCCACCGCTCCCGCGTCCGCCGCACCTCCGTGGCCGCCAGCTCGTGCTTCCAGTGCTGGTCGAACCCGCGCACCGGCCCCCGCCCCCGCGCCGCGTCCGCGAGGTACCGGTACTCCTCCACCCGCGCGATCTGCACCAGCACCGGCAGCGGCGACCCGGGCGGCGCCGCCCCCGCCGCGTCCCGCGCGAAGTCGTACATCGAGCCGTGCGTGCCGTGCCACCGGGCCGACCAGTACCGCAGCAACTGCACATGGCCCTCCAGGTTGTGCGGGTCGCGCCGCCGCAGCTCGTCCCACCAGCGCCGCAGCTCCACCCGCCCCACCCCGCCCTCGTACAGCCGCGCCACGGTCAGCAGCGACACCCACGGCATGGGGTCGGCCGGCCGCGCGTCGGCGGCGCCCAGGCAGGCCATGACCGTCACGTCGAGCCAGGACCGGTCCACCGCCGTGCCCCGGCCCGCCGCGATCGCCCGGTTGAAGACCCGTACGACCTCGGTCGCCGCCCGCAGCACGGCCGCGTCCGGATCGTCCGGCTCGGCCGCCCGCCACGCCTCCACGGCGGTGCTGTCGGCGGCCGCGTGGGACAGCAGCCGCAGCCGGTGCGTACGGAGGGCCCAGTCGTCCCCGGTGTCCCGCAGCAGGTCACGCACGCCCTGCCAGCGTCCGATAACGATGTCGTGGCGGGCGTCGGTGAGCGCCCGGTCACCCGAGTCCGGGTCGAAGTCGGGCGCGAAACGCATGGAGCGGCGACTGCGGCGTACGGCCAATTCCCTGTCCCCCGTCGAAAGCGCGGTCCTGTCGTGAATTCCCGTCCTTCTCCTTAGAAGTCGGTCGCCAGCGTTTCGTTCCCGTCCGCCCGCTGGTGCTGCCGGGGCAGGTCGTACGGACCCGACGCCGCCATCGCGCGGGCCGCGTCCAGCCGGGCGGGGCGGTAGTACGCGCTGCCCTTCCGCCAGTACCGGACCATGGGGACGATCCCCGCTCCCAGACCGCCCAGGCCGATCGCGACCGTGGTGCCGCTGAGCTCGCCCAGCGACTCGTAGAAGATCCAGAACATGAAGACGGCGCCGGCCAGCGGCCACGCGCCCCCGAGGACGAAGTCGCGCACGGACTTCAGCAGCAGCCCACGGTAGGCCACCACGGCGGCGAGACCGGCCAGCCCGTAATAGAAGGCGATCTGGAGCCCCATGGCGTTGACGGCGTTGTCCAGGATGTCGCCGACCGAACCGAGGGCCGTCGCCGCCACGAACATCACCAGCGCCACCGCCCCCACCACCGCGATCGCCACCCACGGGGTGTTCCAGCGGCGGTGCACCGCGCCGAGGGCGGCCGGCATCGTCCGGTCCCGGCCCATCGCGAACAGCGACCGGGTGACCTGGATGAGGGTGGTCTCCAGGGTGGCGACGCTCGACAGCATCACCGCCACGATCAGCAGCTTGCCGCCCACGCCCGGCCAGACGGCGTCACCGAGCAGCGCCAGTACGTTCGCCCCGCCCGCGCCGATCTCCTCCGCCGACAGGACCACGTTGACGGCGATCGTGAACGCCTCGAAGAGCAGGAACACCACCCCGATCCCCACGAGCGCCGCGAAGCCGGCCGTGCGGCGGCTGTCGCGGGTCTCCTCGCTCAGGTTGCTGGTCACGTCCCAGCCCCAGTAGGAGAAGGCGGCGATCAGCGCCCCGGAGGCGAAACCGGACACCCCGTCGAAGTGCGAGAACCCCAGCCAGGACCAGTCGAAGGCGGCGGCCGCGCCACGGTGCAGCACCACGCCGACGATGAACAGCAGCAGGATCAGCAACTCGACGCCGGTGAGCAGGAGCTGCGCCCGTACGGTGAGCCGGGCGCCGCCCAGGACCACCAGCAGCATGATCAGGAACCAGCCCGCGCCGACGGCGGTGGCCGCCGCGGTGTCGCCGGCCAGCCCGGGGGCCAGGAGCTCCAGGGTGAGCTGCCCGGCCGGCAGCGAACCGGCCACCATGAAGAGCGTCGCGGCCACGATCAGCGCCCACCCGGACAGGAAGCCCAGCGCGGGGTGCAGCGTCCGGCCCACCCAGGAGTAGCTGGCACCGGCGTTGACGTCGATCCGGCCGAGCCGGCTGAACGCCAGCACGATGCCCAGCATCGGGACGGCGCAGTACAGCAGCGCGGCGGGTGCCGCGAAGCCGACGGTGCCGACCAGGACGGCGGAGGTGGCGGCCAGCGAATAGGCGGGCGCGCTGCCGGCGACGGCCATCACGACGGTGTCGAACGTGCCGAGGACATTGGGTTGGAGCCCCCGCCCGGGAGGCCTGCTGGAAGCCTTGCTTGAGCTGCTGCGCATGACGGACGTCCTTGTATGGCACGGCATATGGCGGTGGAGCGGGAGCGGACCGCGCACACCGCGGGAGGGGGCGGCACGCGTGGGCCGAGCGCATCGTAGTCGGGCGGACGCGGTGCGGTGACGCCACCCGGAAGGATGACGTCCGGAATGTATCGCCGCGTTACGGGTGGTGCGGGATAGGTCTGTTGGGGCGGGGGAGGCGGCGACGGGCGCCGGAAATCGGGTCAGGGTTCGTCCGGGTGGGGCGAAACGATGGCGCGGGCGGCCCCGACCTCCTGGCGGAGCGGAGCCAGTACGCCGTCCTCGTCCCTGACCTGATCGTTCCCCTCGCCGGCCGCCGGCCCCGCGCGGACGCCCACCAGGGCGTGGCCGGGGCGCAGCGTCCCCGCCAGCTCGCGCAACTCCCCCTCGACGCGCGCGACCTCCCCGGCGCCGGGTGCCGGCGCGCCCTGGCCGACGCGTACCCGGGCGGCCGTCGTGGCGTCGGCGATCCGCTCCACCGCCACGCACAGCGGCCACCAAGCGGCCGCGCGCGTCCCGGTGGGCGGCGGCTCGGTGAGCGGCCGGCCGCGAGCCGGCGGCGAGGGGCGCGGCGAGGGCGACGGCGGCACGGGCGACGGCCGCCCAGGGGACGGGCGTGGGCTGCGGGCGCAGTCCGCGCACCAGCCACTCGGGCGGCGCGAGGCGCGCGGTGGTGGCGCTCAGCTGAGGTAGCCCTCCGGCTCACCGGGCGGCCGGCCTGCCGTGGCGTCCGGGGCGTCGCCGCACTGCTCGTTGTCCATGGTCCCCACCTTCCCGGATCAGGGGCGGGCACGCAGGTCGAGGTCGACGAGGAGGGCGCGGTGGTCGGTGCGGGGCAGGTCGAGGAACCGGGCGCCGCGCACCGTGAAGTCGCCGCTGACCAGGACGTGGTCGATCTGCGCGAACGGCGGTGGCGTGCCTCCCCGCGGCCAGGTCCCGGTCCGGGCGGCGCCGGCGAGGCGCGCGGAGTCGTGCAGGTCCCCGGCGTCGAGGACGGCGCGGAAGGCGGCGTGGTCCTGGGTGGCGTTGAAGTCGCCGGCCAGGATGAGGGGGCGGCCCCGGTGGGCGGCGGCGAAGTCCCGGAGGAGGGCCAGCTCGTGCTTCCAGAGGCCGACCTGGCCGGGGAGTGGCGGCATGGGGTGGGCGAGGCGGAGCGTCACGTCCTCGCCGCCGACGCGCACGGTGGCGCCCGGCATGCCCATGGTGGTGTCGGGCAGGGCGGGTTCGGCGGTCAGCGGGGTGGTGCCGAGGATGACGGAGCCGGCGGACCCGGCGGCGGCGACCTGGGCGCCGTAGGGGAAGTGGACGCTCAGCGTGCGGGCGCAGGCGGGGTCGCACTCGGAGACGAAGACCAGGTCGGGGCGTTCGCGCCGGACGGTGGCGAGCAGGTCGCCGGTCGCGTTGCCGAACTCGGTGTTGGCGGCGAGCACCCGCAGCCGCCCGGTGACGGGACCGTCCGCGGGCGTGGCGTCCGGGCCGTACGGCCGGGCGGACCAGAGCGTCGCGGCGAGCACCGCGGCGGCCCAGGCGGTCAGGGCCGGCCGGCGGGCGGGGAGCGACACGAGGAGGGCCGCCCCGGCGGGCACGGCGAGCCAGGGCAGCAGGGCCAGCAGTTGCGGTACGGGGGTGACGGCGTCGGTGCCGGCCAGCCGGCACCCGGCCACGGCGGTGGGCACGACGAGCAGCACCCCGGCGGCCCACGCGGCGGCCCGGCGCAACGGTCGGGAGGTGTACGGAACGGCCAAGCGGACACCCTCTCACGGCCGGCCCGCCGCGGTCCCCCGCCCCGCTGATCCACTTGCCGGGAGGGGACCGGGGGTGTGCCCTGGAGGGAGGTCAGCGGAAGGAGCACGCCATGGCCTCACACGTCACGCTGCCGGGACGACACCGCCGCACCGGGGAGCGGGCGGCCCGTCCCCGCCTCCACCGGTCCACCCTCGCGGTGCTCGCCGTGTGCGCCGTTCTCTACGGCCTCTACGCCGAGGTCATCGTCCGTCACGGCGACGGCGCCTTCACCGGCGGCCAGGCCGTGCTCGCCGTGGTGAGCATGGTGGTCTTCGGCGTCCTCTGGTTCGCCTATCTCAGCATCCGCCACGCCCTGCCGCGCGAACTCAGGGCGGCCGCCTTCGGCCTCCTCGTCGGCCTCAGCGTGGGGTTCCTCTACAGCCTGTCCGGCAACAGCGTCCTCACGGTGGCCGTGGTCTCCCTCCTGACGGCGGCGGGCGCGGGCCTGGCGGCGTTCTACGCCTTCTACACCCACGAGTAGCCGCCCGCCGTCAGCCGCCCAGCCGGGCCAGGTGCTGTGCGAAGGGCACGACGTCCGGGGCGCCGGGGCGCGCGGGCCGGGCGGTCATCCGGGCGGCCAGTTCGCCGGCCGCCCGGTCGACGCGGGACGCCAGCCCCTCGCCGTACCCGGAGGCGTCCGGTCCGGGCGAGCCCCAGTCCTCGGACGCGGCGTACACGGCCGTGGCCGTGGGCTGGGCCCGAAGGTGGGCGAACAGCGGCCGCAGCGCGTGGTCCAGGACCAGCGAGTGGCGGGCGGTGCCGCCCGTGGCGGCGAGGAGGACCGGCGTGCCGTTCAGGGCGTCCCGGTCGACCAGGTCGAAGAAGGACTTGAACAGGCCGCTGTACGAGGCGTTGAACACGGGCGTCACCGCGATCAGCCCGTCCGCCCCGGCCACAGCGTCGAGCGCGGAGCCCAGCGCGGCCGGCGGGAAGCCGGTGACCAGGTGCTTGGCGATGTCCAGGGCCAGGCCGCGCAGTTCGACGACCTCCACCTCCGCCTCCGGCAGCCGGGCGCGGACCGCCTCGGTGAGCCGGTCGGCCAGCAGGCGGGTGGACGAGGGGGTGCTCAGCCCGGCGGACACGACGGTGAGCCTCATGCGAACTCCTTGCGGGGCGTGGTGCCACGGGTGGTGGCGGGGTGGGCCGGGGCGGTCTCGGGGACGCCGGCCGGGCGCAGCCGGGCGAACTCCTCGCGGAGGACCGGCACGACCTGTTCGCCGAGGATGTCGAGCTGCTCCAGCACGGTCTTCAGCGGCAGTCCGGCGTGGTCCATCAGGAAGAGCTGGCGCTGGTAGTCGCCGACGGTCTCCCGGAAGCCGAGCGTGCGCTCGATGACCTCCTGCGGGGAGCCGACGGTCAGCGGGGTCTGCTCGGTGAACTCCTCCAGGGAGGGTCCGTGCCCGTAGACGGGCGCGTTGTCGAAGTACGGCCGGAACTCCCGTACCGCGTCCTGGGAGTTCTTCCGCATGAACACCTGGCCGCCCAGTCCCACGACGGCCTGCTCGGGGGTGCCGTGGCCGTAGTGGGCGTACCGCCGCCGGTAGAGCTCGACCATCTTCCGGGTGTGCTCCTGGGGCCAGAAGATGTTGTTGTGGAAGAAGCCGTCCCCGTAGTACGCGGCCTGCTCGGCGATCTCGGGCGAGCGGATGGAGCCGTGCCAGACGAAGGGCGGGACGCCGTCCAGCGGGCGCGGGGTGGAGGTGAAGCCCTGGAGGGGCGTGCGGAAGCGGCCCTCCCAGTCGACGACGTCCTCCCGCCACAGCCGGTGCAGGAGCGCGTAGTTCTCGACGGCGAGCGGGATGCCCTGGCGGATGTCCTGGCCGAACCAGGGGTAGACCGGGCCGGTGTTGCCGCGCCCCATCATCAGGTCGACGCGCCCGTCGGCCAGGTGCTGGAGCATCGCGTAGTCCTCGGCGATCTTCACCGGGTCGTTGGTGGTGATCAGGGTCGTCGAGGTGGACAGGACCAGGTGCTCGGTGCGGGCGGCGATGTGGCCCAGCATCGTGGTGGGGGACGACGGGACGAACGGCGGGTTGTGGTGCTCGCCGGTGGCGAAGACGTCCAGGCCGACCTCCTCGGCCTTGAGCGCGAGGGTGACCATGGCCTTGATCCGCTCGTGCTCGGTCGGGGTGCGGCCGGTGGTCGGGTCGGGCGTCACGTCACCGACGGTGAAGATCCCGAACTGCATCGCGCTCACCTCTCGTGGTCGGTCGCCGGGCGCAGGGCGGTCGGCGACTCATTGATTGAATCTTAAACTACCAGGGAACGGTGACCGCCGGCCGGGTATTCCGCCCCGTACGCTGAAGGCCGGGTCCCCCGCCGGACGGGCCCGGACCGGGGCCGGACCGGCCCCGCACCGACCCCCGGGAGACGCCGTGACCGAGAGCGAGCAGTGGAAGGAGCGCGGCGTGGCGCTGCGCGTCTTCGTGTACGTCTTCGTCACGCACCTGTTCGCCGGGTTCGTCTGGCTCCTCTTCTACGTCGGCGAGCACGCCGCCAAGTGACCCGCGCGGCGCTCCGGGCTCACCAGCCCCGCGCCTCCCGCAGCAGCAGGTCCGCCACCAGCGCCAGGTGCGGGTGGTCCACCGTGCCCGGCCGCCGCACCAGGTACGCCGTGTTGATCGGCGGGTCCTCCGGCGACAGCAGCGGCACCAGGGCCCCCGACGCCAGCTCGTCCAGGCACAGGTACCGCGGCAGCACCGCCACCCCCGCGCCCGCCGCCACCGCCGCCAGCACGCCCCGCAGGTCCGGCACCGTCAGCGACGGCCGGGCGGTCAGCCGGGTGCCGAAGACGTGCCGCCAGTAGCGCCGGGTGATCGGCAGGTCCTCCGCGTACGCCACCAGCGGCACGCCCCGCAGCGCCGCCGCGCCCTCCGCCGCCACCCGCCCCGTCCCGATCGCGTCCTCCCACACCGGTGCGGCGACCAGCACGAACTCCTCGTCCATCAGCGGCACCGCCACCAGCGCCCGCCCCCTCGGCCGGTACGTGGCGATCACCAGGTCGTGGTGGCCCGCCCGCAGCCCGTCCAGCAACCCGTCGGTCAGCCCCGTCGCCACCCGCAGCACCACGCCCCGCCCCGCCACCACCGCCGCCAGCGCGGGCAGCACCCGCACGCACAGCAGCTCGGCCGGCCCCGCCAGCCGTACGGGCTCGGCCTCGCCCTCCGCCGGGCCGCCACCGGTCACCGCCTCCAGCGCGTCCAGCGGCTCGGCCACCCGGGCGGCCAGCCCGTCGGCCACCGCCGTGGGCGCCACCCCGCGCGGCAACCGGGTGAACAGCTCCCGCCCGAGCCGCCGCTCCAACGCCCGGATCTGCGCGGTCACCGTGGGCTGCGACAGGCCCACCAGCCGCGCCGCGGCCGTGAACGAACCGGAGCGGTGCACGGCCAGGAACGTGCGCAGCAGCGTCAGATCGAGCGGGGCGCCACCGGGCGTACGGTCGGTCATGCCCCCGACCCTAGGGCGCGACGACCGGCGGGTAGGGTTCCAGCCCGTGAGCAGCCCCGGCCCCGTGACCGCCCCCGCCCCGCCCGTGACCGTCGTCGGTATCGGCGCGGACGGCTGGACCGGGCTTCCCGACGCCTCCCGGGCCGCCCTGCGGGCCGCCGACGCCGTCATCGGCGGCGACCGGCAGCTCGCCCTGCTGCCCGCCGAGTGCCGCGCCGAGCGGATCGCCTGGCCGTCCCCGCTGCGCCCCGCCGTACCCGCCCTGCTGGCCGAGCACACCCGCGACGGCCGCCGCCTCGCGGTGCTCGCCAGCGGCGACCCCATGTTCTACGGGATCGGCCGCGCCCTCGCCGAGACGGCCGGCCCCGGGCGGCTGCGCGTCCTGCCGCACCCGTCCTCCGTCTCCTACGCGTGCGCCCGCCTCGGCTGGCCGCTGGAGGACACCGAGACCGTCACGCTCGTCGGGCGCCCCCTCGCCTCCCTGGCCGCCGCGCTCCACGACGGGCGCCGGCTGCTGGTGCTCAGCGCCGGCGCGGCCACCCCCGGCGAGGTCGCCGGCCTGCTGCGCGACCGGGGCTACGGGCCCAGCCGGCTGACCGTCCTCGAACAGCTCGGCTCCGACCGCGAGAACCACCTGGCCGGCACCGCCGACCACTGGCCGCACCCGCCCGGCGACCCCCTGAACGTCATCGCCGTCGCGTGCGTGCGCGACCCCGCCGCCCCGCGCCTGGGCGCCGTACCCGGACTGCCCGACGAGGCGTACGAGAACGACGGCCAGCTCACCAAGCGGCACGTCCGCGCCGCGACCCTCGCCGCCCTGGCGCCCGCGCCCGGCGAACTGCTGTGGGACATCGGCGGAGGGTCCGGCTCGATCGGCATCGAATGGATGCGCACGCACCGCACCTGCCGTGCCGTCACGGTGGAACGCTCGCCCGAGCGGGCCGCCCGCATCGCCCGCAACGCGGCCGCCCTCGGCGTACCCGCCCTGGATGTCGTCACCGCCGCGGCACCCGCCGGACTGGCGGAACTGGACACCCCCGACGCCGTGTTCATCGGCGGCGGGCTCACCGCCCCCGGCCTGCTGGACGCCTGCTGGGCGGCCCTCGGACCGGGCGGGCGGCTGGTCGCCAACACCGTGACCCTCGAATCCGAGGCGCTGCTCGCCGACCGGTACCGCCGCCACGGCGGCGAACTGGTCCGGCTCGCCGTCGCCCACGCCGTCCCGGTGGGCGGCTTCACCGGCTGGCGCCAGGCCATGCCGGTCACGCAATGGTCCGTAACCAAGCAGGAGACCGAAGGATGACCGTCTACTTCATCGGTGCGGGCCCCGGCGCCGCCGACCTCATCACCGTGCGCGGCGCCCGCACCCTCGCCTCCTGCCAGGTGTGCCTGTACGCCGGGTCCCTCGTCCCCCGCGAGCTGCTCGCCGAGTGCCCGCCCGGCGCCCGGCTCGTCGACACGGCCCGCCTCGACCTGGACGCCATCACCGCCGAGCTGGTCCGCGCCCACGAGGAGGGCCACGACGTGGCCCGCCTCCACTCGGGCGACCCGGCCGTCTTCAGCGCGGTCGCGGAGCAGATGCGGCGGCTGGACGCGGCGGGTGTCCCGTACGAGGTCGTCCCCGGCGTCCCGGCCTTCGCGGCCGCCGCGGCCGCGCTGAAGCGGGAGCTGACCGTGCCGACCGTCGGCCAGACGGTCATCCTCACCCGGATCGCCGAGCAGGCCACCGCCATGCCCGAGGGCGAGGACCTGGCCACCCTGGGCCGCAGCGGGGCCCTGCTGGTGCTGCACCTCGCGGCCCGGTACGTCGACCGGGTCGTCGCCGAACTCACCCCGCACTACGGCGCCGACTGCCCGGCCGCCGTGGTCGCGATGGCCAGCCGCCCGGACGAGGTCATCCTGCGCGGCACGCTCGCCGACATCGCCGCCGCCACCAAGGAGGCCGGCATCACGCGCACGGCCGTCATCCTGGTCGGCCGCACCCTCGCGGCGACGCAGTTCCGCGACAGCCACCTGTACTCGCCGGAGCGGGACCGTCACATCTGCTGAAGGCCCCTGGGCTCGCTGCGCCCCACCACCGTGCCCGCGCGGTCGATGCACACCACGTCGACCGTGACGGGCGCGCCGCGCAGCACCTCGAGGGCCTGGTCGCGGGCCGTCTCGGCGACGAGGTCGCCCAGCGGCACACCGGCCGCGGCGCACAACTGGAGCGCGGCGAGCCCCGTGTTGGCGGCCGCCACCCGGGCGGCCAGTTCCTCGTCGGCGCCGCCGCGGCTGGCCAGCTCCGCCAGGAAGCCCTTGTCGACCTGGGAGCGCGCCGAGTGCAGGTCCAGGTGCCCCGCCGCCAGCTTGGACAGCTTCGCGAAGCCGCCGCAGACGGTCAGCCGGTCGACCGGGTGCCGGCGTACGTACTTCAGCACCGCGCCCGCGAAGTCGCCCATGTCCAGCAGGGCGTCCTCGGGGAGCCCGTACAGGGACGTGACCGTCCGCTCCGACGTCGAGCCGGTGCACCCGGCGACGTGCCGGCGGCCCGCCGCCCGCGCCACGTCCACCCCGCGCCGGATGGAGTCGATCCAGGCGGAGCACGAGTACGGCACGACGACCCCGGTCGTGCCCAGGATCGACAGCCCGCCGAGGATCCCGAGGCGCGGGTTCCACGTCGAGCGGGCGATCTCCTCCCCGTCGTCGACCGAGACGGTGACCTCGACGTCCCCGGTGCCGCCGTGCGCCGCCGCGACCTCCGCCACGTGCTCGCGCACCAGCCGCCGGGGCACCGGGTTGATCGCGGGCTCGCCCACCTCCAGCGGCAGGCCGGGCCGGGTCACCGTCCCCACCCCCGTACCCGCCCGGAACACCACCCCGGAGCCGGCCGGCAGGAGCCGGACGGTGGCACGGACCAGGGCCCCGTGGGTCACGTCCGGGTCGTCGCCGGCGTCCTTCACGATCCCGGCCATGGCGTACGCGTCCGTCAGCTCCTCCGCCGCCAGCGCGAACGCCGGGGTGTGGCCCTTCGGGAGCGTGATCGTCACCGGGTCGGGGAAGTCCCCCGTCAGCAGGGCGGTGTACGCGGCGGTCGCCGCCGCCGTCGCGCACGCCCCGGTCGTCCATCCGGACCGGAGACCGGTGTGCTTGAGTTGGGCGCTGCGCCCCCCGCTCGCGCCCTCGCTCGCGGCTCCGGCCGCGCCGGCACCCGTACTCGTATTCATGGACGGCTCCCGATGCACGTACTGATCCTCGGCGGAACGACCGAGGCCCGCCGCCTCGCGGAGATGCTCCACGACCGCCCGGCCGTCCGGGTGACCAGCTCGCTGGCCGGCCGCGTCGCCGCGCCCAGGCTGCCCCCCGGCGAGGTCCGCGTCGGGGGGTTCGGCGGGGCCGGGGGCCTGGCGCGGTGGCTGCGCGAGCACCAGGTGGACGCGGTCATCGACGCCACCCATCCTTTCGCGGACACGATGAGTTTCCATGCGGCTGAGGCGGCCGCCGACGCCCATGTTCCCCTGCTCGCCCTGCGCCGGCCCGGGTGGGCCCCCGTCGACGGGGACGACTGGCATCCGGTGGACACCCTGGCGGAGGCCGCGGACACGGCGCGCGCGCTGGGCCGCCGGGTGTTCCTCACCACCGGGCGCATGGGCGTCGCCGCCTTCGCGCACATCACCGACGCCTGGTTCCTGCTCCGCTCGGTGGACGCCCCGGAACCGCCGTACCCGCCGCACATGGAGGTCCTGCTCGACCGGGGACCGTTCAGCCTGGACGGCGAGCGGGAGGTGCTGCGGCGGTACGCCGTCGACGTCCTGGTCACCAAGGACAGCGGCGGCGCGGCGACGGCACCCAAGCTCACCGCGGCCCGCGAGGCGGGCGTCCCCGTCGTCGTGGTCCGCCGCCCACCGGTCCCGGACGGTGTCCCGCTGGCGGCGACCCCGGAGGAGGCCGCGGTGTGGGCGACGAACGGCGCGACGGCACTCCCGCCGAGCCGCCCCCGGAGCCGGGTCAGCCCGCCAGCAGCTGGGAGCCCGGCACCCACCAGCCCTTGACGTCCCCGTCGACCGCGCGCAGCATCATGCGGCCGTCGACGAGGGCGCGGCGGTCGTACCGCACCGGAGTGTCCTTCGGGTACGTCACCGTCCGCTCCTCCGTGCCCCGGCGGCACACGACGCTCACCCCGGCCCGGAACCGCGCCCGCCGTGCCGGCAGGTAGTCGGACGCGCACCACTCGCCCCGCAGGTACGCGGCCGGGTAGCGCTCGGCCACGTACCAGCCGGCGCCGGGACCCTCCGTGAGGAGGTAGTGCACGTCCCGCCCCTCGATCCGGATCCGGTGCGAGGCGGTGGCCTCGGTCGGGCCGGCCGGCTCAAGGGCTCGGGTGCCGGTGACGGTGCCGTCGTCGCCGTACCGGAACAGCGTGTGTGTCCCCTCCGCGAGGTGCACCCGCCCGCCGTCCTTCCCGAGCGACGGCGCCGGGTAGTCGTCCACCAGCAGGTCCGACTGCGCGGCGAGCAGTTCGCTGCCGGACAGCCAGGACAGCCGGCGCAGCAGCGTGACGTGCACGGGGTGGTACGACTTCGTCGGGACGGCGTGTGTACGGCAGTAGTGCGACAGCCAGCGGGGGTTGCGCATGTTCCGGAAGTTCGCGGCGAGGGTGGTCAGCGAGCCGTCGAAGAGGTCGGCGGCCAGTGGGCTGCGGGTCAGCGCGTAGTAGTCCCACAGCCCGAGCGCGGCGAACATGAAGCCGTTGTACGTGTGGTCGGACGTGCCCGGCGCGTCGATCGGGTACTCGTGGATCCACAGGTGGCCCGTCTCGTCCCGGGCCACCACCCACGGCTGTCCGCCGTCCCCGGCCAGCAGTGACCGGAACGCCCCGTCGGCCGCCCGGCGGTACCGCTCCCGCGCCTCCGCCGGAACGGCCGGGAGCCCGGCGAGCTGGGCGAACAGGCTGAGCGCCTCGCCCTGCGCCATGCCGGAGTACCAGGGCGCCTCGTAGGAGACACCGGTGTGCACGTCGTGCGTGAAGTCGAACGGGTACGGGAAGAACCACGCCCCGCGCCGCTCGTGCCGCCGCGCCATCACCCGCTCGGCCTGCGCCCGCGCCCGGTCGAGGAAGAACACGTCCCCGCTGCGCCGGTGGGCGGCCAGGTTCTCCAGTCCGTACTGGATCTGCCCGACCGGGTGGTCGTGCAGCCCCCCTTTCCACCGGAACATCCGCACCCCGTCCCCGTCGTGCGTCCCCTCGTCCTCGCGCGGGGCCACCCGGTCCCGCCACGGCCGCATCCCGTCGGGCAGGTCGAGCACGCACCGGAAACCCCGCACCGCGAACGTGAACGGCAGCCCGCCGGGCACCGCCACCTGCTCGCCGGGAGCCCGCCGTCCCACCAGAAACCCACCTCCGGCCAACGCCACCGCCGCCGCACCGCCCCCTGCGGCCTTCAGCAACCACCTACGGCTCTCCACCACGCATCCCCCCAACAGGCCACACAGTCACCTGCTGTTCCCCGAAGGGAGGATCTTGGTTCGCCCCGGCGCGCCGCCCCGGCCGGCCGACGTCAGCGGTCGGCCGCCGTCTCCTCGGCCTGAGCCCGGTGCGAGCCGCGTCGGTCCAGGTGGGTGATGACCTGGGCATGGAAGCGGTCCACGGCCTCGTCCACGCTGCGGATGAACCCGGTTTCGGCAGAGCCGCGCCCCGTACCCATGCCCTTGAAGAGGGAGAGCCGGAAGCCGACGATCTCGGCGCCGTCCTTCGGCAGGATGTCCGCGGGTTCGGGGCGCAGCCGTTCCAAGGTGCCCCTCGGCCCCACTCCCGGTCCCGCGACCAGGGTCTCGATGTGCAGGTCCGCCGGAGCGGCCGCCAACTGGCGAATCAGGCGTTTGGCCCTGGTGAGCGGGTAGCCCTGCTCTGCCGACGGCAGCTCGATCGATGTGCGCAGCTTGCCCGTGCGCAGATCCGCCGTGATGGCGAGGATCCCCTGCGTGTCCTCCATGCGCAGCTCGGCGTGCAACCGTCCCTCCAGGCAGAGCCGCTCCGCCATCTCGGCACGGCGGGTACGGGGATCCGTACCTCGTCTGGCGCGCTGGACGGGCAGCACCTTCCGCCCCAGTTCACCGCCCAGGCGCAGACACACCTGCCGGATCAGCCGCTCCCAGCTCTCGGTGACCTCCGTGGCCCGCGCGTCGCCCTGGCACAGGGTCTCGTTGTCGATCCCGTTCCGCACCGGCACCCACGCCGCTCCCATGTTCTGGAACCCGTGGCATCCCGAGTTGTCGTGCTGGAGGTAGTGCAGCAGTTCCTGGAGCAGCCAGGCGTGCGCCGCGTTCCCGACGCCCTCGTGCCGGATCAGCATCTGGGCCTGGTGGGCGGCTTCGGCCCAGGACAGGTGCCAGAGGGCCACCTTGTGCTTGCGCCGCCCGTCGATCTTGATGTCGACCAGCGGACTGCCCTCGAGGGCGACATCGTTGGACAGCGTGATCACGGCCTCGTAACCGCGTCGTGCGGCGATGTCGACGTAGGCCTGTACCTGCTCGGACTTGAGCGGGTTGCCGTTCGTCTTGGTCTCGACGAGGGCGGTCCACAGCTTTCCGGCGCGTTCGACGCGGATGACGCCGTCGGGACGCCTGGGGGAGTCGCCGTGCGGCAGCGACACCTCGGTGAACGTCTCCATTCGTCCCGCCGGTGCGCCGAAGCCGGCGGTGAGGCGCCGGCCGAACTCCGGCACCTGGGCCATCACCGACAGCAGGACCGACGTGGCCCGCGTCTCGCGCTCCCGGTCGCTCTTGAGCGCGGTCACGGGGAAGAGCCGGGCGGTCCGCCAGGACTCGTTCTCGGCGAGGGACTTCTTGACGGTCTTCGGGAGGGTCACCTTCTTCTTCGCGGCGCGTGGCCGGGCGGGCTTCCTGGGCGCGGCCGCTCCCGCCGGGGCGGCCTCGCCGGCCCTGGGCGGCGGGACGTGCGCCGCTTCCCGGACCACGGGCGGCACCGGGCCGCTCACCGTCTCCTCCTTCGGCCCGGCTTCGGGGACGTCCTCCTCCGTGTCGTCCTCGATGTCGACACCGAAGTCCGTCGCCAGGCCGACCAGCCCGGAGTGGTATCCCTGACCCACGGCGCGGAACTTCCACTCACCGGCCCGCCGGTACAGCTCCCCGAAGATGAAGGCGCTCACCACACCGGCGTCGTCGACGGGGAAGCGGACCAGTCCCTCTCCCGCACCGTCGACGAGCGACAGGCACAGGTCGTCCAGCTCACCGAAATGCGCTCCGTCGTACCGGCTGGCGGCCACGATGATCCGCTCGACGTCGGGCGGTACGGCCTCCAGGTCGAAGCTGATCCGGTCCACGCTGCCGTCGGGGGTGGGCGTCTTGCCCAGAAGCTGCACGCTTCCGTCGTCGGCGACCGGGTTGTTGTAGAAGTAGAAGTCGGCGTCGCTGCGCACCTTTCCGGTGCCGTTCAGCAGGAGCACGGACACGTCGGCGTCGCCCTCACCGGTGCTGCTGCTCCAACTCAGCCCCACCGTCACGGAACCGGTGTCCGCACTGAGCGCCGACAGACCGATGTTGGCGCCCTTGACCATCGTGTGCATGCGGCCCCCCAGATGCACAGCCGCCTCGGGACGCACCCCGGCAGCCGGTGGAAAACAGTGTGTGGTGCGTCACACATGTACCGTTCCGGAACCCTAGCGTCCAAGGCCCGGGGTCTGTGCGGAACCGCGAAAAAATGGGTGGCCGTGACATGACGCCCGGTAAGGGCGGCAGGTGGGGGCGGAGGGTACCGGCGGCGGCACCGCGCCGGCATGCCGTGGCGGCGGGAAGGGCGCGGGGGCCGGCGTCGCGGTGACGCCGGCCCCGGCGGGGTTACGCCTCCGGGTACCTGCGGGGGGTCCAGGCGATCGTGGTGCCGTCGGCGCGGCGGACCGCCTGGGTCTGGGAGGAGCCGATGAGGAGCAGGGTCCGCATGTCGACCTCCGCCGGGTCCAGGTCCGCGAGCGGGAGGACGCGGACGGACTCCTCCGGGCCGCCCACGTCGCGGGCGACGACCACCGGGGTGTCGGGGGCCCGGAGTTCCAGGAGGAGTTCGCGGGCCTTGGCGACCTGCCAGGTGCGGCTGGCGGAGCCCGGGTTGTAGAGGGCGAGCACCAGGTCGGCGGCGGCCGCCGCGCGGAGGCGCTCGGCGATGACCTCCCAGGGCTTGAGCCGGTCCGACAGGGAGAGGGTGGCGTAGTCGTGGCCCAGCGGGGCGCCCGCCTTCGCGGCGGCGGCGTTCGCGGCGGTCACGCCGGGCAGGACGCGGACCGGGACGTCCAGGTACGGGTCCTGGGAGGCGACCTCCAGGACGGCCGTGGCCATGGCGAACACGCCCGGGTCGCCGCCCGACACCACCGCCACCCGGCGCCCGCGGCGGGCCAGGTCCAGGGCGAACTCGGCGCGCTCCGACTCGACCTTGTTGTCCGAGCCGTGCCGCTCCTGGCCGGGGCGCACGGGGACCCGGTCCAGGTAGGTGGTGTAGCCCACCAGGTCGGTCGCCGAGGCGAGCGCGCCCCGGGTCTCGGGCGTCAGCCACAGGGGGCCCGCCGGGCCGGTGCCGACGACCACGACCTCGCCCGAGGCGGGCACGGCCGGGCCGGAGTCGACGCGCGACGGGAGCACCGCCACGGAGAAGTAGGGGACCGATCCGGGGTCGACGTCCGCCAGGGCGCCGGTCCGTTCGCCGGCCATCGTGGCCCGCTCCACGTAGTGGGCGTCGTCCAGCCGGCCCGCCCGCTCCAGGGCGCGCCGTACCGTCGGGAACGTCCGGCCCAGCTTCATGACGACGGCCGAGTCGGTGGCCGCCAGGCGGGCCGTCAGTTCCTCCTCCGGCAGCGTGCCGGGGATGATCGTCAGGATCTCCTCCGCCTCGCACAGCGGCTTGCCCAGCCGGGCCGCCGACGCGCTCACCGAGGTGACACCGGGGATGACCTCGGTGTCGTACCGGTCCGCCAGCCGCTTGTGCATGTGCTGGTAGGAGCCGTAGAACAGCGGGTCGCCCTCGGCGAGGACGGCGACCGTGCGGCCCGCGTCCAGGTGGGCGGCCAGCCGCGCCGACGCCTCCTCGTAGAAGTCGTTCAGCGCACCCCGGTACCCGCCCGGGTGGTCCGTCGTCTCGACGGTCAGCGGGTACATCAGGCGTTCCTCGACGTGGTCCTCGCGGATGTGCTCGGCCGCGATGGAACGGGCGATGGAACGGCCGTGGCGGGCGCAGTGGTACGCGATCACGTCGGCGGCCGCGATGGCCTTCACCGCCGCGACCGTCATCAGATTCGGGTCGCCGGGGCCGAGCCCCACGCCGTACAGCTTGCCGCTCATGCCTGGATCTCCGCCTCGTGCGCGATCGCGTTGATCGCCGCCGCCGCCATCGCGCTGCCACCCCGCCGGCCGCGCACCACCAGGTGCTCCAGGCCCGGGAAGGCGGCCAGCGCGTCCTTGGACTCGGCCGCCCCGATGAACCCGACCGGTATGCCGATGACGGCCGCCGGGCGGGGCGCGCCCGCCTCGATCATCTCCAGCAGCCGGAACAGCGCGGTCGGGGCGTTGCCCACCGCGACGACGGACCCTTCGAGCCGGTCGCGCCACAGCTCCATGGCGGCCGCGCTGCGGGTGGTGCCGAGTTCGGCGGCGAGCGCCGGGACGGACGGGTCCGAGAGCGTGCAGACCACGTCGTTGCCGGCGGGCAGCCGCTTGCGCGTGACGCCGCTGGCGACCATCTGCGCGTCGCACAGGATCGGCGCGCCGGCGCGCAGCGCCTCGCGGGCGCGGGCCACCACGTCCGGCGTGTAGGCCAGGTCGCGGACGAGGTCGACCATGCCGCACGCGTGGATCATCCGCACGGCGACCTGGCTGACGTCGGCCGGCAGGCCCGCGAGATCCGCCTCGGCACGGATCGTGGCAAAGGACTGGCGGTAGATCTCCGCCCCGTCCTTCTCGTAGTCGAACACTCTGCTCTCGCTCATTTCGTCGGTCCTTGTACGGTCGGCTGGTACGCGCCCTCGCCGGTCGCCACCATGTCGGTCCACGCGCCCTGGGGGTGGCCGCAGCGGCGTGCGCAGCCGGACCAGTGGACGGGCAGGGCGCCCTCGCGGGGCCGGGCGTCCGCCCGTACGTCGGAGAGGGACTTGGCGCAGCCGGGGCGCCCGGTGCACGCGGTGACGCCGATCCAGGGGGAGTCGGTACGGGTGATGAACCCGGCCCCGTCCAGGGCGCGCAGCCGCTCGCGGGCCGCCGCCGGGTCGGTGAAGCCGGGCAGGACGAACCCGCGCCACGGGGTGACCCGCACCTCCCCGGCGGGCAGCAGGGCGCGGAACTGGGCGGTGGTCACCCGGCCGAGGCGGGCCAGGACGGACAGCATGCCGTCGCCGGCCGTTCCGGGCGCGGGCGGGGGGCACGTGGGGAACGCCGCGTCCGGTACGGGCTCCGCCGCGACGCCGGCCCGGCGCAGGTGTCCGTCCACGTCCACGTCCTGCCCAGCCGGCAGCTCCCGCACCCGCCAGGCGCCGGTGCCGGCCGAGCGGGCCGCCGCCAGGAACGCCCCGGCCGCCGCGAGCGCGGCGCGGGGCGCGTCGGCGGAGGACACCCGGTGGGTCGTACGCCCCACCCGGACCAGGCCGGTCCCGGCGGGCTCTGCGAGCAACGTCACATCGGCGGCCAGGCCCGCCACGTCGCCCCGCCCGTCGTCCACGGCGAACAGGAAGCGGCCGGAGAGCTCCGGCGTCCAGTCCTCGGCGCACAACAGCTCGTCCAGGCGCGAGGCCCACGCCTGCACGCCGGCGCCGGCGAGCGGCGAGACCACCATGTTCCGTACCCGCTCGTGCCGTTCGGACGGCAGCAGTCCGGCGTCCCGCAGCAGGTCCGCCAGCCCGAGTCCGCAGCCTTCCCCGAGGCCCCTCAACTCCACGTTGCCGCGCGAGGTGAGGGAGAGGTGCCCGTCGCCCAGGCGGTCCGCCGCGTCGGCCAGCGCCAGGACTTGACGGGGCGTCAGAACGCCGGTGGGGAGGCGGAGCCGGGCCAGCGACCCGTCGTCGGCCCGGTGCAGCCGGAGCGCACCGGGGCACGCGTCACCGCGCTCGCGGACACGGTCCCGTATGTGCGCTTCACCCCGGTCCTGGGGATTTGGTGAGCTGGGCGGCATGGCGGCGAGCATACGCGCAGCCTCTACTATGCAGACGGCACAGGGTCCCAGGGCCCTAGGGAGGAAGCCCGGTGAGAATCCGGCGCGGTCCCGCCACTGTGAGTCCGGCCGGAAACCGGACGAGTCAGGAACTCCCGCCGTCCTACGACCACCCGGGGCGCGGACACCCCGAGGAAGGCCTGCGCACGTCATGACGCACGCGACCACGCCCGAGACGGCGCCCGCCCCGGCGCCCGCCACGACGATCCTGCTGCTGTCGCACTCCGACACCGACCTGCTCAGCGCCCGCGCGGCCGGCGGCCCCGTCGCGTACCGGTTCGCCAACCCCGCCCGGCTCCCGATGGACGACCTCCCGGGCCTCCTCGACGGGGCCGACCTCGTCGTCGTACGCCTCCTCGGCGGCATCCGCGCCTGGGAGGACGGCCTCCAGGCGCTGCGCGCGACCGGCACGCCGCTGGTCGTCCTCACCGGCGAACAGGCCCCCGACGCCCAGCTCATGGAGACCTCCACCGTCCCGATCGGCATCGCGGCCGAGGCGCACGCCTACCTCGCCCACGGCGGTCCGGACAACCTGGAGCAGCTCGCCCGCTTCCTCTCCGACACCGTCCTGCTCACCGGCCACGGCTTCGAGCCCCCGGCCGCCGCCCCCACCTGGGGCCCCCTGGAGCGCACCGCGCGCGCCACCACCGGCCCCGTGGTCGCCGTGCTCTACTACCGCGCCCACCACATGAGCGGCAACACCGCCTTCGTCTCCACCCTCTGCGACGCCATCGAGGACGCCGGCGGCCAGGCCCTCCCGCTGTACGTGGCCTCGCTGCGCGCCCCCGAGCCGGAGCTGCTGGAGAGCCTGCGCACGGCCGACGCGGTCGTCACCACCGTCCTCGCCGCCGGCGGCACCAAGCCCGCCGAGGCCCAGGCGGGCGGCGACGAGGAGGCCTGGGACGCCGGCGCCCTCGCCGCCCTGGACGTGCCGATCCTCCAGGCCCTGTGCCTGACCGGCTCGCGGGCCGCCTGGGAGGAGAACGACGAGGGCCTCTCCCCGCTCGACGCCGCCAGCCAGGTCGCCGTCCCCGAGTTCGACGGCCGCCTCATCACCGTGCCGTTCTCGTTCAAGGAGATCGACGCCGACGGCCTGCCCGCGTACGTCGCCGACGCCGAGCGCGCCGCCCGCGTCGCTGGGATCGCCGTCCGGCACGCCCGGCTGCGGCACATCCCGAACGCCGACAAGCGCCTGGCGCTGGTCCTCTCCGCGTACCCCACCAAGCACTCCCGCATCGGCAACGCCGTCGGCCTCGACACCCCCGCCTCCGCCGTGGCACTGCTGCGCCGGCTCCGCGAGGAGGGCTACGACTTCGGCGCCGAGGACGTCCCGGGCCTCGCGTCCGGCGACGGCGACGAGCTGATCTACGCCCTGATCGAGGCCGGCGGCCACGACCAGGACTGGCTCACCGAGGAGCAGCTCGCCAAGAACCCGGTCCGCATCCCGGCCGCCGACTACAAGCGCTGGTACGCCGCCCTGCCGGCGGAGCTGCGCGAGCAGGTCGAGCGGCACTGGGGCCCGCCGCCCGGCGAGATGTTCCTGGACCGCTCCCGCAACCCGGAGGGCGACATCGTCCTCGCCGCCCTGCGGCGCGGGAACCTCCTCATCCTGATCCAGCCGCCGCGCGGCTTCGGCGAGAACCCGATCGCGATCTACCACGACCCGGACCTGCCGCCGTCGCACCACTACCTGGCCGCCTACCGCTGGATCGCCGCCCGCGCCGAGGACGGCGGCTTCGGCGCCGACGCGATGGTCCACCTCGGCAAGCACGGCAACCTGGAGTGGCTGCCCGGCAAGAACGCCGGCCTGTCCGCCGCCTGCGGCCCCGACGCGGCCCTCGGCGACATCCCGCTGGTCTACCCGTTCCTGGTCAACGACCCGGGCGAGGGCACCCAGGCCAAGCGCCGCGTGCACGCCACGCTCGTCGACCACCTGGTGCCGCCGATGGCCCGCGCCGAGTCGTACGGCGACATCACCCGCCTGGAGCAGTTGCTCGACGAGTACGCGCAGATCTCCTCCATGGACCCGTCCAAGCTGCCGGCCATCCGCGCCCAGATCTGGACGCTCATCCAGGCCGCCAAGCTCGACCACGACCTCGGTCTGGAGGACCGCCCGGACGACGACGGGTTCGACGACTTCCTGCTGCACGTCGACGGCTGGCTGTGCGAGGTCAAGGACGCCCAGATCCGTGACGGGCTGCACGTCCTCGGCGGCGCCCCCACCGGCCCCGAGCGGGTCAACCTGGTCCTGTCCATCCTCCGCGCCCGCCAGATCTGGGGCGGCACCCAGTCCCTGCCCGGCCTCCGCGAGGCCCTCGGCCTGGACGAGTCCGCCGCCACCCGCACCGGCGCCGACGAGGCCGAGGCCAAGGCCCGCGCCCTGGTGGAGGCCATGGAGGCCGCCGACTGGAACCCGGCCGCCGTCGCCACGGTCGCCGAGGGCTACGACGACGCCGTCGCCGCCGTCCTCGACTTCGCCGCCCGCCAGGTCGTCCCGCGCCTCGCCGCCACCACCGACGAGCTGGACCACGCCGTGCACGCCCTGAACGGCGGGTTCGTCCCGGCCGGACCGTCCGGCTCGCCGCTGCGCGGCCTGGTCAACGTCCTGCCGACCGGCCGCAACTTCTACTCCGTCGACCCCAAGGCCGTCCCCTCCCGCCTCGCGTGGGAGACGGGCCAGGCGCTCGCCGAGTCGCTGCTGACCCGCTACCGCGACGACAACGGCGCGTGGCCCGACTCCGTCGGCCTGTCCCTGTGGGGCACCAGCGCCATGCGCACCGCCGGCGACGACGTCGCCGAGGCCCTCGCGCTCCTCGGCGTCCGCCCCGTCTGGGACGACGCCTCCCGCCGCGTCACCGGCCTGGAGGCGATCCCGCTCGCCGAGCTGGGCCGGCCCCGGATCGACGTGACGCTGCGCATCTCGGGCTTCTTCCGGGACGCCTTCCCGCACACCATCGGGCTCCTGGACGACGCCGTCCGCCTCGCCGCCTCCCTCGACGAGCCGGCCGACGACAACTTCGTCCGCGCCCACGCCCAGGCCGACCTCGCCGAGCACGGCGACGAACGCCGCGCCACCACCCGTATCTTCGGCTCCCGGCCCGGCACCTACGGCGCCGGCATCCTCCAGCTCATCGACTCGCGCGACTGGCGCACCGACGCCGACCTCGCCGAGGTGTACACGGTCTGGGGCGGCTACGCGTACGGGCGCGGCCTCGAAGGACGCCCGGCGCGCGACGAGATGGAGACGGCGTACAAGCGCATCGCGGTGGCGGCCAAGAACACCGACACCCGCGAGCACGACATCGCCGACTCCGACGACTACTTCCAGTACCACGGCGGCATGGTCGCGACCGTCCGCGCGCTCAAGGGCACCGCCCCCGAGGCGTACATCGGCGACTCCACCCGCCCCGAGTCGGTCCGCACCCGCACCCTCGTCGAGGAGACCTCCCGCGTCTTCCGCGCCCGGGTGGTCAACCCGCGCTGGATCGAGGCGATGCGCCGCCACGGCTACAAGGGCGCCTTCGAACTGGCAGCGACCGTCGACTACCTCTTCGGGTACGACGCCACGACCGGCGTCGTCGCCGACTGGATGTACGACAAGCTCACCGAGACCTACGTGCTCGACCCGGAGAACAAGGCGTTCCTCCAGGAGGCCAACCCCTGGGCCCTGCACGGCATCGCCGAGCGGCTGCTGGAGGCCGAGTCGCGCGGCATGTGGGAGAAGCCCGACCCGGCGGTCCTGGAGCGGCTGAAGCAGGTCTTCCTGGAGACCGAGGGAGACCTGGAGGACAAGTGACGACGACGCTCACGGCCGGCGGCGAGGACAAGGAACTGGCGGCCCGCCTCGACGCGGAGCTGACGGCCTTCAACCGGGCCGCCACGGGCGCCTCCGACGAGGCCGGGCTGTCGGTGCGCGCCACCGACGACGCGACGGGCGAGATCACCGGCGGGCTCACCGGCTGGACGTGGGGCGGACTCGCCGGCGTCTCCATGGTCTGGGTCCGCGAGGACCGGCGCGGCACCGGGCTCGGGACGCGGCTGCTGCGCGCGGCGGAGGAGGAGGCGCGGCGGCGCGGCTGCGACCGCGTGATCGTGTCGTCGTTCTCCTTCCAGGCGCCCGCCTTCTACCGGCGCCTCGGTTACGTCGAGACCGGCCGCTCCGAGGGCTTCCCCGGCGGGAACGTGGACGTCCACTTCTACAAGCCGCTGGACGGCCCGCCCGCCCCGTCCTTCCAACTGGCCGTGCTCCTGGACTACCCGGCCGACGCGGTGGACGAGGCCACGGCGTACGAGGAGAAGGCGCTCGCCCTCCTCCCGCGCCACGGCGGGCGGCTGGAGCGGCGGCTGCGGACCGCCGACGGGCTGTCGGAGGTCCACCTCGTGCGGTTCCCGACCGAGGACGCCTACCGCGCCTACCTGGCCGACCCGGGGCGTACGCCGGACGGGCGCATCACCGCGCGCGTGCTGGAGGTCACCGAGGTGTACGCCTGACACACTCGCCGGTATGTCATCCGTGATCGCTGTGACCGGGGCGAGTGGCCGTATCGGCGGCCGTGTCGCCCGCCGCCTCGCCGACCAGGGCGTCAAGGCCCGGCTGCTCGGCCGTGATCCCGGCCGGCTGCCGGACCTGCCGGACGCGGTGAAGGCGCCGCCCGCGCCGTACGGGGACGGCGAGGCGATGCGCCGCGCCCTGGACGGCGCCGACACGCTGTTCCTGGTGTCGGCGCACGAGAGCCCCGACCGGATCCAGGAGCACCGCACGGCGGTCGACGCGGCGCTCGCGGCGGGCGTCGGGCGGATCGTGTACGTGTCGTTCCTGGGGGCCGCCCCGCAGGCGACGTTCACCTTCGCCCGCGACCACTGGCACACCGAGCGGTACATCGAGGCGCAGGGCGTGCCGCACACGTTCCTGCGGGACAGCTGGTATCTCGCCGGGTTCGCCGCGATGACCGGCGAGGACGGCGTGCTGCGCGGCCCCGGGGGCGACGGCCGGGTCGCGGCGGTCGCCCACGAGGACATCGCGGACGTGGCGGCGGCCGTCCTGCTCGGCGGCGGCGAGCACGACGGCGCGACGTACGACGTCACCGGCGAGGAGGCGCTCACGCTCGCCGAGGCGGCAGAGGAGCTGTCCCGCGCGGCCGGCCGGCCGGTCGCCTACGTCCCCGAGACCCGCGCCGAGGCGTACGCCTCCCGCGCCGCGTACGGCGCCGAGCACTGGGAGGTCACCGGCTGGGTCACCTCCTACGAGGCGATCGCCACCGGCGAGATGGCGACCGTCGCCGACACGGTCCGCCGTCTCACCGGCCACGCCCCGATGACGCTGCGCGAGTACCTCACCGCCCACCCGCACTCCTGGGCCCACCTCCGGTGACGGCCGCCGGGCGGGTCCGCCCGGAACCGGGGAGGCCGCCCTACCGGCGCAGCCGCCGGGAGACGGCCTCCCACGTGGGCTCGACCGGCTCCATCGGGTCGCCGCCCACCGAGCGGTCCTTGAACCCGCTGGACGTCGACACGCACACCACCGGCCCGTCGAAGCCGCCCTCGCGGGCCGCCCACTGGCGGAAGCCGGCCAGCCCCGCCGCGGCCGACAACTCCGCCCACACGCCCTGCCGGGCCAGCTCGTCCCGGGCGCGGGCCATCTCCCCGTCCGTCACCAGCAGCGCGTCGCCCCCGCTGTCGAGGACCGCCCGCACGGCCCGGTGACCGCCGGCCGAGCAGGAGATGCCGTACGCGTCGGTGGGGCCCACCTCCACCACCGCGGCCGGCACCCCGGTCCGTACGGCCGCCGCGAGGGGACCGCCGGCCGCCGGCTCGCAGCCGAACACCCGGGGCACCCGGTCGGTGACCCCGAGGTCCCGCAGTTCGCGGAAGCCCTTCCAGACGCCGAACAGCAGCTCGCCGTAGCCGGTGGGCACGAACACCGCGGCGGGCACGCCCAGTTCGCCGTGGATTTCGTACGCGACGGTCTTGTAGCCCTCCGGGCCGAAGGGGTGCCCGGTGTGGGTGGGGGTCAGGTTGCTGACCGTGTGGTAGCCGAGGCGCTCCGCGATCTCGGCGAGCAGCGGCCACCGCGCCTCCCTCGGGACGGCCAGGACGTCGGCGCCGTACGCCTGGACGAAGGAGGCCATCGCCGGGGGCGCGCCGGCCGAGGCCAGGACGACGCAGCGCAGCCCGGCCCGGGCGGCGTACGCGGCTGCGGAGGCCCCGTGGTTGCCGGAGGACGCTACCGCGATGCCCTCGGCGCCCATGTGGACGGCGGCGCTGACGGCGACCCGGTTGAGCCGGTCCTTGTGGCTCCAGGTGGGGTTGCGCGACTCGTCCTTGATCCACGTGCCGTCGCCGAACGGGATGAGCGGGGTGCCGCCCTCGCCCAGCCCCGGCGCGTCGAGCGGGGGCAGCAGCGGCGCCCACCGCTCCAGCCCCCCGCCGCGCGGGGACGAGGTGAACAGGTCCGCCGGGGTGTCCTCGTAGGCGTAGTCGACCTCCAAGGGGTGGACCAGGCCGGGCGTGGCGGTACGGGGGCAGCCCCGCAGGAGCGGCGGGTGGAGGGGGTAGCGCAGGCTCGGATCCCCCAGTGAGCGCTGCGAGTTGGCCAGGGAAACGGCGTAGGCGGTCATGCGCCGAGCCTATGCGCGGCTCAGTCCTCGCCCCGCACGATGTTGCCCTCGACCGCCCCGTCCGCGGCGGTGCCGTCGGCGACGGCGGGCCGGTGCGTGCGGATCCGGCCGTGCGGCTCGCGCCGCCTCATGGTGACCGGCGGCTCGAAGGCCGCCGGGGCCGTGGTCTTCCCGTCTCTGTTCCCACCGGTGTCCGTGTGCGTGTCCGTGTCCATGGGGTACGGGTACCCACCCAACAGGGACGAAACGGGCGGGGTTTGCCGCGCGGTGTCCACCGGGGGCCGGGGAAGGCGGGTCACCCCAGGGTACGGACGGCGTCGATGACGAGGTCCCAGAAGGCGGGGGCGTTCACACCGGTGCCGACACGGGCGTTGGCGGGGCGGCCGGTCACGCCGTCGAGGTCGACCACCGTGGCGCCGCGCGTGTGGGTGCCGGTCAGCTCGACGGCGACCGGGGCGCGGACCGTGGTGATCAGGTCCGGGTCGATGAGGTGGGCGACGGTCAGCGGGTCGTGCAGCGGCGGCGCGGCGAGTCCGAACACCTCGCGGTACGTGGTGCCGAAGTACGTCAGCAGGTCGACGCACAGCCGTGACAGGGGCGTGCCGAGCGCCTCCAGCCGGGCGAGGACGTCGGGCGTGGCCGGCGCCTGGTGGCTGACGTTCAGCCCGATCATGGTGACGTCCAGGCCGCTGGAGAACACGATGTCGGCGGCCTCCGGGTCGGCGGCGATGTTGAACTCGGCCGCCGGGGTGCGGTTGCCGCGCCCCGTGGAGCCGCCCATCAGCACGATCCGCCCGATCCGGTCGGCGGCCAGGGCCGGGTGGGCGAGCAGGAACGCGGCGATGTTGCTGAGCGGTCCGGTGGGGACGAGCGTCACGGGGCCTGGGTGGGCGAGGAGCGTCTCGCGGAGGAGCGTGATGGCGTCGCGCGGGTCGAGCGGGACGGTCGGCTCGCCGAACCCGGGCCCGTCGAGGCCGGACTCGCCGTGGATGTTCCCGGCCACGATGCCGGGCCCGTGCAGCGGCCCGGCCAGTCCGGCGGCGATCGGCACGCCCTCGATGCCGGCGACCGTGCACACCCGGCGGGCGTTGAGGGTGGTCCGTTCGACGGTCGCGTTGCCGGCGACGGTGGTGATCGCGAGGAGCTCGACGGCGGGGTGGGCGGCGGCCAGCAGGATGTTGAAGGCGTCGTCGTGGCCGGGGTCGCAGTCCAGGATCACGGGGACGGGCGTCACGGGATCGGGGGTCACGGCGGTGGGCGGCACGGCGGTGGGCGTCATGGGGGCAGTGTGGCAAGGACGGAACCTTCCGGGCGGGCGTTCACCGCTCACTCCGCCGGCGGGCCAGCCACAGGGCGGCCGCGGCCAGACAGGCCGAGCCGATGAACGTGACGGTCAGCAGGAGGCCCGTCCCGCCGTCACCGCGGGCGGTCGCGGCGGCGACGGGCGCCGTGGACGCGGCCGCCGTGGGCGGTGCGGGCGGTGCGGGCGGGGTGGTGCGCGGGGACGCCGGGGCGGCGGCCGCCCGGACCGGGAGCGTGGCGCGCGGGGGCAGCAGGGAGCCCACCGGTCGGACGTGCGGCGCCGCCGCGAAGCCCCAGTCCAGCAGGTCGCGGGCCTCCTCGTACACCGCGTGGGCACCGCCCCGGCGCGGGTTCATCACCGAGACGACCAGCGTGCGCGCCCCCTTGCGGGCGGCCGCGATCAGGGTGTGGCCCGCGTGGGTGGTGTAGCCGTTCTTGATGCCGAGGAGCCCCGGGTACCGCCGCACCCCGTCGGCGCCGGTGAGCAGCCGGTTGGTGTTGCGGATGCCGTACGACCAGCGTCCCGCCGGGAACTTGGCGTACGCGGTGGCGGCGTACCGGGCGAAGTCCGGGTCGCGCAGCCCGGCCCGGCCGAAGACCGCGAGGTCGTACGCCGACGAGACCTGGCCCGGGGCGTCGTACCCGTCGGGGGACACCACCCGGGTGTCCAGGGCGCCCAGGACCCGGGCGGTGGCCTGCATCTTGTGGGTGGTGGCCTCCCAGCCGCCGCCGAGGCCCGCGAGGACGCGGACGGCGTCGTTGCCGGAGCTGAGGAAGACCCCGCGCCACAGGTCGGCCACCCGGTAGGTGACCTCCTCGCGCACGCCCACCAGGCTGCTGCCCTCCCCGATGCCCCGCAGCTCGTGCTCGCTCACCGTGTGCTGCCGCTGGGCCGGCAGGCCGGGCAGGGTCGCCAGCGCGAACAGCGTCTTCAGTGTGGAGGCGGGCGGCAGCCGCCGGTGGGCGTCGTGGGCGGCCAGCACGTCACCGGTGGCGGCGTCGGCCACCAGCCAGGACCGGGCGGACAGCCGGGGCGGCGCCGCGACGCCGGGCGGGACCCGCACCTGGGTGCCGGGGCGGTGCAGGACCGCCGGGTCGACGCGTACGGCCGCGGGCGGCGGCACCGGCTCGACGGGGCGCGGCCCGGCGGCCGGACCACCGGGCACCCCGGGCACCCCGGGCACCGCGGGGACGAACAGCAGGGCGGCGGCCAGAAACGAACTGACGATCATTCAGCCACGGTAGGGACGGGGCGCACCCCCCGCAGGGCGGGAGAGGGCCGACCGGAGTACCGCGGGTCACCCCCTCCTCCGCATTACTCGGGTTTCCCGGGGCACCTGCTAGGGGGCTCCCGTCCCCCATCCCTCAGGAGGAACGACATGAACGCGGTCCTGCGTGACAAGGTCTTCATGCGACTTCTCTCGCCGGACGGCCACGAGCTCCCCGTCCTGGCCCACCTGACCTACGACCCGCGCGACCCGTACGCGGTGACGGTCGGCTTCACCCACGCCGGGTTCGTGTACGCCGAGTGGCGCCTGGACCGCGACATGCTCCGGGACGGCATGGCCCACGCGGTCGGCGAGGGCGACGTACGGATGTGGCCGGTTCTCAACGGCACCCGGGAGGAGCTGCGAATAGAACTGCTGCACACCGCCGTCTTCACCGTGTGGGTGCCCTCGCTGCGCCGCTTCCTGGAACGGACCTACCACGAGATCCCCGAGGGCCAGGAGCGCCTGAAGGAGCTGGACGCGTTCCTCGCGGAGCTCCTGGCCGCCGGCTGACCGCCACCAGGGGTGGCCCGACGGCTCACATGAACCAGGCCGCCGCCGCGGTCGCCGCGCCCAGCGCCGCGCCCGCGACCGTCTGCGCGATCGTGTGGTAACGCAGCGCCACCCGGGACCAGCACACGGCGGTGGTCATGGTGTACGCCGCCAGCCACCAGGGCGAGTGGACCACCGACAGCAGGGCGACCACGGCCGAGGCGACGGCCGAGTCGACGGAGATCTTCCAGACGGTGTTCACCGCGAGCAGCCCCACGGTCATCACCCACAGCGCCAGCATGGCGGCCAGGATCCCCGCCGGGGCGTGCCCCAGGACCATGACGACCGAGCCGGTGCCGATGGAGCCCAGGATCACGAAGAAGATCGGCGCCCGTTTGGTGCGGTCGACGACGTGCCGGTCGCCCCATGTGCCGCGCCCCCGCTCCCACTCGATGTACCCGGCCGGGACGAGCCCCGCGCACAGCGCGCCGAGGAGGCCCCACAGCAGGCCGGACCAGTGGCCGGCCGCCGCCCAGCCGATGCCGAGCATGCCGGCCAGCAGGACGTTGCGGGGCTGGAGGACGTCGGTGACGGTACGCGCGGCCCCACCGCGGTCGTCGCCGGCGGCGGCGCCGGGGCGGACGGTGGTCTCCGGGCCGGTGGCATGCGGGCCGGTGGTGTCCGGGCCGGTGGTCCGCGTGGCGCCGGGGCGGACGGTGGTCTCCGGGCCGGTGCCCGTGGGGCGGCTCATGACGTGCGCTCCAGGGGGGCGAGCAGGGCGCGCGCCCGGTCCGCGCCGACCCTCCGGTAGGCCGCGGCGACCCGTACCAGCCACGCCACCTCGTCGTCCTGGTCGGTGGCGTGCCGCTGGCGCACGGCGGCGGCCTTCCCGGCCGGTGCCCCGTCCGCCTTGGCGGCCAGGGCCGCCTTGATCCAGTACGCGTCGGCGAGGGGTCCCGGACCGCCCGCGGCGGACGCGGCGGCGTCGAGCAGGCCGTCCGGCACGTAGTGCCGCAGCTTCTCCACCGCGTCGGCGATGTCGGCGGCCCACCGGTCGACCCGCAGGTCCGAGGGGGTGCCGAACCGGGTCAGCTCCCGCACCAGCGGGGCCGGCGGCTCGAAGGGCTGGTCGGGGAAGGCGGTCATCAGTTCCCGCCACAGCGGGTGCAGCCGCGCCTGGGCCCGCCAGAGCTTCACCCGCCGCCAGCCCTTGCTGCACGCCGGGATGGACGCGCCCACCGCGAAGAGCGCGAACAGCACGTCCTGGGCCAGCTCGGTGGCCTTGTCGAAGTTCTGGGCGAAGGCGTGACCGGGCCGGTGGAGGACGCTGGCCCACATGAACAGCGTCCGGCTCACCGTGTAGGCGACGCCGATGAACATGGCGGCGGTCATCATGCCGAGCCCGACCCGCAGGTGCCGCAGGCTCGCGTTGCCGGTCGCCAGGGCCCACTGGTACGCGCAGACGGCGGACGCGGCGCCCAGGTAGAGGTAGAACACGCTCATGTAGAGCGTGGCGCCCCACTGCCCGGCGTGGTCGGACACGAACCGGTCGGAGGGGGTGGAACGGTCGACGACCGTGAAGAACAGCACGGTCAGCAGGACGAGCGTCGCGACGGACGCCTTCGCCGCGACCTGCTGGACCGTGCGGGCGAACCGGACGTGCCGCGGGACCGTGCCGTCGGCCGGATAGTGGCCGTAGATGGCGACGATGTAGCTGAGGATGGCGAGGATCGCCACCGTCGACGTGTAGTGCTTGATGAGGACGGCGAGGTCGACGACGGGACTGTTGTTGAGCCCGGTGCGCACGGCCTCCGTCTTGGTCCACAGGGCGGCGGCGAACCCCGCGTAGCAGCCCCACAGTGCCCGTCGGCGCCGGTCCTCCTCGTCGCCCCACAGGGCGGCCGGCATGCGCCACAGGGCGACGGCGGTCATCAGGCCGGCTATGAGGTAGCCGACCAGATCGAGTGCGGTCACGGGAAGGTCCTCGGTCTCAGCGGTCGAGCGGTGTTCAGCGGTTCCGTCGGAAGAACCCCCGTCGCCGGTTCGCGACCGGCCGCGACAGGGAGTTGGCGAGCCGCCCCACCATGTCATCACTCGTCATGTCCCGCGCCATCCGGGGTATCAGCGAGGCACCGAATTCGGCCACCCGTTCGTCGTGCGTGTCGTACTGCGCCCGGGCCTGGACGGTGGCGCCCGAGTCGAGTACCCGGGAGATCAGCGAGGTGTCGAACACCGGCAGCAGCCGCCGCAGTTGGGCGGCGTCCAGGCTCGCCCCGTGGTCGAACCACTCGTGGCACAGCTCGTGCAGGATGACGTGTTGCGTCTGGTACGCGGTGGGGCGCCGGCGGTAGAGGACGAAGCTGGTGGTGCCGGAGCTGAGCCGGAGCCCGCAGGCGGCGTTGACGCGCGCCAGGCGGTCGGGCAGTTCACGCAGGACGATGGTGCGGCCCCGGGCGGCCTCCATGTTGGCCACCAGCCCCTCGATGGTGAAGGGGGCCGGAATGGGTAGGTCCGCGAGTCCGGCTTCGCACTCTTTCCTCAGCTCGCGCATGGACATGGACGCCTCTTGCCCTCGTGATGATCGGCGAGTTTACCGGCCGTCCGGCTCGTCCGGTCCGGCGTTCTGCCGCCCGGGCTGCTTGGTCTCCTCCAGCAGTGCGAGGGCGAATTCCAGCAGTTCCGCCGGGATGCCGTCCTCGTCGTTGCCGCGCGCGGCGACCCCGCTGATCTCCCCGGTGCGCCGTTTCGCCAGGAACTGGAGGCCCGCGACGACGTCGTCCACGACTTCCGACTCGTCCTTGAAGAACCGCCAGTCGACGCCGAAGCCCAGGCCGAGGGCCTTGAGGATGTCCTCGGAAGGGTGGGTGACCTTCCCGGCCAGGATGTTGGAGAAGTAGCTGTGGGAGAGGGATCCGCCGCGCTGTTTCACCAGGTCGGCGAAGACCCGCCCCGAGATCTTCTGGCCCGGGAAGGTCTTCTCGACCATGTACTCGACCTTCTGCTGCAACGTCCGGAGTTCGGGCGTGCCCCGGTGCGGCGGCGTGGGCTGTCCGCCGCCGCGCTGTTCGCCGTCGCTCATCGGGGTCCCCACGTCGCGCGAGTTCGAATCCGTCAACGGGCTCGTACTGTAATCGACGGAGACAAAGCGGAGCATCCCACTCCCGCATCAGAAGCAGACTTGCGCAACCACTCTACGTCACTGTTAACTCGAAAAAACACGGGCAGGGGGCCACGAGGGGAGTCCCTTGCCCGTGGGTCCGTGTCGGCGCGCGCCCCGTCGGAATGCTCGCTAGCGTGAAATTCCTGACCGGAACAGCGGAAAAGGGACGGAATCATGCCGGTGCAACCGGAAGGCGTGCCGTGCTGGGCGGACGCGATGTTCGCGGACGTCGAAGGCGCGAAGAGCTTCTACGGAGACGTGCTGGGCTGGACGTTCGGCGAGTCGCAGACCGAGTTCGGCAACTACACCGAGGCGTACGCGAACGGCCGCGCGGTGGCCGCCGTCGTACCGCCGATGCCCGGGGCGGAGGGCCAGTCGGCCTGGTGCCTGTACTTCGCCTCCCCGGACGCGGAGGCCACCGCCCGCAAGATCCGCGACAACGGCGGCGAGCTCCTGATGGAGCCGATGCGGGTCGGTGACTTCGGCTCCATGGTGCTGGCCCGCGACCCCGGGGGCGTGGTCTTCGGCGTGTGGCAGTCGGGCACCCACGAGGGGTTCGACGTCCGCGGCGAGCCGGGCGCGTTCTGCTGGGCGGAGGTCTTCACCCGCGAGCCGGCGAAGTCCGACGCCTTCTTCCCGGCCGTCTTCCCCTACCGGGCCAAGACCATGGAGACCCCTGACGGCATGGACTTCCGGGTCTTCCACGTCGGTGAGGACCCCGTCCTGGGCCGGATGGCGATGACCGACGAGTTCCCGCCCGAGGTCCCGCCGTACATCAACGTGTACTTCGGCGTCGACGACTGCGACGCGGCGGTGGCGAGGGCGACCGAACGCGGCGGGACCGCCGTCTGGGGCCCCATGGACACCCCCTTCGGCCGCTTCGCCAGCCTGCACGACCCGCAGGGCGCGGCCTTCTCGGTCATCGACATGAGCAGGGCGGAAGGCGAGATGCCGCCCCTGGCCGACGTCCCCTGACCCGCCCCCTCGCCTGCCCGCGCGCACCCGGCCCCCCGAAGGGACGCGCGGCCGGGAAGCCCCGGCCGGACCAGGCCGGGTCCGCCCGGTCCCTCCCGGGCCGCGGTGTCCCGCACGCTCCCTAGTGGCCGGTGGTGGTGCCCGGGTCGGTGGGGGTCACCGCGATCTCGACCTGCGGGGTGTCCGCCGACGTCGAGTCGGGCGAGAACAGGGCCATGCCCACCAGCACGGCGGCGAAGAACGCCACGCTCCCGGCGATCAGGCTCGCCACCCGCGGCCGCCGCCGGACGAACTGCCGTGCCCCGCCCACCCCGTGCTGGGCCGGCAGGGCACGCCGGCCCCGCCCGCCCTGCCGCGGGACGCTCGGCATCGCGTACGTCGTCCCCGCACCGCCACCCGCCGGCCCCGGCGGAACGGGCGCCGCCGTCGGCAGGGGGCCGCCGGGGCGGACGGGCGCCGCGACGGGTGCCGTGGCCGCGACGCGCGCGGGCCCCCGGTGCGCCGGGGCGGGCGCGGCGGCCGGAGCCGTGGCCGGGCCGGGGAGCGACTGCGCCCGCCCCTGCCAGGCGCCCGACGCGAACCAGTCGGCGACCTCCTGCGCGGTGGGCCGCTCCTCCGGCTGCTTGGCCAGCATGCCCAGCAGGTAGTTCTCGAACGCGGGCGGCACGTCCACCCCCAGCCGCAGCGGCGGTACGGGCGCGGTGTCGATGTGCTGGTAGAGGATCGCCGTCGCGGTGTCGGCGTGGAACGGCGGCCGCCCGGTGAGCAGGTGGTACAGCACGCACCCCAGCGAGTACACGTCCGACGCGGGCCCGGCCGGCTGCCCCAGCGCCCGCTCCGGCGCCAGGTACAGGCTGGTGCCGACGATCTGCCCCGCCTGGGTGAGCGCGGCGGCCGGATCGTCGACGAACCGGGCGATCCCGAAGTCCCCGAGCTTCACCGTCCCGTCCGCGTCCGCCATCAGGTTCCCCGGCTTGATGTCCCGGTGCACGATCCCCTGCCGGTGCGCCGACGCCAGCCCCGCCGCGGTCTGCGCGGCCACGGCGGCCACCCTCGCCGCCGGCAACGAGCCGGTGGCCGCCAGCTCCTGCGCCAGACTGCGGCCCTCCACCAGCTCCATGACCAGGTAGAAACGGCCCTCCCAGGCCCCGAAGTCGAACACCGCCACCACGTGCGGATGGCTCAGCCGGGCCGCCGTCTGGCCCTCCAGCCGGAACCGGGCCGCCGTCTGCGCGTCCGAGTCGTCCCCCAGCAGCAGCTTCATCGCCACCGGCCGGCCCAGCACCTCGTCCGTGGCGCGCCAGACCTCGCCCATCGCACCGCGGCCGATGGGCGACTCCAGCCGGTACCGATCCGCCACCAGCACCCTGTGCACCTGCCTGATTCCGATCGATCCGCCACCCCGGCCGACGCGCGGCGCGACAACTGCGCCGTACGGGCGAGGTGATGGGAGAGTCCGCGACGGGCTCAGGGTACCTACCGCCGGCCGCGCCCCCTGCGCCACCATCGGTGTACCGCACCGGGACCGGCCACCGTCCCGCCCCACGACACCCCACCGGAGACCGCACGTGCCGCACCAGCCGCCGAAACCCTTCCTGTACGTCGTCGTCTGCGCGGCCGGGGTCGCCGCCGACGTCGGCAAGCTCATCACCGCCGCACAGGAACGGCGGTGGGACGTCGGCGTGGTGGCCACCCCGCTCGCCCTCGGCTTCATCGACACCGACGCCGTCGAGGCACAGACCGGGTACCCCATCCGCTCCGCCTGGCGCCGCCCCGGGGACCCCCGCCCCCTGCCGGACCCGGACGCCGTCGTGGTCGCCCCCGCCACGTTCAACACCCTCAACAAGTGGGCCGCCGGGATCTCCGACACCCTCGCGCTGGGCATCCTCTGCGAGGCGTACGGCATGGGCGTCCCGATCGCCGCCCTGCCGTGCCTCAGCACCGCCCAGGCCGCCCACCCCGCCTACCGGCGGAGCCTGGAGACGCTCCGGGAGATGGGCGTCCGCCTGGGCACCCAGGACCCCGACCGCGTCAGGACCGTGGAGTTCCGCTGGGAGGAGGGCCTGGATCTCGTCAACACCTAGACGGCCTGGGTCCGTTCGGGCCTACCCTGTAACGGGGAGGTACGCATGCGGGCGCTCGTCGTCGGGGTGGAGTCCTACGAGGCCGGCTCGGCCTGGGACCTGGACGGCCCGGTGCGCGACGCACTCGGCCACCTCGGCCGGCTGCGTGAACTCGGCGTGCGGGACGGGGACATCACCCTCCTGCTGTCGCCCCTCGTCCGCAACGCGGCCCTCGCCGGCACCGCCGGCGTCCCCTACCGGCCGGCCGACCGCGACACCGTCCACCGGGTGCTCACCCGCGAACTCGCCGCCGAACGCAGCGACCGGCTGTACGTCGCGTGGTCCGGCCACGGCCTGATCGACGCCGACCGCGACCGGCGGCTGCTGTTCGCCGACGCCGTCCCGCACGACCTGCGCTGCCTGGACGTCGAGGCCGCCCTCGCCTTCTACCGCTCGGACGGCGCCCCCGGCCACCCGCGCCAGCTCTGGCTCCTCGACGCCTGCCAGACCCACGCCGACGCCGCCGCGACCGCCGGCGCCCTCCGCCCGGACCCCCTGCCCAGGGCCACCCCCCGGCAACACGCCGACCAGCACGTGCTGTTCGCCTGCGGCCCCGGCCAGACCGCCCGCAACGGGCTGCGCTCCGGGGTGTTCAGCACCGAGGCGCTCCGGCTGCTGCGCGAGCACCCCGACTGGTACGCGTCCCCCCGGCCGCTCGCCGAAGCGCTGCGCGGCAGGTTCGGCACCACCACGTCCCTGTGGTTCGAGGGCGACGGGGAGGCCGTCCGCACCCGGGGCACCCGCCCCCACGTGCCCGCCCCCGCCCGCCCGGCACCCCGCCGCGCGCTGGATCTGGCCGACAAGGGCCGCCTGCACGACGCGCTCGCCGCCCTGGAGGTCATGCGCGACCCCGCGTCGCGGGGCCAGGTCATCGGCCTCCTGCCCGCCCCGATGTCCGGCAGCGTGCCCCGCCGGGCCGAGACCCGCCTGGAGATCCTGGGGCTCATCGACACGTGCGTGAGCTTCCGGGACGGCCTCACCCGCCTGTGGGAGGCGGTGTCCCTGGTGGACCCGGGCACCACCGCGCGCGACGACCTGCGTGAGGTCCTCGGCGACTATCCGGAATGGTTCACCGCCCCTGTCTCCCATGGTGGTTGAGGCTCCGCGATTCGGCCACGGGACACCGGGAGGCGGACAGGCTGTCCGGTAGCGCATGTTTCCAGCGGTGGGTGCTTAGGACATCATGTAAGGGCGGCGGATCGAACACCGCTCGGACACCGGGGGAGGTCTACGGCAGTGGAAAAGCCGGAAACCGCCATCATGTCGGACCTGCCCGTCCTCACGGGCACCTCCCTGGAGGACCTGCGTTCCCGGCCCGACGACACCAGAGCGGTTGCCAAGGCCCGGCTGCTGGCGGACGCGGGACGCGCGGCGGGAAGCGAGTCCACCGGAAGCCAGAACGGAAGCTGGACTTCCTGATGAGCCGGTCCGGCGGCACAGAGGGACGGTATGCGCCCTGACTCTCTGCACGAAGCGGAGTCGCGGCATTCACTGACACCAGGCCACTTCCACGAACTCGCCGGCGGAGCCGGTGGGAGCGGAGCGCTCGAGGCGCTCGCCGGCGCCGAGTTCAGCCATCGCCTGCTGCTGTTCGACCTGCTGATGGACACCCTGACCCGGCTGGCCGGTGTGACGGCCCCCCTCCCCGAGCCCCAGGTCGCATGGAACCTGCTGGCGGCCGCCCAGCGGCACGCTCCCGGAACGGCCGTCGAAGACCTGCTCCTCCTGCCCGAAACGGGAATCTGGCTCAGCGGCCTGCTGACCCGGCTCCGGCGCCCCCACCGCGCGGACACCCCCCTGTGGGTGGACGCCGGCCATCTCCACACCCTGGCCGCGGTCGCCGCCATCCGCGCGGGGCTCTCCTTCTCGTTACCCGTCCCCGCGCGCCGGGGCGGTGTGTGGCTGCCCACCCTGGGCCTGGCGCGGCTCCCCACGGCACACCGGCGACCGGCGCTCTGGGACACGGCCGACGTCCGGTCGACCGGCGGGCGGCCCAGCGTCACCGGCCGCTACGGGCGGCTCCACCTGCCCGGCCCCCCGGAGCGGAACACACCGGGCTGGCTGCCGGTACGCCGTGTGTCCCTCGTCCCCGACCGGCCGCCGCGGGTCGTCCTCGACGACGTGGGACACCACCGGATCGCACCTCCGCCCCACGGGGCCGCCCGACGGCTCACACCGTCCGCGGCGGGCACCTGGAGCCGCCTGCTCCGCGAGGCGCACGCGCTGCTGGCGGACGTCGACCCCCCGTCCGCCGAAGCGGCCAGCGTGCTGATGCGCTCGCTCCAACCCATCGCCGCCCAGGAGCCGTTCCGGGTCCTCAGCGTCACCAGCGGACACGGCGTCGGCGGCATGGCGTCCTCGCTCCCCGGATCGGTGGCCCTGTGCGCGGCGACGCTCGTGCACGAACTCCAGCACAGCAAGCTCAGCGCGCTGATGCACCTGTGCCCCCTGTACGAACCGGGGGTCGCGGACCGGCTGTACTACGCGCCCTGGCGTGACGACCCCCGCCCTCTCGGTGGGATGCTCCAGGGGGCGTACGCCTTCATGGCCGTGGCCCGGTTCTGGCAGGCGTACGCCAACCGGCTCCCCGGGGGTACGCGGGAGGGCGCGGCACGCTTCGAAAGCGCCCTGTGGCTGGGACGGCTCGACCGGATCGTGGCGGAGCTGAGTCTCGATCCCGCTCTCACCGCGGCGGGCCGCAGCGCCCTGGAGACCCTCCTCGGTACCGTACGGCGACTGGGCGCGGCCCTCGGCGACGGCCCCGGGGAACGGCTCGCCCACCGCATGGCCGCCGACCACCGGGCGACCTGGCGCCTGGCCCACGTGCGGCCTCTGGACGGGGACGTCGAGGCCCTGGCGATCGCCTGGAGCGGTGACCGGAACCGCCCGCCCCGGCTGCCGACGCGCCGGGCGGCGTTACGGGATGCCGGTGCCCGGCACCTGGACGCCCGGGCCGTGCTCGTCCGGGTGGGGCTGGCCGATCCGGCGGCGCTCGACACGCTGCGCGACCGGTCCGGGGACTCCGTGCCCGGCGTCGCCGGCGCCGGCCGGGGCGATCTGCTGTGGGCGTGCGGGGACACCGCCGGTGCCCGGCGCCTCTACGCCCAGGACATCACCACCGGTGCCGCCGGGCCCCGGGCGTGGACCGGCCTTGGTCTGGCGCTCGCGGACACCGGCGCCGCGCCGGACGCGGTCGCCGCCCTGACCCGCGTACCGGAACTGGTCGCGGCCGTCCACGCCGCCGTGACGGACCGCTCCGGGCGGCCGCCCGACCCGGTCGCCCTGGCCCAGTGGCTGGGCCGGGGCACCGGCCGCGATCCGGATACGACCTAGATCGGCATCGGGTCGATGTCGCAGTTGGCCCGGCGCCAGGCCAGCATGTCCCCGCACGCCGGGTGGTTCTCGCTCAGCTTCGCCCGGATCCCGTCGATGGCCGCCCTGTGCAGCTCCTCCGCCTCCCCGGTGCGCCCCAGGGCCCGCAGGTCGGCGGCCGTGTTGCCGCGCAGGACCAGCACGGTCGGGTGGTCGTCGCCGAGCGTCGTCACCAGCGACGGCAACGTCCGCTGGTCGAGCGCGAGCGCGCCCGGGGCGTCGCCCATCGCGAACAGATCGTTGGCCAGGTTGATCGCGCAGATCAGGGTGTGCGGGTGCGCGTCCCCCAGCTTGTCCCGGAAGCGTGCCAGCGCCGCTTCGTTCAGCTTGCGGGCCTGGTCCGCCCGGTCCACCAGGCGCAGGGTGATCGCCTGGTTGGCGTCGGCGGCGGCGGTGTGCGGGTGGTCCTGGCCGAAGACGTCGGCGTACAGCGCCCGCACCCGCTCACCGAGCTTCAGGGCCTCCGGCAACGAGCCGTTCTGGCGCAGGTCGATGGAGAGGTTGAGCGACGCCTGGAGCGAGTCGGGGCTGCGCTCCCCGTACCGCTCGATCAGCGCGTCGCGCGCGTTGCGCGTGTTCGCCTCGGCGGCGGTGTGGTGGCCGGCCTTGCGCTGCGCCACACCCAGCCGGGCGATGGCGTTCAGCGTGTTGGGGTGCATGTCGCCGAAGGTGTCCCGGTGGATGTCGATGGCCTCCTCGTAGGCCTTCTCCGTCGCCGCGTACTCGCCGAGCTCCTGCTTGTCCAGGTGGAGGCAGGCCTCGGAGCTGAGGGTGGTGGGCGCGTCGGCACCGAAGAGCTGCACCTTGGTCCGCCAGCTCGCCCGGTCCAGTTCCAGCGCCCGCGCGTACAGGCCGTTGACGCGCAGGGTGACGCCCAGGTTGTGGGCGTGCAGCAGGGTCTCGGGGTCCTCGTCGCCGTAGGCCCGCACGGCCCGCTCGTAGACCTCCTCGTCGAACTCCAGCGCGCCCCGGAAGTCACCGCGCGCCCGGCGGTCGGTGGACACCTGGCCCTTGACGCGCAGGTACTCCTCCTCCAGGTCCGGACCGGCACCTTCCAGCGTGGCCAGCATGCGCTCGCCCAGTTCGGCTGCCTCCTTGTAGCGTCCGTCCCGCCACAGCACGAACCGCAGGTGGCGGCCGAGGACCAGGGTCTGCTGGTCGTCCTCGCCGAAGAGCCGGCACCACTCGCGGTAGGTCTCGCGCGCGAAGTCCAGCGCCGCCGCGTGGTCGCCCCAGTAGAAGAGGTACTCCGCCACGTTGTGCACCATCTGGCGCACGTTGCGGTGCGGCGAGAGCGCCGCCCCGGACGCGATCACGTGCGGGTAGAGCTCACCGAACCGCTGCCAGTTCTGCGGTGCGCGCGGGTCGCTCGGCGCGTTCGCCGCGAGGAGCAGGTGGGCGCCGTGGCGGAACCGGCGGCGCTGTTCCTCCGTCATGCGTGCTTCCAGCACGGCCTGCACCAGCCGGTGCATCTGGATCGAGTTCGTCCGGTGGTCGATCTTGGCCAGGGAGTACCGGCTGATCTCCCGGATGGCACGGCTGAGCCGGATGGGGTCGGTGAAGATCCGGTCCAGCTCGGGGGCGATCGGCTCGGACACGGAGTTGGAGAAGAACTGCCGGTTGACCGGCTCGGGGGCGAAGTAGGTGCACAGCTCCAGGAGCTGGATGGCACCGGCGTTCTTGCCCTCCACGTGGTCGAGGGACACGTTCCACGCGGTGGCGACGGTCTTCTCGTACTGGGTGGGCGGCGACACCGCCATCAGTTCGGCGGCCTTCTCCTCGAACACCCTCCGGTATTCGGCGGGCGGCATTCCCGTTTCGGCGCGCCACGCCGAGGCCTGCTCGACGGCGAGCGGCAGGTCGCCGAGGATTTCCGCGAGCATGTCCGCGTCCTCGTCGGACAGGTCGGGATTACGCCGCCGAAGTAGCTGAATGCTCTCTTCCCGCTCGAACACATCGACTTCCAGCGGATGGGCCAAGGTGTTCCACTGAGGGTTGCGCGATGTCACGATGACGGAGCCTACCGGGCCGCCCTCCGGAGTGCTCGGGAAGTATTCCTGCACGGCCGCCGGGCTTTCCGCGTTGTCGAACACCAGTAGCCAACTGTTGTACGGGTTGCCGGTGCGCAGTGCTTCCAGAACGGCGGGTACGGCGGTAATGGCCTCGGCGCTCACCGGGAGGTGGAGACGCCGGGCCAGTTCGACGAACGCCTGCTGGATCTGGGTGGTCCGTTCGGCGGGGATCCACCACACCACCTGGTATTCCGCCGCGTGCCGGTACACGTATTCCAGCGCGAGCTGCGACTTGCCGACCCCGCCCATTCCGTGCAGCGCGTGCGGGAGCACGGCGGTGGGGCCCCGGCGCAGGCCGTTCTCCAGTGCGACCAGCAGTTCCTCCCGGCCCGTGAACACGACGTTCCGGGGCGGCATGTTCCCCCAGACGGCGGGCATGGCGGGTCGTCCGCCCCCTCCGGCCGGAGGCTGCTGGGCCGGGGTTTGTGCCGGGGCGGGGACCGTGCTCACGAGGGGGCCTCCAGACGGGGGAACAGGATGGTCGCTGTCGACGGGGAGTCTTTCATCGGCGGGACCCGGCGAAACGCCGGTATGGCCGTTCGGAGGGGTGGTTCCGATGTGTTCGCCGAGCTTTTGCGCGCGGAGCCGGTGGGAACCGGAAATGGCCTGGAGGGCCGCGTGTTCGGCCTGCCGGAAGCGGAAGTTGTCGGCCGTCGCCTCGACCGACCGCAGGCTTTCCTCGCGGAACGCGGGCGCCGCCGGGTGCGACCCGCTCTCCAGGTATTCGAGGAGTTCCCGGGCCGCCTCGTTGTGCGGGGCGAGGAATTCGGCCGCTTTCTTCAGGGCGCTTTCCGTCGCCGATCTGCTGCCCGCCGCCAGGAGTTCTTCCCGTACGCCGTCGACGAACAGGTAGGAATTCCCGTCGCAGCCCGGCAGGGGTTCCACCAGCGGGCTGATGACGAGCTCCGCCAGATGGGCGTCCGTGGCGCGCGGCATGGTCTGCCGCCGCACCTCCCGCATGGTGGCCAGGTCGAGCTGGACGGCGGCCAGCCGGGTGGCGAGGTCGAACGCGTCGAGCGAGGCGCGGTTGCGGAAGCGGGCCACCAGTTCGGCCGCCGCCGGGCGGGGCGCGGGCGGCGCGGCGGGCGCCGGGGCGCGGTCGCCGGTGAGGAGGGCCGGCAGGTCGGCCCAGCGCGGGGTGGTGCCCGCGACGAAGCGGGCCCACGGGCCGAGCCACGCGGGGTTCAGCTCCAGCACCGGGACGGCCACGATCCGGCCCGGGGCGTCCGGCGGAGTCGAGGCCGCGAGCGGTTCGGCGGGCGTCCAGCGCACCTGTCCGGCCGCCGCCCCGGGCCCCTCGGCGCGCATCCGGACCCGCACCGGGAACAGACCGGTGCCGGACCACAGCCGCTGCGGCAGCATCTGCACCACGGCGACCGGCTGGTGCCTGCCCCACAGGGCCGCCAGCCGCTGGGCGGCACCGGACCGCCAGGCCGGCGCGGCCCCGTCCGTCAGCAGGAACACGATGCGCCGCCCGGCCGGGTCGACGAGTCCGCGCGGGGGCCGGGGGCGGCCCGCCCGGCCCGGGGCGCGCAGCACGGCCCGGTCGGCGCGGTCGGTGTCCAGGGTGAGGACGTCCACGTCGCGCAGCGCCCCGTACTCCTGGAGGGCGGAGCGGAACCGGTCGACGGCGGGGCGCCACAGGGCCATGTGCGGGGCGCTGTCGACGACCAGGACCGCGCTCCACCGCCGTTCCCGTTCGGGCGCCAGGACCGGTGGCAGGTGCGGGGCGAGGGCGATGCGCTCGGCGGTGGCCGCCTCGTCGAGGGTGTGGGCGTGGACGGAGTCGAGGTGGGCGCGCAGCGGGCGCAGCGCCCGGCCGAGTTCCCTGGGCCCGGGCGGGCGGCGGGTGAGCCCGGCGGGGACGGTGGCGGTGGCGGACGGGGGCCCGGCCGGGTCAGGGGGCGCGTCGTGCCGGGGCGCCGGCCGCCCGGGCGCGGGGCCGTCCCGTGCGGGGTCGTCAGGGGCCCGTGCGCCGGGGGCGGTCGCCCCGGTGCCGTGGGCGCCGGTGTCCCGGGCCTCGGGCGCGGGGCGGGGCGGGTCGCCGGCGGGGGGCCCGGCCGGCTCGGCGAGGGCGCCGGGGGCGGCCTCCCGGTGGGCCGCCGGGCCGTCGGCGGGTGGCCGCTCCGGGGCGTCGGTCTTCTCCTCGTCCGCGTGCTCCCGGCCGCCCGCCAGCCACGGGTGGGTGGCCGCCAGCCACACGGCGTCGGCGACCTCCCACGCGTACAGGCCGGTGACGGGCAGCACGCCGGGGCCCGGCAGGTCTGCCGGGCCGTCCCGCCGGTGCCGCCCGTCGGTGCCACGGGCGGCCGAGGTGTCGCCGGTCACGCCGTATCCGCCCCTTCACCACCCAGAGGGTGCCAAATGGCGGCGAGGACCGATTGCCACTCCCCGGCGTCGTTCCCGTCCTGCTGGTAGAGGCCCGAGGTCGCCAAATGGGCCGCGTTCAGCAATTGGTCGGCGGCCAGCCCGCCCACCCTGGTGCTGCGCCGGAGGAAATCCTGGATGAGCGCCTCCTGCGCGGGTCCGAGGCGGTCGCCGAAATGGCCCGAGACGAGTTCGCCCAGGGTCTCCGCGTCCGGGTCCGGAATGTCGAGCCGCAGACACCGGCGCATGAAGGCCTCGGGGAACTCCCGCTCGCCGTTCGAGGTCATGACGACGACGGGGAAGGTGTGTGCCCTGACCACTCCGTCCTCGATCACGGCGGTGCCGCCGGGATCAGCCGTATGGACGGTCGCCGTCGGTTCGGTCTGCTTCACCCGTACGAGTGGCGGCACGTCGAACCAGGCGTCCTCGAAGAGGGTGAGCAGGTCGTTCGGGAGGTCCGCGTCGCACTTGTCGATCTCGTCGATCAGGACCACGCGGGGCAGCCGGTACGGCAGCAGCGCGGTGCCCAGCGGGCCGAGCTGCACGTAGTTCCCGGTCCCCGGACGGGTGCCGTCGCCGGCGTCCCGGGCGGCCTGGGCGCGGCCGATCGCGTCGTACTCGTACAGCCCGGAGGCGAGGGTGGTGCGGCTGGTCACCGGCCAGTGCAGCACCCGCCCCAGCCGAAGCTCGCGCGCGATCCGGTACGCCAGGCCAGACTTGCCGACCCCGGGCCGTCCGCTGACCAGCAGCGGTCTGCGCAGCAGGAGGGCGGCGTTGACCAGCCGCACCTCCTCCGGGCGCGGGGTGCGGGGCCGGCCCGGCGGGCCGAGGCGCCGGTCGGCCTCGTCGTCCCCCGGCGGCGGGGGCATGGTGGCCGGGGCCCGGAAGTCCCGCCACGGCGGCCCCTCGGGCCAGGTCCGGTCCTCGTACGGTGTGTCCGGTAACAGCTCTCCGGTGCCCCGGTAGAGCGGCCCGCCCTGGTGCGCCGCGTTCACTCGGTCCCCCCTACAAAGGTGGCGGGAGCGCTCTGCCCGCCCTCGAGAAGAAGCTCGGGGTCGTCCCAGATCATGCTCATGGACCGGATCGCTTCGACGTCCCGGTCGGTCACGGCGCTCGCCCCGCCCGCTGCGGTGCCGGTGGCACGGACGGCGACATCGGACTTCCACTGTTGCGCACGCTCGGGGAGCCCTGCCAGTCCCTCATTGGCCAAGCTCTCTCTGATCATGCTGCGGAACACCTCCGACGCCGGGTCGTCGCGGTGATACACCACTATGGGTACCCCGAGGTCGAGGGCCAGACTCATCTCCCTCAAGCCCAGCTCCGTGTCCCGGTGGGGCGGCCGGCTGAGGACCATGCCCACCACGTCGTCGTCCCGCCCGATCTTGGCGTCCAGCAGGGCGAGGTGCTCGGTGTCGGTCAGCGTCTCCGGGTCGCACTCGTGCACCAGTCCGGGGCCCTCGCCCGTCCGCCAGTGCGCCCAGCGGGCCCGCCAGGCGTTGTGGAACGCGGGCCGCTGCACCCGCTCCAGGCTGTGCAGCAGGATCTCGCGGTAGCGGCTCAGCAGGGAGTTGGGGAACCCCAGGCCGGGGTCGCGGTCCCACCACTCCACGGGTTCGTTGAGGAGCTCCGCCGGGAGGAAGAGCTCCAGGGCGGCGTTCTCGGCGCGGGAGTGGCGTAGCTGCGTCATATGCGTGAGCAACTCTGCCACAGTGAACGGGAGTTGGGAGCGGGTCACGGACTCGCGGGGCTCGGTGTGCGGATCGCGGTGCAGGGCGTTCGAATCGGTGTACTTCACGCAGGCGGAGACGTGGTAGCGCTGGGCGCGGGCGGTGCGCCGGCGGCCGGCCCCGCCCTGGGGCGTGCGGTCGGGCTCCACCTTCACGTAGATCCTGATCAGGGGCCTGACCGGGGCGGTGGAGGCGGCCGCCGGGCTCGCGGCGGGGGCCCCGGCGGAGGCGCCGGCGGGCAGCAGGCCGGGGGGAGGGGCGGCGAGTGCGGTCCGCAGGGCCGTCAGCGGACCGGTCAGGTGCCACTGGCGTGCGAAGTGGTCGTTCCAGGCGCGTAATTCCCCGATTCCCGCCGCGACTTCCGGACACAGGGCGGCCGTGTGCTCCAGGAACGCCATCGCCGGCATCAGGGCGCCCGGCCGGCTGTTGCGGTCGGCGAGGTGGACGAACGCCTCCCACGGGGTGGTGCTGTGCTCCGGCAGCGGTACGAGCCCGTCCGTGGCCCGGTCCACCAGCAGCCCCAGCTCGGACACCGGGACCTCCAGCACCCGGCGCAGCGGCGCCCAGTCGGGGCCGGGGAAGGCGAGGCGGGCCTTCCACTCGGCCAGCAGCAGGAACAGGGCCGGCTCCAGGGCGGGGCTGACCAGGCAGGTGGCGGCGACGAGCCCGTCCATGCCGCCGTCGATGGTGGCGCAGTTGTGGACGACGCTGAGGAACTCCTGGCGCGGCACGCTGAAGCTGACGGCGGTCATCCCCGGGATGTGCTGGTGCACCATCTGGCGCCACAGGTCCCTGCTGCTGTCGTTGATCAGCCGGACGGCCGGATCCTCGAGCGCGTCGACGAACGCGCGCAGGATCCGTAGCTGTACGGCGTCGAACCCTCCCGTGGCGGCCACGCGCGTTCCCCCTCGCACCGTGCCGTGTGGTACCCCTGCGTACCGGATGGACCAGGTTAAGCGGTTTTCCGTTCACCCGGGAAGCGCTGTGGACAACACCTGGAAGAACCGTTCGTTGGCCCAGTAGGAGCTGTGGGCGGCCGACACCGGCTGGCCGTTGTCCACCTCCACGTCGGTGATCCGGGGGTCGTGGCCGAACGCCCCGGCGGCAAGGTAGGAGAGCAGGTCGCGGCGGTCGTAGACGTTGAGCCAGCGGGGGAAGGCCGTGGGCAGCCCGCTGCCGTAGGGGCGGGAGGGCAGCGCGTCCAGCTCGTACAGCAGGGGTGCCTGGGAGCCGGCCGTGACCAGCAGGTCCACCGAGACGCCGTCCGGCGGGTCGGTGAGCAGGTCCACGGCGATCACGCCGCCGAGGCTGTGACCGAGGACGACGACCGGACCGGGGCCGGGCAGCGCGCGGATCGTGTCGGCGACGTGGTCGCGCACCGCCCGGCCGCGCACGAGGTAGCTGACGATGTCGCCGAAGAAGCCCACCGAACGGCCGCTCAGGGCGGCCCGGCGGGAGACCAGCAGCCGGGAGCCGACCGACCGCTCGAAGAGCCGGGCGGAGAAGCCCAGCGCGGCCACCAGGGCGTCACCGAGGCCCTTGACGTCACCGCCCAGTTCGGCGGTGAGCGTGTCCACCAGGTCGTCCCGCGCCGCGACCGGCACCTCGCCCGCCGGGCGGCCGGCGCGGGCCAGCGCCCAGGCGGTCAGGGCGCGGGCGGTCAGCCGGGGCAGGGCGTCGCCCTCCGGCGCGGCCAGGGCGGCGGCGCGGCGCAGCGGTGGCGCGGCGAGCAGCGCGTCCACGGCCCCGGCGAGGGGTACGGACGGGACGGCGGCGTCCCAGGCGGTGCGGACCGCCGCCGAGCCGGCCAGCCGGCCGACCAGGTCCAGCAGCGCGTCGCCGGGCGCGACCGCCCCCGGCACGAAGGCGGGTGCCGGCGGGCGGGACGACCGCTCCGCCAGCGCGTAGGCCCCCAGCTCGGCGAACGGGTCGGCGTACAGCATCGCCCACCGCAGCCGGTCCTCGTCGTCCTCCCGGACGGCGACCCGCTCCGGCCCGGCGGTGCCCTCGTCGCCCTCCCGCGCCGCGCCCGCCTCCGGCCCGGCGGCGTCGGTGGCGTACCCGGGGATGGAGACGCCGCCGGCCCGCAGGTACGAGCCGAGCGCCGAGCCCCAGTCGCACGGCTCGACCCGCACGTCGGGCCGCACGCGCGCGAAGCCGGCGCGGACGGCCTCCAGGGCGGCGGTGTACGACGGCTCGCGGACCCCCGTACCGTGCACGAACAGGACCGTGACCATGTGACCCCCAAGTGGCGTGCCGGCGAACCCCGTTGGCCGAGTCTAGGGATCCGGGCGGTCAGCGGGTGGGCGTACGCGTGACCGTGCGGCCGAGGCCCGCCGCCGCCCGCGCGAACACGGCGGCGTCCAGGACGGCGGCGCCGCCCGGGTCGTTGTTGAAGTAGACGTACACGTCGTCCCCGTCCGCCCAGGCGCCGGCGATCCGGCCCGCCCAGGACGCGAGCGCCCGGCGCCCGTAGCGCGGCCAGGGCGCGGCGGCGCCCGCGTGGAACCGCACGTACCCCCAGGGCGCCGTGCGCCACAGCGGTGTCACCGGCCGGGAGTCCCGGTCGGTCCAGCACAGGGCGGCGCCGTACCGCTCCAGCACCGCCCGCAGATCCCGTTCCGCCTCCCACCAGGAGGGGTGGCGCAGCTCGACGGCCACCCGTACGCCACCGGGGAAGCGGCGCAGGCAGGCGTCGAGGGCCCCGGTGTCCTCGCGGAAGTTCGGCGGTAGCTGGACCAGGACGGGCCCCAGCCGGTCGCCGAGGCCCTCCGCCCGGTCCAGCAGCCGTGCCACCGGCTCCTCGGGGTCGCGCAGCCGCTTGATGTGGGTCAGATAGCGGCTGGCCTTGACCGCCATGACGAACCCCTCCGGGGTCCGGTCGTGCCAGGCGGTGAAGACCTCCCTGCTGGGCAGCCGGTAGAAGGCGTTGTTGTTCTCCACCGTCGCGAAGTGGCGGACGTACTCCTCCAGCCACAGCCGCTGCGGCAGCCCGGCCGGGTAGAGACCGCCGCGCCAGTCCGCGTACTGCCACCCCGAGGTTCCGACGAGCATGGGCACATCACCCATGCTCCCCTCTGGTCACCGCTTCCACCACGCGGCGGAGGCGTCCCGCAGGGTGTTCGTCCCGCAGTGCACCTCGCCCATGCCCAGGTGGTAGGTCTCCCAGTCGTCGATGTACGAGACCTTCATCCCGGCACGCGTGTAGGCGGCGGTCACGGCGGCGGTGAAGACGTCCTTGCCGCCGATGACCGGCCCCCACTGGCGCGGGGCCAGGTAGCGGTCGCCGCTCAGCAGGATGCCGTTGACGGCGCCGGGGACGTACGCGCTGGTCATGACGGTGCCGGGGCCGGCGGCCCGGCCGTCGCGGCGCTCCAGCCGCTTCTGCTGGCCGTACTCGGCGACCGCCTCGGGCACCTCGCCGGCGCCCAGCCGCGACAGGCGCGGCACGCGGTCACCGCGCTCGCCGACCTGCTCGGTGCCGCGCGTGTACAGCGCCGGCACGCGCACGACCTCGGCGTCCGTCACGCCGGTCTCGCGCTGGAGGACCGCCAGGTTGGCCTTGATCCGGGCGGCGGCCAGGGCGTTGTCGGCGACGAGCTCCTTGTTGGCGAGGGCCTGGTCGATGGTCTCCTTCGGGGCGAGGCGCTCCTCGGAGTCCGGCACCGAGAACATCCGGGTCTTGCCGTGTCCGGCCTTCTGCGCCTCGCGGAGCAGCTCCAGACCGGCCTCGGGGTCGGCGATGCCGATCTTCCAGCCGCGCGGGGTGCCCGGCGCCGGCAGGAACTGCACGAACTCGTCCACATGGCCCACGTGCAGCCAGGAGGTGTCCAGCAGCAGCGGGTTCTGGAGGCCCTGGGAGGCGAGCATGGTCCGCATCGCCAGGGCGGGCTTGGAGCCGTCGTCCTTGCGCTCGCCCATGATGATGCGCCCGGCCGGGTAGGACCGGCCCTGGTGGGTGTACGGGGGAATGGTCTCCAGGTTCCCCATCGAGTTCAGGGTCCACTCCTCCGAGTCGCGGACCCCGGAGACCTGGACGACGCCGACGCCGTTGCCGCGCACCTTCTCGAACAGCTCGCGGCCCGCCTCGCGGTCGGGCTGGGCCGAGCGCAGCATCACGCGTATGACCTGGCGGCGTCCGCCGGGGCCGGTCATGCTCACGTAGCCGGGCTCGACGAAGTCCTGCGCCCAGATGTCCTGGTACTTGTCGAGGGTGAGGAGCGGCTCGGTGATGCCGGCCGCCTTCACCTCCTTGGCCAGGCCGTTGACGAACGCCTGCTGGCGGCGGGCGTAGTAGTCCTTGCCGGGCACCTTGGTGACGAGGACCCGCTGGGCCTTCTGGAGGTGGTGGTGGGTCAGCAGCGGGGCGACGTGGAGGGTGATGTCGTCGGAGGTGGCCGCCGTGCCCGGGCCCGACACGGTGAGGCGGATGACGGCACGGCCGTCCCAGACCTTGGCGTCGCGGACGATGTCGGTGCTCTCCACGCCGAACTCGACCCCGGCGCGCAGCTCGGCCGCCGTCAGGCGCGTCTTGCCGGTGACGTGGGCCCAGCCGGTGGCGCGCTTGACGAAGACGCGCGTGTTCTTCCCGCCGGCCGGGACGCTCACCGAACCGGTGGCGGTGGCGGGCAGGTTCGTCATCGGTACGGCGCGGACGCGGGCCAGGTCGGCGAGGTCGGCGTTGCCGTTGACGATCGCGTCGGCGCCGTCGTTGCAGGCGGCGAGCGCGGCGTCGGACAGGGGCTTGCCGCCCTTGCCGGTGGTCGGGCAGCGCTTGGTGTCGTCGTCGATGTTGGGCAGGAACACCACGCCCCGCGCAGGCGTCCAGGTGTCCTCGCCGGTGGTGTCCGTCGTGCCGGTGAGGTCGACCCGCCCGTCGCGGTCGACGTCCGCGCGCAGGTCCACCGGCTTCACCGGGGGTGCCGGGGCGGCGATCGCCGGTGACACGGGTGCCAGGACGGCGCCGATCGCGATCAGGGCGAGGGCCGTTCGTCTCGGTGTGCTCGTAACCACCTTGCGTCCCTTCATGGGGGGTTGGTTGCCGAGCGGGAAGAGGGCGCGGGCGGGCGTCGCGTTGCCTGGCGGGCGGGGATTGGCGCAAAGGGCGGGCTACCGGCGGGGGTCGACGGCGACCGGCGGGACCGGGCGGGGACGGGCGGGACCGGGCGGGGACCGGCGGTGCGTGACCGACGATGCCGGTGTCACCGCCGCCCGTCCGCGCGTGCGGCGGGGCGCCCGGGAGCACCGGGGTGGCCGTGGACGGTGGCCGGCGGGATCCCGCACGGCGGTCATCATGTCCGGCGCCGCGCGGCGGCTGAGGCGGCCGAGGCGTACGGGGGCGTACGGGACGTACGGGGGCGGCGGGGCACGCGCCGGGGGCCGGGCATCGCGCGGGGCCGCCACCGGGGCCGACGCCCGGTGACGGCCCCGGCCCGTGCGTGCGGCCGCCGGGCGGTTACCGCACCGCGCTGAGCGAGGTGACCAGGCCCTGCGCGAACTGCGTGGCGCCGGAGAGGCCGAGGGCGCCCGCGCCGCTGAGGGGCGCGGTCACGGTGCCGAGGGGGCCGGACGCGCCCCCGAGCAGCCCGCCGCCCAGGTTCTCCGTGAGCCCGCCCGGCAGCCCGCCCGGCAGCCCTCCCGGCTGGGCCGCGGGCGCCCCGCCGGTGAGGCCGCCGGTGAGGCCCGCCAGCGGGTCCGCGGCCGCGGCCTGGGCGGTGGCGGCGCCCGCGAGGGCGAGGGTCGCGGTGGCGGCGGTGGTGGCGACGATACGGGCGGTGGCGCGGCGGGTCCTGGTCATCAGCTTCTCTCCGGTCGGTCGTGCGGTACTCCGACAACGCCCCGACCCGCCGGGAAGGCACGGTCCCGGTCCGTGCCGGCACCGGATGGCGGCCGCGTGCCCGGGAGCGGGATCTCGAAGTGGACCGTGGCCACGCCGGGGCCGTGCTCGCCCGTCGTGCGGGCGTCGAACACCTCCTCGGCCAGGCCGCGCCAGAAGGCCCCGGCGCCGTCCACGTCGACGTTGGTGTGCAGGTACAGGCGGTCGTAGCCGGGGGTCGAGGCGACGAAGTCGCGGGCCCGGCGCACCAGGGTCCGCGCCAGGCCCCGCCGCCGGTGCCCGGGGGCGACGTACACGCGGACGAGCTGGGCGGTGCTCCCCGGCGGGTAGCGCTCGGCCAGCCACCGGGGGTGCGGGGGGTGGGCCGGGCCCGTCGACCGTACGCCGGTGGTGGCCACCACCTCGCCGTCCCGCACGGCCACCAGCAGCAGGTGCCGGGGGTGGTCGAGGTAGGTGCCGGTGAGGTCGACGACGTCGTGGTGCCAGGCGGGGACGTAGCCGTAGCCGAAGTCCCGGTGGAAGGTGTCCAGCATCAGCCGCCGCGCGCCCGGCAGGTCCGCGGGGGTGGCGGGCCGGACGGTGTAGTCGCTCACGGGGCGTCCCCCGGGGTGGGCAGGCCGGGGCCGGCGCAGTGCACGTCGGCCGGCGGGACGGTGCCGGCGGTGAGGTAGGCGGTGACGGCGGTGTCCACGCACGCGTCGCCGCGGCTGGCGAACACGCCGTGGGAGTAGTCGTCGTGCAGGGTGACCAGGCGCGAACCGGGCAGCCGCCGCTGGAGCCGGCGGGCCCCCTCGACGGGGGTGACGGGGTCGTGCGCGGAGGCGACCAGCAGCACGGGCGGGGCGTCGGGCGAGCCGAGCGGGGTGCGGCGGGCGGGCGTGTGGTGCCAGTACGCGCAGACGGAGGCCTCCATGCCGGTGAGCACCGGCAGCGGGTCGGCCCGGCGGGCGCGGCGGAGGTCGGCGAGGATCCGGGCGGGCGCGGGGCCGGGGCCGTCGGCGCACTTGACGGCCCGGTTGGCGGCCTCGTACGTCCGGGAGGCGGGGCCGTCGAACGGCTCCTTGGGGCGCAGCGACGCGGTGTCGCCGTCCCGGAGGTACGCGCGGATGCCGTCCGCGAGCGGGGTCCAGCGCTCGGTGCGGCCGAGGGCCCGGTACACGGCGCGGTCGAACTCCGCCGGGCCGTAGCCGGTACGGGCCCGCTGGTAGGCGGCGCGGACCGCCCCGGCGGTGGTCCCCAGGCCGAAGCGCCCGGAGTGCCGGGCGGCCCAGCCGAAGAACACCTCGCGCTGGCGCAGCAGGGCCCGGCTCTGGCGGACGTCGAAGTCGTACCAGTCCCCGGGCCCGACGACGCTGTCCAGCACCATGCGCCCCACCCGGTGCGGGTACAGGGCCGTGTACGCGGCGCCGAGGTAACTGCCGTAGGAGACGCCCAGGAAGGCGATCCGCTTCTCGCCGAGCGCGGCGCGGACGGCGTCCATGTCGTGGGCGGTGCGCGTGGTCGACAGGTGGGGCAGGGCGTCGCCGGTGCCGGCCGCGCAGTCGTCCGCCATGCGCCTGAGCGCGCGCAGGTACGCCGTCTCCTCCGCGCGGCCCTCCGGCACCGGGTCGGGGCCGGGCGTGGCGAACAGGCCGCCCATCGGGCCGCAGTCGGCGGGCGCGCTGAGCCCGGTGCCGCGCGGGTCGAAGCCGATGACGTCGTACGCCCGGCGGACGGCCTGGGGGAGCTTGGCCCGCTTGGTGACCGCGTACGGCAGTCCGGAGCCGCCGGGTCCGCCCGGGTTCACCAGCAGGACGCCGCGCCGCTCGGCGGGCGTCCCGGAGGCGGGCACCCGGGAGACCGCGAGGCGGATCCGCTTCCCGTCGGGACGGCCGGGGTCCAGCGGTACGGCGAGCCACCCGCAGGTGACGCGGTCGGGCGCGGGCGGTGCCGGTACGGAGGCGGGGCAGGGCCCGAACCGCAGCGCGGGCGCGGCGGCGGGGGCGGGGGTGCGGGCGGCGGGCGGGGCGGCCGCCGCGGGGCCGGGGGCGAGCGCGGTCGCGGCCGTGGCGGCGACGAGGGCGTACAGCAGGGGCGGGTGGGGGCGGGCAGCGGCAGGCACGGGTCTCGCATTCGGAAGAGCGACGCTCCATCAGATGACAATGAAAACGATTATCGATAACGTGCTCCCCGGTCAAGCCCGCGCGCCTCCGGACACGTACCGGTCCCGTCGGGCGCGACCGCATACGTCCGCGCACGCCGAAGAAGGGGAAGCCGTGGCTCATCTGCTGGTGGTCGAGAGCTGGGTCGGATCGATGAGCAGGCTGCTGCCACGGGCGATCCGCGAGGAGGGCCACGAGTTCACCTTCCTCACCCGCGACCTGCACCACTACCTGCGCTCCGCCCCCGAGGGCACCGCGCACCCGCTGCTCGCCGCCCGGCACGTGCTGACGGCCGACACCAACGACACCGCCGCCCTGCTGCCGTTCGCCGAGCGGGCCCACGCCACCCTGGGGTTCGACGGGGTGATCACCTCGTGCGACTACTACCTCGGCACCGCCGCGCGGATCGCCGGACGCCTCGGCCTGCCCGGGCCCACCCCCGAGGCGGTGGTGAACGCCTGCCGCAAGGACGCCACCCGGCAGGTCCTGGCCCAGGCCGGTGTGCCCGGGCCCCGTTTCGCGGTCTGCGCCGACCGGGCGGAGGCGGAACGCGCCGCACGGGAGATCGGCTACCCCCTGGTCCTCAAGCCGGTGGACCTGTGCGCCGGGATGTTCGTCCGGCGCGTCGACGACGAGGCCGCCCTGGTGGCCGCGCACCGGGCGCTCGCCGCGTTCCCCGTCAACGCCCGCGGCCAGCGCCGGACGCCGGTCGTCCTGCTGGAGGAGCTCCTGGAGGGCCCCGAGGTCAGCGTGGAGACGGTGTCGTACGACGGCACGTCCCACGTCGTCGGGGTGACCGACAAGAGCGTGGGCGGGGCGCCCGCCTTCATCGAGACCGGCCACATGTTCCCGGCCGCGCTGAGCCCGGCCGACTCCGAGGCGGCCGAACGGACCGCGCTGCACGCCCTCAAGGCCCTCGGCCTCGACGCGGTGGTCGCCCACACCGAGATCAAACTGACCCCCGACGGGCCCCGCGTCGTCGAGGTGAACCCGCGCCCCGCCGGCAACCGCATCACCGAACTCATACGGCACGTCACGGGGATCGACCTGGCGGCCGCCGCCGTGGACGTCGCCCTCGGCCGCCGGCCCGACCTGCGGCGGCGGGCCACCGGGCTGCGCAGCGCCGCGATCGGGTTCCTCGTCCCGGACCGGGAGGGCGTGCTGGACGGCGTCGACGGCGCCGACGAGGTGCGCCGGGCCCCCGGCCTGCTGGAACTCCAGCTCGCCGAGCCGGGCGCGGCCGTCAGGGCGGCGGGCAGCAACAACGAGTACCTGGGGCACGTCATGGCCGGCGACGCCGACGGCCCGGGCGCCCGCGACCGTGTCGAGGCGCTCCTCGCGGCGCTCCGCCCCCGGGTGGTGACCCGATGACGCCCCCGGCCGCCGCCGGCCCGGCCACCGCCGTGGACACCGCCGGCCCGGCCCCGGCGGCCCGCCCGGCGGCAGCCTCGTACGACGAGCTCGTCGCCCGCGTCCTGCGCGGCGGCCTCGGGCCCGACCCCGGCACGCAGCGCGTCTCGGTGGCGTTCACCACCCGCCAGTCCGTACGCCACCAGGGGCGCGGGACCGGGTACCGCAACGAGGTGCTGAGCCTGCGCCTCGGGGCGGCGGTCGGCTCGTGCGCCGTCGAACCCGGCGGGCTGCCCGACGGGGCCGTCGACGACTGCGTGGGCGCGGACGTCGCCCGGCTGCTGGAACACGAGCTGCCGCCGGTACGGGTGGCCGCGCTGGACGCGTACCTGATGCACGTCCTGCCGCACACCGCCGCGAACGGCGCCCGGCCGTTCCCCCTCCCCGCGGGCGGGTCGCTCGACAAGTCCCGGGCCCGCGCCCGGGCCGTCACCGACCTGCTCGACACCGCCCCGGGCGCCACCGTGCTCGTCGTCGGCGTCGTCAACTCCCTGCTGGAGGCGCTGCGGGCGCGCGGGCTGGCGTACGTACCGTGCGACCTCAAGGGCGGCACCACCGAGTGGGGCGAGCCGGTGCGCACCGACGCCCGGGCGGAACTGGAGCGCTGCGACGCGGTCCTCGCCTCCGGCATGACCCTCGGCAACGGCACCTTCGAGCCGCTGCGCGCCCACGCGCTGCGGCACGGCAAGCCGCTGGTGATGTTCGCGCAGACCGGCAGCGCGGTGCTGCCGCGCCTGATCGGCGCCGGAGTGAGCGCGGTGTGCGCCGAGCCGTACCCCTTCTTCTGGCTGGACGGCGGTCCCGGCGTCGTCCACCGGTACGGCGGGGCCGCCTCGTGACCACGGCCGTAAGGAGCCCCACCGGCAACCCGGAGCTGCTCGCGCTGCTCGGCCGCACCCCGCTCGCCCGCGTCACCGCCGACCTGCCGTGCCCGCAGCCCGGGTTCTGGGCCAAGCTGGAAGGCCTCGGTGTCGGCGGCATGAAGGCCCGGGCGGCGGTGTCCATGCTGCTCGGCGCCCGGGAACGCGGCGAACTGCGGCCCGGCGCACCGGTCGTGGAGTCCACCTCCGGCACGCTCGGCATCGGACTGGCCTTCGCCGGCCAGGCCCTCGGGCACCCCGTCGTGCTGGTCGGCGACACCGAGCTGGAGCCGTCGATGCGGCAGTTGCTGCGCGCCCACGGCGCCCGGCTGGAGCTGGTCGACCGCCCGGCCGCCGAGGGCGGCTGGCAGGCGGCCCGGCTGGCGCGACTGCGCGAACTGCTGGCGCTGCTGCCGCACGCGTACTGGCCCGACCAGTACAACAACCCCGACAACACCGCCGGTTACGCCTCCATGGCCGCCGAACTGGCCACCCAGCTCGACCACCTCGACGTGCTGGTGTGCAGCGTCGGCACCGGCGGCCACAGCGCCGGGATCACCGGCCCGCTGCGGCGGCACTGGCCGCGGCTGCGCCTCATCGGCGTGGACGCCACCGGCTCGACCATCTTCGGCCAGCCCGCCCGGCCCCGCCTGATGCGCGGCCTGGGCAGCAGCATCCACCCGCGCAACGTCGCCTACGAGGCGTTCGACGAGGTCCACTGGATCGGCCCCGCCGAGGCCGTCGACTCCTGCCGCCGGCTCGCCCGCTCCAGCTTCGTCAGCGGCGGCTGGAGCACCGGCGCCGTCGCCCGCGTGGCCGCCTGGGCCGCCCGCGTCCACCCCGGGGCCGTGGTGGCCACCGTCTTCCCCGACGGGCCCCACCGCTACCTCGGCTCCGTCTACGACGACGACTTCACCACCGCCCACGGCATCGACCCGGCCGGCGCCGCCGCCCGCCCCGTCGAGATCCCGCACCCGCGCGCCGTGGAAGCCACCGGATGGGCCCGCTGCACCACCGTCACCGACCCGCTCGACCGCACCACCCCCGCCCCGCGCGGCGACCACCCCGCCACCACCCCCGCCCCGCGCGGCGGCCACCCCGTGAAAGAGAGCCCGTGAACGTCACCCGGCGCACCGTGCGCCTCCGCCTCAGCGAGCCGCTGCGCATATCCCGCTCCACCATGGCCGCCCGCGACGCCGTGTGGCTGACCGTCGAACACCAGGGGCTGCGCGGCCACGGCGAAGCCGTCACCAGCGCGTACTACGGCCTCGACGCCCCCACCATCGAACGGCTGCTGGACGACGCGGCCCGGGAACTGCGCCGCTTCGACGGCCCCGAGAGCGCCCTCGACGCGCTCCGCGCCGGAGCCCCGGCGCTCACCGCCGCCCCGCCCGCCGTGATCGCGGCGGTCGAGTCGGCGCTCCTCGACCTCGCCGGGAAGCGCGCGGGCGTCCCCGTCCACCAGCTCCTCGGCGACCGCCCCGGCCCCGCCGCCGCCCCGCCCCGTGCCGCGACCGCCCGCACCATCGGCATCACACCCGCCCGGCGGGCCGCGGCGCTGGCCGGGCACCTGGTCCGGCAGGGGTTCACCGTCCTCAAGCTGAAGGCGGGCGCCCCGGACCCGGACGACGACGTGGCCCGCGTACGGGCGGTCCGCGCGGCCGCCCCGCACGCCCGGCTGCTGCTCGACCCCAACGGCGCCTGGACGGCGGACCGGTGCGCGCGGCTGCTGCCCCGGTTCGTGGAACTGGGCGTCGAGGCCGTTGAGCAGCCGCTCGTCCCCGGCGACCCCGAGGCGCTGGCCCGGCTCGCGGAACGGTCGCCGCTGCCGGTGATCGCCGACGAGGACGCGGTCGGCCTCGACGACGTCCGCCGCCTCGCCGGCCGCGTCCAGGGCGTCAACGTCAAACTGGCCAAGTGCGGCGGCGCCACGGCCGCCCTGCGGATCGCCCGGCTGATCGCGGGCTCCGGCACGGAGCTGATGCTCGGCTGCCTCACCGCCAGCACCCTCGGGATCGCGCCCGCCGTCCACCTCGCCGACCGCGCCCGGTGGACCGACCTCGACGGGCACCTGCTGCTCGCGGACGACCCCTGGACGGGCATCGGCGGCGCCGACGGCACCGTACGGACCGGCCGGAAGCCCGGCCTGGGGGTCCGCCCGCGCGCCACGGCCCGGGGGGCCGGCGCATGACGGCCCTCGGCGAGATACGCGGCTTCCCGCTCGCCGTGCGGCTGCTGCTGGTCAACCAGTTCGGCGTCAACACCGGCTTCTACCTGCTCGTCCCCTACCTCGCCCTGCATCTCACCGAGGACCTCGGCATGTCGGCGGCCGTGGTCGGCGTCGTGCTGGGCGTGCGCAACCTCAGCCAGCAGGGGCTGTTCCTCATCGGCGGCTCCGCCGCGGACCGGCTGGGCGCCCGCCGCGTGATCATCACCGGCTGCGCGCTGCGCACCGCCGGGTTCGGGATGTTCGCCCTCGGCGACGGCCTCACGGTGCTGCTGGCCGCCTCCGTCCTGAGCGGACTGGCGGGCGCGCTGTTCAACCCGGCCGTCCGCGCCTACCTCGCCCAGGAGGCGGGGGAGCGCACGGCGGAGGCGTTCGCCCTGTTCAACGTGTTCGCCACCACCGGCGCCCTGGTCGGACCACTGCTGGGCAGCGCCCTGCTGCTGGCCGACTTCCGGGTCTCCGCCCTCACCGCCGCCGGGATCTTCGCCGTCCTCACCGTCGCCCAGGCGCTGGTGCTCCCGGCGCGCGAGGCCGCAGCGCCCGCCCGGGGCGGTGTGCTCGGCGACTGGCGGGAGGTCGCCGGCAACCGGCGGTTCGTGGCGTTCGCCCTGGCCATGGTCGGCATGTTCACCATGGAGAACCAGCTCTACCTGCTGCTGCCCGACGGGGCGCGCGCCGCCACCGGCTGGGACGGCGCGGCGGGGCTGGTGTTCCTGGTGGGCACCCTCGCCAACCTGGCGTTCCAACTGCCCCTCACCCGGGCGCTGAAGCGGCGCGGCCGGCGGGCGTGGTGGATCGCCGCCGGCCTCGCCCTGATGGGCCTGTCGTTCCTGCCGCCCATGCTGGTGGCGGACGGCGGGCCGGCGCCCGGCGGCGGGCCCGGCGAGACGGCGCTGCGGGTGCTGCCCGTGCTGGGCGGGGCGCTGCTGCTGTACCTGGGCGTGATGGCCGCCCAGCCGTTCGTGATGGAGCTGATCCCCCGCTTCGGCCGGCCGGAGCTCACCGGCACCTGCTTCGGTCTGTTCTACGTGGTCTCCGGCATCGCCGCCGCCGTGGGCAACGCCGTCGTCGGCCGGGCCATGGACGCGGGCGCCGACGGGGGCGCGGCCTGGCTGCCCTGGGCGTGCTGCCTCGCCCTCGGGCCCGTGTCCGCGGCGGGCGTGCTGTGGCTGCACCGCCGGGGCGCCCTGCCGGAGGCCGGCGGGGAGACGCGGCGGACGGCCGCGCCCCGCGGCGCGGGGCGGTGCGCATGACCGGCTCGGCCAACCTGCTCACCGACAACCCGGCCCTGTACGAGGCGCGCTTCCCCGACCCCGGGCGGCTCGCCGGGCGCTGGGCCGAGGACACCCTGCGCCGGTACGGGGCCGGGCCCCGGGTCCTGGACATCGGCTGCGGCACCGGCCGCGACGCCGCCCATCTGCACGCGGTCGGCCGCCGGGTCACCGCCGCCGACCTGTCCGGCGCGATGCTCGCGTACGCCCGCGAACACCACCCGGGGCCCGACCACGTCCGGGCGGACCTGCACGGCTTCGACCTCGGTACCGGGGCCTTCGACGCGGTGGTGTGCCTGGACAGCTCCCTGCTGTACTGCCACACCAACGCCCAGCTCGACGGGTTCCTGACGTCCTGCCGCCGCTCGCTGGCACCCGGCGGTCTGCTCGTCGCCGAGATGCGCAACGGCGCCTTCTTCCTGGGCCGTACGGAACTCCTCGGCACCCCCGCCGTCAACGGCTTCACCTGGCGTGGCACCGCGTACCGCTCCACCACCACCCTGCACGTCGACCGGGCGGCGCAACTGCTGCGGCGCACCCGGGTGTGGACCTCCGACGACGGAGCCCCGCCCGTCGAGCAGCGCTCCGCGTGGCGGCTGCTCTTCCCGCAGGAGCTGCGCCACCTCCTGGCCGTCCACGGCTTCGAGGTGCTGGCCCTGTACGACCGGCCGGGCCCGCGCACCGACCCGCCCTGGCGGGAGGGCGACCCGCCCGCCGCCACGGCCGACGGCGACCGGCTGCACCTGGTCGCCCGTAGCCGCGCGTGACACCCGCCGCCCCCGCCCCCGCCCCCGTGACCCACCCGCCCAGCACCAAGGAGACCGCCATGAACGACGTCCCCAGGAACGACGTCCCCGTGAACGACCCCCGCTTTCCCGGTCTGCGCCGGCGGGGCTTCCTCGCCGCCGCCGGAGGCGCGGCCGCCGCGGGCCTCGGAGGGCTCGCCCTCACCGGCTGCGCCGGGTCCGGGCCCGCCGGCACCTCCGCCGACGGCGGCGGCAGGCCCCGGCGGGGCGGGCGGCTGCGGGCCGCGTTCGCCGGCGGCGGTGCGAGCGAGACCCTCGACCCGCACCTGGCCAACCTGTTCGCGGACGTGGCCCGCGCCAAGGCGCTGTTCGACAAGCTGGCCGACTACGGGCCCGACCTGTCCGCCCGGCCGCGCCTCGCCTCCGGCTGGGAGCCGAGCGCGGGCCTGGACCGCTGGAAGGTCACCCTCCGCGAGGCCGCCTTCCACGACGGCCGGCCGGTCACCGCCGCCGACGTGCTCTACAGCTACCGCCGCGTCGCCGACCCGGCCGGGGCGTACCGGGCGAAGGCGTCCCTGGAGCCCATCGACCTCGGGGCCAGCCGGGCGATCGACGCGCGAACCGTGGAGTTCGTCCTCAAGCGCCCGACCGCCGAGTTCCCCAACGTGCTCGCCGCGTTCGGCGCCTACGTCGTCCCGGAGGGCGCCGACGACTTCGACCGGAACCCCGTCGGCAGCGGCCCGTTCCGGTTCGTGTCCTTCGCGCCCGGCCGCTCCGCCGTCTTCCGGCGGAACGACGACTACTGGGACGGCGCCCCGTACCTCGACGAGCTGGAGTTCGTCGTCGCCAACGAGGAGTCCGCGCGGGTCAACGCCCTCCTCGGCGGGCAGGTCGAGTACGCCCACGAGCTGAACCCCACCACCGCCCGCGCCCACGAGGACGGGGGCCGGGTCCGGATCGTCCGGCTCCGCAACAGCGCCATGCAGTCGTTCGCCATGAAGACCGACCGGCCGCCGTTCGACGACGCGCGGGTCCGCCAGGCGTTCTTCCTGATCGCCGACCGCAAGGAGCTGGTCGAGGGCGCCCTGTCCGGCGCGGGCGAGATCGGCAACGACCTGTTCGGCAAGGGGTACGAGTACTACGCCGGCGGCCTCCCGCAGCGCGAACAGGACCTGGACCGGGCCAGGGCGCTGCTCAAGCGGGCCGGCGCGGAGAAGCTGAAGGTCACCCTGGACACCTCGCCCGTCGCCGCCGGGTTCACCGAGGCCGCCGCCATCTTCCGCGACCAGGCGGCCCGGGCCGGCGTCACCGTCACCGTCAGGACCGGCAGCAAGGACAGCTACTGGAAGGACGTCCTCGACTCCGGCACCCTGTGCTGCTACCGCTCCGGTGCCATGCCCATCGAGGCGCACATCTCCCAGCGCCTGCTGACCGGTTCCACCACCAACGCCACCAAGTGGCACCACAAGGACTTCGACGCCCTGTACCGGCAGGCGCAGTCCACCCGGGACCGGACCGCGCGGGCCGCCGTCTACGAGCGGATGCAGCGCCGGATGCACGCCGAGGGCGGCTTCCTCGTCTGGGGGTTCGCCGACTGGATCCTCGGCACCGCGAGCAACGTCCGGGGCGTCGCGTCCGGGGCGCCCGCCAACTCCCTGGACTGGGCCCGCTTCGACAAGGTGTGGCTGGCGTGACCTCGTGGATCGTCCGGCGGCTGCTGCTCGGTGCCGCGCAGACGGCGGCCGTGGTGCTGCTCGTCTTCGCCCTCACCGAGGCGCTGCCGGGCGACGCGGCCGTGTCCCTCGCCGGCGACCAGCCCGACCCGGCGCGGATCGCCGCCGTCCGCGAGGCCCTGGAGCTGGACCGGCCCGCGCACGAGCGGCTCGCGGACTGGACGGCCGGGCTGGTACGGGGCGACTTCGGGACGTCCCTGGCGTCCGGCCGGCCCGTCTCCGCGTACCTCGTGGACGGCTTCGGGCCGACGCTGCTGCTCGCCGCCCTGACCGTGGTGCTGCTGGTGCCGGCCGGCGTGGGCCTCGGGGTGCTGGCCGCCCGGCACGCGGGGCGGTGGGTGGACCGGCTGGTCAGCGCGGTGACGCTGGGGGTGTACGCGGTGCCGGAGTTCGCGTCCGGGGTGCTGCTGGTCACGGTGTTCGCCCTGCGGCTCGGCTGGCTGCCGCCGACCGCCGTCGGTTACGGCACCGACCTGCTCGCCCACCCCGCCGCGCTGGTGCTGCCCGTGCTCGTCCTGCTGTCGCGCCCGGTGTGCTCCCTGGCCCGGCTGGTCCGGGCGGGCATGACGGAGGCGCTGGCCTCCCCGTACGCCGCCCAGGCCCGCCGGTACGGGATCGGCGGCGCACGCGTCCGGTACGGGCACGCGCTGCCCAACGCGCTCGCGCCCGCCGCCCAGCAACTGGCCCGCACCGTCGACTGGCTGCTGTGCGGGGTGATCGTCGTGGAGGCCCTGTTCGTGATTCCCGGTCTCGGCACCGTCCTGATGAACGCCGTCACCGAGCGGGACGTCCCGGTCGTCCAGGCCCTCGCGGTGGTCTTCGGCGTGGCGACCGTCGTCCTCAACCTGGGCGCCGACCTGGTCGCCCGCCGGTTCGCCCCCCGGGCGGAGGTGGCGGCGTGAGACGGCGCTTCGTCCTGGGCGGCCTCATCGTCGGCGTACCGCTCCTGATCGCCCTGCTCGGGCCGCTGTTCGCCGGCGAACCGGGCCCGCGCGCCACCTCGTTCACGACGGGCGGCGGGCACTGGCTGGGCACCGACTTCACCGGACGGGACGTGTGGCGGCAGGTGCTGCTCGGCGGGCGGCCGGTGGTGCTGGTCGCGCTGGCCGCGACGGCCCTGGCGTACGCCGTCGCCCTGCCGCTCGGGCTGGCCGGCGCGCTCACCCACCGCGCCTGGCTGGAGGAACTGCTGATGCGGCCCCTCGACGTGCTGCTGGCGGTGCCGTCGCTGCTGATGGTCCTGCTGGTCGCCGCCGTGTTCTCGCCCGGCGCGGTGGGCCTCGCGCTGCTGGTCGCGCTGGTCAACATCCCGGACGCGGCCCGTATCGTGCGCGCCGCCGCCGCGGAGGCGGCGTCCCGCCCGGCGGTGGAGGCGCTGCGCATGCAGGGCGAGACCTGGTGGCGCACGGCCGTCGGGTACGCCGGCCGGTCGGCCGTCCGCACGCTGGCCGCCGACGCGGGCGTACGGCTGACGGGCGTGCTGTACCTGGTGGCGACGGCCGCGTTCCTCGGCGTGGGCGTCGCGCCCGACGCCGCCGACTGGGCGGTGATGGTCGACCGCAACCGCACCGGGCTGTTCGTCCAGCCCTGGGCCGTCGTGGTGCCCGCCCTGCTGATCGTCGCGCTGACCACGGGGAGCAACCTGCTCCTCGACGCGGCGCTGGAGAAGGGGAGACGCGCGTGAACGCGGTGGCCGACATCAGGGGCCTGCGGGTCGAGACCGGGGGCCGGGCCGTCGTCGACGGCGTCGACCTCCGGCTGCGCCCCGGGCGGGTCACCGCCCTGGTGGGGGCGTCCGGCAGCGGCAAGACCACCACGGGCCTCGCCCTGCTCGGCGAGTACCCGCCCGGCGCCCGGGTGACCGGCCGGGTCCGGGTGCCGGAGGGGCTCGTCGGGTACGTGCCGCAGCACCCGGGGGCCGTCCTCAACCCGGCCCGGCGGGTGGACGCGCTGCTCACGGACGTCGCCCGCACCCGGGTGCGTGGGCTGCCGCGCCGGGAGCGCCGGGCGGCCGCCCGGGCCCGCGTGGCCGACGCCCTGGCCCGCGCCGGGCTCCCGGACGGCGAGGCCCTGCTGCGGCGGTACCCGCACCAGCTCTCGGGCGGCCAGCAGCAGCGGGTCGTTCTCGCGCAGGCGCTGCTGCTCGGCGCCGAGGTGATCGTCGCCGACGAGCCGACGACCGGTCTGGACCCGCTGACCAAACGGCACGTGGTGGACGGACTGGCCGCCGTCGCCCGGCAGGGCGTCGCGCTCCTGCTGCTCAGCCACGACCTGGACGTCGTCCGGGACCTGGCCGACGACGTCCTCGTGATGCGGGCCGGGCGGGTGGTGGAGTCCGGACCGCCCGGCCGGCTCTGGCACGCCCCCCGCCACCCCTGGACCCGCGCCCTCCTCGCCCCGCCCGCCGCCCCGCCGCCCCCGGCGCCCGGTGGGGGCGGGAGCGTGGTCCTGCACGTGCCGGAGGGGCTCACCGCCCGGCACGGCCGGGCCACCGTGCTGCGCACCACCGGGGCCCTCACCCTCCGCGCCGGTGAGTGCCTGGCGCTGGTGGGCCGCTCCGGCAGCGGCAAGACCACGCTCGGCCGCTGCCTGGCCGGGCTCCACCGCGACCACGACGGGGACGTCCTCCTCGACGGCTCCCCCCTGCCCCGCAGCCTGCGCGACCGCACCCGCGGGCAACTGGCGGCGGTGCAGTACGTGTTCCAGGACGCGCGGGCCGCCTTCGATGAACACCGCCCGGTGCTCGACCAGGTGGCCCGCACGGCGGTACGGCTGCGCGGCGCGGACCGCGACGCGGCGACGGCCGAGGCGCTGCGCACCCTGGCCGGCCTGGGGCTCGACGCCCGCCTCGTCCGCCGCCGTCCCGCCGGCCTGTCCGGCGGCGAACTCCAGCGCGCCGCCCTCGCCCGCGCCCTGCTCGCCGAGCCCCGGGTGCTGGTCTGCGACGAGATCACCTCCGGCCTCGACACGGTCACCCGCCGCGGCCTCCTCCGCACCCTCACCGGTCTCCTCCGCGAGCGCGGTGACCTGGCCCTGGTGCTCATCACCCATGACCTGGACACCGCCGCCCCGGCCCACCGGATCGCCGTGCTGGACGGGGGCCGGATCGTCGAGCAGGGCCCGGCCCACCGGGTCCTCGTCTCGCCCCGCCACCCGTTCACGGCCGCCCTGCTCGGCCGGACCGCGGGCCAGGCGGGACTTTCCGGACCCGACCTAGCGCAGCGGGCGGTTGCGGCCCCGGCGGAGGGCGAGGAACAGCACGTCGAGCACCAGGACCACGATGCCGATGATCAGCAGGTACATCAGGCCCTCGATCACCACGCCGATGAGCCCCAGGACGATGGCGACGATGATCAGGAACAGGAACAGCACCATGGAAGGCACCTCCTCGAATGGCGTAGGGGTCAGCGGCGGGCGAGCCGTCGCTCGCCGTGGGCACCCGGTTCGTAGGGCATGCCGTAGTGCCGGAAGATGTCGGCCTCGCCCTCGGCCGGCAGGACGTCGTCGGTGCCGATGGACGGCGCCTTGCGGACCTCCCCCTTGGAGTGCGGCACCTTGAGGTAGTCCGGCCCCACGATCGCGTCGCCGATCGGGACGAACACCAGCCGCTGCCTGGTCGGCAGCCCCGTCCGTACGGTCGCCACGGCCGGCTGGTCGGTGACGGTGTCCACGTAGACGGCCTCCAGCACGCCGATCTTGTGGCCCTTGGGATCGACGACGTCGTGGTTGCGCCACTCGCGGATGTCTGCTGACTGGATCATGCGTTCTGCCCTCTGAGCGGGTCCGTGCGGTCCGTGCGGTGGGTCTGGCCCTTCCCGGGTCCAGCGTCCGCCCGCGCGCCGACCGGCGCCACCGCACGGCACCCGGTCACCCTGCCGCGACGCCCGCCGGGCGGGGCCCCGGCACCTCCCCCGGGGTGTTCCCGCGGTGCTCCCGGGCGTCGCCCCGGGGTGTGCCCGCCGCTCGCCCATGCCTTATGTCGCGGAGGCAAAGCAAGGGGGACGGACGACGCGGCCGTCCTGTGCGCGGGCTGCGTCGGGTGGTCCTCCCGCCTCGCCGCGGACGTCTTCCACCTCTCCCAGAAGCGCCACTGAGGGGGAGCCGACCGATGAGCACCGGGCTGATACACCGCCCCGCCCGGACCACCCGGCCCCCGGCCGCCCCCGGGGCGCGCACCATCGAGGCCCCGCCCAACCTCCCTGAGGGCAAGGGCGGCAACATCGCGATGTCGCTGCTGCCCGTCGCCGGTGTGATGTCGTCCGTCGTGATGATGACGGTCGTCCGCAACAGCCAGTTCGCCGCGCTCGGCACGCTGACCTGGTCAAGGCATCGCTCTACGGCGTCGACGCATCCGGGGCGAGCTTCCGTGGGGCGCGCGTGATGGGTGCCTCACTGCTGGATGTGAACCTGTGCGGCGCGGATCTTTCGAATGCGGTGGTGCAGGAAAATTCATTTCAGGTGCGCATCGACGGTAATACCGTCGTGAATGGTCTCTCAGGTTCCGTTTTCGGCCCGGTGGAGCTGGTCGCTGAAGAGGGTGGCGTTCGCGAAATCGGCGGAGAGTCCCTTGAGGAGTGGCTGCGAGCGAGGGGCGCGAACGTCCGGGTCGTCCCGCGCGCCTCTGCTCGCCGAGCCGGCTGAAGGAGACCCGTGCGGGGGTACCCCGCCCGCTCCGCCCGCCGGTGAGGGGGCGGAGCGGGTGGCGGTCGTCAGCAGTACTTCGACGAGCCGGTGGAGCCCCAGGCGCAGGAGTCGACGAGGGTGCCCGACGCCTTGCGCAGGTACGCGGTGTCGCCGTCGTTGTTCCACACGTACGCCGCCCGGCCCCAGTACCGGTGCCCCGCGGTGTTGGTGCCCCGGCCGGTGTGGACCGTCAGGTACCGCTTGGCGCCGATCGTGCCGCTGAAGGTGTAGGTCCAGCCCGCCCGGTCCTTCAGCTTCCAGTTGGTGAGGGAGATGGCGGACGTGCCGGAGTTGTAGAGCTGCACCCACTCCGCGTTCAGCGACGTGTTGGTGCGGTTGTCCGTGCCGGGCGAGTTGTAGTACACGCGGTAGATGCTGACGCCCCCCGCGGCCTGGGCGGCCGGAGCGGCGGTCAGCAGGCTTCCGGCGACGGCGGTGGCGACGACGGCTGCCGACGCGGCGAAGCGAACCTTCAAGAGTCCTCCCCAAGGTGAACCGTGCGTTCCACGGCGGGGAAAGCACACCATATGGTCATGGAGTTACTGGTCGGTTTCGCCCATTCAGGAGCGAACCGATGCGGTCTCGTCCCGGAGCCCGTCCGCGCGTAGCGTGATGCGCCCATCGCGACGCGACGAGCAGGAAGCAGGAGGCGCTGATGCGCGACCAGGACCGCTTGGTGATCGATCCGGCCGGCCGGGACATCCACGGGGAAGCGGCCCGCTTACGCGAACGCGGGCCCCTCGCCCGCGTCGAACTCCCCGGCGGCGTCGAGGCCTGGGCGGTCAGCAGCCCCGACCTGCTGAAGCGGCTGCTCACCGACCCCCGGGTCTCCAAGGACCCGCGCCGCCACTGGCCGGCCTGGATCAACGGGGAGATCTCCCCGGAATGGCCCCTGTTCACCTGGGTCGCCGTGGAGAACATGTTCACCGCGTACGGCGGCGAGCACAAACGCCTCCGCACCCTGGTCGCCAAGGCGTTCACCGCCCGCCGCACCGCCGCGCTGCGGCCGCGCGTGGAGGAGATCACGGCCACGCTGCTGGACCGCATCGCCGAGGCCGGCCGGCACGGCGCCGTCGTGGACCTGCGGGAGATGTACGCGTACCCCCTCCCCATCCAGGTGATCAGCGAGCTGTTCGGCCTCCCCGAGGAGAAGGGCGGGGAACTGCGCTCCATCGTCGACAGCATCTTCCACACCGCCGCCGACCCCGCCGAGGTCACCGCCACCTACACCCGGCTCTACGCCGTCATGGCCGAACTCGTCGCCGCGAAACGGCTGGCCCCCGGCGACGACATGACCAGCGGTCTCATCGCGGCCCGGGACGAGGAGGGCGGCACCCGGCTGAGCGAGGAGGAACTGCTCGGCACCCTGGTGCTGATGATCGGCGCCGGCCACGAGACCACCGTCAACCTTCTCGACAACGCCATCCACGCCCTGCTCACCCACCCCGATCAGCTCGCGCTCGTACGGGCGGGCCGGGCGTCCTGGGACGACGTGATCGAGGAGACCCTGCGGTCCGACGCCCCGGTCGCCAACCTCCCGCTGCGGTACGCCGTCGACGACATCGACGTCGACGGGACGGTCGTCCGCCGGGGCGATGCGCTCCTCGTCGCGTACGCCGCCGCCGGACGCGACCCCGGGCGGTACGGCGAGGACGCCGACCGCTTCGACGTCACCCGGGCCGACAAGGAGCACCTGGCGTTCGGCCACGGCGTCCACTACTGCCTGGGCGCCCCGCTGGGCCGGATGGAGGCGCGGATCGCGCTGCCGGCGCTCTTCGAACGGTTCCCGGAGGTGGAACTGGCCGTGCCGGCGGAGGAGTTGCGGCCGGTCGAGTCGTTCATCTCGCACGGGCACCGTTCGCTTCCCGTGCGCGTCGGGGTGCCCGCCGACGGACGCGGCGGCGGGCCGGGCGGCGTGTAGAGGGCGGCGGCCGACGGGGCCGCGCGGATGATCGCCGCGACCTGGTCCCGCCCCCCGGGCCGTGGCGGTGGTGCCGGGGCCCGGGTCACGGCCGGGTGTACAGGCGGGGGCGCCGGCGCGGACACGCGTGCGCGGCGGCCAGCAGCCGCTGCACGCGGTCCCCGAAGTCGGCCGCCTCGCGCACCGGGACGGCGAACGGCAGCCGTACGTCGGCGTGGTCGCGGACGCGCTCCAGCCGCAGCGTGAGCCCGTACCGGTCGACGCCCACCGGCACCACCCGGCGGACGCCGTGCAGGTGCCGCGGCTCCACCAGCCGTGCGAGCCGGGCCACCGCGTCGGCGTGGTCGTCGGCCAGGTGCATGAGCAGTCCCGCCTCGTGGGCCGCCAGCGGATCCGCCTCGGCGAGGACCAGCTCGTCCAGGCCGACGCAGACGCCCCCGTCGCCGGTCCCGCCCCCGTCGCCCCCGTCGCCCCGGACGAGCGTGGCCCGTACGGGATCCAGGCGCAGGGCGACACCGTGCGCCGCCGTCCCGGCTCCCGCGTCGTCCTCGGTGAGCCACCCGGCGAGCGTCACCCTGGCCCGTACCCGCTCCCGTACGGCGGTCGGCGCCACGTCGGTGAAGTGCAGCACGGTCGCCAGGTCGCCCCGGGGGGCGCACACCACGGCCGCGGCGAGGTGGCAGTCGGCCGGCAGGCGCAGCGTCAGCCGGCCCCGTTCGTCGAGGGCGTGCGCGCCGGTCAGGTCGCAGCGGTATCCGTGGGTGGTCACCGTCAGGGACCGGGCGGCGACCAGCACGGACCGGACCCGTTCGGCGCGGGTCGGTTCGGTGCGGGTGGGTTCGGGCGGACGGGCGTCGGGGCGACTGCTCACCACTCCTCCTTAGGTAAGGCTTGCCTAACTTAGCGGACGGGCGGCAGCTCCCGCCACCTCCCCCCGGACCGCCGATTACGCTGTCCGGGCCCGGGGCCCCGTGCCCCCTCCGCCCGAGGAGACCCATGAGCGTCACCGCGGCCCGCCGCGCCTGGCCGACCGATCTGCCCGTCCTGCTCGTCGCGGTGGTCTGGGGCTCCAGCTATCTCGCCGCGAAGGGCGTCACCACCGGCGGGACCGTACTGGCGGTCCTGGTACTGCGGTTCACCGTCGTCCTGCCGGTACTGGTGGTGGCCGGGTGGCGACGGCTCCGCGCCCTGAGCGGCGCGCAACTGCGCGGAGCGGGCGTCCTCGGCCTGATCCTCGCCGGGATCTTCGTGATGGAGACGTACGGGGTCGTGCACACCTCGGCGACCAACGCCGGGCTCATCATCAGCCTCACCATGATCTTCACGCCGATCGCCGAGAGCCGGCTGCGCGGTACGCCCCTGTCCCGCGGGTTCGTCGCGGCGGCGGGCCTGTCGGTCGCGGGTGTGCTGCTGCTGACCCAGGGGGCGGGGTTCAGCGAGCCGTCGGCCGGCGACCTGCTGATGCTGGGCGCCGCCGTCGCCCGTACCGTGCACGTCCTGGCGATGTCGCGGATGCGGTCGGTACGGGGCGCGGACGCCCTGTCGCTGACCACCGTCCAACTGGGCGGCTCGGTACTGGTGTTCGCCCTGCTGTGCGCCGCGCCGGGCACGGGTGCCACCCCCTGGGCCGCGGCGGCGGACTTCGGACCGGCCGACTGGGCGTGGCTGCTCCACCTCTCGGTGTTCTGCACGCTGTTCGCGTTCTTCGTCCAGATGTGGGCGGTACGCCGCACCTCCCCGTCCCGGGTCAGCCTCCTGCTCGGTACGGAACCGGTGTGGGCCGCCGTGGCCGGCATCTCCCTCGGCGGTGACCGGCCGGGTTGGCTCGGCCTGCTGGGGGTCCTGCTGATCCTGGCCGGTACGGCATGGGGCCGTACGGCCGCCGACGGAGCCGAACGCCCGTCCCCCGCACCCGCACCCGCCCCGGCTACCGCACCGGCTACCGCCCCGGCTCCCGCCCCGGCTCGCGAGCCGCCCGGTAGCGCGCCGGGTCCGCGGGCCGGCCCGCACCCCCCACCCGCTCACCCCCGCCGTCCCCGGCGCAGTGAACCCGCCACCCGCGTGAGCTCCTCGTGGACCAGGCGCCCCGCCAGCGCCCCGCCGAACACGACCACGCCCGCGCCGACCAGCCAGGACTGGAGGACGAGCACGGTGCCGACGGGACCGTAGGTGACCGTGCTGGAGGCGATGAGGGGGGAGAAGACGAGCTGGGAGAACACCCGCAGGCCGAGCAGACCGATCACGGTGGCCACGGCGCCGGGCAGCAGGGCCCGCCAGGCCACCCGGCCGCCCAGCAGCAGCCGCTGGGACCACCAGAAGAACAGGACCCCGCTCAGCGCGGCGGCGAACGCGCCGGCCGGGACCTCCTGCCGCAACGTGGTGGTCCCGGAGAGGAAGACGTACGCGGTGAGCGCGACCAGCCACACCACGTGCCGCCACCGCGCCCACCAGCGGGCCTGGCCGAGCCCCCACACCTTCTCGTACCCGGTCTGCATCGCCGCCCCGAAGGTCAGCCCGAAGAGGGTGAGCGCGGCGATGCCGAACGCCGTCGTGGTGCGCAACGCCTGGCCGGGGGTCGTGAACAGCCGCTCCACCTCGTTCCGGGACGTGCCCGACACCCCGAGTCCGTCCGCCAGCCACTGCGCGAACCCCCGCCCCCGCTCCGGATCGGCCGAGGACACGATCACCAGGAGCGGTACGAGTGTCAGGAGCCCGAGAGCCGCGAACCCCAAGGCGCGCTGGCCCAGTTCGAGGGACGTGCCGCGCCGCCACGCCCGCCCCACGGGTGAGCGCCCGACCGCACGGCGCAGTCGGCCGAACGGATGGGGACGACGGGCTTCGCTGAGTGGCTTCGGCATCCCTGTCGACTACCACGCCATCGATCAGTTTCGGAGAAGCCACCCCAGGGGCCGCATGGCTAGCGTGAGACGCACCCCATCGAGCACCGCCGGAGAGGACATCGCCATGACGGACACGCAGGCCACCACGAGCTACGACGGTTTCACCGACGAGGAGCGGGCCGCGATGAAGGAGCGGGCCAAGGAGCTGAAGGCCGCCGGCCGCCGCGGCCCGCGCGCCGCCAAGGCCGACGGGGAGGCCGACGTACTCGCGAAGATCGCCGAGATGGCCGAGGCCGACCGGGTCCTCGCCGAACGCGTCCACGCCCTGGTGAAGACCGCCGCCCCCGCCCTCACCCCGAGGCTCTGGTACGGGATGCCCGCCTACGCCAAGGACGGCAAGGTCCTCTGCTTCTTCCAGAGCGCCCAGAAGTTCACGTCCCGCTACGCCACCCTCGGCTTCAGCGACCGGGCCGCCCTCGACGAGGGCCCGCTCTGGCCCACCGCCTACGCCCTGGCCGACCTCACCCCCGCCGTCGAGGACCGGATCACCGCCCTCCTCCGCCGGGCGGTGGGCTGACCCCGCCCCGCCCCGCCCCGTCCCCGTCCCGCCCGTCCCCGCCCCGCCCGTCCCCGCCCCGCCCCCGTCCGGGATCGGCAACGACAACGACCCCGGCGTGTACACACCGGGGTCGCCCTTCCGGGTCGGTCGCACGTGAGAGTGTGCCGACCCGCTTTCATCCTAAGTCCGATGACTCGTTTCCGGCATCGGTGACTTTTCGGGCCTCGTTCTGTCGGTACGGCCCGCTCGGAGGCCGCTCCGCTCCCGGCCGCCGCGCCTGCCGATCCCCGGCAGGGCGTCGCTGTAGCGGAAGGCCGCGATCCTTTCGTCGTGCTGTGTGTTGAGCAGGTGGATGACGATCACGCCCACGCCGATCATGGCGATGATCAGGGCGACGACGATGAGGGTTCCCATGTCCTCACCGCCCTCGGGAGGCGCCGAGGGGCCCGGCCGGGTCCCCGCCCGGCGAAGCGGCTCCGCCGTCGGTCTCCCAGCCTTCCTCGCGACCGCGGGCCTCCGTCCCTTCGCGGGTGGCCGAGTCCTCGTCGGCCATCAGCGCGCTGGCGGTGCTGAGGCCGCCCGGAGCCGCGGCCGCGGACATGAGCCGGGCGGCTGCGGCCGCACCCGTCTCCGGTGGGACGACCAGGAGGTCCATGCGACCCCTGGTGTAGGAGAGAAGGATCAGCTTGTTCCGGTCCTGCTCGGCGGCGAACCAGCCCACATGCACGGTGTGCCCGGTGACGGGCACCTTGCGCGGGATCACGGGCCACAGGGACGGGTTCACCGTCACCCGGGTGACCCGGCCCCAGGGGACGTCCAGTGCGTCGGTCAGAGCGGGGAGTTCACGGGCGAGGTCGCGGGAGCGGGGCCACCAGGCACCGTCCAGGAGACCGGGCGCCGATCCCGCCGGGACCATTGACAGCCGCACCGGTGGTGAGGGCGCGGGCCGCTCGGTGAGGGTCGTACGTTCGATGGTCGCGGTCATGACGCGGACCTGACTCCGGGCGCCTCAGGCGTCCCGGTGTTGTCGCTCGCCGGGAACGGCACCGGCGGGAAGCCGGTGTGCGAGGTGCTCCCGGTGCCTCCACTCTACTCCGGCCGACGCCCCGGGGACGGGCCGCCGACGAGCGCCTGGCCGGCCGTCCTCGTGGCCGTGGTCGTCGGACCCTCGTATTTTCTTTGCGGCAAATGGAGGGCTTCCGGGAAACACTCCGGCGGCGCGTAACCCCGTCTAGCAGTCTGCGTAATATGCCAGCCGAATGAAGCGGGCGATTCCGGACATTCCGGCTTTCGCTGAACGTGCCACCATCCCCCTCAGGAGCTGGCTTCTCGATGACGCTGAATACCTCTGCCGCGCCGCATTGGCGCAGAACGTCGGCCTGGATGGCCGCGGTGCTCACCCTGGTGATCTCCGCCGCCGTCGTGGCGGTGACGCCGACGCGGGCGAACGCGCTCGCCCAACCCGTACTCCTGGGCACCGCCGACAGTTTCGCCGTCCTGGCCGGTCAGTCGGTGTCCAACACCGGAGCCTCGGTCATCACCGGCGACGTCGGGGTGCACCCGGGAACGGCCATCACCGGATTCCCGCCCGGGCTGGTGGACGGGACGTTCCACTCGGCGGACGCCGTGGCCGCCGGGGCCAAGAGCGACCTGGTCGCCGCGTACAACAACGCGGCCGGGCAGTCCTCGGACATGGCGCTTCCCCCGGACGCCGGCGGTCTGACCCTGGCCCCGGGCGTGTACACGGCATCGTCCACCCTCGGTCTCACGGGCACGCTCACCCTGGACGGCGAGAACAACCCGGACGCCATCTGGGTGTTCCAGGTCGGTTCCGGCCTGACGACTGCTTCCGCGAGCAGCGTGAGCCTCATCAACGGTGCCTCGCCGTGCAACGTGTTCTGGCAGATCGGCAGCTCGGCCACCCTCGGCACCGAGACCGACTTCGTGGGCACGATCATGGCCCTGACGTCGATCACCGCCAACACGGGAGCGGACATCGTGGGCCGGGCCCTGGCCCGCAACGGTTCCGTGACGCTGGACACCAACACGATCACCCGACCCGCGTGTGCCGGCGGGACCACGGGCGGCACGACGGGCGGCACCACCGGTGGCACGACGGGCGGCACCGCTACCGGCGGCGTGATCGCCGGCACCACGGGCGGGACCGGGGGCACCACCAACGGTGGCACCACGGGCGGCGTCGGTGGCGTGCTCGGCGGTGTGACGACCGGCGGCACCACCGGTGGCGCGCCCGGCGGAGTCGTCGGCGGTGTGCTCGGCGGAGTGACCACGGGTGGCCTCATCGCGGGCACCACGGGCGGTACCACGGGCGCGACGATCGGCGGCGTCCATGGCGGCACCACAGGCGGCGGCGGTCCCAAGCCGCCGCACAAGCCGCCGCACAAGCCCGGTAAGCCCGGCAAGCCGGGGAAGCCGGGTCACGGCAAGCCCGGTAAGCCCGGACACGGCCATGGCCATGACCACGACCACGGCAAGCCCGGGCATGGCAAGCCCGGTCACGGTAAGCCCGGACACGGCAAGCCGGGCAAGCCCGGTCACGGCAAGCCCGGGCACGGCGACAACGGCAAGCCCGGCGGCTACGGCGACCGCGCGCGCCACCTCGACCTGGACCTGGACCTCAAGGGTCACGGCCGGCCCGGTACGCACGGCGACGACATGAACGGGTAGCGCCCGTGGGCGAGCCGTGCGCGACGCCGGCTCCCCACCAGCGTGAGTGGAACGCGTGGCGCGCGGTGGACCTCCGGGTCCACCCCGCGCCACGCGCGGAACCGCGAGAACCGGAAGAAGCGGACATGAACAGCGGGACGGGAAGGCCGGGTGGGGCCGTGCTGGGCGGCGTCGGGCAAGCGGAACCGGTGGGGTCGGAGCACTCCGGCGCCGGTTCGGCCGAGAGGGGCGGCGGCAGCGGTCCGCCGGCGTCACACGGTGGTGCGAGACCACCGCACCGCTCGCTGAGAGCGGCCATGGGAGCCGCCGTGGTCCTGTGTCTGGCGGCGACGCTCATCCATGTGGTGCTGGTCTTCCTGCACGTGGCACCCGCCAATGCCGTCTCGCAGCGTTACAGCCGGCAGATCGACGCCTGGATCTACCCGGTGTTCGAGCAGAACTGGCGGCTCTTCGCCCCGGATCCGGAGTCGGTCAACCGGCAGATCTCCGCGAGGACCATGCGTACCGCTCCGGACGGCACGGCGGAGGTGAGCGGATGGTTCGACCTGAGTGATGTGGACACCACCGCGATCGAGCACAACGTCTTTCCGAGTCACACGACCCAGAACATGCTCCGCCGTGCCTGGAGCTCCTACCTCGAAACGCTCGGCGGTGACGACCTGCCGCGCTCGGAGCGGGCCGTGATGATCCAGCGGTACCTCCGCAACATCGCGGCGGACCGGGTCGCCGACCGGCGTGGCGGCTCCTTCGACTCCATCCAGCTCCGGGTCGTCACGCTGCCCGTGGGCGCACCCGGGTCCGCGCGGAGCGACCGCCCCGCCACCGCCGTGGACACCCGTTACCTGCCCTGGTGGAAGGTGGCCCCCCATGGCACCGACTGAGCCGACCACGCCCATGACCGCACCCACGCCCATGACCGCACCCACGCCCGCGACCGCACCCACGCCCACGCCCACGGCCCCCGGGCCGTCGGCGGACGGCACCGGGCGAGCGGGCTCGCGCACGGTGACGCGGTGGGCACTCGACCGTCTCGCCGCGATCTTCGCCCTCCTCGTCGAGCGGCCGGTCTCCCTGTACGCGGCGGCGGTCCTGCGCATCGGGTACGGGCTGCTCTACCTCGTCTTCCTGCTGCGCGAGTTCCCGCACCGCGACGAGATCTGGGGGCCCGGCTCGCCGTGGACTCCCGTACTGGCGCGACAGCTCTTCGACCAGACGGGCTGGGCGAGCATTCTCACCCTGTCCGACAGCCGCGCCTACTTCGAGCTCTGCTACGGAGCGGCTGTCGTCACGTCCGCGCTGTTCCTGCTCGGCTGGCGGACCAGAGTGGTGTCCGTACTGTTCGCCCTCGTGGTGGCCTCGTTCCACGCCAGGGCGATCTTCATGACGGACGGCGGGGACAACCTGATCCTCCTCATGGCCGTCTACCTCGTCCTCACCGCCTGCGGCCGGCGCTGGTCCCTCGATGCCCGCCGGGCCCGTCTGCGCTCGGCCGCCGGGCCGCGGCCACGCCTCCCGTGGCCGCCGTTCGGGGGCGAGCTCCGGACCCATCTGCGCGACGCCCGGCTGAGCCTGGTCACCGTCCTGCACAACTGCGGGATGCTGGTCATCGCCGCCCAGGTCTGCTTCCTCTACGGCTCCGCCGGCCTGTACAAGGTGCAGGGCGGCACCTGGGGAAACGGGACCGCCCTGCATTACGCCCTGAACCTGCACCTGTTCCGGCCGTGGCCGGCCCTCTCCGCCATGGCGGACGACCACGAGGTGCTGATCGCCGCGGCGTGCTACCTGACGGTGCTGCTCCAGGTCGCCTTCCCCTTCGTCCTCTTCGGCAGGCTCAAGTACCCCGTCCTGGCCATGCTGCTGACCATGCACGTGGGCATCGCGGTGGTCCTCGGCCTGCCGCTCTTCTCCGCCGCGATGATCGTCGCCGACGCGGCCTTCCTGCCGGACCGCTTCTACCGCTCCCTGGGGCCGCTGTGCCGGCGCGCGGTCCGGCGTACGGGCACCGGCGGGAAGGAGACACCCCCCGGCCCGGAAGCCGGCCTCGTCCCCGCGCAGCCCGGACGGGCCGGCTGAGTGGCCGCCGCCGGACCGTACGGCGCGGCCGCTCGGTGCGCCGGTCACGCGCCGCCGGCCGACCGGCCCGCCGGGCCGCCCCGCCCCCGCCCACGCGTGACCGATCGACGCCCCTTATGTCCCGATATGATGGCTTTATGATCAAGCTTGGCCGGCTGCGGCGCCGCCCCTTCCACGGCGACAGGTGGGAAGCCACTGCTCAGCTGTCCCCCGTGGTCCTCACGGTCCTGATCGCCGCCCTGGCGTTCTCCACCCCCAGGGAGATCGCCTTCAGCCGTCTCCTGCCCGCCGCGCCGGCCCTCGCCGCCGCACTGTGGCCGGTGCTCCCCACGATCCTGCTGGGGACGTTCTGCCTGCTGGTCATGATCACGCTCAGCTTCTTCCACACCGACCTGGGCACGCCGTACACCGGGGCGGCGATCGTCGCCGTCACCCTGGCCGCCGCGTACGCGAGCCATCTCCGCCTCCAGCGGGAGGAGACGCTCTTCCACGTCCGGCTCGTCGCCGACGCGGCCCAGAAGGTGCTGCTGCGCCCCCTGCCCTCCCGTATCAACGACGTCGAGATCGAGTCCCTGTACCTGGCGGCCCAGGAGCAGGCCCGGATCGGCGGCGACTTCTACGAGGCGGCCGACACCCCCTTCGGGGTGCGGCTCATCATCGGCGACGTGCGCGGCAAGGGCCTGACCGCGGTGGGCGCGGCCTCGGCGGTGATCAGCTCCTTCCGGGAGTCCGCGTACGACGAACCCGATCTGCGGGGCATCGTCCGGCGCCTGGAAACCAGCATCACCCGCCACATCGCCATGTTCCCGGGCCCGGACGTGCCGGAGCGCTTCGCCACCGTCCTCATGGCGGAGGTCCCCCGCGGCGGCGGCATCATCAGGCTCCTCAACTGCGGCCACCCACCGCCGCTGCTGGTCCACCACCGGTCGACCCGCGTCCTGGACCCCTCCACCCCCTCCCCGCCCCTCAACCTCTCGACGCTCATCGGAGACACCTACTGCGTCGACACCGTCGCCTTCGCCCCCGGCGACCAGATCCTGCTCTACACCGACGGCGTGACGGAGACCCGGGACCGAGCGGGTGAGTTCTTCCCCCTCCCCACCTGGATGCGCGCCCAGGACCCGATGCCTCCCCGCGAGGTCCTCGACCACCTCCACCGCGAACTGCTCCGCTACAGCGGCGGCCGCCTCGACGACGACATCGCGGCCCTCGCCCTCCGCTACGACAAGCCCCACACCCCCCGCCCCCGCCCCACCGGCTCCCGCTGACCCCCCCGCGAACGCGTCCACACGCGCCGCGGAGGTCCCCCGGTCATGGCGCGGGGCCGCGGGCTGGTGTGCCCGCGGCCCCGCTCGGGCGTCGGGTCAGGACGGGTCGCCGTACTGGAGGCCACGTCCGTTGGTGCCGACGTAGACGCGCCCGTAGGTGTCGGGGTCCCCGGTGATGACGCCGACGGCTCCGATGCTGCCCCACTGGTGGGCGTCGTCGTTGACGCGGAGCCAGGTGGCGCCCCCGTCGGTGGAGCGGAAGACGCCGCTGACGTCCTTGACGGTGCCGATCAGGTACAGCGCCTGGTAGGAGGCGCCTGGTGCGGCTTTGCCGAAGCCGAGCGCGGAGGCGGACCGCACCGTGGTGAGCGTGGTGAAGGTGCGGCCGCCGTCGGTGGAGTGCAGCAGCCCCTTGGCATCGCCGGCGATCCACAGGTCCCCGGCGGTACCGGGGACGGCCGTGAGCCGGCCCGCGGGCAGGTTGGTGGCGCGGGCGGTGAAGCTCGCGCCGCCGTCGGTGCTGACGTGCAGAGTGCCGCCGGCCAGTGAGTAGAAGGTCCTGGCCGAGGAGCGGTCGGCGACGACCACGGCGTCGGTGCCCAGGCCGCTGACCTTCGACCAGCTCGCCCCCCTGTCGGTCGACCGGTAGGGGACCTGACCGGCCTGGGTCCAGACGATGGTGGAGCCGTCCGCCGAAAGCGCCGCACGGCCGCTGTCGGCGCTGCCGACCGGCTCCGACGCGAAGCCGTTCCAGGTGGTGCCGCCGTCGGTGGAGTAGGCACCGTCCTTCTCGCCGCCGCGGCCGACGCGGACCATCACCGAGGGGTTGGACTGGGCGAAATCGATGTCGGTGCTGTTGGTCATCATCGGGTTCTTCAGTCGCCCGGCGGGCACCTCGGTCAGGGAGTCGTGGCGGAACCCGCCCAGATCGCCCATGGCCGTGACGACGTGGGCGCCACCGGGCGGGGCGATCGCGTCCAGCAGCGAGGTCTCCTCCAGCCCTCGGGCCCCCACGGTCCAGTGACTGGTGCCGCCGGTGTCGGTGGCGGTGGCGTCCTTGCTGCGCCAGATGCCGCTGCCGGTGCCGTACAGCACGTGCCCGGAGTCGAAGGGGTCGATGGCCAGGGCGGTCATCCAGTGCCCGACGCCGGTACCGACGTAGGGAGCGGCGGAGGCGTTCCGTACCGATGTCCCGGCCAGTGCCTTCCAGGTCGTGCCGCCGTCGGTGGTCCGGTACACCTCGTCCTCGGGCCACCAGCGGTCGAGGGTGGTGACCATCACCGTGGAGGGCTTGCGCGGGTCGACGGCCAGACCGGAGAACCCGTAGTCGCCCCGGGAGGGGGAGACGTCCTTCCACGCCCCGTCGGCCGGCGTGTGCTTCCAGACCGAGCCCGCCGTCACGCCGTTGGGTCCGAGCGCGTCGGTGTACGTCAGGTACAGCGAGCCGTCACCGGAGAGCACGCCGTGCTGCGGCAGCCGGCCGGTGGGCTGCCCGGGGACGGCCTGCCAGGTGCTGCCGCCGTCGGTCGAGCGGTAGAGGGAGGTGGACCTGTCGGCGACGCCGACGTAGACCGTCCTGCTGCCGGCCGGGCCGTACGTCACGAAGGAGACGCCCGCGCCGCTGCTCGCCCCGTCCCTGACGGGGAACGAGGAGACCTGGCTCCAGGTCGCGCCGTGGTCGGTGCTGCGCCACAGGCCGTTCTTGCGGGTGCCCAGCAGCAGGGTGCCGTTGTTCGCGGGGTCGATCGCCAGCCGTTCGCCCGCCCCGCGGCCGTCCTCGTTGCCGCCCAGCTTGAACGGCAGATCGGTGCGCTGGAAGGTGCGGCCGCGGTCCTGGGAGCGCAGGATCGCACCGTTGCCGGCCCACCCGTTGGTGTAGGTGCCCGTGGCGAGGTAGAGCCGGCCGGGGTCGACGGGGTCGGTGGCCAGCGCGTCGATGCCCAGCAGGTTCCAGTCCTTCTCGCCGAGCCAGTCGGTCAGCGGGATCCACTGCTCGGCCGCGCTGTCCCAGCGGTAGGCGCCGCCCATGTCGGTGCGTGCGTACAGCAGCCCCTTCTCGCGCGGGTTGAACACCAGCCCGGTGACGTAACCGCCGCCCACCACCGGGGCGTTTTTCCACACGTACGGTCCGGTCCCGGCCGCCTGCGCTCCGGCCGCCCTCACCAGCTTCCACTGCTGGTTGGTGCTGCCCCTGCCGGGATACTGGATGACCGCCGCCCCCTGGGCCGTGGAGCCTCCGGAGACGTCCAGGACCTGGCCGCTCCTGCGGGAGGTGAGGGTGACGGCGCCGGATCCGCCCACCTCGTCGATCCGCCACTCCTGTGCGGAGGAGGAGGTGTCGGTCTGCTGCTCGGCGGCGGCTCCCTCGGCGGTCGAACCGCCCGCTATGCCCAGCACCTTGCCGCTGTTGCGGTTCACCAGCTCGTAGTAGCCGTCCCCGGCGGGGCGCAGCTTCCACTGCTGGTTGGCGGTGTTCTGGTCGGTCCACTGCTGGATGCGGGTGCCGTCGGCGGTGGAGAAGGCGTTCACGTCCAGCGCCTTGCCACTGCGTACGGAGACCAGCCGGTAGTAGGCGTTGCCGTCGACCGTCGCGGCCTCCGAGCCGTCCTGTACGAACAGGAGGTACGGCACGAGGAGGGCGGGCGCACCGATCAGCAGTCCGGTCCCGGTCCAGCGACGGCGGTGACGCCGCCGGCGCGCGCCGTTCGTGGGGTTCTTCATGGGGGGTCGTTCTCCTTGCGTTTACCGTGGATCGGGCGGGTCAGCGCTTCAGCGTGAGGACACCCGGCCGGTACGGCAGCCGGTCGTAGGGGCCGTCCGCGGTCGGGGACTTGCCCTGGTAGAGGAACTGCAGGTTGCAGGGGTCGATGGTCATGGTCTGGTCGGGGTTGGTGCGGACCAGGTCACCGTGGCTGATGTCGTTGGTCCAGGTGGCACCGCTGTTGGCCTTGCCCGCGAAGGGGTTGCTTTCGCTCGCGGCCTGCGGGGTCCAGGGTCCGCTCAGGCTGGAGGCCGTGAACGAGCGGAAGTAGCGGCGCTCGTTCGCTCCCCGAGCCTCGACGATCATGAGGTACTGGTTCTGGCCCTGGACCTTGTAGACCTGCGGCGCCTCGAAGAGGTTCTTCGTGGTGTCGCTCATGACCGTCGTGTACGACGAGCCGAAGTTGCCCGGGAAGTTCCCGATCGGCATGCTCGCCCGGTAGATCTTGCCGTTGTCACCGGCGAAGAACAGGTACATGTTCTGGCCGTCGGCGATCAGGGTCTGGTCGATCGGGCCGGTGGGCGAGTCGGTGCGGGGGATGGTGCCGGTGAACAGCGGCTGGGGCGCGGACCAGCCGTTGGGGTCGGTGGGGTCGCTCGACGTGCGGTAGCTGAAGGGCCACGCACCCCACTGGTACGCCAGCACCCAGATCTTCTTGGGCGCGAAGTAGAACAGGGTGGGCGCCACCGCCTTCTGGCTCATCCCGGTCTGGCCGGCCGACGCCATGTCCGACCAGTTCGTGAAGGGGCTGAACGCCATCGAGCCGTACGAGGTCCCCGACGCGCTCGACGCGTAGACCAGGTGCTTGCCCTTGTGCACCACGTGGGTGAAGTCCTTCACCGCGTCCCACCCGTTCGCCGGCTGCGCCAGCGCACCCGTCGAACTCCACTTGTACGTCGTGGGAAGAGCACACGTACTGCCGCCCGTCCCGGACGGGGCGGTCCACTTCTGGTTGTCGACGGACGCGCAGGTGTAGAGCTGGATCCTGGTGCCGTTCGCGGTGGCCGCGCCGACGGCGTCGAGGCACAGCCCGGATTGGACACCGGTGATCGTGCCGTTGGTGTTGACGTTCCACTGCTGGTTGGCGCCGCCGTTGCAGTCCCAGATGACGACCGGGGTGCCGTTGGTGGTGCCCTTGCCCTTGGCGTCCAGGCACTTGTCGCCGTGGATCTTGAGCTGCTTGGCGGCGGTGAGGGTCCAGCGCTGATCGGCCCGTCCGCCGCAGTCCCCCAGTTGCGCCTGGGTGCCGTTGGCGGTGGCCGGGTCGGGGAGGCCGATACAGCGGCCGGAGGGCACGCCCCTGATCTCTCCGGTGCCCTCGGCCGGCGTGGCCGGGGAGGTACCGGAGCCGGAACGGAGGGCGTCCATGACGGCGCCGTACGCGGGTTTGGGCTTGCCGTGGCCGTCGAACAGCAGGGGGCTTTCGTCGCTGCGCCAGGAGTCGCTGTCACGGACGCCCCACACCGTGATGCCGGTGCACCGGGCCACGGACAGGCAGGCCTTCACCGTGTCGGCGTAGTGGGCGGGTGACGCCCCGGCGATGTCCAGCTCGGTGATCTGGACGTCGACACCCAGGGCGGCGAAGCTGGACAAGGTGGTCCGGAAGCTGGACGGCGGGCCGCCGGTGCCGAAGTGGCTCTGGAACCCGACGCAGTCGATCGGCACGCCGCGGGAGCGGAAGTCCTTCACCATCCTGTAGACGCCCTGGGTCTTGGCGTCCGACCAGTTCTCGATGTTGTAGTCGTTGTAACAGAGCTTGGCCGAGGAGTCGGCCGCCCGGGCGGTGCGGAACGCCTCCTCGACGAAGCCGTCGCCCAGCACGTCCTGGAAGACCGAGCTGCGGTGCCGGCCGGAGCCGTCGGCGAACGCCTCGTTGACCACGTCCCAGGCGTAGACCTTGCCCCGGTAGCGGGCCATCAAGGTGGTGATGTGGTCCTTCATCACGCCGCGCAGCGTCTGCGCGTCGCGGATGGACCCGACCCAGGCCGGGAGCTGCCGGTGCCAGACCGGGGTGTGGCCGCGCACGCGCTGGCCGTGCGCCAGGGCACGGTCGACGATCTTGTCAGCGGCGCCGAAGGTGTACCGGCCGCGGGACGGTTGGACGGCGTCCCACTTCATCTCGTTCTCCGGGGTGATCATGTTGAACTCCCGGTCCGCGATCGCGGTGTACGCCGGGTCGCCGAGCCGGCCTGCGGCCACCGCCGTGCCGAAGTACCGGCCCGAGGGGGCCGCCTGGGTACCCAGGGCCGCGGCTCCGGCGGAGCTGGGGAGGAGCGTCACCACACCGGCCACCACCGCCGCGGCCGACAGTCCCGCCGTCAGTGTTCGGCGACCCCGGCGAAACCGGTGCAGGCCCTTCATGTCTCCTCGGGCGCCGCGGGCCACCCGGGGTGCCGTCATCTGCGTATCGGACGCCCGGTGTTCGTGGGTGTGTCGTCTCATGGGAGGCGCTTTCTTCAGGGGATGCGTCAGCGGGGGAACCCGCCACGCCGGCACGGATCGTGTCGGCGGGAAGGGCACCCCTGAAGTGGAGGCTTCCGGACCGGCGGGCTCGTAACAGAAAAGTCGCGCCGTCCGGACGATCGCCCGGTGATGCATCTCGCGGGCGGAAAGTGTTACGCCGGGCCCCGCGGCCCGCTCGCCCTGCCGAGCGACCCGGTCCCGCGTGCCGGGGGGCGTCTCAGGTCCGCGCGCCGCGCACGACGAAGGAAGCCTGGCCGGCGAAGGCCCGGGTGCCGTCGGAGCCGTCGAGCCGGATGCCGCCGTCGCGGTGGCGGAGGACCGATCCGGGATAGTTGTGCGCGTGCAGGGTCACCGACCCGGCGACCGCCCCGGGACGCGGACAGAAGGTGGCGTCTTCGCGGAACAGTTCGCTGCCGTCGTCGGTGCTCAGCCGCAGCCGCAGGTAATGGTGGCGAAGATACCGGCCGTCCGCGGCGAGGAAGGTGACACACCGTGCGTCGGCCAGTCCCTCGACGACCGTGAAGGTGACCCGTTGCCGTGCGCCGTCGCTGCTGGACGCGGAGACCCGGCCGAGCGTCGCGAAGTCGCCGGCGTACGTGACGAACAGGCCGGGCTGGTCGACGGACTCCAGCGACCGTGCGCCCAGCGGAACAACGCCCGTGACGGCGGACGGACTCACCGGGGACGGTTCGGCCGACGGGGTCCGGGTGCTGCGCGACGGGATCGGCGTGGGAGTGCCGGCCGTGGGAGCGGCGACGACGCCGGGCGCCCGAGGCGCCGGTTCGGGCCAGGTCGCGTAGGTGGCGGCCCCGGCGACGATCACCGCGCCGGTGGCGAGGCTCACCATCGGATGAGCGGTCACCGCGTGCAGTTTGCCGATCAGCGAGCCGTGCAGCCCGCCTCCGCCCACCGCCGTGCCGACGGTGGTGTGTGCCGCGGCCAGCCCGGCGGCGCCCGCCGCCGTACCCGACAGCAGGCCCTTGGCGGCCAGCGCGGCGATGAGCGTCGCCGGGACGGCCAGCGGCGCGATATCGAGGAGCAGCAGTTCGGCCGGAACCCGTTGTGTCGCCGTCGCCGTGCAGACCGGGCAGGCGCGGGTGTGCCGCGCGATCCGCTTGCGCCACACAGGTGTACGGAGACCGTCCCAGCCGACGACGGTCTCGTTGAGCTGCGGACAGCGCGGGTTCGCCTCCAGCGCGGCGACGATGGTCCGGCTCAGATCCAGTTGCTCGCGCATGCGCTGGAGGCGTACTCCGGCGTGGGCCGCACTGAGCCCTGTCGCGTCGGCGATGTCGTGACGGCTCAGCAGGCCGGCGCATTCCTGCCACCACAGCGACAGCAGCACCCGATGGTCCGGGTCGAGCCACCGGGCGGCCTCGACCACCTGGCGGCGCTCGTCCGAGAGGTGCAGACGCAGCATCGTCCTGTCCTCGAGCGCGGCGCCGACGGCCGGTACCCGGAGCGCCTCGTCCATGACCGTGGTCCGGTCGGCGAGGGTGCGTTGCCGGTGCCAGTGGGAATTGATCTGACGGAGCGTGATCGACACCAGCCAGGACCGGAAGCTTTCCGGGGCACGCAGGGCGGGCAGGTCGCGCACCACGCGCAGCAGGGTTTCCTGGACGACGTCGTCGACGTCGGCATGTCCGCTCAGCGCTCGCCCGACGATGTTGTAGAGCAGCGGCAGGTATGCGGCGAGCAGCTCCTCGCGCGCCCGTTCGTCACCGGCCTGCGCCGCGACGACCAGCCTCGCGTGGTCCGCGTCCATGAGCCCCATTCCCATCCCCCACCTCCCCCGAAGAAGCGATCCGCCGATCACGGCGCCACACCTTAACGTCGGCGAGGTACACGGCCAAAGCGCGCGCTTCGGACCGATGAACCGGCCCCGCCCGGGCCACCCCCAGGCCCCCCTGAGGCACCACCCACGGCCCCCCTGACCCGGTCCGGACAAGAAAAGGGCCCGGGTCGATGACCTGGGCCTTCTGCGTGGAGCGGGTGACGGGAATCGAACCCGCGTTCTGAGCTGGGGAATCACCGGTGGTTCGGGCTGTTGGACGGGCTCCGACCTGTGCACGGATGGGGCACGGGTGGCGGCAGTGCAACAGAGCCTGAGGGCCGGCGGGTCAAAGAGGAATGATGCGGATGTGGCTGCCGCAGAGTTTGGCCATGTCGTCGCTGTCGGACGTCAGCAGAGCGACGGGTTTCGGCTGGCGAAGCGCGACTTCGGCGACCGTGGCGCCGATGGCGTATTCGTGCCCGTGCAGTCCGGCGTCTTTCAGGAGTTCCGCTGCCGCTTTCGCCGCTTGTTCGGTGACCGGCTCCACTTTGACGCGGGACAGAGCCCAGTTCAGGCGAGGCATGTTGGTTCGGGAGTGGCTGACTTCCACGATGGTGTTCGCTCCGATGACGAGGTCGGCTCCCATGTCGTGGAACACCTGCAGCATGGCGAGGAGCTTGCGGTCCTGCGCGATCCAGGCGGACAACCCTTCCGCGTCCAGGACGACGGTCTCGATGCGCTCGCTCACGCGGCGTCCGCGCCCTTGGAGGAGCCGGCGGAGCCGAAGATCTTCGCGCGGGCCTCGGCAAGCTCCTCGTCGCTGAAGGATCCGTGCTCCTCCTCGTGGCGGCGGAGGTCGTTGCCCAGGAGCTGGTGGTCGTCCGTGATGGGCGCCCTGAGCTCCGCCTTACTGGATCAGGGCGTGCAGGGCCGATGCCGATGCCCCGGCGCCGGCCAACCCGGCCAGCACAAGAGAAGCCTTCTGGGCAAGGTCCCTGAACCGTCCAGACAACAAACAAGGCCCTGGTCTCCGACCAGGGCCTTCGTCATGGAGCGGGTGACGGGAATCGAACCCGCGCTCTGAGCTTGGGAATCACCGCAGATCCGCAGCGGCTCCTGCCTCGGAGCTGGGCAAACGGTCGGGTGCCGCCGATACAGGGCTTACCCCTAAGTCCGTTGGGGACCGTGGTTCGCCGCACGATCTGGCACGCGTCTGGCATGGCTTGGGGACGAAGAAGCGCCATGTCCGCTCTACCCCGCATCGCTGCGAACTTTCCCGATCCCCTGCCGCCAGTCAATCAGATGGGCTGACTTGGAACCGTGGGCGCGGGAGCATGGAGCATGGCCATCTCGCTCCGGTCCCTCGGCGCCGTTGCCGCCGCTCTTTCGCTTACTGGTGGTGCGTTCTTGGCAGGCCGCTTTACCGCGCCTGTCTCAAACGCCGGACCTGCCTCGGCCTCGGCCGACCTGTGCGCAGACGCCTGGAAGGTCGTTCGCCAAGCCAATGATGACGCCCTGGCCACGGAGGGAGACGTGCGCACAGGCCACCTCCGGACCGGGGCCAACGCCATACTGCAGAACCCCGACTGCTTCGGGGCCCGTGAGCGAGCCATTGCTCAGTCAGCCCTGGACGCGATCAACATGCCCCGCGATAGAGGACTAGACCCCATCGACACATTCCTCCTCGATGACTAAGTAAGCGGTCCATACGTAGGACGTGAGTCCTCGGTTCGTGCTGCTCCTGCCCGCGCTCGGCCTGGCCTGCTTGGCCTGTGCCGGGGACCTGGCTCGCAGGGGTTTCGTGGCCTCACCTGCTCGCGCTAGAGAGGTTGACGCCCTGAATGTATCGAACTAATGTTCGACATCGCTAGGTTCCAAAAAATGGCCCTCACGTGAGGTACTATTTTTGGAACCTAGCCATGCTGGAGGTCACGTGGAACCCGTGTGTCACGTCGGTGTCGCAGCGGTGCAGCGTCTGCGCGAGTTGGGGCTCACCCCCGAGGATCTGCACAAGGCCATCGCCGGCGGCTCCGCCGAGGCGCGGCTGTGCACAGAGATGGATGCACCAGGCATGGCGGGTTATGCCTTCTGGTCGCGGAGCAATCGCACGTTTCGGGAACGAATGGCTCGTATGGGCTGGACGTACAGCAACGCTCAGTCGATTCTTCGGACTATCAATCCTTCCGGAGCCTTCGCGATCACCGCTGTTAGCGGCTCGGGTATGGTTGGCGAAGAGGCTGCGAGCTTCTCCGGGGATGTTCGGACGAAAAATCCGAAGGGCTCCGCAGTGGCGAAGCTCGTAGAGCGGAACTTCGTGCAGCTTCCCCTCTTCCCTGTGTCCTTTGACGCGCGAGAGGAAGTGGAGGCGAATGACCTGCCCACGTGGTTCCTCCTCTACAAGTCGAGCAAGGAGGGCCTGAGCTTCGAGTTGTCACTTCCCGTCGAGATGCATGGGAAGCATGTGGATACGTGGCGAGAGCGCATCATTCTCGATGACAACCCGTTCCTGGGTGCCGAGTTCGACATCAAGCGTCTGGATGAAGTGCCGTCCGTGGCGCCGGTAGAAGTTTCGGTGCAATTCAAGGGAGCTCTGTAATCCCTTTGAGCTCGGGAGAGAGTCATGCTTACTGCTTCGCGGTTGGTGCTTGCGCGAAAGAGGAGGCGATTGACCCTTTCCAGTCTGGCCAAGAGGTCCGGTATCTCAGTGCGGAGCCTTACAGCCTTCGAGAACGGGCATAAGGTTCCGGCGCCAGAAACCCTGGAAGCCCTAGCTGAAGCTCTGGGGCTTCCAGTCTCATTCTTTCAGGCCGCTGATGTCGAAGAGGTAGCCCTCGACTCGGTTAGTTTCCGAGCATTGTCCAAGATGAGTGCTCTCGATAGAGATTCTGCGAGAGGTGCCGGCCGTATTGTCGTGGAAATCAATGATTGGGTAGAGCAGCGCTTCAGCCTGCCTGAGCCAGACGTTCCCACGCTGCCGCATCTCTCACCTGAAGACGCCGCTGAGAGGGTGCGCGCGCTGTGGGGCCTTGGTGAGGCCCCGATCCCTAATATGGTCCACTTGTTGGAATCGCACGGCGTTCGTGTGTTTTCTCTAGCGGCCGACTGTTCAGCGGTTGACGCTTTTTCGTTCCGGTGGAAGCGAACTCGGCCGTTTGTTGTGTTGAACCTGGATAAGACTGGTGAGCGAGGGCGATTTGATGCCGCTCACGAGCTTGGGCATCTAGTTATGCATTCGGAGCATCGAATCCCTCACGGCTCCGATGCCGAACAGGAAGCTCAGCAGTTTGCGTCGGCCTTCCTCATGCCAAGATCAGGACTGCTGGCTCAGCAGCTATATTCGGCGGATGCTCGGCGGATCTTGAGTGCCAAAGTGAAATGGCGGGTTGCCGCTGTAGCCCTGGCCTACCGGTTGAAGGACTTGGATCTTCTTTCGGAATGGAATTATAGGACGGCCGTTAAGCAGCTTTCCCAGATGGGGTATCGGAGTGGTGAGCCGGGCGGGATTGTAAGGGAGAGTTCCCAATTGCTTGGCAAAGTCTTCTCGGTATTGCGTTCGGAGGGGATCTCCGCTGCTCGTATGGCTGAGGATCTAAACTTGACCGTTGATGAGCTAAATCTGCATGTATTTGGTCTAGTTCCTATGGCGCTGGACGGCGGCGAGCACACCAGTGCTCCTATTCGCCCCAATCTGACGGTCGTTGGCCGCTGACGTCCAAGGTCGGTGGAGCGGGTTTGGCCGGTGGCCTGCCCGGTTTGGGGCCGAGCATGATCAGGGGGCCGTACGCTGGTTGGCAACTCGGGCAGGCTTTGGACCTGCCCGTAATGAGCACGAGTGGCCCCCTGGTCTTGCTCGGCGCGGGACCCGGACCGGGGAGGTGGCTAAAGCCGTGGAGCCGACCGCCCCAGCTACAGCGGGTTTCTCCCACCATCAACCCGAGCTGCTAGGCGTGCGGCCGGCGGCCGGGCCGGAGCGGGGCGGAGACAGGAGCGTCGGCCCGGACGACGGGCCGCGCGCGCCGCGCTGTGCGCGGCGGGTGCCTTGATGAAGTAGGGAAAGTTCTACCGCGCTGGAAGCAGGTGGCGTCCGTCGTGGCTCCGGACGTGCGGGCCTTCCCCGTCTAGGGCGTCCAGCAGCCGGACTGCGTAGACCTCGGACATCCGCTCGGTGATCTCTTCGGGCGTGAGCCAGTCGACTGCCAGCGATTCTGCCGACGTGCGTTCGGTGCCCCCGGAGGGCTTGCAGCGGAACACCAGGGCGACGATGCCCCGAGCCGTGTTCTTGTAGACGCCGGTCAGCTCGTCGACCTCGACGCGGATGCCGGTCTCTTCCCAGACCTCGCGGGCTACGCCTTCTTCCGGCGACTCCGCCAGTTCCAGCACTCCGCCCGGCAGCTCCCAAGTCCCGTTGTCCGCGCGCCGGATTGCCAGGAGCCGCCCGTCCTCCCGCACCACCGCCCCCGCCACGGACACGGAGTGCAGCGGCGTCGCCTTGCGTTGCTGAAGAGCCTTGCTCATGGCATGAGCATAGGAGCAGGAGGGCGTCTGAACTGCCAAGTCAGATACGGGCGAATGCTGCTGTGGCATCGTCGTGTTGCTTGCTGCGAGGCCACCGCTCAAGGTTGGCGTCACTCAACTCGGCGTGCCGAACCTGAGAGATGAGGTCGGCAGGGCCGCGCCGTTCGAGTAGGTCCAGGCAGTTGCGCCAGTCGCCCAAAGCGAAGGTGTCCACGAAGCGTGCCGCTCCGTCAGTCATCAACGCCATTCGTACTACGTCAGTCGCCGTTCCGGTAAGCGCCTGTCCGGCTGCCTCTGGGTCCGCTGCGGCTACCCAGTACCCGCCTGGGGTGTTACGCATCGAGCGTTCGGCTTGGACCAGTGCGGAGTGGCCATGGTGCCTCGCGGCTGACCCTGTCCGGGCGGCCTGCATGGCTGCGCGCTTCTCGTGGGCTACCGCGGCTAGACGTCGATCGGACACGACCTCTGTCTCCCGCCCGTGGTCCAGGACGAGGGACGAGTCCCCGAGGACCAGCCATTCCAGGGCTTCTCCCCGTGCCCGCACTGCGCTGACCGTGGCAGAAGGCGAGAACGGATTATCGACGGCACAGGTCGTCCTGTGGAGATCCGCTGTGTGCCTGATCGCCTCGGCTAGGCACTGGGGCAGCCCCAGATGACTGCGGCTCGCCTCCCTGTGCAGAGCCGTTCCCAGCTCCCGCGCGAACCAGGCGACACCGTGAGTGCACCCGGTGTCCATACCTTCTGGGGTGCCGGCACCGTCCAGGACCACCAAGCAATCGGCGCTGGCGATCACGAAGTCTTCGTTCTCGCGGTTCGGTCGGGCCACGCTGGCCAGGGAGACGATCACGTCAGTCCACCTTGTGTAGAAGCACCTCACTGAGGGCTCGGCTACCCGTGACGGCTTTCGTTCCACGTTCGTAGTCACAAGCGATGACCATGGAGAATTCCGCCGTAGTGGCCTGCTCGTAGACGCTAGCCAGGTTCTCAGTGAGGAAGTGGGCGACGCCGAGCGATCCCACAGCATGCACCCCCGCGACCAGCAGGAAGGAGCCTCGGCCGTCGGGCCGGGGCAACCTGCCGAGGTAGGCGATATCGCTAGGAGTCGGCTCGTCGGGATCGTCGGTGGGGGAGGTGTAGGTCTTGCCGCTGGCCCGCTCGATCAGTGCCCATCGACCATCGGCCAGGGTCTCGAAGGAGAGTCGTGGGTCCGCAGCGAGGGCAGCCGCTGTTACGGGCGACGTCTTCGGTCCGCACACGACGATCAGGTCGTCCCGGTTGAGATCGATCTCGCCAGTCGTGGGGATGTACTCCAGATCGCCGTCGAGCTGGAGCTTGTGGGCCAGCCCGAGAAGCTTCTGCCCGGTGGCGCTGTCCTCCAAGGCCACGTACTCGCGTTCACCAGGCCGCTGCGGTACGGCCACGCGAACGTGCTGGGTCCCGATGAAGACGCGCTCGGGTGGTGGTCCGGCATCGCGCAACTGGGCAACCCGGGCCCGGCTGACGCCCATGAGCTTGGCGACGTCCGCCATGGAATGACCGTGGTCGCGGAGCCAGGCAATGCTTTCCTTGCGCATGCGTGAGGTCTCGACCACGGCTGCCTGGAGCTCGGTCATCAGGTCGACCGCTGCTTTGACCCGCAGTCGGTGATCTTGCATGGCTGCGACGCGTCGGACTTCCTCAATCACTTGCGATGCCTCGCGCATCTCCCTCGGGGCGTGTCTTCATACCTCGATGCTAAGGGGGGCTTGACGCCTACGGCTAGCCGGTGCACTCTACTGGTAACCCCCCCTTAGCAAGAGGGGGCTCGCGACGGGTGTGGTGGTAACCCACCCTTATCAGGAGATGTGAATGCCTTCCTTCAAGATCGACCTCTCGACCGCTGTCGTCTTCGTTGCGACCCCGCCGACGCCGAAGTTGGTCAACAAGCAGACCGGGGAAATCGCCGTGGACCGGGAAACCGGTGCCCAGCTCGCCACGGTCGGCCTGCTGATCTCCGACGACGGTGAGGGCAACCTGTACCAGGTGACCGTCCCGCAGACGGGTGTCCCGGAAGGGCTCGCCCCGGGGACGCCGGTCTCGGTCATCGGGCTCAAGGCCCGCGACTGGGAGCGTGACAACCGGCACGGCATCGCCTTCCGCGCCGTGGCCGTCACCTCGCTGGCGGGCTGACCGATGACCGGCGGACAGATCACTGCGCTGATCGGCTTAGCGCTCGTTGCGGCCGGGCTGGTGCTGCTGCGTTGGAAGCGTCCCGCCTGGTACTGGGTCGGCTTCGCCGCCCCCGCCAAGCTGGTCCGGATCGTGGTTACCTACCGCTCCGTGATGGAGGCGTGCGGGCTGACCGAACCTCCGTCCCGCATCCGCCTGGCGGTGGCTGCGGCTACCAACCGGAACGCGACCCGCATGGTCCCCCGCCTCACCCGCTGCCGGATCACCGCGAACGGCATGGTGCTGCGGATCAGGCTGAGGCCGGGCCAGGAGGTACGCGACTTCCAGACAGCCACCGAACGACTGCGCCACTCTTGGCGGGCCCACGGGGTCCACATCAAGGCGCTCAAGCCGGGATGGCTGCAAATCCGGATCATTGGCTACGACGTACTGAGGCGAGTCGTCATGCCCCGCACCGCGATACCCGACCTGCTCTCGGTGCCGCTCGCGCTCCGCGCTGACGGGGGCGTCCACGTGCGGGACTTCCGCACCATCGCTCACGAGCTGGTGATCGGCGCGACCGAGTCGGGCAAGTCCGTTTACCTGCGCGGGCTGTTCAAGGGCCTCGCTCCACAACCGGTCGCCCTGGTGGGGATCGACTGCAAGTGGGGTGTGGAACTGGCCCCGTTCGCACGCCGCCTGTCGGCGCTCGCCTGTACGCCGGAGGAAGCAGCGGAACTGCTCGACGCCCTGGTCGTCGAGATGACCAGCCGCTACGAGCTGATCCGCTCGGTGCAGCGGCTGGCGCGTGATACGCCGCTGGAGTCGTTCACCTCCGACATCTGGGGGCTCGATGAGGACATGCGGCCGGTGCCGGTCGTGGTGTTCATCGATGAGGTGGCCGAGCTGTTCCTGACGGCCACGGCTGCAGACGAGAAGCGGCGGGATCAGATGGTGTCCCAGCTCGTACGTCTCGCTCAGCTCGGCCGGGCCGCCGGCATCTATCTGGAGGTCTGCGGCCAGCGCTTCGGCGCGGAACTCGGCAAGGGAGCGACCGCGCTGCGTGCCCAGCTCAGCGGCCGGGTCTCGCACCGGGTGAATGAGGAAGCCACGGCCAAGATGGCACTGGGCGACATCGGCCCGCTCGCGATGAACGCGGCCACCGCGATACGGCCTGACAAGCCGGGGACCGCTGTTGTCGGCGTCTCCTCCGGTAGCTGGTCGCTGATCCGGAGCCCGTTCACGAGCCTCGATGACGCCGTGGCGGCCTGCAACGAACACGCGGCCATGACGCCGTACCTCCTGTCGCTCGACGCGTTCCACCCGGACACCACCCTGTCCACGATGGCGCTCGTCGCCGACAAGGCGTGATCCGGATGCGGTCGTCCCTGCGGCTCGACGCCGTACTCGTACAAGCCGTCATCGCCGGTGCCCTGTCCTTCTCCCACTTGCACGACCTGGCGGCAGCCGCCGGGCAGGACGGTTGGAAGGCATGGGCCTACCCGATCTCGGTGGATCTGCTGCTCGTCGCCGCCTGGCGCCAGCTCCGGGCGTTGCGTGGAACCGATGCTCCAAGGCGGTCGGCATGGACCTGGTTCGCGGTAGCGCTCGCCGCCTCTCTCGGGGCGAACGTCGCCACGGCTGGGCTGCTCGACCTGAACGACGTCCCGGACTGGTTGCGCATCCTCGTCGCCGGGTGGCCGGCACTCGCCTTCCTCGGCGGCACCCTCCTGGTCCACACCCCGACTCCCGAGCAGGCCCCCGCACAGCCGGAAGAGGTCGAAGCCGCCGAACCGGAGCCGGTACGCGAGGAGATCAACGAGCCGGAACCGGCCCCGGCCCTGCCGCCTGCCCCGCCCGGTCCCACCGTCCCGCCTGCGCTCATCGCCCATGCCCGCAAGCTCGCCGACGCCCACCAGGCGTCGACCGGCCAGCCCATCGACGCCGACACCCTGCGCGCCCGCCTCGGAGTCCCCGCCCCGATGGCCGACGCCATCGCCGCCCAACTCGCCTGAGAGGAGGTGAACCCGTGGCCCGCAACCGCTTCTGGGACGTCGACCGCATCGGCCCCGTCCAGATCGGCACCCACCACGACCGCAACGGCCGTGAAGCGCACGCCGCCGCCTGCACCGCGCCCGGCTGCGACTGGTCGGCCGACTACCTGAGCCGCGCCGCCGCCGAGCTCGCCGCCCGTACGCACCGCTGCAACCCCCGCTGACAGCAAGGGAGATCACCGCCATGGACGTCCCGCTCTGGCTCGGCCTGATCGTCGTCGGCTGGCTCGGCATCAAGCTCGTCCGTCCGCCCCTCTGGCTCGTCGTCGTCCTGATCCTGGGCGGCTACCTGCTCGCCGACAGCTTCCTGAGCCCCGCCATCGACCCGCTCGCCAAGTAGGAGCCCACCGTGTTCAAGCCCAAGTACCCGCCGTCCGACACTCACCAGGCGATCGCGACCCACACCACCCCGGCTCCCGTCGTCCCGACGCACCAGGCCCCGTCCGGCCTCGTCCAGAAGGCAGGCGCCAACCCCACGGCTGCCGTGGTCGGCGTCGTCGCGGTCGGAGCCGTGCTCGTCTCCACGCTCCTGGCCGTGGCCATCACCGGTATCGCGCTCTCGATCAGCGGCGTGGTGCTCCTGCTCCTGGTCCGCCTGCTCCGCCAGGAACTCAACCGCTGACCGGCCTCCGGGCGGTGCCACAAGCCGCCAAGCATCGCCACCGCCCCGGACGGCCCGCACAACGCCCCTTCCAACCGCAACAAGGGAGAACCGTGGACTCGCAAGCGCTCGCCTTATCCCTGCCTCTGCTCGGCTGGGCCGCCCACTCCGGGTACCTCGCCCACCGGCTGGCCACCGCTCGCCGCGACCCGCTCACCGGCCTCCGCACCCGCGCCGGTTGGACCGCTCGGGCCGAACGCCTCATCCGCCGGCACCCTGACGCCTTGGTCCTGCTCCTGGACGTCGATGACTTCAAGACCCTCAACGACACCTACGGCCACGCCGCCGGGGACGCCGTGCTCACGGCCACTGCCCAGCGCCTCGCGACCTGGTGCGGACGCTATGGCATCGCGGGTCGCCTCGGCGGAGACGAGTTCGTCGCCGTCATCCGCTCCGCCGACGCCGACGACATCGACCGGCTCGTCGACCTGCTGCACGAACCGCTCGCCTACGCCGGTAAGCGCGTCCCGGTGTACGTCTCCGTCGGCGCCTGCCGCGTCGCCGACCTGCCGGTCGCCAGCCTGTCCGACGCGCTCTCCGCTGCCGACGCCCACATGTACGAGATCAAGGGCACGCCCGGCCGCCGAGGTGCCCGCACCCTCGCGCGCTGAGAACGACCACGCATCGACCGGCCTCCGGGCGGCGCACAAGCCGCCAAGCATCGCCGCCGCCCGGACGGTCCGGCCCCTTCCAACCGCAATCGAAAGGAAGCTCCATCATGTCCCAGCACAGCCCTGCCCGGACACGGGTCTGCCCCGACTGCGACGGCTTCCCCGTCGTCGCCATCGACACCGGCACTCGCCGCCCCGACGGCACCCGCGCCACGCTCCACGTCACCTGCCGCCGCTGCCTGGGCACCGGCACCACCCGCGTGCTGCGCCAGCAGGAGGTGAACGTCTGATGCCCCGCCGCTGGAGCCTCGGCCTCGACCGCCTTCACTACGAGGGCATCGACGGCGAGTACGAGCACCTGAAGAAGACCGCGCAGGCCCACAGGAAGCATGACGAGCCCAGGGGCCAGAAGTGGCCCAGCCGGGACCGTCGCAGTGACGACGTGTCGGGTCCGTCCAGCAGCGACGCCAGCACGCCGCAGAAGCGTCGGTGCTGGGGCCGGTGATCGCTTTGACCCACACCGCCACCATGGCGGGCCTGGACCCGGTCACCTTCAGCGACCTGCTGCGGGTGGCCGGGTCCCCCGGCTTCGACCGTTGGCAGGACCAGATCCGCCGCACCGGAGGCTGCGCCAACCCGATCCACCTGACCGGCTGGACCATCACCAAGGACAAGGCCACCGGCGAGACGCTCCACAGCTACTCCACCAAGGACGAGCCCGGCGGACGGCTCCGCCTCGCGTGCGGCAACCGCCGCGCCTCCCGCTGCCCGGCCTGCGCCTGGATGTACGCAGCCGACACCTACCACCTGATCCGCGCCGGACTCGCGGGCGACCAGGACAAGGAAGTCCCTGCCACCGTCCGCGAACACCCCCGCGTCTTCGCCACCCTCACCGCACCCAGCTTCGGCCCGGTCCACAACCGCCCCGACACCAGCCGCTGCCGCTGCGGCACCCAGCACCAGGCCGACGACGACGCACTCGGCACCCCGCTCAACCCGGACACATACGACTACGCCACTGCCGTCTTGTTCAACAACTACGCCGGGCACCTTTGGCAGCGCTTCACCAACCGCCTGCGCCGCGAGATCGCCGCCCGCGCCGGGCTCACCCAACGCGAGCTGAAGGAAGCCGCCCGCGTCTCCTACGGCAAGGTCGCCGAGTTTCAGAAGCGCGGTGCCGTGCACTTCCACGCCGTCATCCGCCTCGACGGACCGGAGGGCCCCGAGGACCCGCCGCCCGCCTGGGCCACCGTGCAGCTGCTCACCGACGCCATCCGCGCCGCCGTCGCCCACTCGTACACGACCGTCACCGTCCCGGCTGCCGCCCACCAACCCGCCCGCACCCTGCGCTGGGGCACCCAGCTCGACATCCGACCCATCCGCGCCTTCGAGGCCGGCACCGACATCACCGAACAGGCCGTCGCCTCCTACGTCGCCAAGTACGCCACCAAAGCCGCCGAAACGACCGGCACCCTGGACCGCCGCATCGGCGAGCTCGCCGAACTCGACCGTCACCAGGTCCCCGAGCATGCCCAGCGCCTCATCCGGGCCTGCAAGGAACTCGACCCGATCTATCCGGAGCGGCGGCTGTGGGCCTGGGCGCACATGCTCGGCTTCCGCGGCCACTTCTCCACCAAGTCCCGCCGCTACTCCACCACCCTCGGCGCCCTCCGCCAGATCCGGGCCGACTACCGCGCTGCCCAGCAGCGCGAATCCCTCGGCCTGCCCGGCCCCGACCACGACCAGGACGACACCGTCCTCGTCCTCGCCGACTGGCAGTACGCCGGACACGGCCACAGCCCCGGCGAATCGGTGCTGGCGGCCTCCATCGCCCGAGACCTCCAGCTCAACCGTGAAACGGCCCGCCAAGAACTTGCAGCTCTGGAAGGAGATCGGACGTGAGTGACGTCCTGCTGACCGTTGCCCAGGCCGCCCAACGCCTCGGCACCACCGACCGCTTCCCCCGGCGGCTGATCGCCGAACGCCGGATCGCCTTCGTCAAGGTCGGCCGCCACGTCCGCATCCCGGAGCGAGTCCTGGACGCGTACATCGAAAGGAACACAGTCCAGCCGGTCCAGCGTCGGCGCTCGCGCTACGGGAGGGCTGCCTAATGGGCAACCAGAAGGGAAGAAAGCGTAGTTTCGGGTCCATCAGGAAACTGCGCTCTGGGCGCTTCCAGGCCCGCTATCCGGGGCCGGACGGCATCGTCCGCCCTGCCCCCGACACCTTCGCGACCGCCCGCGACGCTGATGACTGGCTCGCCGAGAAGCAGACGGAGATCCGGCGAGGGGACTGGCAGGACCCGGACGCGGGTGCCGTGAACTTCAGCGAGTACGCGCTCCAGTGGGTAGACGAGCGGGGTCTCGCGGCCACGACGGACGAGCTGTACCGGCGCCTGCTGCGGCTGCACATCCTGCCCACCTTCGAGGACCTGGACCTCGACCAGATCACCGCCCCGCGCGTCCGTACCTGGCGGACCGAACGGCTTCGCACCACCGGCGCGTCCACGACCGTCGCCAAGTCCTACCGGCTCCTCAAGGCCATCATGGAAACCGCCGTCGACGACGAGCTGATCCGCCGCAACCCCTGCCGCATCCGGGGAGCGGGCAAGGAGTCGGCCGCCGAACGGCAGATCGCCACCGTCGACCAGGTCGACGAGCTCGCCGGGGCCATTGGGCTGCGCTGGCGGCTGATGGTCTACCTGGCCGCGTACGGCCCACTCCGTCCGGAGGAGCAGGCCGAGCTGCGTCGGAAGGACGTCGACCTCGACAACATGGTCCTTCGCGTGCGCCAGGCCGCGCCCGAGCTGAACACCGGCAAGCGTGCGGAGGGGCCGACCAAGTCCGTGGCGGGCAAGCGACTCGTTGTCCTGCCGGCCTTTCTCCGAACTGAGCTTCAGCGGCATCTCGACTGGTACGCCGAGGAAGGTCCGGATGGACTGCTGTTCGTGGGGGAGAAGGGGGCGCCGTTCCGTCGTTCCACCTTCGGGCGGAAGTGGCGACGGGCTCGGTCCCTCGTCGGGCTGCCGGACGACTTCCGCTTTTACGATCTTCGTCACACCGGGCACACCCTCACGACCCGCTCGGGTGCGACGCTCAAGGACACGATGGTCCGGGCCGGGCAGTCCACTGAGCGTGCCGCACTGATCTACCAGCACTCGGACCTGGAGCGTCAGAGGGAGGTGGCTGCGGGACTCGACCGGATGGTCCAGGCGCGGCGTGATGCAGTGGATGCCACAGCATCTGGCACGGATCTGGCACAGGAGCCCTGAGCCGGTCCGAACAACAAGAAAGGCCCGGGTCGATGACCTGGGCCTTCTGCGTGGAGCGGGTGACGGGAATCGAACCCGCGCTCTGAGCTTGGGAAGCTCATGTTCTACCATTAAACTACACCCGCGTAACACGCACCGGAGATCCGGTGCCGTACCGTCGCTCACTGTACCCCATCGGCAGGCCCCCGGTGTATCGCGCCGCGGGGTCTTTGTGCTGTGTGGGGGACGGATCCAGGTGCGCGGGGCGGGAGTTGGGGCATACGGTGGGGGGACGGGGTGCCGCCTGGAGTGGTGTCCTGTTGATCCCCTAATGTGGCTTTCTCGTCCACGCATTGTTGGGGAAGGGACTTGATGGACTCCATGGAGCGCACCGTCGTCCGCTGTGCCGAGGGGCACGTGTTCAGTACCGCTTCGTTCCCGATGCAGCAGCTCGGTGCCGGCCGGATCGGGCCGGGGAGGCTGCTGCGGTGTCCGCGCTGTGCCCGGCTGCGGCAGGCCGTGCCCGTGGTGCTCGAGCGGCGGTAGTACGTGGTGGGAGGCGCGCGGGGGTCGTCCGATTGGGGCGGGCCCGCGCGCTCTGCGTATCCTCGGGGCGTGCTTCTCTCAGACAAGGACATCCGGGCCGAGATCGACGCCGGGCGGGTACGCATCGACCCGTACGACGACTCCATGGTGCAGCCCTCGAGCATCGACGTGCGGCTGGACCGCTACTTCCGGGTGTTCGAGAACCACCGCTACCCGCACATCGACCCCGCGGTCGAGCAGGCGGACCTGACGCGGCTGGTCGAGCCGGAGGGGGACGAGGCCTTCATCCTGCACCCGGGTGAGTTCGTGCTGGCGTCGACGTACGAGGTGATCAGCCTCCCCGACGACCTGGCCTCGCGGCTGGAGGGCAAGAGCTCGCTCGGGCGGCTCGGCCTGGTGACGCACTCGACCGCCGGGTTCATCGACCCGGGGTTCTCCGGGCACGTGACGCTGGAGCTGTCGAACCTCGCCACGCTGCCGATCAAGCTCTGGCCGGGCATGAAGATCGGGCAGCTCTGCATGTTCCGGCTCAGCTCGCCGGCGGAGTACCCGTACGGGTCTGAGAAGTACGGATCGCGGTACCAGGGACAGCGGGGGCCGACCGCCTCGCGGTCCTTCCAGAACTTCCATCGGACGCAGGTGTGAGCATGAGTGACGTACGGGAGAACCTGACCTACGAGAAGTTCGGGACGGCGATCCGCGAGCTGGCGCAGACCATCGCGGACGACGGCTACGAGCCCGACATCGTGCTCAGCATCGCCCGCGGCGGCGTGTTCGTGGCGGGCGGGCTGGCGTACGCGCTGGACTGCAAGAACATCCACCTGGTGAACGTGGAGTTCTACACCGGCGTCGGGACCACGCTGGAGATGCCGGTCATGCTCGCGCCGGTGCCGAACGTGATCGACTTCAGCGACAAGAAGGTGCTCATCGCCGACGACGTCGCCGACACCGGCAAGACGCTGAAGCTGGTGCACGACTTCTGCCTCGGCGCGGTCGCCGAGGTCCGCAGCGCGGTCATCTACGAGAAGTCCCACTCGCTCGTGAAGTGCGAGTACGTGTGGAAGAAGACCGACGAGTGGATCAACTTCCCGTGGAGCGTGCAGCCGCCCGTCGTGAAGCGCGAGGGCCAGGTCCTCGACGCCTGAGCCGCACCGGCACGCGGAAGGCCCCCGCCTCGGCGGGGGCCTTCGCGTGACGTACGGGCGTCAGATCGTGCCGAGCTTCAGCAGGGACAGCAGCGCCACGAGCTGGATCGCCGAGGCGCCCAGGGCCTTCGGCCAGTGCAGGTCGTGCGACTTGCTGACCATCGACGTGAAGAGCGCGCCGGCCGCCAGCCAGGACAGCCAGCCGACGATCTGGACGAGGGTGTTCTCGCCGCCCAGGAACAGCGCGAAGAGCAGGCGCGGCGCGTCGGTCATGGCCATGATGATCATGGACAGGCCGACGGTCGGCTGCCAGGCGCCGTCGCCGCCGAGCTGGCGGGCCAGGGTGTGCGTGACGGCGCCCAGGATCAGGCCGCCGACGACGAACATGACGCCGGTGACGAGGACGTACGGGATCGCCGTGGAGAGCGTGGCGTTGATGGCCTCCTCGCGGGCCTGGTCGAACCCGAAGAGGGCGAGCAGGCCGTAGAGGAAGGTGACCACCAGGGCGGGGCCCCAGACGGCGTGGTCGCGCATCTGCCAGAACGTCGGGCCCGGGCGCATGACGATGCCGCTGAGGAGCTGCTTCCAGTGCAGGCGCGGTCCCGACGGGGCGGGGCCGGCGCCGGCCTGGTAGGTGGCGCCGTCCTGGTACGCGGAGCCGTCGTCGTACGCCTCGTCGTGGATGCTGAACGCCCGGGTGTGGCCCGGGTTGTTCGCGGCGTACGGGTCGTGCACGGGAGCGGCGGGCGCCTGCGCGTAGGGGTCGCCGAAGTACTCCGGCTCGCCGTACGGCTGCTGCTGCTGCCCGTGCGGGTACGGCTGCTGCCCCTGGGGCCACTGCTGCTGCTGTGGTTGCCCGTACGGGGGTGGTGCCGCCGCGCCGCCGTAGGGCGCCCGCTGCGGTCGTTGTTGCGGGGTGCGGTTGTCCCGGCCGCGTCCGATCCTGAATCCAGCCACGTCACCGAACGTACCCGGTCCCGCCGTGTTCGGTGGACGGGCCATGGAGGGGCGGGTCCTTTGCTGCGGACCTGTGACATCCCCTAGGGGCCGGCATGGGGGCGGAATCAGGGCTTTGTGGGCCGGTTCCTGTGCTTTTGGGGGCGAGCGGGGGAAGAGCGGGACGGGGCGGGCGATTACTGTGCAGTAGGTCACAGGGCCCCCTGGCGACACGAAGCGGGCGGACCCGCCCCCAGGGCAGGTCCGGCCGCTTCCGGCGTCGTACGGGAACTACTTCACCGGCTCCGGCTCGGTGTCCGCGTCCTCCGCCGGCGTCTCCTGCGCGGGCGTCTTGACGGAGTCCAGCAGGAGCTGGGCCACGTCGACGACCTGGAGGCTCTCCTTGGCCTTGCCGTCGTTCTTCTTGCCGTTCACGGAGTCCGTGAGCATCACGAGGCAGAAGGGGCAGGCGGTGGAGACGATGTCCGGGTTGAGGGACAGGGCCTCGTCCACGCGCTCGTTGTTGATGCGCTTGCCGATCCGCTCCTCCATCCACATCCGCGCGCCACCGGCGCCGCAGCAGAAGCCCCGCTCCTTGTGGCGGTGCATCTCCTGCTGACGCAGGCCCGGGACGGCCGACATGATCTCGCGCGGCGGCGTGTAGACCTTGTTGTGGCGGCCCAGGTAGCACGGGTCGTGGTAGGTGATCAGACCGTCGACCGGCGTGACCGGGAGCAGCTTGCCCTCGTCGATGAGGTGCTGGAGAAGCTGCGTGTGGTGGATGACCTCGAACTCGCCGCCGAGCTGCGGGTACTCGTTCGCGATCGTGTTGAAGCAGTGCGGGCAGGTCGCGACGATCTTCTTGGCCGACTTCGGCTTCTTGGTCGACTCGTCCTCGTCGTCCTCGCCGAACGCCATGTTCAGCATGGCCACGTTCTCCTGGCCGAGCTGCTGGAACAGCGGCTCGTTGCCCAGGCGGCGCGGCGAGTCACCGGTGCACTTCTCCTCGCCGCCCATGATCGCGAACTTCACGCCCGCGATGTGGAGCAGCTCGGCGAAGGCCTTCGTCGTCTTCTTGGCCCGGTCCTCCAGGGCCCCCGCGCAGCCGACCCAGTACAGGTAGTCGACCTCGGTGAGGTCCTCGACGTCCTTGCCGACGATCGGGACCTCGAAGTCGACCTCCTTGGTCCACTCGACGCGCTGCTTCTTCGCCAGGCCCCAGGGGTTGCCCTTCTTCTCCAGGTTCTTGAGCATCGTGCCCGCCTCGGACGGGAACGCGGACTCGATCATCACCTGGTAGCGGCGCATGTCGACGATGTGGTCGATGTGCTCGATGTCGACCGGGCACTGCTCCACGCACGCGCCGCAGGTGGTGCAGGACCACAGCACGTCCGGGTCGATGACGCCGTTCTCCTCCAGCGTGCCGATCAGCGGGCGCTCGGCCTCGGCCAGCGCGGCCGCCGGGACGTCCTTGAGCTGCTCCTCGGAGGCCTTCTCGTCGCCCTCCATCGTCTTGCCGCCGCCGGCGAGCAGGTACGGCGCCTTGGCGTGCGCGTGGTCGCGCAGCGACATGATCAGCAGCTTCGGCGACAGCGGCTTGCCGGTGTTCCAGGCGGGGCACTGCGACTGGCAGCGGCCGCACTCGGTGCAGGTGGAGAAGTCGAGGATGCCCTTCCAGGAGAAGTGCTCGACCTGGGAGACGCCGTACACGTCGTCGTCGCCCGGGTCCTCGAAGTCGATCGCCTTGCCGCCGGACGTCATCGGCTGGAGCGCGCCGAGCGCGGTCGAGCCGTCGGCGTTGCGCTTGAACCAGATGTTCGGGAATCCGAGGAAGCGGTGCCAGGCCACACCCATGTTGGTGTTGAGCGAGATCGTGATCATCCAGATGAACGACGTCGCGATCTTGATCATGGCGACGAGGTAGACCAGGTTCTGCAGCGCCGGGACGCTCAGCCCCTTGAAGGCCAGGACCAGGGGGTACGAGGCCCAGTACCCGGCCTCGTAGTGCTCCACGCCGTGCAGTGCGCCCTCGAGGCCGCGCAGCGTCATGATCGAGACGCCGACGATGAGGATGACGGCCTCGACGAAGTACGCCTGCCAGGTGATGGAGCCGGCGAAGCGGGACTTGCGGCCCGGCCTGGTCGCCTTGCTGAACTGGCGGATGGCGATGAGCACCACGATGCCCACGACCGTGAAGGTGCCGAGGGTCTCGACCCACAGCTCCCAGGGCAGCCAGTCGCCGATCAGCGGAATCAGCCAGTCCGCCTGGAACAGCTGTCCGACGGCGTTGGCCAGGGTCAGGAGCAGGCCGAAGAAGCCCACCGCCACACCCCAGTGCGCGACGCCGACGATGCCCCAGCGGTTCATCCGGGTGTGGCCGAGGAACTCCCGGACCAGCGTGATGGTGCGCAGCACGGGGTCGTTGGTCCGGACCCCGGCGGGTACGGGCTGGCCGAGCATCACGAAGCGGAAGATCTGCAGGATGGCACGGCCGAACAGGGCGACGCCGACCGCGATTAGGACCAGCGACACGATGATCGCGGCGAGTTGCATGGAGGCTCCTCGGGCCTGCGAGGGTGGGAGGGCTTAGGTACTACTAAGCGGTAACTTATTCAGTCCGTGCTGAGCGTACCCAGTTATTCCGCCGCACTGTAGCCGCGCAGGCGGTGATCTGCGTCGCTCAGGTGAGCCTGACCGGGCACGGTCCGCAACGAGCGCAGCAGCAGGGCGATGTCCAGCCCGATCCACTGGTTCTCGACGTAGTGCTGGTCGAGCAGCAGCGGCTCGTCCCACGGCAGCGCGGAGCCGCGCCGCACCTGGGCCAGGCCGGTCAGTCCCGGTCTGACGCTCCGGCGCCAGGGGGCGCGGGCGGCGGGGGCGCCGGGCGGGAGGGGGGCCGGGCCCACCAGGGACATCTCGCCCCGGACGACATGGGGCAGGCGCGACAGCACGTCCAGGCGGAACCGGCGGACGGGTAGATACCGGAGGGTGAACGGGCGGCCGTCGAGGCCGGTCCTCGTCTCGCGTACGAGCACCCCGCCGGCCGGCCGGCCCAGCGCGGCGGCGACGGCCCCCGCCAGGAGCAGTGGGGCCGCCAGGGCGAGCAGGGCTGTAGCCAGCACCAGGTCGAGGACCCGCTTGGGGTCGCCGAGCCGCGCCGGTGTCCCGGCGCGCGGCGGGTCGCAGGGCCCGGGGGAGGCGCAACCGGGCGGCCCGGCGGGCTCCTCGGGGAGGCGGGGGACGCGCGGTGAGGGGTGCATGGAGCGCATGGGACACACACCTGACGACTTTGCGGCTAATCGCCGTGAATGCGGCTTTTAATTCGTTGTTTGAACGATCGCACGGTTGTGTGTGAGGTGGTAGTGGTTCGGGGTAGGCGGCGGGTCGTGGCCGCAGGGCCGGACGACCGCCCTGCCGCAAGCGCCGCCAAGAAGTTGAGCCCCCACGGCTCAAGTCTGTTGACTCCGATCCGGCTGTCGTGCATCCTTGAGCCTGTTCCACTCAAGTCAGCTGGAGGAATCGAAAATGGCACGTGCGGTCGGCATCGACCTGGGCACGACTAACTCCGTCGTCAGCGTTCTGGAAGGCGGCGAGCCCACCGTCATCACCAACGCCGAGGGCGCCAGGACCACGCCGTCCGTCGTCGCCTTCGCGAAGAACGGCGAGGTGCTCGTCGGCGAGGTGGCCAAGCGCCAGGCGGTCACGAACGTCGACAGGACCATCCGGTCGGTCAAGCGCCACATGGGCACCGACTGGAAGATCGAGCTGGACGGGAAGAACTTCAACCCGCAGCAGATCAGCGCCTTCATCCTGCAGAAGCTGAAGCGTGACGCCGAGGCGTACCTGGGCGAGAAGGTCACCGACGCGGTGATCACCGTCCCGGCGTACTTCAACGACTCCGAGCGCCAGGCCACCAAGGAGGCCGGTGAGATCGCGGGCCTCAACGTCCTGCGCATCGTCAACGAGCCGACGGCCGCCGCCCTCGCGTACGGCCTGGACAAGGACGACCAGACCATCCTGGTCTTCGACCTCGGTGGCGGCACCTTCGACGTCTCGCTGCTGGAGATCGGCGACGGCGTCGTCGAGGTGAAGGCCACCAACGGTGACAACCACCTCGGTGGTGACGACTGGGACCAGCGCGTCGTCGACTACCTGGTCAAGCAGTTCCAGTCCGGTCACGGTGTGGACCTGTCCAAGGACAAGATGGCCCTCCAGCGCCTCCGCGAGGCCGCCGAGAAGGCCAAGATCGAGCTGTCCTCGTCCACCGAGACCTCGATCAACCTGCCCTACATCACGGCGTCCGCCGAGGGCCCGCTGCACCTGGACGAGAAGCTCACGCGCGCCCAGTTCCAGCAGCTCACCGCCGACCTGCTGGAGCGCTGCAAGACGCCGTTCCACAACGTCATCAAGGACGCGGGCATCCAGCTCTCCGAGATCGACCACGTCGTCCTCGTCGGTGGTTCCACCCGCATGCCGGCCGTCGCCGAGCTCGTCAAGGAGCTGACCGGTGGCCGCGAGGCCAACAAGGGCGTCAACCCGGACGAGGTCGTCGCCATCGGCGCCGTGCTCCAGGCCGGTGTCCTCAAGGGTGAGGTCAAGGACGTCCTGCTCCTCGACGTGACCCCGCTGTCCCTCGGTATCGAGACCAAGGGCGGCATCATGACCAAGCTGATCGAGCGCAACACCACGATCCCGACCAAGCGGTCCGAGATCTTCACGACGGCCGAGGACAACCAGCCGTCGGTGCAGATCCAGGTCTACCAGGGCGAGCGCGAGATCGCGGCGTACAACAAGAAGCTCGGCATGTTCGAGCTGACCGGCCTCCCGCCGGCCCCGCGCGGCGTCCCGCAGATCGAGGTCGCATTCGACATCGACGCCAACGGCATCATGCACGTGACCGCGAAGGACCTCGGCACGGGCAAGGAGCAGAAGATGACCGTCACCGGCGGCTCCTCGCTGCCGAAGGACGAGGTCGACCGGATGCGTGAGGAGGCCGAGCGGTACGCGGAGGAGGACCACAAGCGCCGCGAGGCCGCCGAGAGCCGCAACCAGGGCGAGCAGCTCGTCTACCAGACGGAGAAGTTCCTCAAGGACAACGAGGACAAGGTCCCGGGCGACGTCAAGACCGAGGTCGAGACGGCGGTGAACGAGCTCAAGGAGAAGCTGAAGGGCGAGGACACCGCGGAGATCCGCACCGCCACCGAGAAGGTCGCGGCCGTCTCCCAGAAGCTCGGCCAGGCCATGTACGCGGACGCCCAGGCCGCGGGCGGCGCCGCCGGTGCCGGTGAGGCCCCGGGTGCCGCCCAGGGTGCCGCCGCCGACGACGACGTCGTCGACGCCGAGATCGTCGACGACGAGAAGCCGAAGGGGGCCGCATGACGGAGGAGACCCCGGGCTTCGAGGAGAAGCCCGACGTCCCCTCCGGCGCCGCGCCTGACGACGCCGCCGAGACCGCCGGTGCCACTCCTTCCGCGAACGCGGAGGAGGGCCCGGCGGCCCCGGCAGGGGACGCGACCGCAACCGTCGCCGGCCTGACGGCCCAGCTGGACCAGGCCCGCACCGCGCTCGGCGAGCGCACCGCGGACCTCCAGCGGCTCCAGGCCGAGTACCAGAACTACCGCCGCCGGGTCGAGCGCGACCGGGTCACCGTCAAGGAGATCGCCGTCGCGAGCCTCCTGACCGAGCTCCTGCCGGTGCTCGACGACATCGGCCGCGCCCGCGAGCACGGCGAGCTGGTGGGCGGCTTCAAGTCGGTGGCCGAATCGCTGGAGACGGTCGCCGCCAAGATGGGCCTCCAGCAGTTCGGCAAGGAGGGCGAGCCCTTCGACCCGACGATCCACGAGGCGCTGATGCACTCGTACGCGCCGGACGTCACCGAGACGACCTGCGTGGCGATCCTTCAGCCCGGGTACCGCATCGGCGAGCGGACCATCCGGCCCGCCCGTGTCGCGGTGGCCGAGCCCCAGCCGGGGGCCGCGCCGGCCCCGTCGGCGCAGGCGCCGAAGGAGGAGCAGAAGGCGGCCGACGAGGAGAGCGGTGGCCCCGAGGAGGGCTGACGCGTCGACCGTCGACCGGGAAGTGACCGGTGACCGGAAGGAGGGACGTCGATGAGCACGAAGGACTTCGTGGAGAAGGACTACTACAAGGTTCTCGGCGTCCCCAAGGACGCCACCGAGGCCGAGATCAAGAAGGCGTACCGGAAGCTCGCCCGCGAGTTCCACCCGGACGCCAACAAGGGTGACGCGGGCGCGGAGGCGCGCTTCAAGGAGATCTCCGAGGCGAACGACATCCTCGGTGACCCCAAGAAGCGCAAGGAGTACGACGACGCCCGCGCCCTGTTCGGCAACGGTGGCTTCCGTGCCGGCCCGGGCGGCGGAGCAGGCGGAACGTTCAACTTCGACCTGGGCGACCTCTTCGGGGGCGCCCAGGGCGGGGCGGGCGGTGCCGGCGGCTTCGGCGGCGGCGGCCTCGGGGACGTCTTCGGCGGCCTGTTCAACCGGGGCGCGGGCGGCGGCGCGGGCACGCGCACCCAGCCGCGCCGGGGACAGGACGTCGAGTCCGAGGTGACGCTCAGCTTCACCGAGGCGGTCGACGGGGCGACGGTCCCGCTGCGGATGTCCAGCCAGCAGCCCTGCAAGGCGTGTTCGGGAACCGGCGACAAGAACGGCACACCGCGCGTGTGCCCCACCTGCGTCGGCACCGGGCAGGTCTCGCGGGGCGGCAGCGGCTCCTTCTCGCTGACCGACCCGTGCGTGGACTGCAAGGGCCGCGGGCTCATCGCCCAGGACCCGTGCGACGTCTGCCACGGCAGCGGCCGCGCCAAGTCCTCCCGCACCATGCAGGTCCGCATCCCCGCGGGCGTGTCCGACGGGCAGCGCATCCGGCTGCGCGGCAAGGGCGCGCCCGGCGAGCGGGGCGGCCCGGCCGGTGACCTGTACGTGGTGGTGCACGTGGCCACCCACCCGGTCTTCGGCCGCAAGGGCGACAACCTGACCGTCACGGTGCCCGTCTCGTTCGACGAGGCGGCCCTCGGTGGCGAGATCAGGGTGCCCACCCTCGGCGGGCCCGCGGTCACGCTGAAGATCCCGGCGGGGACGCCCAACGGCCGGACCATGCGCGCCCGTGGCAAGGGAGCGGTCCGCAAGGACGGCACCCGCGGGGACCTGCTCGTCACCGTCGAGGTGGCCGTGCCGAAGGACCTGGGCGACAAGGCGCGCGAGGCACTCGAAACGTACCGGGAGGCCACGGCGGGTGAGGACCCGCGGGCCGAGCTGTTCCAGGCCGCGAAGGGGGCTTGAGATGGACGGACGCCGTCGCAATCCGTACGAGCTGACCGACGAGACACCGGTGTACGTCATCTCGGTGGCGGCCCAGCTCAGCGGACTGCACCCGCAGACCCTGCGCCAGTACGACCGGCTGGGTCTGGTCTCGCCGGACCGTACGGCCGGGCGGGGCCGGCGGTACTCGGCCCGGGACATCGAACTGCTGCGGCAGGTACAGCAGTTGTCGCAGGACGAGGGCATCAACCTGGCCGGCATCAAGCGGATCATCGAGCTGGAGAACCAGGTCGCCGCGCTCCAGTCCCGGGTGGCCGAGCTGTCGGCGGCCGTCGAGGGCGCGGCGGCGGCGATGCGCCAGCGCGAGGCCCAGGTCCACGCCTCGTACCGGCGCGACCTGGTGCCGTACCAGGACGTGCAGCAGGCGAGCGCGCTGGTGGTGTGGCGCCCGCCCAAGAAGCGCGGCGAGCGCGCCTGACACCCTTGCCAGGCCCCTTCCGTTCCGGCGGAGGGGGCCTTTCGCCGTCGTGGGCGCGTGCGATGATCCCGGGATGCGTACGACGTGGGGGGCCTCGCGCGGCCGGCTGCGCGCCGGTGCGGTGCTGGTGGTGGCCGTGGCCGCGCTCGCGGCGGGCTGCGACGACGGGACCGGTGACGCGCCGCTGCCGGAGCGGATCACCGCGCGCCCGGATCCCGGGACGGCGGCTCCCGTACCGCCGCGGGGGGCGCCGGACGGGCCCGGGGCGCCGGACGCGGACTGTCCCGCTTCGGGAGTGCGGGTCGGGACGGGCATGACGGAGGCCGCGTCGGGGCTGCGGGCGATGGGCCTGCTGCTGGTCAACTGCGGTACGCGGCCGTTCGAGGTGAGCGGGTACCCGGCCCTCGACGTCCTCGGGGAGGACCGCCGGGCGTTGGACGTCACCGTCCGGCGCGGGTCGCACGTCGACGCCGGCGCGAAGCCCTCGGCGTTCGTCCTCGCGCCCGGCGCCCGGGCGAGCGCCTCGGTGGTCTGGCGCAACACGGTCACCCGTACGGACGTGGTGGCGACGAACGGGGCGTACGTCCGCGTGACCCCCGCCCCCGGCGTACCGGCCCAGACGGTGGCCCCGGCCGACGGCGGCCCGCTGGACCTGGGCAACACCGGCGCCGTCGAGGTCACGCCCTGGAAGCCGTACGACGACCCGGCCGGGACGCGCCCTAGGTGATCAGCTCGGCCACCACGTCCAGCGTGGTCTGCCACAGCGGCTGCGCGCCCGTCCCGAAGGCGGCCGCCAGGGCCGTGCCCACGGCGACGTCCTGGGCCAGGGGCTTGGCGTCGTCGTTCCACGCGGCGGTGACCGTGCCGTCGCCGGAGGACTCCAGCTCGCCCAGCCGGCGGCCGCCGCGCAGCAGCCGGCTCTCCCCGTACGAGCAGGGCACGAGCCGGTAGCGGACGTCGCCGACGGTGGCGTCGACGCGGTAGGAGTGGCGGGACAGCCGTCCCTTGGCGGGCGCGATCCGGGCGGGCCGGCCGTCGACGGTGAGCGTCAGCAGGGCCGGGTCGCGGGTGCCGAGGGGGACGTGCGGGTCGGGTTCCGTGCCGGGGGCGCGGACCAGGCGTACGTGGGGGAGGCCCGGGCCGGTGACGTCCAGGGTCCCGGCGGCGGGCCGGAGGTCCACGTCCGGCGTGGCGGGGGAATGGTCGAGCATGGTCAGTGGTCCTGCTCCAGGATGCCGGACTGGGCGATCAGGTAGCCCAGTTGGGCGCGGCTGCCGCTGCCGAGGACGGCGGCGAGCTTGGCGATGTGGGCACGGCAGGTCCGTACGTTCATGCCGAGGCGGCGGGCGATGGCCTCGTCGACGTGGCCCTCGACGAGGAGCTTGGCGATGGAGCGCTGGACGCCGCTGATGCCGTCGGACTTCAGGTCGTACGGGATCTCCTCGTTGATCGGCACGGCGAGCTGCCAGAACTGGTCGAAGACACCGGCGAGGTAGGCGACCAGGCCGGGGTGGCGCAGCTCCAGGGCGACCTGGCGGTCGCTGCGCGCGGGGACGAAGGCGACCTCCCGGTCGACGATGATGAGCCGGTCGATGATCTGTTCCAGGGTGCGCACCTGCACCTCGGGGCCCACGTGTTCCAGGTACGTCAGGGTGAGTTCGGTGTGCCGGGCCGTGTGCTGGTAGAGCGTGCGCATCCGGATGCCCCGGCCGAGCAGGGGCCGCACCCGGCGCAGGGCCTCGCTCAGTCCGTGGGCGGGGCGGCCGCCGCCGGGCTGGACGGTCAGCAGTTCCTTCTCGCAGCCGGCCACCACCCGGTCCAGTGTCGCGTTGATCCGGCTCAGGCCCTCCAGCACGGTGATCGCGTGCGTGGTGGGGGCGTTCTGGGCGCTGATCGCCATGAATGGCTCGAACGCGTCGGACAGTTCGACCGTCAGACGTCTACGCTCCAGGATCTCGCGCTCGATGGGCTGGAGCAGTTGGGCCAGCGCGGAGGAGGGCGGGACGGGGCGGAGCCACTGGGCGTCGTCCGGGTCCGGGTGGAGGAGCGCGAGGTCGAGGAGACACGGCACCTCATCCGCCTCTGACCGGGGTATTCGTCCGCTGCGCAAGGCGTTGGCGTAGAGCTCGGACCCCTCCTCGCACAGCTCCGTGTGGGAATGGGGGTGGCCAGGCTTGTCCGGTTTTACGCTCATCTGTACACCCCCAGGCTCCTGCATCTCAGGAACATGATGCCTGTCGTAGGTGGTGGAAGCGTGGAGAGTGAGCAATCGTCGTAGCCGCGGGGGTTGGAAAGAGACGTTGCCTTCAAGTGAGGTTGCTCGGTGATGACGAAGAGACTCATACGCGCAGTGGTTGCCAGTGCGTTCATCGCTGCCGGCGCGGTAGGGGTTCTGGGGGCGGCCGAGGGTCAGGACTCGCTGGCGGCTCCCGGCACCGGTATCACGACGCAGGACCCCGGCTGGACCGCGGCGCCCGCCGCGTCGGGCCGGACCGTGCACGACCCCTCGTGGACCGCCGTACCCGTCAGGTCGGGCCCGGCGACGACCGACCCCGGATGGACCGCCGCGCCCGCGTCGGCGGGCCGTTCGGCGACCGACCCCGGCTGGACCCTCGTCCGCGCATGAACGTTCCCGACGACTCGCGTTTCCGGCGCGAGATGGCATCCGCCTACCGGTCCGGGTGGCATTTCATCGACCTCGTCACGGCTGTGCCGCACAGTGGCGATTCGTTGATGGTCACCCTCTTCGGAGAGCCGATCGTCATCACGCGCGGAGAGGACGAGGACATCCGAGCGTACCGATGCCTCCGACGGCCCCGCGGAGCACCGCAGCCCGTCCGGTGCGCCATCAGGTACGGAATGATTTTCGTCAACCTCGACCAGCGTGACCACCAGCTCGTCGAGCCGGAGACCACCACCGCCACCCCCCGCAGCGCCTGAGCGGTTCCCCCGTCGTTGTAAATCGCTCAGGTGCTTCCCCCACACAGCGGCGCCATCGTGGACCTGAACACGATGGCGCCGCTGTGCTGTCCGCGTACGCACGCGTACGGTCAGGACCCCCCGCGCGGGCGTCAGGCCCGCCCCATCGCCCGCGTCAGGGCGATCTCGATGACGACCCGGTCAGGGTTCGGCGTGGGCGTGCGGCCGTAGCGGGCCGCGTACCGCTCCACCGCGTCGGCCACCGCCTCCGGTTCCGTACGGATCCTCGCGACGCCCTCCAGGGTCGCCCAGCGCCCCTTGTCGACCTGGCACACCGCCACCCGCGCGCCGTCCGGGCCCGCGGCCAGCACGTTGGCGACCTTGCGGCTGTGCTTGTTGGTGATCACCCGGGCGATGCCCTTCTCGCCGCCCTCGGGGTCGTACGTCACGCCCACCGCGACGACGTGCGGCGTGCCGTCCGGCCGGGGCGTGGTCAAGGTGCACATGTGGTACTCGCGCCAGAAGTCCAGATACGAAGCGCCGGGATGACGGGGGTCGATGGCCATGCCCGCGAACCTACCGGGGGCGGCTGTCCCTCACCATCTTGAGTGGAATAGACTCAACTTTACGTACGTTGGACGAGTCATGGTCGACGGAACCGCAGCACCGAGGAGGAGAGACCGCCCGTGGACGCCGAGCTGACCAACAAGAGCCGGGATGCGCTCAACGCCGCCACCAGCCGCGCCGTGTCCGAGGGACACCCGGACCTGACCCCCGCGCACCTGCTGCTGGCGCTGCTCGAGGGCCAGGACAACGAGAACATCACCGACCTGCTCGCCGCGGTCGAGGCCGACCAGGCCGCCGTGCGCTCCGGGGCCGAGCGCGTGCTCGCCGCCCAGCCCAGCGTCACCGGCTCCACCGTCGCCCCGCCGCAGCCCAACCGTGACATGCTCGCCGTCATCGCCGACGCCTCGCAGCGCGCCCGCGAGCTGGGCGACGAATACCTGTCGACCGAACACCTGCTCATCGGCATCGCCGCCAAGGGCGGCCAGGCCGGCGAGGTGCTGGAGCGTCAGGGCGCCGGTGCGAGGAAACTGCTCGACGCCTTCGAGAAGGCCAGGGGAGGCCGCCGCGTGACCACACCCGACCCCGAGGGGCAGTACAAGGCCCTGGAGAAGTTCGGCACCGACTTCACGGCCGCCGCCCGGGACGGCAAGCTCGACCCGGTCATCGGCCGGGACCAGGAGATCCGCCGCGTCGTCCAGGTGCTGTCGCGGCGCACCAAGAACAACCCGGTGCTCATCGGCGAGCCCGGCGTCGGCAAGACCGCCGTCGTCGAGGGCCTCGCCCAGCGCATCGTCAAGGGCGACGTCCCCGAGAGCCTGAAGAACAAGCGCCTCGTCGCGCTCGACCTCGGCGCCATGGTCGCGGGCGCCAAGTACCGGGGCGAGTTCGAGGAGCGCCTGAAGACCGTCCTGTCCGAGATCAAGGACAGCGACGGCCAGATCATCACCTTCATCGACGAGCTGCACACCGTCGTCGGCGCGGGCGCCGGCGGCGACTCCGCCATGGACGCGGGCAACATGCTCAAGCCCATGCTGGCCCGCGGCGAGCTGCGCATGGTCGGCGCCACCACCCTCGACGAGTACCGCGAGCGCATCGAGAAGGACCCCGCCCTGGAGCGCCGCTTCCAGCAGGTCCTGGTCGCCGAGCCCACCGTCGAGGACACCATCGCGATCCTCCGCGGCCTCAAGGGCCGGTACGAGGCCCACCACAAGGTCCAGATCGCCGACTCCGCCCTGGTCGCCGCCGCCACCCTCTCCGACCGGTACATCACCTCCCGGTTCCTGCCCGACAAGGCCATCGACCTCGTCGACGAGGCCGCGTCCCGGCTGCGGATGGAGATCGACTCCTCGCCCGTGGAGATCGACGAGCTCCAGCGCGCCGTCGACCGCCTCCGCATGGAGGAACTGGCGCTGAAAAACGAGTCCGACCCCGCCTCCGTGCAGCGCCTGGAGAAGCTGCGCCGCGACCTCGCCGACAAGGAGGAGGAGCTGCGCGGCCTGACCGCCCGCTGGGAGAAGGAGAAGCAGGGCCTCAACCGCGTCGGTGAGCTGAAGGAACGGCTGGACGACCTGCGCGGCCAGGCCGAGCGGGCCCAGCGCGACGGGGACTTCGACACCGCCTCCAAGCTGCTGTACGGCGAGATCCCGGCGCTGGAGCGGGAGCTGGAGGCCGCCAGCGAGGCGGAGCAGGAGGCCTCGAAGGACACCATGGTCAAGGACGAGGTCGGCCCCGACGACATCGCCGACGTGGTGGGCTCCTGGACCGGCATCCCGGCCGGCCGCCTGCTGGAGGGCGAGACGCAGAAGCTGCTGCGCATGGAGGACGAGATCGGCCGGCGTCTGATCGGCCAGACCGAGGCCGTGCGGGCCGTGTCGGACGCCGTCCGCCGCACCCGCGCCGGGATCTCCGACCCCGACCGGCCCACCGGATCGTTCCTCTTCCTCGGCCCCACCGGTGTCGGCAAGACCGAGCTGGCCAAGGCGCTCGCCGATTTCCTCTTCGACGACGAGCGGGCCATGGTCCGCATCGACATGAGCGAGTACGGCGAGAAGCACAGCGTCGCCCGGCTCGTCGGCGCCCCTCCCGGCTACGTCGGCTACGAGGAGGGCGGCCAGCTCACCGAGGCCGTGCGCCGCCGCCCGTACAGCGTCGTCCTGCTCGACGAGGTGGAGAAGGCCCACCCGGAGGTCTTCGACATCCTGCTCCAGGTGCTGGACGACGGCCGGCTCACCGACGGCCAGGGCCGTACGGTCGACTTCCGCAACACCATCCTCATCCTCACCTCCAACCTGGGCAGCCACTTCCTCATGGACCCGCTGAGCCCGGAGGAGCAGAAGAAGGAACAGGTGCTGGAGGTGGTCCGGGCCTCCTTCAAGCCCGAGTTCCTCAACCGCCTCGACGACATCGTCGTCTTCTCCGCCCTCGACCGCGACCAGCTCGCCCACATCGCGGGCCTCCAGATCGAGCGGCTGGCCAAGCGCCTCGCCGAGCGCCGCCTCACCCTGGACGTCACGCCCGAGGCCCTGGAGTGGCTCGCCGTGGAGGGCTTCGACCCGGCCTACGGCGCCCGCCCGCTGCGCCGCCTGGTCCAGACGGCCATCGGCGACCGCCTGGCCAAGGAGATCCTCGGCGGCGAGGTCCAGGACGGCGACACCGTCCGCGTGGACCGCTTCGAGGACGGCCTGATCGTGGGCCCGGCGCGGTAGGCGGCCCTACTGGTCGAAGGCCCGCAGACGTACGAGGGCGGTGTCCCCGTCCTCGTACGTCAGCCGCACGTCCACGGCCGCGAGGTCGGCGTCCCCGAACTCCACGTGCACGCACCGGTCCGTCGCGCAGGACGGCGACGGCCGCGCCGCCGGGTAGGCCGCCGACAGCCAGCCGTCCGCCTCCGCCCGGGGCACCCGGAAGTCGGCCGTCACATACGTGTCCTGCCAGTGGGCCGCGGTGCAGCGGGCGTCCCGGGCGCCCTCCGGCACCGTGGCGCGCGCGAAGGCCAGCGCCTCGGAACAGGCCACCTCCTGCGTCCTGCCCGCCTCGCTCCACGCGTACGCGCCCCACACGACGCACCCGCCCGGCAGACCGAGCAGGACCACCGCCAGGCCGATCCACGTCCACCGCCGGGCCCGCGCCGATCTCCTCGCCATGGGCGGATCCTGTCAGCCCGCAGCGGATCGCCCGTGTCCGGGGTTGCCAGTCACGGCCGGGGATGGGGGAGGATGGCAGGAATCGTACGAAGGGAAATTCACGGTGAGCATCGACCCGGCCTCCATTCCGAATTTCGGTGGGCAGCCCGAGCCCCAGCAGGCCGCAGGACCGGCGGGCCCCGTCGTCCCGGACCAGGACCTCGTCAAGCAGCTCCTGGAGCAGATGGAGCTGAAGTACGTCATCGACGACGAGGGCGACCTCGCGGCTCCGTGGGAGGAGTTCCGCACGTACTTCATGTTCCGCGGCGAGGACGAGCAGCAGGTCTTCTCGGTGCGGACCTTCTACGACCGTCCCCACCCGGTCGAGAACCGCGCCCAGATCCTGGAGACGATCGACGACTGGAACCGCCGCACCCTGTGGCCCAAGGTCTACACGCACCTCCACGAGGACGAGCAGGGCGGCGCCACCGTCCGGCTCATCGGCGAGGCGCAGATGATGATCGGCACCGGCGTCAGCCTGGAGCACTTCGTCCAGTCCACGGTGAGCTGGGTGCGCGCGTCGATCGAGTTCGACAAGTGGCTCGTCGAGCAGTTCGGCCTGGAGACCGAGGGCTCCGAGGGCGACGGAGAGCCCGGCGACGAGGCCTGAGCCGCGGCGCGGCTCACAGCGCCATCGGGGCGAGCGTCAGCAGGTACGCCCCGTAGCCGAACGACAGCCCGGCCAGGGCGGCGACCACCACGGCCGCCGGCCCGGGCCGGGCTCCGCGCAGCGCGAGGGCCACCGGCACCAGCAGCGGGAACGCCGGCAGCAGGAACCGCGGCTTGGACTCGAAGAACCCGGCCCCGCCCACCGCGATCACCACCAGCACCGCCGTGTACACCAGCAGCGGCAGCGGCGGGCGCTCCAGCACGAACAGCGCGAACAGCAGCACGCCCACGCCGGTGAGGAGCAGCGCGCCGGTGAAGCCGAGGTCCATGGGCCGGGTCAGCACCGTGCGGGCGAAACCGTAGGTGCCCACCCCGAAGTCGAACCGGGACGTCCACCCGGCCTGCACCGCGAAGTACCCGCCCAGCGGGTCGCCCCTGCGCACGCCCACCCACAGCAGGTACCCCAGCCACCCGGCCGGCGCCATCACCGCCCCGGCCCACATCCGCCAGTCGGCCCGGCGCTCGCACCGGAAGAGGCGGTAGGCCGCGTACAGCGCCGCCGCGCCCACCGCCGCCGCCACCGCGATCCCGTTGGGCCGGGCCGCCCCGGCCAGCGCGGCCAGCGCGCCCGCCCACAGCCAGCGCCCGGTGAGCACCGCGTACAGCGACCAGGCGGCGAACGCCGTCAGCAGCGGCTCGGTGTACGCCATCGACAGCACGATCGAGTGCGGCAGCAGGCCCCACAGCAGCACCAGCACGGTCGCCACGCCCCGCCCGTACAGCCGCTCGCCGACCAGGTACACGCCCCACGCGGCCGCCCCGGCCGCCGCCCAGGACACCAGCAGTCCGGCCGTCCCGCCGGCCACCGGCAGCACCGTGCCCACCGCCCGGACCAGCACCGGGTAGAGGGGGAAGAACGCCAGGTCCGACTGGATGGTGCCGTCCGGCCAGTACAGGGTCGTGCCGTAGCCCTGCGCGGCGATCGCCAGGTACCAGTCCGAGTCCCAGGACGTGGCCAGCAGGGCCCGTGGCGAGCGGCCGATGTGCCACGCCCACAGCGCCAGCACCAGCATCCCGGTGAGCCGCGCGACGGCGAACAGGCCCAGTGCCGGTGCCGCCCGGTACAGCGCCGCGCGCCACCGGGGCACCGGGCGGGCGGTCGAGGCGGCTCTCGCGTGGGCGAAGGTCTCGGCGAACAGGGTGCACCTCCGTGCGCGCGGGGACGGTCACCCCGACACTGGGCGCCGCCCGTGCCCGCCGCGACCTCTGGCAGCCCGCCCGGGTGGTCCCCGCCGCCGGGCCGCCGCCCCCGCGCGTGTCGCCGTGACAGCACGCCCGCCGGGCGCTAGGGAATGTCTCGCCGATCAGGCCGGGCTCACGACGCCCGGCACCGCTCCCTAGAGGGCCGCGAGTCGCTGCACCGCTCCCTAGAGGGCCGCGAGTCGCTGCACCGCGTCCTGGAGCACCTCGGTCCGCTTGCAGAAGGGGAACCGCACGAACGGCGCGCCCTGCTCGCGGTGGTCGTAGAAGACGGCGTGGGGGATCGCCACCACACCGCAGCGGCCGGGCAGGGAGCGGCAGAACGCGATGCCGTCGTGCTCGCCCAGCGGCCGGATGTCGGTGGTGAGGAAGTACGTCCCCTGCGGCCGGAACACCGAGAAGCCGGCTCGCTCCAGCCCGCCGGCGAGCAGGTCCCGCTTGGCGGTCAGGTCCTCCCGGAGCGCGGTGAAGTAGTCGTCCGGCAGCCGCAGCGCCTCGGCGATCGCGTACTGGAACGGCCCGGCGGAGACGTAGGTCAGGTACTGCTTCGCCGAGCGCACGGCGGTGGTCAGCTCGGGCGGGGCGGTGAGCCAGCCGACCTTCCAGCCGGTGAACGAGAACGTCTTGCCGGCGCTCGAAATCGTGACCGTGCGCTCGCGCATGCCGGGGAAGGTGGCGATGGGCAGGTGGACGGCGCCGTCGAAGACGAGGTGCTCGTACACCTCGTCGGTGACCACGAGCAGGTCGCGTTCGACGGCGAGCTCCGCGATGGCGGCCAGCTCCTCGCGGGTGAGGACGGTGCCGGTGGGGTTGTGCGGGGTGTTGAGCAGCAGGAGCCGGGTGCGGTCGGTGACGGCGGCCCGGAGCTCGTCCAGGTCGAGGACGAACCGGCCCTCCCGGGGGCGCAGGGTCACCGGCACGCGGGTGCCGCCCGCCATGGCGATGCAGGCGGCGTACGAGTCGTAGTACGGCTCCAGTGCGATCACCTCGTCGCCCGGCTCGACCAGCGCGAGCAGGGCGGCGGCGATCGCCTCGGTGGCACCGGCCGTGACCAGGACCTCGGTGTCGGGATCGTAGGCCAGTCCGTACCGCTCGCGCTGGTGGTCCGCGACGGCGGTGCGCAGTTCGGGCACGCCCGGGCCGGGCGGGTACTGGTTGCCCCGGCCGTCCCGGATGGCGCGGACGGCCGCCTCGGCGATCCGGTCGGGGCCGTCGGTGTCGGGGAATCCCTGGCCGAGGTTGACCGAGCCGGTGGCCACGGCGAGCGCGGACATCTCCGCGAAGATCGTCGTTCCGAACTCGGCGAGGCGGCGGTTGAGCGGCGGTCGTTTCATGGCGGCCATCCTGGGGCGAAGCTCTGGAGTTCCTCAAGTGTGCTTTGGGGCGTGATCACCGGGGGGATCTCCCCGCCACACGGACGGACCATCAGAAGACAAGGCAGGTGGGGGACATGGTCGAGGCAGGGATCTTCGAGGCGTTCTTCTTCATCGTGTTCATCGCGATCGTGGTGGGGGTGACCCGGGTGGCGATGGGCGGTGGCGGGGACCGGAAGCGGGGCGGCAGTTGGTGGGCGGAGGGCTCGTCGTCCTCTTCCTCCTCGTCCTCGTCTTCCTCGTCGTCGTCGTGTTCCGGCGGGTGGTCGTGCGGCGGCGGTTCGAGCTCGTCGTGCGGAGGCGGATCGTCCTCCTCCTGTAGCTGAGCGCCCGGGCGCGCCGAACCTCTGGACTTCCTCAATTCGGATTGGGAGGGGTGGCCGCGGGGGCATCCCCCTCTCACGTACGACACGGGGGGATGGTGGATCGAATGGAGATGGGCCTGATCGCCGCCGGACTGATCTTCCTGGTGGGGTTCCTCATCGCGATCTGTTCGGCGGGCGGTGGCGGCGGGAAGCGGAGCCGTCCGCGCTCCCGCCCCCGCTCCGGGAGCTCCGCCGGCGGCAGTTGGTGGGCCGGAGGCGGGGGCGGGGCGTCCTGCGGGGGAGGGTCGTCCTCGTGCGGGGGAGGGTCGTCCTGCGGGGGCGGCGGTGGATGTGGTGGCGGAGGCAGCTGACACGGGGCAGCCGGTCCGCGACCACGGAGGGTGCCCGGCGGTGAACTTCCGCCGGGCACCCTCGCGTTGACGATGCGCCGGGCATATCGCAAGGCCGTACCCCCGGTTCTTCTTGAACTGGTGAACCGGCAGGCCCCCCAGGGGATGGAAACCACGTCAAGTTGGGTAAAACGGCTGTGAGTCATCCGCGGTTCATGATTCCCTCGCTGTCGAGAACATCCCAGCCCTCGGACCTCGCGTGTGGATTTCGCGACGGAGATCCCCCAGTCCCCCTGAACGTCTTCCGGGACGCCTCTGGTCCACCCGTCAAACCATGTTTGCGGAGCTGACCCATGCTCACGACGCTCAAAACCTCCTACACCGATACGCGCGCCGCCGACCTGGCCTGGGCGCTGGGTCGGGAGGCGTTGCCCGCTCTCGCCGTGCTCGATCTCGAACTGGCCGGCGCCACCCTCCAGCTCAGACTCCTCGGCGCCTCCCACCAGGTCCTGCTGGAGGAGGAACGAGGCAGATGCTCCGAGACCGTCGCCTGCATGCCCGGCAGCAGCACCCCGCTGCCGCTCGGCGTGGCGAAGAGCATCGGCCCGTGGGAGTACGAGTTCGCCGCTCGTGTCGAGACCCTGTCGAAGGGGTCGTTCGCCGGCCGGGCCCAGGAACTTCTGGCGCTCGTCGCCGACCATCCCCACGGCCTCGCCGGCACGTTCCCCGGCTCGCCCCACGCCTTCACCGCCATGCTCGCCCAGCGGCACGAGGGCCAGGTGCGGTGGCGCACATGGCACGCGTACCCGCAAGAAGGACAGCTCGTGGTCACCAGGACCAGTGTGGGCGTCCGTATGCCGGCACCCCTCTAGTTACACCCGTGTGGGTGACAAATGGTCATGGAGGTGTGACGTAGCGTTATTGGGGTGATCGAAGCGCCGCACGTCTCCGTCGCCGTGCCGCCCGCACAGGGCGGGCCGGCACCGCCGCCCGTGCGGCAGCGGGCGGGGCGGTTCCTCGTGCTGGCCACGGTGTTCATCTGCGCGGCGTGCGGGCTGGTGTACGAGCTGGAGCTGGTCGCGCTCGCCTCGTACCTGATCGGGGACTCGGTCACCCAGGCGTCCGTCGTGCTGTCCGTGATGGTCTTCGCGATGGGGGTGGGCTCGCTCCTCGCCAAGCGGCTGCGCTGGCGCGCGGCCGTGGGCTTCGGGCTGCTGGAGGCCGCGCTGGCCCTGGTCGGCGGCTGCTCCGCCCTCGTCCTGTACGCCACGTTCGCCTGGGTGGGCGAGTCGCGGTACGCGCTGGTGGGGTTCTCCCTCGCCATCGGGGTGCTGATCGGGGCGGAGATACCGCTGCTGATGACGCTGATCCAGCGCATCTCTCGGCGGGCCGAGCAGGACGCGGGCGGGACGGTCGCGGACCTGTTCGCCGCCGACTACGTGGGGGCGCTGGTCGGGGGGCTCGCCTTCCCGTTCCTCCTGCTGCCGTGGCTGGGCCAGTTGACAAGTGCGTTGCTGACCGGGGCGGTCAACGCGGTGGCGGGCGGGGCGCTGGTGCTCTGGCTGTTCGGGCGGGACCTGACCGTGCGGGCGCGCTGGCTGCTGGTGGTGGCCAATGTGACGGTGCTGGGCGTGCTGGCGACCGCGACGGTGCTGGCGGACGACTTCGAGCGGTCGGTGCGCCGGGCGGTGTACGGGGAGCGGCTGCGGGTCGCCGTGCAGACGGACGTCCAGGAGGTGGTCCTGACGGGCGGGGCGGGGGAGCCGCCGGAGCTTTTCCTGGACGGGAGGCTGCGGGTCAGCGGGCGGGACGAGCACCGGTACCACCGGGCGCTGGTGCACCCCGCGATGCGCGGACCGCACGGGCGGGTGCTGGTGCTGGGAGGGGGCGACGGGCTGGCGGTGCGGGAGGTCCTCCGCGCCGGGGTGGAGTCGGTGACGGTGGTGGAGCTGGACCCCGGGGTGGTGCGGCTGGCCCGGCAGGACCCCGCCCTCGCCCGGCTGAACGGGCACGCCTACGGGGACCCGAGGGTGCGGGTGGTGTACGGCGACGCCTTCGCGTGGCTCCGGGAGACGGCGGCGTCGGGCGCGCCGTACGACGTGGTGGTCTGCGACCTGCCGGACCCGGGCATCACGGCCAGCACCAAGCTGTACTCGGCGGAGTTCTACGGCCTGGCGGGCCGGGTCCTCGGTGCCGGCGGCCGGCTCGCGGTCCACGCGGGCCCCATGGCGTCCCGGCCCCGCACCTTCTGGACGGTGGACGCCACCCTGCGGTCGGCCGGCTTCACCACCCGGCCCTACCGCGCCACCGGGCGGCTCTCCGGGTTCGCCGCCGGGCCCGACCGGTCCACGGACGGCGGCTCGGTGCCGGACGACTGGGGCTTCCTGCTGGCCGCCCGGGGCCAGCCGCCCCCGGACCCGGCCGCCGTGGCGGGGGTGCGCCCCGTGGTGGGGACACGGCCGGCGGACCTGCCGCCCTCGACGCTGGTGCACCCGAGGTACGGCGAGTGACCTCGTTTGGCCTCGCGCACATGGGAGACGTGGGCGCCGGGCGTGGGTAGGCTCGGGCTCCATGGAGCATGAGGTGTTCGTTCCGGTTGACGTCGAGACCCTCCGCGCGGTGCTGGCGGACCCCACCCGGGTCGCCCCGTGCGTGCCGGGGCTCCAGCAGGACGCGGACGCGTCGGCGGGCCCGCTCTCGGGCCGCCTGAAGGTGCGGGCCGGCGGGCACTCGATCACCTACCGGGGCGCCCTGCACATCGCCGCCCAGGAGGACGGCAGCTATGTCGTCGAGGGCGACGGCACGGAGGTGCGCGGAACGGGCTCGGCGAAGGTGGCCCTCACGGTCCGTATGACCCCGGTGGACGGCGGCACGACGCTGCGCTTCACGGGGACGACGCGTGCGGAGGGCCGGCTGACGGAGCTGCCGGACGACACCGCGCTGTCGGCGGCCCACCGGCTGCTCGACCGCTTCGCCGAGTCCCTGGCGGCGACGGCCACCACCACCGCGTCGGGGGTGCGTGGCGCCTCCATCGGTGATCAGGACGGGGACGACCTCGCCCAGGAGGCGGGCCTGGCGGAGGAGGCGGGCCTGGCCGGCCGGGACCTCACCGACGAGCTGGACGTCGACGACGACGGAGTGGACCAGGGTGCCGAGAGCGCCGGGTCGGTGTTCGACGCCCCCGTGCCGCCGCCGTCCCTGGACCCGCTCGCCGACGCCGAGTTCGAGGTGCCCGACATCCCCGACGGAGTGCTGTCCGGTGCGGGCGCCGAGGCGGCACACGCCCGGCGCACCATGATCGGCCGCAGTGCCGAGGAGGTCGACCACGCCCCGCCGCGCGGCCGGTACGCGCCGACGCCCGGTCCGGAGACCGCGTCGACGGCCGCGACGCTGCGGTGGCTCGCCCCGGCCGCCGCGCTCGCCCTGGCTTCCGCGGTGGTGGTCGGACGCGCGCTGCGCCGCCGCAAGTAGTGTCAGGGGCGTGACCAGTAGCGAACAGAGCGTCCGGCTCATGGCCGGAGACGTCGAGTTGACGGTGCGTCCGGACAACGGATGCCGCATCGAGAGCCTGCGCGTCGGCGGGACCGAACTGCTGCGGCAGGGGGAGAAGTACGGCTGCTTCCCGATGGTGCCCTGGTGCGGGCGGATCGCCGACGGCCGGTTCCTCAACGGGGCGACCTGGCACCGGATGCCGCTCAACTCCCCGCCGCACGCCATCCACGGCACCGGCCGCGACACCGCGTGGCGCGTCGCCCTCGCCGACGAGGCGGAGGCGGTGTTCACCTATGACCTCACCGAGCCGTGGCCGTACCCGGGCCGGGTCACCCAGACCGTCCGGCTGACCGAGGACGCGCTCACGCTCCAGCTCGGTGTCGAGACCTACGGCGACTCCTTCCCGGCCCAGGCCGGCTGGCACCCGTGGTTCCGGCGGAACCTGGGCGGGGACGACGTACGCCTCGACTTCGCACCCGAGTGGCAGGAGGAGCGCGGCGAGGACCACCTGCCCACCGGCCGCCGGATCGCGCCCCTGCCCGGGCCGTGGGACGACTGCTTCGGCATGCCGGACGGGGTGGATGTCACCCTCACCTGGCCCGGGGAGCTGGAGCTGAAGGTGACCAGCCGTGCCCCCTGGGTCGTGGTGTACGACGAGCAGGAGGCGGCGGTCTGCGTGGAGCCCCAGTCGGGACCGCCGAACGGCCTCAACACCGCTCCCCGCCTGGTCACGCCCATCGAGCCGCTGGAGCTGGCCGCGACCTTCGCGTGGCGGCGGCTTTAAGCTCATGGGCATGACTGACGTACGAGCCGATCTGCTCCAGCAGATCAAGGACAAGGCCGTGGTGCACGGCAAGGTGACCCTCTCCTCGGGTCTGGAGGCCGACTACTACGTCGACCTGCGCCGGATCACCCTGGACGGCGCGGCCTCCCCGCTCGTCGGTCAGGTCATGCTCGATCTGACCGACGACCTGGAGTTCGACGCCGTCGGCGGTCTCACCCTGGGCGCCGACCCGGTCGCCACGGCGATGCTGCACGCCGCCGCCGCGCGCGGCCGGACGCTGGACGCCTTCGTCGTGCGCAAGGCCGCCAAGGCGCACGGCATGCAGCGCCGCGTCGAGGGCCCGGACATCACGGGCCGCCGGGTCCTGGTGGTCGAGGACACCTCCACCACCGGAGGCTCGCCGCTCACCGCCGTCGAGGCGGTCCGCGAGGCCGGTGCCGAGGTCGTGGCGGTGGCGACGATCGTCGACCGGGCGACCGGTGCGGCCGAGAAGATCAGCGGGACGGCCGGGGTGCCGTACCGGTACGCCTACGCCCTGGACGAGCTGGGCCTGGACTAGTCCCATAGGGCGTGACCTGCGGGTTCATCGAGGGGCGGACGGTTTCACGTGAAACGGTCCGCCCCTCGTGGCAGGCGGGGTGGAGCCCGCGGCGGAGTCTGGAAAGATGGGTGCGACGATGACGTCGCCCCCAGGTCAGGGATCAGCAACGCTACGCAACCGCAGATCACAAGGAGCGGACAGATGCCCATCGCAACCCCCGAGGTCTACAACGAGATGCTCGACCGGGCGAAGGCAGGCAAGTTCGCCTACCCGGCCATCAACGTCACCTCGTCGCAGACTCTGCACGCCGCCCTGCGTGGTTTCGCCGAGGCAGAGAGCGACGGCATCATCCAGATCTCGACCGGTGGCGCGGAGTTCCTGGGCGGCCAGTACAGCAAGGACATGGTGACCGGCGCGGTCGCCCTGGCCGAGTTCGCGCACATCGTCGCCGCGAAGTACGACGTCACCATCGCGCTGCACACCGACCACTGCCCGAAGGACAAGCTGGACGGCTACGTCCGTCCGCTGCTCGACATCTCCGCCGAGCGCGTCGCCAAGGGTGACAACCCGCTGTTCCAGTCCCACATGTGGGACGGCTCGGCCGAGACCCTCGCCGACAACCTGTCCATCGGCCAGGAGCTGCTCGCGAAGGCCGCCGCCGCCAAGATCATCCTTGAGGTCGAGATCACCCCGACCGGCGGCGAGGAGGACGGCGTCACCCACGAGATCAACGACGAGCTGTACACCACCGTCGACGACGCCATCCGCACCGCCGAGGCGCTCGGCCTGGGCGAGAAGGGCCGCTACCTGCTGGCCGCCTCCTTCGGCAACGTCCACGGCGTCTACAAGCCGGGCAACGTCGTGCTCCGCCCCGAGCTGCTCAAGGACCTCCAGCAGGGCGTGGCCGAGCGCTTCGGCAAGGCCGACCCGTTCGACTTCGTCTTCCACGGCGGCTCCGGCTCCACGGCCGAGGAGATCGCCACCGCGCTGGAGAACGGCGTCGTGAAGATGAACCTCGACACCGACACCCAGTACGCCTTCACCCGTCCGGTCGCGGACCACATGTTCAAGAACTACGACGGTGTGCTGAAGGTCGACGGCGAGGTCGGCTCCAAGAAGACCTACGACCCGCGCACCTGGGGCAAGCTGGCCGAGGCGGGCATGGCCAAGCGCGTGACCGAGGCGTGCGAGGCGCTGCGCTCCACCGGTACCAAGCTGAAGTAACACCCCCGGCACACCACTGATCGTCCGACACGGGCCCGGCATCGCAGACGCGGTGCCGGGCCTGTGACACTGGTGGCATGGCCATCCACGAAAACCTGCTGGGGGGACCGCCCCCCACCCATCTGCCCGACGACCCGGAGCCGCGTGAGCTGCTCGCGGGCGGCACCGCGCCCGCCGAGGTCGCCGCGAAGTACCCCACCTCCTCCCTGGCCTGGGCCCAGCTCGCCGACGACGCGTTCGAGGCCGGCCGGGTCGTCGAGTCGTACGCGTACGCCAGGACCGGCTACCACCGGGGCCTGGACGCCCTGCGCCGCAGCGGCTGGAAGGGGCACGGCCCGGTGCCGTGGGAGCACGAGCCGAACCGCGGGTTCCTCCGCGCCCTGAACGCCCTGGCGCGGGCCGCGCAGGCGATCGGCGAGCAGGAGGAGTACGAGCGCTGCTCGACGTTCCTGCGGGACTCCTCGCCCCTGGCCGCCGAGACCCTCGGCTGACCGGGGCTCCGCCACGCCGAGACCCGCCCACCCGGACCGGTTCCCTCCGGTCGGGGTGAGGCGGGTCGCACCGTTATCGATGCGTGACCGTTACGATCGCGCTCACCATCGAACGGAGATCCATTGTGGGGAAGCGTGCCGCCGCACCGCGAGGACGTCGACGCCGTCGGAGCGCGCGGGGCGGCGGGGGCGCCCGCCGCCCGCTGGGCCGAATAGTCCTGCTGTCGCTCGCCCTGACCGGCGTCTGCCTCGGCGGTGGCGCCGCCCTGGCCCACTGGCGGGGCGCCCCGGCCCCCGCCGGCACCGCCGCCGCCCCGCTCGCACCCCCGCCCGGCCGGCCCGCCGCCGGCCCGGCCACCGGCCACGGCGCCACCGCCCCGCCGCGCGCCGGCCGTGACGCCCCGCCCCGGCGGGACCGCCCCGGCACGTCCACCGCCGTTCCGGCGTCCGGGCCGGGCACCTTCACCACCGCCCGCACCACCGGCGCCAGGACCGGCTCGGGAACCCTCCGCCGCTACAGCGTCCAGGTCGAGGACGGCATCGGCCTCCCGGCGGCGGGCGCGGCCCAGGAGATCCAGCGGATCCTCGCCCACCCCCAGGGCTGGGCCGCCCACGGCCGGGGCTCCTTCCAGCTCGTCGCCGAGGACCCCGACTTCGTCATCCGCATCGCCACGCCCGCCACGGCCGACGCCCTGTGCCTCGCCCAGGGGTTCGACACGGGCGGCGAGCTGAACTGCGAGACCGCCGACGGGGTCGTGGTGAACCTCAAGCGCTGGATGCTGGGCTCCCCCACCTTCACCGGTCCCCCCGCCGAGTACCGGCACCTGATCATCAACCATGAGGTCGGCCACGAGATCGGCATCCGCCGGCACATGGGCTGCGCGGCCCCCGGCCGGCCCGCCCCGGTGATGATGCAGCAGATCAAGGGCCTCGACGGGTGCCGCTCCAACGCCTGGCCGTATGACACCTCCGGCCGGTACATCGAGGGACCGCTCGTGTCATGATGCGACTGGGTCCACGCGCACACGGCGTGGTCCCGAGGGGACCGGGGCTCCGCCTGCGGGACGCAAGGCAAACCGAGCGCCCATAAGGGGGGCAGACCGCTACCCGGTAGCACGCATTGATGGAGACAGCGATGTCTACTTCCCCCGATGCCTCCGCGCCCGGTTCGGACACCCCGAACCTGGAGTACACAGGCACGACGCCGTACGAGGACTACGTCCAGGCGGACGTCCTCACCCACCTCCAGCACCCGCTCTCGGACGATCCGGGAGAGATGGTGTTCCTGGTGACCACGCAGGTCATGGAGTTGTGGTTCACCGTGATCGTCCACGAGTGGGAGACCGCGAGCCGTGCCCTGCGCGAGGACCGGATACCGGTGGCGATGGACGCCCTGGGCCGTTCGGTGCGCGAGCTGGAGGCGCTGAACGCCTCGTGGAAGCCGCTCGCGCGCCTCACTCCGGCCCAGTTCAACTCCTACCGGAGTGCCCTCGGCGAGGGCTCCGGGTTCCAGTCGGCGATGTACCGCCGGCTGGAGTTCCTGCTGGGTGACAAGTCCGCGTCGATGCTGGTGCCGCACCGCGGCGCCCCGCGCGTCCACGCGGAGCTGGAGAAGGCGCTGCACGAGCCGAGCCTGTACGACGAGGTGCTCCGGCTGCTGGCCCGGCGCGGCCATCCGGTGCCGGACAGCGTCCTGCGGCGCGACCTGTCGCAGAAGTACGAACCGTCCCCGGTGGTCGAGGAGATCTGGGCGCGCATCTACGCGAACCCGGCGGATCATGACGAACTGGTTCGGCTGGGCGAGGCGTTGACGGACGTCGGCGAGCTGGTGTGGCGCTGGCGCAACGACCACCTGGTGGCGACACGGCGCGCGATGGGCTCCAAGACGGGCACGGCCGGCTCCGCCGGGGTGGCCTGGCTGGAGAAGCGGGCCCGCAAGAACGTGTTCCCCGAGGTGTGGACGGCGCGCAGCCATGTCTGACGACCTCGACCTCAGGGCCAGGGCGGCGTCGCTGGACGCCGGGGACCAGCTCGCCGAGCGCCGCGGGCTGTTCGCGCTCGACGACGGCGTGGTGTACCTGGACGGCAACTCGCTGGGCGCGCTGCCCCGCCACGTACCGGAACGCATGGCGGACGTCATCACCCGCCAGTGGGGCGAGCTGCGCATCCGCTCCTGGGACGAGAGCGGCTGGTGGACCGCGCCCGAGCGGATCGGCGACCGGATCGCGCCGCTCGTCGGCGCGGCACCCGGCCAGGTGGTGGTCGGCGACTCGACGAGCGTCAACGTCTTCAAGGCGCTGGTGGGCGCGGTGCGGCTGGCCGACCCGGACCGGGACGAGATCGTCGTGGACGCCACGACGTTCCCCACGGACGGGTACATCGCCGAGTCGGCCGCGCGGCTGACCGGCAGGCGACTGGTGGCCGCCGCCCCCGAAGAGGTGCCGGACGCGGTCGGCCCGCGGACGGCGGCCGCGCTCGTCAACCACGTCGACTACCGCACGGGCCGGCTGCACGACCTGCCGGGCGTGACGGCGGCCGTCCGCGCGGCGGGCGCGCTCGCCGTGTGGGACCTGTGCCACAGTGCGGGCGCCCTGCCGGTCGACCTGGACGCGCACGGCGTGGACCTGGCGGTGGGCTGCACGTACAAGTACCTCAACGGCGGCCCGGGCGCGCCGGCCTTCCTGTACGTGGCGGAGCGCCACCAGGCGGGCTTCGATTCCCCGCTGCCGGGATGGAACTCGCACGCCGACCCCTTCGCGATGACGCCGGGCTACGCGGCGGCGGAGGGCGCGGCGCGCGGGCGCGTCGGCACGCCGGACATCCTGTCCATGCTGGCGCTGGAGGCGTCGCTGGACGTCTGGGACGGGGTGCCCGTGGCGGCGGTACGGGCCAAGAGCCTGGCCCTGACGGACTTCTTCCTGGAGTGCGTCGAGGCCTACGTCCCCGCGGGCCGGGTCACCTCGGTGACCCCCGGGCCGCACGAGGAGCGAGGCAGCCAGGTCAGCCTGCGCTGCTCAAAGGCCCATGCCGTGATGAAGGAGCTGATCGCGCGGGGCGTGGTCGGCGACCTGCGCCGCCCGGACGTGCTGCGGTTCGGTTTCACACCGCTGTACGTGTCGTTCGCGGACGCCGAGCGCGCGGCGCGCGTGCTGGCGGACGTGGTCCGGGACGTGTTCGCGGACGCCGTCGCGGAGTCCGCCGGCTGACGTCGGGCCTGGTCCGCGGGGGCGGCCGGTCCTGGTACCGTCCCCGCAGTCCAGGCCGATCGGGCCTCGTCACCGAAAGGTTGAGCATCATGCCCGACCCCGCCGCGCGCGACGCCGCCGAGGAAGCGTCGGTCCTGTCGCATCCGGCCGTCGACCCGGATTCCACCGCCGCGTACGGTGATCATCCGGATCAGGTCGTGGACTTCTACGCCCCTCGCGGCGGCGGCGACGGCGACGCGCCGCTCGTCGTCGTGCTGCACGGCGGGGCGTGGCGGGCGCCGTACGACCGGTGGCACGTCACCCCGTTCGCCGACTACCTGGCGCGGCGCGGTTTCGCCGTGGCCAACGTCGAGTACCGGCGGGGCCGGGACGTACCCGGGCAGGGCGGCGACGGGCCCGTCGCGGGGCGCTGGCCGGAGACGTTCGACGACGTGGCGGCCGCGCTGGACGGGCTGCCCGCCCTGGTCCGTACGCACCTGCCGCGGGCCGACGCGCGCCGCACGGTGGTCACCGGGCATTCGGCGGGCGGTCATCTCGCGCTGTGGGTGGCCGCCCGGCACGTCCTGCCCGCCGGGGCGCCGTGGCGGCTGGACGGCCCGCCCGCGCTGCGCGGGGTCGTCGCCCTGGCGCCGATCGCGCACGTCGCGCGGGCGGTGGAGCTGGACGTGTGCGGTGGTGCGGTCACCCAGCTCCTGGGGTCCGGCCCCGAGTTCGAGGCGCGGGCGAGGTGCGCCGACCCGTCCGTGCTGCTGCCGACCGGGATCGCGACGGCGGTGGTCCAGGGGCGCGAGGACACCGTCGTCCCGTGGGCCGTGGCGGAGGCGTACGCGGACGCGGCGGCGAAGGCGGGCGAGATGGTCGGGCTCACCCTGCTGGACGGCGTCGGGCACTTCCCGCTGATCGACCCGGCGGCGGACGCGTGCGCGGTGGTCGCGGAGGAGATCGCGCAACTGGCCTGGTGATCCAGGACGGGGGCTGACCGCAAGGGTTCGTAGCGTCGCCGCCATGACGAACCACGAGAACGAGACGACCCTGGTGACCGGGGCGACCGGCACCGTCGGCCGCCAGGTGGTCGCCGAGCTGCTGCGCCGCGGCCGGCCCGTGCGGGCCCTGACCCGGGACCCCGCGAAGGCCGGCCTGCCCGAGGGCGTCGAGGTCGTACGCGGTGACCTCACCGACCCCGGGACCCTCACCGCCGCCCTGGAGGGGGTCACCGGTCTGCATCTGATCACCTTCGGCGGCCCGTACTTCACCCCGCTGGACACCGGCCCCCGCGTCGTGGAGCTCGCCCGCGCGGCCGGCGTGCGGCGCGTCACCGTCCTGCACGGCGGCGGACCGAGCCCGCTGGAGGACGCGGTGCGGGCGGGCGGCCTGCCGTGGACGGTGCTCATGCCGGTCGAGTTCATGGCGAACGCCCTGGAGTGGGCGGAGGACATCCGCACCTCCGACGAGGTCCGCGAGCCGTTCCCCGGCCGGCTCAGCGCCATGGTCCACGAGGCCGACATCGGCGCGGTCGCGGCGGTCGCCCTCACCGAGGACGGGCACGCGGGACGGGAGTACGTGATCACCGGGCCCGAGGCGCTCACCGTCCGGGACAAGACCGACGCGATCGGGGCGGCCAGGGGCCGGGAGGTGCGGCTGGTGGAGCTGACCGAGGCCGAGGCGGTCGCCCGGTGGCGCGCCGAGGGCCGGCCGGCGGACGTGATCGACTTCCTGCTGGAGGTGTACGGGAACACCCCGCCCGAGGGGCGTACGGTCCTGGACACCGTGGAGCGGGTCACCGGCCGCCCGGCCCGTACCTTCGCGGAGTGGGCCAGAACCCACGCGGCCGCGTTCCGCTCCTGGTCAGCGGCGTAGTACTCCAGGGGGACGCGGAAGGATCCCCATCCAAGGTGACGACCGCGGCCCCCGCCTTGCCTACCGTTGCTGACGTGACCGACACCAAGACGCGCAGTCCGGAGTACCGGATGGCTCACGGCATGTTCATGGGCATGCGCCGTGAGCTCCTCGACGACGCCCTCGCCTACCGGCCGCTGACGCCCATGGCCACCGACGGGCCGGTGACCAGGCGGCTGCCGCGCCTCATACGCGCGTACGTCGCCTGGTTCCCGCACGCCCTGGTGATCGGGGCCGCCCTGATCGTCATGTCGGTCGGCTACACCGAGGGCAAGCCGGTCACCGGCATCATCCCGGCCGGCGTGATCATGCTGACCCTGGTCCGGCCCGTCGCCGCGTTCTGGGCGTCGCTGGCGACCGCCCCGTTCGTGAGCGTGATGGCCGGCTACTGGGACGGCTGGCCATGGGCCCCGACCAGCTTCATCGGCCAGCTCACCGTGATGACCGTGGTCGCCGCCCGCACCCGGCCCCGCACCGCCGCCTGGATGTGGGCGCTCACGGGCGGGTTCGGCTTCTTCTGCGAGGTCTTCCTCAGCCGGGGCAGCAGCGGGTCGACCTGGCCCCTGCTGGTCACCTCCGCTTTCGTGCTGCTGTGCGTCACCGTCTTCCACACCCGCCGCGCGGCCAAGGAGGAGGTCACCGCCCAGCAGACGGTCACCGCCCAGGAGCGGTCCCGGCGCACCCTCCTGGAGGAGCGCACCACCATCGCCCGCGAGCTGCACGACGTGGTCGCCCACCACATGTCGGTCGTCGCCATCCAGGCGGAGGCCGCCCCGTACCGGGTGGAGAACCCGCCGCCGGAGCTGGAGCAGGCCTTCGTCACGATCCGGGAGAACGCCGTCGCCGCGCTGACCGAGCTGCGCCGCATCCTCGGGGTCGTACGGGCCGAGGACTACGAGGCGCCCGACGCGCCGCAGCCGACGCTGGCCGACCTCGAATCGCTGATCGCCAACGTCCGCGAGGCGGGCCTGACCGTGGACGCCACGGTCACCGGGGCCGCCCGGGAGCTGCCGCCGGGCGTGGAGCTGTCCGCGTACCGGATCGTGCAGGAGGCGCTGAGCAACGTGCTGCGGCACGCACCGGGCGCGTCCGCGAAGGTGGAGGTGTCGTACGTGCTCGGCGGGCTGGGCCTGCGGGTGGTGAACGGGCCGGCCCGGGGCCTGGTGAAGCCGTCCCCCGGGGCCGGGCACGGGATCACGGGCATGCGGGAACGGGTGGCGATGCTGGACGGCGAGATGACGGCGGAGACGACGGAGGACGGCGGCTACGAGGTCGCGGCCTTCATCCCGGCGCAGCGACAGGAGTCGGCATGACCATCCGCGTACTGATCGTCGACGACCAGAGCATGGTCCGGGAGGGTTTCTCCGTCCTCCTGAACGCGATGCCCGACATCGAGGTCGTCGGCGAGGCCGTCAACGGCCGCGAGGCGGTCCGGCAGGTCGGGGCGCTCCGCCCGGACGTCGTGCTCATGGACATCCGCATGCCGGAGATGAACGGCATCGACGCCACCCGCGAGATCGTCGCGGCGGACGGTGACGCCAAGGTGCTGGTGCTGACGACGTTCGACCTGGACGAGTACGTGTACCAGGCGCTGCGCGCCGGGGCCTCGGGCTTCCTGCTGAAGGACGCCTCCGCGCGGCAGCTTGCGGAGGGGGTACGGGTGGTCGCGGGCGGCGAGGCGCTGCTGGCGCCGACCGTCACCAAGCGCCTGATCACCGAGTTCGCCAAGACCGCCGAGACGTCCCGCCCGTCGGCCCTGGCCCAGGTCGGGGACCTGACGGAGCGCGAGACGGAGGTCCTGGTGCTGATCGCCCAGGGCCTGTCCAACGGCGAGATCGCCTCCCACCTGGTGGTCGCCGAGTCGACGATCAAGACGCATGTGAGCCGCATCCTGGTGAAGCTGGGGCTGCGGGACCGCACGCAGGCGGCGGTCTTCGCGTACGAGGCGAGGCTGGTGACTCCGGGCTGAGCCGTGCATAGGGTCGGGCGCATGGACTTCGACCCGTGGTCGCCCGCCTTCGTCGCCGACCCCTACCCCGCCTACGCCGGGCTGCGCGCCGGCGGCCGGGTGCACTGGTTCGAGCCGACGCGCCAGTACCTGGTCCCGCGCCACGCCGACGTGTCCGCGCTGCTGCGCGACCGGCGGCTGGGGCGGACGTACCGGCACCGCTTCACCCACGAGAAGTTCGGGCGGACGCCGCCGCCGGCCGCCCACGAGCCGTTCCACACCCTCAACGACCACGGGATGCTGGACCTGGAGCCGCCGGACCACACCCGGGTCCGGCGCCTGGTGTCCAAGGCGTTCACCCCGCGCACGGTCGAGCGGCTGAGGCCCTACGTCCACCGGCTGGCCGGCGAGCTGGTCGACGCCCTGGTCGCGGACGGCGGCGGTGACCTGCTGACCGCCGTGGCCGAGCCGCTGCCGGTCGCCGTGATCGCGGAGATGCTCGGCATCCCCGAGTCCGACCGGGCACCGCTGCGGCCCTGGTCGGCGGACATCTGCGGCATGTACGAGCTGAACCCGGACGAGGGGACGGCGGCCCGCGCGGTCCGGGCGTCGGCCGAGTTCTCGGCGTACCTGCGCGAACTGATCGCCGAGCGGCGCGCCGCACCGGGCGAGGACCTGATCAGTGCGCTGATCGCGGCGCACGACGAGGGCGACCGGCTCACCGAGCAGGAGATGGTCTCCACCTGTGTGCTGCTGCTGAACGCCGGTCACGAGGCGACGGTGAACGCCACGGTCGGCGGCTGGTGGACGCTCTTCCGCCACCCGGAGCAGCTCGCCGCCCTGCGCGCCGACCCGGGGCTGGTCCCCACCGCCGTAGCGGAGCTGCTCCGCTACGACACCCCCCTCCAGCTCTTCGAGCGCTGGGTGCTGGACGACATCGAGATCGGCGGCACCACCGTCCCGCGCGGCTCGGAGGTCGCCCTGCTGTTCGGCTCGGCCAACCGGGACCCGGACGTCTTCGACCGCCCCGACACCCTGGACCTGTCCCGGTCGGACAACCCGCACGTCTCCTTCGGCGCGGGCATCCACTACTGCCTCGGCGCCCCGCTGGCCCGTATCGAGCTGGCGGCCTCGATGGAGGCGCTGCTCACCCGGGCGCCCGCCCTCCGGCCGGCCGGGGAGCCGGAGCGCTCCCCGGGCTTCGTGATCCGGGGTCTGAAGGGGCTGCCGGTGGAGGTTTGAGATCATGGACGGATGTCAACTGCCTTGCGCCGTACCGTCGCTGTCCTCGTTCTGCTCTCCGGAGCGGCCCTCGCGTTCTACGTGGTCTTCGGGTCGCCGCACGAGTGGACGGGCGGCATGCGGCTGCTGAAGTTCGCCATGGGGCTCACGGCGATGGCCATGATCAGCATCAGTGCCCGGCTGATGTTCCCCGGCACCCCGGAGGACGACAAGGACGACGACAACGACGACGCCTCGACGCCCCCGCCCTTCACCGGCCCGCTGGACGCCCTGTAGGAACCGGCCCCCCCGGGCGCTACCCCACCGGCAGGGTGAGCGACCACGCCGACGGGCGGACCGTCCAGGTCCGGGTCCACACCGGGCCCGTGACCAGCGCGTCCGCCCGGTAGCGGTACGAGGCGCCCGAGATCGTGACCGCGGCGGCCTCCACCCGCACCGGCTCCGCCGCCCTGGGGCGGACCACCACCTCGGCGACCCCGCCCCGGGAGCGCACCGTCACACCCTCCACCGGGTCGTCCAGGTCGCTGAGCAGCCGCCCGTCCGCCTCGACCCGCAGCCGGTGCGTCCGTATCGCCGGAACGACGGGCGCCGGGCGGACCAGCGTCCGCACCAGCGACCGGCAGGTGTCCCACACCGACGGCGGCTCCACGACCGACAGCCCCGCGGGCCCTGCCGGCACCCGCAGCCCCCGCACCACCACGCCGTCGCTGTCGTCGACCAGCAGGTCCAGCCGCCGTACCGCCCCGTCCAGCACCGACCGCGCGGCGGCCACCGCGCCCAGCGGCACGCCCAGGGCCCCGGCCAGCTCCACCGAGCCGCGCGGCCCGACCGGGACCAGCGACAACGCCCCGTGGGCCAGCTCCCGCTCCCGGTGAAGCTGCGCCACCGCCCGCAGCAGCGCCCGGTCGTCACCGATGACCACGGGGCGCCGCGAACCGCGCCGGGAAAGGGCCCGGGCGAACTCGGCCGGGGTGTCGGGGAGGCAGATCTTGACGCTCGCCCCGGCACGCAGGACGTCCTTCGCGATCCGCACGGACTCGCCGTCGTTCCGGCGCGCCACCGCGTCGATGACGACCAGCAACTGGTCGGGAGCCGACACCTCGGTCCTTCCTCGGGTAGCATCTTTGTGCAAGAGCCCCTTGCGCTATTGCGCCAGGGGCTTCGTCTATTCCGGGGCACTCGGTCCGACGGCTCAGGCTGTGTCGTACACCGTCGTACGACGTCTGTACTTCCCCTGGCCTTGGACATGCCCCGCCCGGAAGGGGTGTACGCCTGTGCCCGCACTTGTGCTGCTCGGTGCTCAGTGGGGTGACGAGGGCAAGGGAAAGGCCACCGACCTCCTCGGTGGATCCGTTGATTATGTGGTGCGCTACCAGGGCGGCAACAACGCCGGCCACACGGTCGTCGTCGGCGACCAGAAGTACGCGCTGCACCTTCTCCCTTCCGGAATCCTCTCGCCGGGGTGCACCCCGGTGATCGGGAACGGTGTCGTCGTCGACCCGGCGGTCCTGCTCTCCGAGCTGAGCGGACTGAACGAGCGCGGCGTCGACACGTCGAAGCTGCTGATCAGCGGTAACGCGCACCTGATCACTCCGTACAACGTCACCCTCGACAAGGTGACGGAACGGTTCCTCGGCAAGCGCAAGATCGGCACGACCGGGCGCGGCATCGGCCCCACCTACGCCGACAAGATCAACCGCGTCGGCATCCGCGTCCAGGACCTCTACGACGAGTCGATCCTGGAGCAGAAGGTCGAGGCGGCGCTGGAGCAGAAGAACCAGCTCCTCGCCAAGGTCTTCAACCGCCGCGCCATCGAGTCGGGCCGGATCGTCGAGGAGATGCTCCAGTACGCGGAGCAGATCAAGCCGTTCGTCGCCGACACGACGCTGATCCTCAACAACGCCATCGACGAGGGCAAGGTCGTCCTCTTCGAGGGCGGCCAGGGCACCCTCCTGGACGTCGACCACGGCACGTACCCCTTCGTGACCTCGTCCAACCCGACCTCCGGCGGTGCCTGCACCGGCGCGGGCGTGGGCCCCACGAAGATCAGCCGGGTCATCGGCATCCTCAAGGCGTACACCACCCGCGTCGGCGCCGGCCCGTTCCCGACGGAGCTGTTCGACGAGGACGGCGAGGCGCTGCGCCGCATCGGCGGCGAGCGGGGCGTCACCACCGGCCGTGACCGCCGCTGCGGCTGGTTCGACGCGGTCATCGCCCGGTACGCCACCCGCGTCAACGGCCTGACCGACTTCTTCCTCACCAAGCTGGACGTGCTCACCGGCTGGGAGCAGATCCCGGTCTGCGTGGCGTACGAGATCGACGGCAAGCGCGTCGAGGAGCTGCCGTACTCGCAGACGGACTTCCACCACGCGAAGCCGGTCTACGAGTACCTGCCCGGCTGGTCCGAGGACATCAGCAAGGCGAAGACCTTCTCGGACCTGCCGAAGAACGCGCAGGCGTACGTGAAGGCGCTGGAGGAGATGTCGGGCGCGCCGATCTCCGCGATCGGTGTCGGCCCCGGCCGTACCGAGACGATCGAGATCAACTCCTTCCTGTAGGCACACCCGAGCAGGTCCCGTGACGGGGAGCCCGGTCACTTCTCCTTGGAGAACTCGCCGGGCTCCCCGTCCGCGTCCATGCCGTAGACCAGGAGCCGGTCCTTGCCGTCGACGCGCTGGATCCGCAGGTTCGAGGACGCGCCGGAGGCGGTGCACTCCCGGTCGGAGGCGGCCGCGTCGACCGTGGCCGGGCCCAGCACCAGCAGGCTCCCGGCGCCGCCGAGGACGGCGGTCTCGGCGCAGTTGACCGTGTCGGACAGCGGCTCGCCGGTCTCCTCGTCGGTCCGCGGGTAGCTCTGCTCGAACCGGACGAGCGGCGCGCCGACCGGGCCCTGGGTGATGATCACCTCGTGGCTGTAGAGGTCCGCCTGCGGGTCGGACACGTCCGGGTTCGGGACGTCCTTCCAGTGCCCGAGGAACTCCTTGGGCACGACGGCGGGCCCGGACCGGGCCTTGCGGAACGTGGCGGTCGCCGCGCCCGACGACCACTCCAGCACCTCCGGGGAGCGGACGGTCAGCTTCTGGTGGGCCGCCGGTGTGCAGCGCCGGGCGGGCACGCTGGTCGTCACGTCGCTCTCGCCGAACACGATCCCGTCCTCGTCCGCCGAGACGAGGGCCGACCGGCCCATGCAGAGCCGCTCCCCGCCCACGTGGACGTAGACCGCCGCCTTGTCGCCGGGCGCTCCCTCGCTGATCTCGATGCGGGCGGTTTCGTACGGGGCGGTGTCGGTGCCCCGGAGGACCCCTTCCCAGGCGCCGAGGAAGGTGGCGGGGACGACGTTGCGGGACCCGTCCCCCGCGGTCGTGCCCCCGCCGGGCGCGCCCGGCGTCCGGGAGCGTTCCGTCAGCCCGTACCCGACGGCGGCCGCGGCGGCGAGGGCGGCGACGGTGCCGATCAGCAGCCGCCGCCGTCCCGGGCGGGGGCGGCCCGGTGGCTCCGGTACGGGCGCCTGCGCGCCGCCGCCGGCGGTGGTGCCGTCGTGCGCGGGGGTGGCGCCGGGGGTGCCGCCGGGGGTGGGGGTGCCGTGCTCGGGGGTGGTGCCGTGTGCCGGGGTGCCGTCCTGCGCCGGGGTGCCGTCCTGGTCGAGCAGCCGGGCGGCCATCCGGCCGAGCTGGGCGAGCAGCCCGGCGGGCAGCCACGGGTCGGCGGGCTCGACGGAGGCGGCCAGGTCGCCCGCGGTGGGGCGGGCGGCCGGGTCCTTGGCGAGGCAGGACCGGACGAGGCCGTCCAGCTCGGCGGGCAGGCCGGTGAGGTCGGGCTCGTCGTGCGCGATGCGGAACAGCATGGCGTGGACGCCGCTGTCGGCGGTGCCGAACGGCGCGCGCCCGGTCGCCGCGTACGCCAGGACCGAGCCGAGGCAGAAGACGTCCGACGCGGGGGTGACCCGCTCGCCCCGCACCTGCTCGGGTGACATGAACCCGGGCGAGCCCACGACCGCTCCGGTGCTGGTCAGCCCGCCGTCGGTGACCGTCTCGACCGCCCGGGCGATGCCGAAGTCGATGATGCGGGGCCCGTCGACGGTGAGCAGGACGTTCGCGGGCTTCAGGTCCCGGTGCACCAGCCCGGCGGCGTGGATGTGCTCCAGCGCGCGGGCCAGCCCGGCGGCGAGGGACCGCACCGACGCGGCCGGCAGCGGCCCGTACTCGTCCCCGACGACGGTACGCAACGACGGCCCCGCGACGTACCCGACGGCCACCCACGGCGCTTCCGCGGCGGTGTCCGCGCCCAGCACCGGCGCGGTTCCGGTGCCGCCGACCTTCTCCAGCGCGGCCACCTCGCGGGCGAAGCGGCGCCGGAACTCCTCCCGCTCGGCGAGTTCGGCGTGCACCACCTTCACCGCGACCGTGCGGCCACCGGCCGACCTGGCCAGGTACACCCGGCCCATGCCGCCGGACCCCAGCCGTCCGAGCAGCCGGAACGGCCCAACCTGGACGGGGTCTTGACCACTCAGAGGCTCCACGTCCACAGAGCATGCCAGAGGAGGGGCGGGCGCCCGTAACAACGTTTGGTCTAGACCTTGACAGGTACAGACCATTCACGCTTCGGTAGGGGCCATCCCCCACGGAAAGGCCCCTTCATGCTGCGACGCCTGTCGACCCTGCTCGCCACCCTCGCCGCTCTCGCCACGGCCGTCGGCCTGGCCGTCATCCTCCCCGCCACCACCGCGTCGGCCGCCGAGTGCGCGGCGCCCTGGACCTCCGCCACCGTCTACACGGGTGGCAAGACCGCCTCGTACAACGGCCGCAACTGGCTGGCGAAGTGGTGGACCCAGAACGAACGCCCCGGCTCCGCCGACGTCTGGTCCGACCAGGGCGCGTGCGGCGGCGGCACCGGCCCCGGCCCCTCGCCGTCCCCCTCGGGCTTCGTGGTGAGCGAGGCGCAGTTCAACCAGATGTTCCCGAACCGCAACTCCTTCTACACGTACAGCGGTCTGACCGCCGCCCTGAGCGCGTACCCCGGCTTCGCCAACACCGGCAGTGACACGGTGAAGAAGCAGGAGGCCGCCGCCTTCCTCGCCAACGTCAGCCACGAGACGGGCGGCCTGGTCCACATCGTGGAGCAGAACACCGCCAACTACCCGCACTACTGCGACTCCGGTCAGCCCTACGGCTGCCCGGCCGGCCAGGCCGCCTACTACGGGCGCGGCCCGATCCAGCTCAGTTGGAACTTCAACTACAAGGCGGCGGGCGACGCCCTCGGCATCGACCTGCTCAACAACCCCTACCGCGTCGAGCGGGAGCCGGCGGTCGCCTGGAAGACCGGCCTCTGGTACTGGAATACCCAGAACGGCCCCGGCACCATGACCCCCCACAACGCCATGGTCAACGGTGCCGGCTTCGGCCAGACCATCCGCTCCATCAACGGTTCCCTGGAGTGCGACGGCAAGAACCCGGCGCAGGTGCAGAGCCGCATCACCAACTACCAGCGCTTCACCCAGATCCTGGGCGTCCCCACCGGCTCGAACCTGAGCTGCTGAGACGCGCGCGGTACGGGGGCGGCCACCGGCGGGTGGCCGCCCCTTCGTCGCACCCGCTCGGAAAGTGCCTGATGTGATGTCCGGGGCTGCTGTTACGATCCCAGCGTCTTGCGGGGGAGGGTGCGGCCGTGGGGGGCCGGGCAGGACACATCAGCCGTGGCGAGCCGTCGCGGCGCCTCCCCCGCCTCTTCGGTTCCTGGGGAGGGGCCCTTGCCTCGTCATGCTTTGACGCGTTCCGGCGCGTCCGTCGTTCTGTCCGCCGCCCTGGCGGGCACCCTCGTGCCGCTGTTCCCCGGTGCGGCGTTCGCGGCGGACGGCCCGGCCGCCGAGGTCGTGGTGCCCGCGCCGCCCACGCCCGTGGACGGCCTCACCCTGGGCGCCGGGGCGCTGCACTACCGGGCCATGTCCGACGTGTCGTCCTCCCCGGCGCTGTACCGGCACCTCCTGTCCATCACCGGAACCCCCACGGCGGACCAGCGGGTCATGGTCCGGGGTCTGCCCACCCCGGTCGACGCCCTGGTTCCGCTCGGCAACGGCGAGGCGGCGCACCAGTCGAACACCGACGTCATCGGGGGGCTCACAGGACAGCACGCCGACGGGATGTACGGACGGCTGTCCGGCGGCTCCGGCCGGTACGTCGTGTCGGGCACCGCCACCACCCAGTACGTGGGCGATCTCCAGCGGCAGTTCGGCACCCGCCGGTTCGACGGCAGGGCCGCGTCCACGGTGTGGGGCACGACCGTCTGGCTGTCCGACCCCGCCAAGCCCTCCACCGTCTCCTGGTACGACGTGAAGACGAAGGCGACCTCGGCCGCCCTCGCGATCGGCTCCGACTGCACCCCCGACCGGCTCCAGGCCGTGGGCCGCTGGATCCACTGGAGCTGCGCCAAGGGCGCGAAGGCCGGTGTCTGGGACCAGAAGACCCGGCTGACCACGCCCGTGCCGTTCGGCGAGACGCAGCTCGGTGACGGGTTCGTGGTACGCAAGGACGCGGCGGCCGGGAAGCTCACGCTCACCGACGTCCACACCGGCGACCCGGCGGCCGTCAGGACGACCGACTTCGCCTCCGTCCCGGCCGGCGCCGACTGGTCCGTCGACAAGTTTGGCGGCCACGTGGCGTTCACGGACGCCGAGGAGCGCATCCACATCAAGCCGGTGACTGTGCCGCGTTCCCCGATCTCGGTCATCGAGGAGCGCCAGGACACCTCGGTGCTGAACGTCGCGAACGGCGCGGACAGGGCCTGGTACGGCACCTGGCTGCTGTCGCGGCCCGCCCTCCGCACCAGCATCGAGTTCAAGAACCCGGCCGGTACGACCGTGGCCGGCTGGAGTTCCGCCGACCGCGTCGGGGCGCAGTCCTCGATGGCCTGGGACGGCAGGGGCTCGGACGGTGCCTTCGTGCCCGCCGGCCACTACACCTGGACGCTCAAGGCCAACCCCGGCGACGGCAGCGGTCCCCGCGCGGTGCGCACCGGGACGGTCCAGGTCGCCGATGTGCACCTGCCGTTCCGGGACTACGACCGTGACGGGATCGGCGAGCTGTTCTCCCGCAGCGGCGGCGGGCTGAGCGCCCACGAGCCGGTGAAGGGCACGTCGACGACGTCGACCGGCTGGACCGGCGTCAGCGCCGTCGTCCCCTTCGGTGACCTGGACGGCGACGGCTGCAACGACGTCCTCACCCGCACCACCACGGGCGAGCTGTACCGCCACGGCGCCAAGTGCGCCGGGGTCCCCGCCCCCACGAGCCCCAAGTCGAGGATCGGCACGGGCTTCAACGCCTTCGACGTCCTGCTCAACCCCGGGGACATGACCGGCGACGGCCGCGCCGACCTGCTGGCCCGCCAGCGTTCGACGGGCGACCTCTACCTGTACGCGGACAACCGGGCGGGCGGCATCAAGGCGGGCGTCAGGATCGCCGGGAAGTGGAACGGTCTCACCCTGATCGGCGCGGGCGACCTCGACGGGGACGGCCACACCGACCTGCTCGCCCGCGACGCGGGCGGCGAGCTGTGGAGGTACGAGTCGACCGGCACGGGCGCGTTCCACCCCCGGACCCTGGTGTTCCGAGACTGGGGAGCGGGACGCGACGCGATCATCGGCGCGGGGGACGTCGACGGGGACGGGAAGAACGACCTCGTCTCCCGCGACACCAACGGCAAGCTGCTGCGCAACAGCGGCAGGGGCGACGGCACGTTCGGCCCCACGGTCCAGATCGGCTCGGGCTGGGGCGCACGCGGCACGCTGTACTGAGCCTCGCCGAGGCTCACCCCCAGGGGTGAATTTGGCATATGACACAGGGGTGGCCACCGGCGGGTGGCCACCCCTTTTCGCTGCATCACCGCAGGTCGCACCGGAAACCGGATATCAAGTCCCCGGTTTTCGAATGACCGTATGACTAAAGGCTGTTGATTGCGGTGATCGCTTCGCGTGGCGCTAGATTCGCCGCACAGAAAACGAAATGCCCCCGCGATGGGCCAACATCCGGGGGCGCGACACCAGGAGCAAGACCTCCCGATGCGTGTTTACCGTACCGCGCCCACGCGCGCCTTCACCACTTTCAGCAACGCCCTGCTGCGCGACGCGACCATTTCCTGGTGCGCGGTGGGCCTCCTCGCCTATCTGGTCAGCCTTCCCAACGGTGCCAGGGCGAGCATCCGCAAGCTCTCCGAGCAGCGCAAGGAGGGCCGTGACCGGATCGGCGCCGCCCTCCGGGAGCTGGAGGAGGCCCGCTATCTGCGCCGCCTGACGCGCCGCGACCGCACGGGGCGACTGCGCACGGAGTACGAGGTCTTCGACACCCCGTACGACCCCGAAGCCCCCGCCCCGGACCCCGCCGAAGCCCCCACCGCCGGGCCCACCCCCCGAACGGTCGGAAACCCGGCCTCCGGTGGCCGGGACGACGGGCCTCCTGGACCGCTCCCTCCGGGAGAAAAGAAGGGGGTGAAACAACCTCCCTCCCCGGCAGTCCAGTTGCTCACCTCGCTGGGCCGGAGCGATCCACGGCTCGCCCTGGGGGCGGGCGAGGCGGAACGGCTGAGGACCCTGGTCGAGGAGTGGTGGGCCGTCGGCGCCAGTGACGCCCTGATCCGCGAGGCGCTGACCTCCGGCCTGCCCACCCGCGTTCACGCCCCCGCCGCCCTGGTGGCCGGCCGCCTCCGCCGCAAGAAGCCCGCACCGCGCCCTGCGGCGCCCGTACGACCCGAGTGCGGCGTCTGCGGCACGCCGGTGCCCGAAGGGGCCTCCTGCGCCCGCTGCGACCCCGCCACGCCCGCCGTCGCCGGTTTCGTCGCGGCCGCACTGCGCGGCAGCGCCTCGGTCCGGCAGGTCCTGCGCCGCCGCTGCTGAAAGCTCCCGGCCGCCGCTCGGCGGCCGGGCCCACCGAAAAGAAATGGAGTGCCATGACCATCACACTCGAACGCCCTGAGGTGGTATACCGTCGGTATACTGTCATGGTGGCTGACACAACGATCAAGGTTGACCCCGCGGTTCGCGACCGCCTCCAGGAGCTCGCCCGGGATCGTGGGATCACCATGCGCGATCTGGTCGCGCAGCTCGCCGGAGCGACGCCGACCAAAGAAGAACTGGCGAAGCGTCGTGAGGAGACCAAGGCGTACGTCGAGGAACACTTCCTCGGCGGGCCGTACACGGAGCAGGACGCGGTGGCGGGGCAGCAGCTCTGGGCCGACGTGGTGTCGGGGCGCATCGGGGAGGTTCAGTGAAGGAGGACCAGTACCCGCTGCCGCGCGCGATCGTCTTCGACGACACCGCCGTGCTGGCGCTGGGCGGCGGCAACCGCATGGCCTCGCGGCTCGTCGTGGAGGCCGAGAGCGACGCCACGCTGAGGATCTGCATCCCGGCCCTGTCCCTGACGGCTGCCGAGGCTGAGCGGGCGGGCGTTGCGGAACACGTGGGCGCCCTGCCGTCCGTGGACATCGCCGCCCTGGACTTCGCGGGTGCGGCGGCCGTCGGCAAGCGCCTGCGGGTCCACGATGACGAGTGGAGCAGCGCGCACGCGGTGCACCTGGCCCAGCCCTCGGTCGAGTGGCCCCGGGGCCGACCGGTGCTCAGCGCTGACCCCAAGCGCTACCGGGGGACCGGCGTGCGGGTGATCACCATCGAGAAGTAGGCCCGCCGACGAGCGCGGGGCCCGGAGCGCGCCCGGGCCCTGTGGCGGCTACGGGCGTGCCTCCAGGATGTCCTTGAGGTGCTGCTCGTTCCTCGGCATTTCCTTCCTCGCACGCGCCCGGACGACCAGCGGCACGAGCACCTTGCCGATGCCGTGCGACTCGAAGTTCAGGTCCAGCGTCACGCGCGACCGCTCGCCGTCGCCGATCGGCTCGACCGTCCCCTGCACATGGCCCCGGACGGGGCCGTCGATCCCGTCCATGCGGAAGCTCCGCGGCGGGTCGTACTGGCTCATCTCCATGGTCATCGGCATCCGCCGGCGGCCCATCTGCCGGGTCACCCTGACCCGGGAGCCCAAGCCGCCGGTGGCGCCTCCGACCGGGCTGACCGCCAGGGCGCTCTCCTGCCACTCGGGCATGTGGGAGGCGTCGGTCAGGTAGGAGAAGACGTCCTCGGGACGACGCGAGATCTCGACGCTCTGCCTGATCGCGGACATGGCGCCCCCTTTCGGGACATTCCTACACACAACCCTACTCGGCCCAGTCGAGGAAGGATTCCCAGGCCGCCGGGGCGACGGCGAGGACGGGCCCGCCGGGGTTCTTGGAGTCACGGACGTGGACGGTGTGGGGGCAGGCGGCCACCTCGACGCACTCGCCGCCGCTGGGGCTGCTGTACGAGGACGTACGCCAGTCGAAGGCGACTTCGACGCACTCGCCACCGCCGCTGTCGCTGTAGCTGGACTTGAACCACCGCAGGGTGCTGCTCATCTCTGCTCTCCTGCCAACCGCTCGATGAGGCCCAGCGATTCACGGGTGTCGAGGGCCTGTGCTCGGATCCTCGCATACCGCTGCCCGTACGTACTGACCTTCGCACGGTCCTTGATCAACAGACTCTCGCCCTGAATCTCCAGGTACACGAGGTGGTCGTGCTCCGGTGTCTCCACCAGGGTCATGCCGCCTCGTTCGCCAGCGTGCTCCCCGCTCAGCCCGCAGTCCAGCGGCAGCACCTGAACCGTCACGTTCCGCCTCCGCGCGCACTCCGCGAGGTGCAGCAACTGCCCCCGCATGACCTCCGAGCCGCCGATCGTGCGGCGCAGCACCGACTCCTCCAGGACCAGCTCGATCAGCGCCACCGGATCCCGCTCGAACAGCTCCCTGCGCGCCATCCTCGCCTCGACCAGCTCCTCCACCCGTCGCTCCGGCAGCGGCGGGTACCCACCGCCGATCAGCGCCCGCGCGTAGGCCTCCGTCTGGAACAGCCCGTGCACCACCAGCGTCGCGTAGAGCGACAGGCTCACCGCCTTCTGCTCCAGCAGCGCGTAGTTCTTGAACTGCTCCGGATACTTGTCCAGCCGGACATACATCCGCGCCTGCTCGAAGAGGCCCAGCCCGTCACCGAGCACCTTTTCCAATTGCACCAGCATCGCGTCGCTCGCCGGCTGGGCGCAGGTTTCCATGGCGCTGACCGCCGCGCCCGTGAAGCCGATCTCCTTGCCGAGCTGGTCCTGGGTCCACCCCTTCCGTACGCGCATCTTGCGCGCCATGTCCGCCACGAGTCGCGTCGCCGGACCCGCCGTTTCCTTGTTCTCGGTTCGCGCCAAATTGCGTCACCGCCTCGATTCAACCGGTCTCAACCGGTCACAACCCGTCCCCGTCGAATTCGACTGCGGGACGGCGTCGTTTCCGCAGGTCAACGCGGGTCCGACGAGCCTCCGCAATCGTGCAGAACGCTAGCCGTGGCAGTCCACGATGTCCCTGTGAATGCGCCAAGTTGCCACCCGAACATCGAATGGATTCCGTCCTCCGGATTCCAACTCCGCAAGGCGGGCGTCCAATTCGACGCCGTGCGCGTCGACGGGGACGACGGCCGCCGGGCCGCAGACCTCCTGGAGCACATGACCGGCGGCGACCCGGGCCCCGTCGTCATCGAGGCGAACGGGCGGCGAGGCGTGTACTTCCTCCTCCCGCCGGGCAGCTCGGCGGGCCGCGCCTGGCCGCCCGGCGCGATGCCGTTCAACGCCGCCCGCTGGGCGGTGAGTTACGTACCCGTCCCGGCGCTCGGCGGGCGCACCTGGCCGCTCTCCTGGCGGTGTCCACCGACGGCCCCCGACCGGTTCGTCCATCCGTACCTGCTGCTCAGCACGCTCGTGGCCATCGAGCGGGCGACCGCTACGCCGCCCGGGTCGCGATGACCACCGTGGCGTACAGGTCCTCGCAGGTCACCACGTGCGGGACGAGCCCGTCGGCGGCGACGACCGCCGCGGCGGCGGACGCCTGGCGTTCGCTGGTCTCGAACAGCAGGCTGCCGCCCGGGGCCAGCCAGGCGGCGGCCTCGGCGGTGACGCGGCGCAGGACGTCCAGGCCGTCCGCGCCGCCGTCGAGCGCCACGCGCGCCTCGTGCACCCGCGCCTCGGCGGGCAGGAGCTCCACCTCCTCGGTCGGGACGTAGGGCACGTTGGCGAGCAGGACGTCGACCCGGCCCCGCAGCAACGCCGGGAGCGGGTCGTACAGATCGCCCTCGTACACCCGCCCGCCCACCGCCGTGATGTTCCGGCGGGCGCAGCGCACGGCGGCGGGGTCGATGTCGGCCGCGTGCAACTCGGCCCGGTCCAGGGCCGCCACGAGCGCGGCGCCCAGCGCGCCGGTGCCGCAGCACAGGTCGACGACCACGGCGCGCGGCGGGGCGAGGGCGGCGGCCCGGGTGACGAGGAACTCGGTGCGGCGCCGGGGGACGAACACCCCCTCGTCCACGGCCACCCGCAGGCCGTGGAACTCGGCCCAGCCGAGGACGTGTTCCAGTGGAAGCCCGGCGGCGCGGCGCTCGACCATGGCGTCGAGTTCGTCCGGTGTGCGGGCGGTGGACAGGAGCAACTCCGCCTCGTCCTCGGCGAAGACGCAGCCGGCGGCGCGCAGCCTGGTGACGGTGCTGGAGAACGAGAGGGAAAGCGGTGTTGCGGACATGGAAGCGGAAGCCTTTCGGGACGCCCATGGGCGCTCCCGCGTGACTCGTGACCCTGGTCTACGAGCGGTGGGAGGGGAGAGCCCTGCCTGACCTGGCGTTGATGGGTCTCACCTCCTCGGTAGGTCTCCTGCTGAACGCGGCCACATTACCCGACGGCCCTCCGGGGGACGGGAGATCCGTCAGGAGCGCGCCGGGCCGGCCGAGGGCCCCGATCCCGGCCCGACTCCCGCCCCCGCCCCCGCCCCGGCCCCGATCCCGGCCCCCGCCCCGATCCCGGCCCCTACCCCGGCCCCCGCCCCGTTTTCGGGTCCGGGCCCGAGATGGCGTCCAGCGCCTCGGACAGCCGCTCCAGGACCCGGGCCGTCTCGGCGAACGCCTCCTCGCCCAGCTCGGCGGTCAGGCGGGTCGCCAGCTCGGCGTGGCCCGGCTCTATGCGGGCGACCGTCACCCGGCCCAGCTCCGTGGGGGCGAGGAGCTTGGCGCGCCGGTGCGCCGGGTTCGGCAGGTACTCGGCCAGCCCCTCGTACACCAGCAGGTCCGCGACGCGCTGGACGCTCTGCCGGGTGATGCCCATCGCCCGGGCGATCCCGGACACCGGCAGCGGCTCGTGCAGCACCGCCCCCAGCACCTGCCACCACGACGCCGTCAGCCCGGCGGGCCTGGCCAGCTTCTCCGACACCGCCAGGAACTGGCCGTTGAGCCGGAACACCCCCAGCGCCGTACGGCTGAGCAGCCCCTGGAGCTCCTTCTCGACCCGGGTCACGCGTTCAGTTCCTCGTACGCGGCCGGGTCCGAGTCGTGGAACAGCCGGTACCAGGCGTCCAGCTTCGCGCCCTCGAACGCGCCCAGCAGGCCCAGCACCTCGCGGGCGAAGGCGACCGGCTCGGTGGGCCCGGCCGTGACGAGGCCGTCGTCGGCGACCGCGTCCGCCTCCACGTACCGCTCGGCGCCCTTGTAGCCGGTGGCCGCGAGGTAGAACGGGACCGCGCTGGTGTGGTCCCGGTCGTCCAGCAGCCCCTCGCGCGCCAGCCCGGCGGTCGCGCCGCATATGGCGGCGACCGGAACGCCCGCGTCGAGGAACCTCCGCGCGGCGGCGGCGAAGGGGGCCAGGTCGTCCCCGGTGTCCCACAGGTCGGCGCCGGTGAGGATCAGCAGGGCGCTGTCCTCGGGCCGGAGGTCCGCGAGGGCCAGATCGGGGAGGACGCGCAGTCCGCCGATGGTGGTCACCGGGTCCGTCGTCGGCCCGACGGTCCTGATAGCGAAGCCGGAGCGTGCCAGCCAGGCGGTGGCGTGCCCGGTCTCCCAGTCGGCGAACGAGTCGTAGACGGCGAGGTGGACGGTCCTGCCGGGGTGGGTGGGGGAGGGGGTGGGGGAGTCGGTGCCGGACATGGGGGCCTCCTGTGGGCGCGTCGTCGGCTGTGCCGCGGATTCCGTACCTTCGTTCGACCTGATGACAGAATGCTGTCATCACGACAGGATGCTGTCAACCCCTCCCGTCCCCGCCGCACGCACGACACCCTGCCGACCCCCGCGCCTTCCGCCATACAAGATGGCCATACCGACGTCCGAGGCCCGGTCCCTACCCTGGGCGCCATGACCCCTCATGCCGATCCCGCCGCATCCGCCGACCCGCGGACCGGCGCCGCCGTCAAGGCCGCCGACCGCGCGCACGTGTTCCACTCCTGGTCCGCCCAGGGCCTGATCGACCCGCTCGCCGTCGCCGGCGCCGAGGGGGCGTACTTCTGGGACTACGACGGCAACCGCTACCTCGACTTCACCAGCGGCCTCGTCTACACCAACATCGGCTACCAGCACCCCCGGGTCGTCGCCGCGATCCAGGAGCAGGCCGCGAAGATGACCACCTTCGCGCCCGCCTTCGCCATCGACGTACGTTCCGAGGCCGCACGCCTCATCGCCGAGCGCACCCCGGGCGACCTGGACAAGATCTTCTTCACCAACGGCGGCGCCGAGGCCGTCGAGAACGCCGCCCGCATGGCCCGTCTGCACACGGGCCGCCCGAAGATCATGAGCGCCTACCGCTCGTACCACGGCGCCACCTCGACCGCCATCAACCTCACCGGCGACCCGCGCCGCTGGGCCTCCGACACCGCCTCCGCCGGTGTCGTGCGCTTCTGGGCACCCTTCCTCTACCGCTCGCCGTTCTACGCCGAGACCGAGGCCCAGGAGTGCGAGCGCGCCCTGACGCACCTGGAGGACACGATCGCGTTCGAGGGGCCGCGGACCATCGCCGCGATCATCCTCGAAACCGTCCCCGGCACCGCCGGAATCATGACCCCGCCGCCCGGCTACCTCGCCGGCGTCCGCGAGATCTGCGACCGGTACGGCATCGTCCTCGTCCTCGACGAGGTCATGGCGGGCTTCGGCCGCACCGGCGCCTGGTTCGCGGCCGACCACTTCGGTGTCGTCCCCGACCTGCTGACCTTCGCCAAGGGCGTCAACTCCGGGTACGTCCCCCTCGGCGGCGTCGCCATCTCCGCCGAGATCGCCGCGACCTTCGACGAGCGGCCCTATCCCGGCGGCCTCACCTACTCCGGGCACCCGCTCGCCTGCGCCGCCGCCGTCGCCACCCTCCAGGTGATGGCCGACGAGAAGGTCGTCGAACAGGCCGCCCACCTCGGCGAGAACGTCCTGGGCCCCGGCCTCCGCGAGCTCGCCGAGCGCCACCCCTCCGTGGGCGAGGTGCGCGGCCTGGGCGCCTTCTGGGCGCTGGACCTCGTGCGCGACCGCGAGACGCGCGAACCGCTCGTCCCCTACAACGCCCAGGGCGAGGCCAACGCCCCCATGGCGGCCTTCGCGGCGGCCTGCAAGAAGAACGGTCTGTGGCCCTTCGTCAACATGAACCGCACCCACGCGGTGCCCGCCTGCAACATCACCGAGGAGGAGGCCAAGGAGGGTCTCGCCGCCCTCGACGCCGCGCTCGCGGTCGCCGACGAGCACACCGTGTAACCGCCTCCATGCGCCCCCTCCGACCGGCCCGCCCCTGGCTTAAGGTGTCCGGAACCGGACGGAGGGGGCCAGGAGCCATGCCCGCGAGCGGAGCAGTCACCCGCAACACCCTGCGCCGGCAGGTCGCGGACGCGCTGCGTGACGAGGTGCTCGCGGGGCGTCTCCAGCCGGGGCAGGAATTCACCGTCAAGCACATCGCGGAGCAGTACGGAGTGTCGGCGACCCCGGTGCGGGAAGCTCTGGTCGACCTCACGGCCCAGGGCCTGCTCGACTCCGACCAGCACAAGGGCTTCCGGGTCCACCGGTTCTCCGTCGAGGACTACCGGGGCATGGTCGAGGCCCGCGCCCTCATCGTGGACGGCGTCTTCCGCCGCCTGTGCGACCGGACCGGCGCCCTCCGCGTCCACGGCGCCCCCCTGGTGTCCGTCCGCCGGCGGGCCGAGGAGGCGGCGCGGGCGGCGCGCGCCGGGGACCTGGACATCCTCATCGGGTACGACCTGCGGTTCTGGCGCGAGCTCAGCGGCTTCGTCGCCAACCCCTACATCGCCGACTTCCTGCACCGGCTGCGCGTCCAGGCCTGGGTGTTCGCCGTGCCCCACCTGCGCGCCTCCCGCGACCCCGGCGCCTGGCTGTGGAACGGCCACGAACAGCTCGTCGACGCGGTGACGCTCGGCGACCCCGACGCGGTGATGGCGGCCATCGACGCGTACAACGAGCACTCCCAGCGGTGGGCCGACCATCTGGACGGGCTGGGCTGACGGCACTTACCCCTCATGGCGGGTGGGTATGGGAAGTGCACCCGAGCCGCGCACCGGCGCTCGCCGGCCCGTCCCACCCCCGGCCGTCGCCGCGTACGTACGTAACGGAAGGAGAGCGAGTCTCCCTTGGCTTGTGACCTGTGGTTGGTCCCCCTCGTCGACGTGCTGTGCCACAGCCCCGACAACCCCTTCGCGGAAGAGATCGCCGCGTACGACAAGGCCCTCACCGCGTCCGGCCTGCCGACCGTGCCCGTCTTCGCCTACATGCCGGGACTGTCGGGCGACGTCGCCCCGGTCGCCGGCTTCGACTACGACGCGCTGCACTTCCTGCGCCGCGCCTACCTGCTCCAGATCTGCGGCCTCGCCGTCACCCCGGTCGACGAACTGGGCGGCGACTACGAGCAGCTTCTGGAGATGTTCGAGTCGACGGCACAGCAGTCGCACCTGGTGTGGCACTACGACCACGCGGGCGCGTACGTCCCCGTCGACTTCCCCACGCCGCTGTCCAACGAGGAACTGCTGGCCGGCGGCGGACCGCTCGGCTCCGCCCAGGGGCTGCTGCGCGAGCTGGAGTACGTCGCCCCGTCGATCGGCATCGACCCGGCGAACCCGCCGGCCCCGCCCCGGCCGCCGGAGCGCCCCACGGCCCTGGAGGAACCCGCCGGGCCGATCCCGTACGACGACAGCCCCTTCGCCCGGGAGCGGCACGTGTGGCTCGGCCTGCACGCGGCGGCGACCCGCAGCCTGGGCCAGGGGTCGATGATCATCTTTAGTTGACGGGTCCCGCCGACCGGGCCGAGCTGGCCGGCCGACGGGTCCCGCCGACCGGGCCGGCCGGCCGGTTCAGCGGGGCTCCGGCGGGCGCTGGCGCGGCATGTTGGGCCGGGTCCCCGGGGGGAGCGGGAAGCGCCCGGAAGGGTGCGAGCCCTCCACCCGGGGCGGCGCGCACGACAGGGTCGACTGCATCACCAGTGGCGTCGGACCCGACCGGAACGCCACCATGCAGTCCGCCGTCTCCGCCCGCACCAGCTCCGTCACGTCCTCCGAGAACCGCCGCAGCACGCCCAGGCACCGCTCCGCCGCCTCGCTCGCCGTGCCCTCCGCCGGGCCCAGCACCTCGCGGATGCTCTCGGCCGCCCAGTCGAACTGGAACGCCCGGAGGCGCCGCTCCACCGCCTGCGCCGTCGCCACGTCCCGCATCCAGCCGGACGTGAAGCCGAAGTACCGGTCGCAGGCCAGGCACGCGGCGGCCAGCAGCAGCGACACGTACCCCCATCCCGACGCCCCGTCCAGGGCGCCCGTCACGTCCAGCAGCGGCAGCGCGGCACCGGCGATCACGCCCAGCGCCGTACCGATCCGCAGGGCCCGGGCGCCGCGCCGCTTCCAGGCGCGGTCCTCCAGGTACCACTCGGCGGTACGCAGCGCATGGCCCTCGGCCCACCGGTAGAGCTCGTCCAGCCGCTCGGCCGGCTCGCCCCAGTCGCCGAGCGGGAACGGCCGCCCGGTCAGATCGCCGCCGGGGCCGCCGCCGTAACGTTCCCGGTCGAGGCGGTCGCCCTCCCCCCGGGCGTGGCCCCCGGGCTGCATCTCCGGCTGGCTCACCGGGGCACTCCTCTGCGCTCTGCGTGACAATCCGTAACGTGCGGGCGGTGCGATGCGCGTGTGCGTACTGGTGCGCATGCCCTTTCCTACCGCCGAATGGTGGGCCGGAAGTGCGAAAGCCCGGTATTTCCGCCTGCAAGAGGGGCTTGATCAGCTAAGGGGCGCGCCTGTTTCTCACCCGAAAGAGTGAAGCCATGCGGATGGGGCACAGCGTCCGGCGACCACGTAGGCTCGGCATACCGAACACTCGTCGTCGATATGCCAGGAGTGACCGTGATTCCCGGTGGTGGCCAGCCCAACATGCAGCAGATCCTCCAGCAGGCCCAGAAGATGCAGCAGGACCTCGCCCGTGCCCAGGAGGAGCTGGCGCGGACGGAGGTCGACGGGCAGGCCGGCGGCGGCCTGGTGAAGGCCACCGTGACCGGCTCCGGCGAGCTGCGCTCCCTGGTCATCGACCCCAAGGCGGTCGACCCGGAGGACACCGAGACCCTGGCCGACCTCGTCGTCGCCGCCGTGCAGGCCGCGAACGAGAACGCCCAGGCGCTCCAGCAGGCCAAGCTCGGCCCGCTGGCCCAGGGCCTGGGCGGCGGCGGCATCCCGGGCCTGGGCTTCTAGGGAGCGGACGCGCTCTGGGGCGGGCACCGGGCTCCCGGGCGGGCGCTCCCGGACCCCGGGCGATCCGGGGCCGGGGCCCGCGGGTTCCGGCCCCCGCTCCGGCGCCCGCCCTTCTCACCCTCACGCACAGCAACTACCGTAAGCATCACAGCACTCCACGAGAGGCGTTCCGTTGTACGAAGGCGTGGTTCAGGACCTCATCGACGAGCTGGGCAGGCTGCCAGGCGTCGGTCCCAAGAGCGCCCAGCGGATCGCGTTCCACATCCTGCAGGCCGAGCCCACCGACGTACGCCGCCTCGCCCATGCCCTCCTGGAGGTCAAGGACAAGGTGCGGTTCTGCGCCGTGTGCGGCAACGTCGCACAGGAGGAGCGGTGCGGCATCTGCCGCGACCCGCGCCGTGACGAGGCGGTCATCTGCGTGGTCGAGGAACCGAAGGACGTCGTCGCGATCGAGCGCACCCGCGAGTTCCGCGGGCGGTACCACGTGCTCGGCGGAGCGATCAGCCCGATCGAGGGCGTCGGGCCGGACGACCTGCGGATCCGTGAGCTGCTGGCCCGGCTCGCGGACGGAACGGTCACCGAGCTGATCCTGGCGACCGACCCCAACCTGGAGGGGGAGGCCACCGCGACGTACCTGGCACGCATGGTCAAGCCCATGGGCCTGAAGGTCACGCGCCTCGCCAGCGGACTCCCCGTTGGCGGAGACCTGGAATACGCCGACGAGGTCACGCTCGGGCGAGCGTTCGAAGGGAGACGACTCCTCGATGTCTGACGCCACACTGCACGCGCACTCGCTGGACCCCGACAGCTTCGCGGTCCAGATCGCCGACTCGATCGAGTCCTTCATCGTCGCGACCACGGAAGTGGCCAAGGGCGACGAGCCCGACAGCGCGATTCCCTTCCTGCTCCTGGAGGTCTCCCAGCTACTGCTGGCGGGCGGCCGCCTGGGCGCGCACGAGGACATCGTCCCCGACGAGCGGTACGAGCCGGACACGGGTCCCGACCTGGACGTCGACGACCTGCGGATGCGGTTCGCGGTCATGCTGGAGCCGGTGGACGTCTTCTCCGAGGTCTTCGACCCTTACGAGCCGCGCAAGGCGCCCGTGCCGTGCCGGATCTCCGACAACCTGGCCGACATCATCATGGACCTCCGGCACGGACTGGCCCACTACCGGGCGGGCCGCACCACGGAGGCCCTGTGGTGGTGGCAGTTCTCCTACTTCTCCAACTGGGGCCCGACCGCCTCGGCGACCCTGCGGGCGCTCCAGTCCCTGGTCTCCCACGTGCGCCTGGACCAGCCGCTGGAGGCGCTCGACGGGCTGGACACCGACGAGGACCTGACGGAGGACGCCCTCGCGGAGGAGGCGGGCCGGGTGATGGCCCAGGAGATCCTCGGCCCCCTGGGGATGCGTACCGCCAAGTGACCCGCGCGGGCGCGCCCCGCCGGGCGGGGCCTCGGCCAGGGTGTGCGTCCCGCCGAGGAGACGTACCGCCGGGTGGGACGTACCGCCGGGCGGGGACGTACCGCCGGGGCGGGGTGACCCGGCACACATTCCGCGTACCGCGCTCCGGCTCGGGCAGGCACAAGCCGAGCGGCCGTGAAGCGCCCCACGATGATCACGTCGTGAGCGGGACATCTCACGATGTGGTATGGCGGGGGCGTTTCCCGGCCGCTCGTTAGACTGAGCTGACCGCAAACGGACTGAGCGAGGAGCGCACGTGGGCCTTGTCGTGCAGAAGTACGGAGGCTCCTCCGTTGCCGATGCCGAGGGCATCAAGCGCGTCGCCAAGCGAATCGTCGATGCCAAGAAGAACGGCCACCAGGTGGTCGTCGTGGTTTCGGCGATGGGCGACACGACGGACGAGTTGATCGATCTCGCCGAGCAGGTATCCCCGATCCCTGCCGGGCGTGAGTTCGACATGCTGCTGACCGCCGGAGAGCGCATCTCCATGGCGCTGCTGGCCATGGCGATCAAAAACCTGGGCCACGAGGCCCAGTCGTTCACAGGCAGCCAGGCAGGCGTCATCACCGACTCGGTCCACAACAAAGCGCGCATCATCGATGTCACGCCGGGCCGGATCCGTACGGCGCTGGACGAGGGCAACATCGCCATCGTCGCGGGCTTCCAGGGCGTCTCCCAGGACAAGAAGGACATCACCACCCTCGGTCGCGGCGGGTCGGACACGACCGCCGTCGCGCTCGCCGCGGCGCTCGACGCCGAGGTGTGCGAGATCTACACCGACGTCGACGGCGTCTTCACCGCCGACCCCCGGGTCGTGAAGAAGGCCCGGAAGATCGACTGGATCTCCTTCGAGGACATGCTGGAGCTCGCCAGCTCCGGCTCCAAGGTGCTGCTGCACCGCTGCGTCGAGTACGCACGCCGTTACAACATCCCGATCCACGTCCGGTCGTCCTTCTCCGGACTCCAGGGCACGTGGGTCAGCAACGAACCGCGAGGGGACCGCAAGGTGGAGCAGGCCATCATCTCCGGTGTCGCCCACGACACGTCCGAGGCGAAGATCACCGTCGTCGGAGTGCCGGACAAGCCGGGCGAGGCCGCCGCGATCTTCCGCACCATCGCGGACAACGAGATCAACATCGACATGGTGGTGCAGAACGTCTCCGCCGCGTCGACCGGGCTGACCGACATCTCCTTCACGCTGCCCAAGGCGGAGGGCCGCAAGGCCATCGACGCCCTGGAGAAGCAGAAGGGCCTCATCGGCTTCGAGTCGCTGCGCTACGACGACCAGATCGCCAAGATCTCGCTGGTCGGCGCGGGCATGAAGACCAATCCGGGTGTCACGGCCGGCTTCTTCGAGGCGCTGTCCGACGCGGGCGTGAACATCGAGCTGATCTCGACCTCCGAGATCCGCATCTCGGTCGTCACCCGCGCCGACGACGTCAACGAGGCCGTCCGCGCCGTCCACACCGCCTTCGGCCTGGACTCCGACTCCGACGAGGCCGTGGTCTACGGAGGCACCGGGCGGTGACCGGCCGGACGGTCGGGACGGTCCGGACGCCCCGGACGGCCCCGGTGACGCGCCGGACGGCCGCCCCGGTGACGCGCCGGACGGCCGCCCTGGTGACGTGCCGGCGGGGCCGGTGGAGCCGGTGACGCACCGCAAGCCGTCGCTCGCGGTCGTGGGAGCGACCGGTGCCGTCGGCGCGGTGATGCTCCAGATCCTGTCGCAGCACGCCGACGTCTGGGGCGACATCCGTCTGATCGCCTCCCCGCGCTCGGCCGGCCGCAAGCTGGCCGTGCGCGGGGCGGAGACCGAGGTCCTCGCCCTGTCCGAGGAGGCACTGGACGGCGCCGACGTGGCGCTGTTCCTGGTGCCGGAGGCGGTCGCGGCCCAGTGGGCGCCGATCGCCGCCGCCAAGGGCACCGTGGTCGTGGACACCTCCCCGGCGTTCCGCGCCGACCCGGACGTCCCGCTGGTCGTCCCGGAGATCAACCGCCACTGCGTACGCGTACGCCCGCGCGGGATCGTCGCCTGCCCCGGCGACACCACGCTCGCGCTGATCGTCGCGGTGGGCGCGCTGCACGCCGAATTCGGCCTGACCGAGCTCGTCGTCTCCGCGTACCAGGCGGCGAGCGGCGCCGGGCGGTCCGGCGTCGGCGCGCTGCGCACCCAGCTCTCCCTGGTCGCCGGTACGGAACTGGGCACCGGCCCCGGGGACGTGCGCCGGGCCGTCGGGGACGACACCGGGCCCTTCCCCGCCCCGCTCGCGCTGAACGTGGTGCCCTGGGCCGGCTCCGTCCAGGAGGACGGCTGGTCCTCGGAGGAGCTGTGCGTCCGGGGCGAGACCCGCCGGATCCTGGACCTGCCGGAGCTGCCCGTGGCGGCGACCTGCGTACGGGTCCCGGTGGTGAACGCCCACTCCGTCTCCGTACACGCCCGCTTCGAACACGAGGTGACCGTCGCGCGGGCGCACGAGATCCTGGCGACCTCGCCCGGTGTGGTGCTGTACGACGACCCCGCGGCCGGGGACTTCCCCACGCCCGCCGACGTCGTGGGCACCGACCCGACCTGGGTGGGGCGCGTGCGGCGGTCGCTGGACGACGACCGGACACTGGAGCTCTTCGTCTGCGGCGACAACCTGCGCAAGGGCGCCGCTCTGAACGCCGCCCAGATCGCGGAGGCCGTGGCCGCCGAGTGGCCGGCGTAAACCGCGGTGAAGGCCGCGGCGGCTCTTTGTAGGATCTGTGAACGCCCTGTGAGCAAGTCTTCGGTCTGTGTCACTTGAACTGGGGCGATGGCATGTTCGACGATGCTGTCCCCCTTGCTGCAACCGGTGGTCGGGCGGGAAGCGTCTATGCGGTCGCACCTTCACGGCGGCCGCGACATCGGGGCATCGGGGAAGAGCGGGTACGCATGAGGGCAAACGTCGCACCGTCAAAAGCGGCTGCGTGCGCGTACAACCCTGACGGGGGGAAGCGTGTCCAACAGGCGTGGCAGAGGTACTCGACATCGCAGCGGTGGCACCGTTCCGCGCCCGAGCGGGCGGAGCGGCGGCCGGCCCCGGCATGGGCACGGTGCGCCCGCTCCGGCCCCGCCGGCCCGGCGGCATGCCGGTGATCGCCCCCGTGCCCGCCGCTAGGCGTACGGCCCGTATCCCGTCCCAGCGCGGCGCAGCCCCGAGCGCCGACGACACGACGACGACCGCGGGCACCACCGTCGACCACCTCACCGAGACCTACCGCGCCCACTACCGGTCGCTGCTGGGTCTCGCCGCGCTGCTGCTGGACGACACCGCCTCGTGCGAGGACGTCGTCCAGGAGGCGTTCATCCGCGTCCACTCGGCGCGGCGCCGCGTACGTGACCCCGAGAAGACCCTCGCGTACCTGCGTCAGACCGTGGTCAACCTGTCCCGCTCCGCCCTGCGCCGCCGCATCCTCGGCCTGAAGCTGCTCTCCAAGCCGATGCCCGACATGGCGAGCGCGGAGGAGGGGGCGTACGACCTGCTGGAGCGCGACGCCCTCATCAAGGCCATGAAGGGCCTCCAGCGCCGCCAGCGCGAGGTCCTGGTGCTGCGGTACTTCGCGGACATGACCGAGGCGCAGGTCGCGGAGACGCTGGGCATATCGCTCGGCTCGGTCAAGGCGTACGGGTCACGTGGCATCGCGGCGCTGCGCGTCGCCATGGAGGCCACGGCATGAGTGAGTACGAGCACAAGCACGAGCACGGGTTCGGACAGTACGGGCCCGGCGGGCCGGACGGGCCGTCGAACGAGAACGACCGGACTGGGAACGGAACTGTGAACAACGGTCACGACGGGCCGGACAACGGGACCCCCGACCTCGGTGGCCCCGCCGTCGACGAGCTGGCGCTGCGCAGGCTGCTGCACGGCGCGGTCCAGGACCTCCAGCCCGCCGACGGCACGCTGGACCACCTGCGGCGGGCCGTCCCGGCGCGGCGCGCGCGCAAGCGCCAGGCCCTGGTGGGCGTGGCGGCGGCCGCGCTGCTGTTCGGCACGGCCGTCCCCGCGGCCGTCCATGTGGCGAGCGCGGGCAGCACCTCCGACGACCGCCCCGTGAACGCCGGGCACGGCGAGCAGGTGCAGGGCGGCACCGGCGAGGAGACCGGCGACGCCGCCGGCGGGCCGGGCGCCCCCAGCACCGGGAGCGGCCGGGGACCCGGCGCCGGCGAGACCGGCGAGGACGCCCCGCCCGAGCCGGGCAGTCCCGCGACCGGGACCTCCGACGGCACCGTGGGCGGCACGGAGGCGCCGGCCAGTACGGCGCCGGACACCGTGCCGCGGTGCGAGGCCGCCCAGCTCGGCGTGGCATCGGCGGAGGCCGGCCAGCCGGACGCCGACGGCAAGGTGTACGGCACCTTCCGCATCGCCAACGTCTCGGGCACCGACTGCGCGGTCACCGGCGCGGGCGGCGTCGCCGTCCAGGCGGCGGGCTCGGCCGACCAGGCGAAGGTCTCGGTCGTCGCCCACACCGCGGGCGACGCGGCGGCCGGGCTGCCCGACCCGTCCCAGGAGGCACCGGCCCCGCTCCTCCTCAAGCCCTCCGGCTCGTACGAAGTGCGGTTCGCCTGGGTGCCGAGCGAGACCTGCCCGGTGGAGGGCGGCGGCAGCGGCGGCACGAGCGGCGGCGAACCCACCCCGGACCCGAGCCCGACCGACGGCGCGTCCACCGAGACGGCCGGCGCGGACGGCGCGGGCACGGCGGCCACGGAGCCGCAGCTCGTCAGGGAGGACGACGGCGACGGGACCCGGGCGGAGGGCAGCGTCACGGTCAGCCACACCGCCGAACCGGGCGGCCCCTCGGCCGAGGCCACCATTCCGAACGCCTGCGCGGGCACCGTCTACCGGACGGGCCTGCTGCCCACCCAGTGACACCGGGGCGCGCGCCCCGGCGCGCACCTTGGCGGGCCGCGCCCGTCACCTCACGGCCGGTCTGCCCGGCGAGCCGCGTGCGGGCCGCGCCCGCCGCGCACCCCGCCGTCTCGCGTCAGGTCCGGGCTTCCGGCACCTTCGCGGACGCGGGCTCCGGGTCCGTGGCGGCGGCCGGGGCGAGGCCCAGCGCCTCGTCCCTGGCCTGCTCGGCCTCACGGCGGAACAGGCGGAACCACATGAAGAGCACGAACCCCGCGAAGACGAACCACTCGCCGGTGTACCCGAGGTTCTGGAACGCCTTCAGGTCCAGCCCACTGCCCTCCGCCGCGGTCGCCGGCACCGGGGTCAGCCCCGCCGGGGAGTCCAGGAGGGTGATCCAGGCGTCGTAGACGTCGTCCTGGACGACGTTCACCAGCGAGGCCGCGCTGATCATGCCGACCTGTCCCCGGGGCAGGGCGCCCGACGCGTGAACGCCCGGGCTCCCGGTGTGCTCCGACGCCTGGAGCGCACCGGTCACCGTGACCTCGCCGGCCGGCGGGGCGGGTGCCTCGCCGCCCTCGGGCAGCCACCCGCGCACCACCGGCAGGGACCGGCCGCCACCGGTGCGCAACAGGGTCAGGACGTACGCACCGTCCTTGCCGTCCAGCTCCCGGCCCGGGACCAGGAACTGCTCGCCGTACCGCCCCGTCGCCGTGGCGGGACGGCCGGAGGTCTCCTTGTCGACCGGCAGCAGCTCGTCCAGCGGCGCGGCCTTCACCGAACCGGGGTCCGGCCGCCGCTCGGCCTCCTGGTGGGAGTCGACGCGGTCCTCGAACCGCCCGAGCTGCCAGGTCCCCATGAACACGCAGAAGGGGATCGCCAGTACGACGAAGATGTTGATCCCCCACCAGCGGGGCGTCCTCAGGAACCGGTACACACCCCCACGGTACGGAACACCGTCGCCCCCCTTCCGCCCGGGGCCCGGATGCCGGGGGCCCCGGGCCGCGCGTCACCGAGCCGCTCCGGCCCGCACCGCCCCCTCGCGCACCGCCCCCTCGCGCGCCGCTCCTCCGGCCCCCTCAGCCCTCCCCGGCACCACCCTCCCCGTCCCGGTCTCCGTCCCCGGTCCCGTCCCGGCCCTCGTCCTCCAGGTACCGGGCGGCGAAGGCCAGCTCCAGCCGCACCTGCTTGATCCGCTCCTCCACCACCAGGGAGCCGTGTCCCGCGTCGTACCGGTACACCTCGTGCACCGCGCCCCGGGCGGCGAGCCGGTCCACGTAGTTGTCGATCTGGCGGATCGGGCAGCGCGGATCGTTGACGCCCGCCGAGATGTACACCGGCACCCGCACCCGGTCCACGTACGTGAGCGGCGACGACGCCTCGAACCGCTCCGGGACCTCCTCCGGCGTCCCGCCGAACAGGGTGCGGTCCAGCGCCTTCAGCGCCTCCATCTCGTCGTGGTACGCCGTGACGTAGTCGGCGACCGGGACGGCGGCGATGCCCAGCGCCCAGGCGTCCGGCTGGGTGCCGAGCCCGAGCAGGGTGAGGTACCCGCCCCACGAGCCGCCCGTGAGGACCAGCCGCGCCGGGTCGGCCAGGCCGGAGGCCACCGCCCACTCCCGTACCGCCGCGATGTCCTCCAGCTCGATCAGCCCGACCCGGTGCTTGAGGGCGTCCGTCCACTCCCGGCCGTAACCGGTCGAGCCCCGGTAGTTGACCCGGACCACCGCGTACCCGTGGTCGACCCAGGCGGCGGGGGCGGCGGCGTACGCGTCGCTGTCGTGCCACGTCGGCCCGCCGTGGATCTCGAACACCGTCGGCAGCGGTCCCTCCGCGCCCTCGGGCCGCTGCACGAGCGCGTGGACGCGCCCGCCGGGCCCGTCCACCCACACGTCCTCGACCGGCACCGAGAGCGGCGCCTTCATGCCGGGTGGCTCCAGCACGACACCGCCGGCCGTGGACCGCACCGCCGGGGGCCGCGCGGCGGAGGACCACAGGTACTCCACGGAGCCGTCCGGCCGCGCCGTCGCGCTCGACACCGAGCCGGCCGGGGTGTCGACCCGCACCAGGCGGCCCGTGCCGATCTCGTACCGCCACAGCTCACTGCGCGCCTCGAAGCTGTGCACCACCAGCAGCCCGGACCCGTCCGGGTACCACTCGGCCGACACGTCGCCGGGCAGGTCCAGCCCCAGCTCCGTCTCCGCGCCGGACGCCACGTCCCACAGCATCGGCTCCCAGCGCCCGCGCCGCTGGTGCCCCACCAGCAGCCGGGTGTCCCCGTCCACCGGCGCGAAGCCCAGCACCGTGAGCCCCAGGGCCTCGGTGCCGCCCTTGGTGTCGTCCAGCTCGGCCACCACGGCACCGTCCGGCCGGACCACCCGCACCGCCGCGTGCATGGCGTCGCCGTGCTCGGTGTGCTCCAGCGCGATCAGCGTCCCGTCGTGCGACAGGTCACCGACCCCGGCCGACTCCCGGTGCCGGTAGATCTCCACCGGCACCCGTCCGGGCCGGAGGACGTGGACCGTCGAACCGTCCTCGTCGGTGGAGCGGCCCACCACGGTCGTCCCGTCGCGCCCGATGGCCAGCCCCGCCGGATAGGACGGCTCCAGCCCCGGCGCGGCCGGCTCGTCGGCACCGCCCGCGAACGGCTGGCGCATCCACACCCCGAACTCGTCGCCGTCCGTGTCGGAGAACCACCAGATCCACTCCCCGTCCGGCGACAGCACCCCGTCGGTCGTCCCGTTCGGCCGGTCGGTGACCTGCCGCTGCGCCCCGGTCTCCCGGTCCCACGCGTACAGCTCGTACGTCCCGGTCGCGTTCGACACGAACAGCGCCCGGCTCGGCGCGTCCCACGCCCACTCGGGCAGGGACACCCGCGGCGCCCGGAACCGCTTCTCCCAGTCGGGCACGGCCTGCGAATCTGTCGGCTCAGTCATGGGTCCATGAAACCCGATCGCCGTGACAACGCGTTCAGCCCGTCCTCAACCTGTGGATAACCTCGGTACTAGTGCTTGCCGGGCGCCACCGGAACCGTGTCGTCCGTGCACAGCGCCCAGATGACGAAGACGCCGATCGCGATCGAGACGATGGCCCACACCGGCTGGTAGGGCAGCCACATGAAGTTGGCGATCACGGCGAGCGCGGCCAGCGCCACCCCGCCCGCCTTCGCCCACTCCGCCCCGCTGAGGATGCCCGCGCCGATCAGGGCGACCAGCAGGCCCAGCCCCAGGTGGATCCAGCCCCACGCGCTGACGCTGAACTCGAAGACGTACTCCCCGACGCGCCCGTAGACGTCGTCCTCGGCGATCCCGACGATGCCCTGGAGCATCCCGAGCACGCCCATCACCATCATCAGCACACCCGCGAACATCACCCCGCCGGCGGCCCACCCGCTCCGCCCCCGCGGCTCCTGGTGGCCGCCGTGATGCGCGTACGCGTGCTGCGCGGAGCCCCGCGGCCCCTCGGACGAATCACTCATCCCCCGAGCCTGCCCGCCCCCACCCACCCCCGCGACCGCACACCCGCCGTGCGGGTGACGCAGGGGAGGGTGAGACGCGCGAGGTCCCCGGGAGAAATGACCCCCGGGGAATACCTGTTCGGTCAATTCCGGCTGAGGATCGGGAAAACAGGCCACATTGTGCCGTCTCCGCCTTCCGGCACCCGGCTCGACGGCAACATGGTCAGGCTCGATCGGCGTGCTGTGCCGCGGAGGGAGATCGTCGGGGGTGCTGTTGAACCAGGCGTGGCCGCCGTCCACCTTGCTCGGCCGGCTGCGGAACGCGACGCGGGAAGAGCTCCTGACCCAGGGCACCCCGATCGCCTATCCGCCGCATCGCGCCCTGCTCCAGCAGGGTGACGGGAGCCGGCACGTCCTGCTGCTGACGAGCGGGGTCGTGAAGGTCGTGGCCAGCGCGGAGAGCGGGTACGACATGCTGCTCGCCGTACGTATAGCGGGAGACCTGGTCGGCGAGATGGCGGCCTTCGAGGAGCGCCCCCGGTCCGGCACGGTGGTGGCGTGCAGTGACGTCACCGCCCGGATCATCCAGGTGCATGTCCTGGAGGCCTTCCTGTCCCGGCACCCGGACGCCATGCGGGCCGTCCTCCACATGCTGTGCGCCCGGTTGCGCTGGGCGAATCGCCGCCGGATCGACTTCCAGGCGTACGACTCGCTGACCCGGCTGGCCCGCGTGCTGGCCGAACTGTGCCAGGCGTACGCCCGCCCCGTGCCGGACGGTGACGGCGGCGGCAAGCGGTGCCGGCTCGGCGTGACGCTGACCCAGCGGGAACTCGCCTCGCTGGCCGGTCTCAAGCTCAACACGGCCGAGAAGAACCTGGCCGCCCTGACGGCACAGGGACTCGTGGAACGCAGTTATCGAAACATAACCATCTGTGACGTTCCCAAGCTGCTGGAATTCGCCAAAGTCGTCGCGGACAACCCGTACTGATACGGAATCACTTCCGCCACTCTCTCCTAGCCTCTCGAACAGCACCTCATGGGCAGTGTCTGCCCATCGCCTGCCCAGAGAGGAAATGATCGGGTGGCTGCGTGGCCTGATTTTTACCCCTGTACCTGCATAGCCGTGGACGCGGAGGCCTACGGGAGCAACAACGACCGGAGGCAGTCGGAAATCCAGCACGACCTGCCGCGCATTCTCGACCGGGCCGCCAGGGGCACCGGTCTGGACCGCACGCGGTGGCAGATCCAGCGCAAGGGCGACGAACAACTGGCGGTGCGGCCCATCGACGGCCAGGAACCGCGTCTGGTCGACGACTACGTCCGCCACCTCGTCGCCGAGCTGCGCGAGTACAACGCCCAGCGGGTCCCCGGGGCCCGCATGCGGCTCCGCGCCGTCATCCACCAGGGTCTGGTGGAGCTGGCCGACAACGGCTTCGCGGGCACGGCCGTGGTGAACACGGCGCGCCTGCTGAACGCACGGTCGCTGTACGACGCCCTGGCCGCCCATCCTGGCGCCGACCTGGCACTCCTGCTGTCCGACGACGTCTTCCGGACCACGGTCGCCGGTGGTCACACCACCCTGACACCCGGAGACTTCACCCGCGTCACGGTGGAGGTGAAGGAATACGAGGCCACCGCCTGGCTCCGGGTGCCCGCGCCCGGCACACAGGCCGCGTCCTCGTGCGAGCCCGGGACCGCGGGGCGGGAAAGCCCCGCGGCCCCGGCATCGGGGGAGCCCGCGGCGGCCCGGCCGGGACCGGCCGCCGCGGGCCGGGCCGACGGGCCGGTGATCGGCAACGACTACCGGGCCGACCGGATCAGCGTCGCCAACTTCACCGGACCCGTGAACGCCCGCGGTGCCGTCTTCGGCTTCGGGAACGCCGGTGACTGACGGAGCGCACCCGGACGACGGGCCGGCCGTACCGCTCGTACCACCCGTACCCGGCCCTGACGACGACGCCGAACCGTCCGCACCGGAAGGAGCCGGGGAAGCGCCGCCGGCCGGTGAGGAGGCCTCCGGCACCGGTCCGGAAGCCGCCCCCGAGCGGCGCCGGGAGCCGGACGAACGGGAGGAGGACGACCGGGGCTACAACGATCTGCGCCGCGTCCACCAGCTCGTCAACAACAACTTCTACGGCGTCGTCGATGCCGCCGGAGCGGCGTTCGGCCTCGGCGCGGCACCACCCGCCGGGCTGGCCCCCGGCACCGTCGAACCCGAGGAGTCCGACCGCGCCCTGCGGTTCTACGTCCCGCCACGGCCCTGTTTCGGCGAGGCGCTCGCCAGACTGCGCGAACACGCCGTCGTCGTCCTGACAGGCGAGGACAACTGCGGACGCAGCGCGGGCGCTCTCGCACTCCTCAGGGAGGTCCTGGGAGACGGCGCCAGACTGCGCAGCCTGTCGCCAGCCAACTCCCTCGCCGAGCTGGCCGCGTCGCGAGACCTCAAGCCGGGGCAGGGATACGTCATCCTCGACTACGTCGGCGAGCGGAACGTCGAAGCCGTACAGGCCTGGGAGATCGGGCGGCTGAGCGGGGAACTGCGCCGCAAAGGCTCCTACCTGGTCATGACGGCGGGCGGGGCGGTCCACCGCCGGCTGGCGCTGCGGGACCACTGCGTGCCCTGGCACGCCCCTGACCCCCTGGAGCTGTTCGAGCGGTGCAGGAACGCGCTGCCGCACACCGACCTCGCACCGGAGACCGAGCGGGAACTGCGGGAGCGGGTCGGCGGACAGCGGCGGCCGGCCGATGTCGTCGCCGCGGCGTGCGCCCTGTCCCGGGAAGGCCCCGACAAGGCGCTGGACACCCTTCGGGACCGGTGCCGGGAGTTGGTGCGGGAGCTGTTCCGCAAGCAGCCCCCGGCGCACGACCTGCTCCCACTGGCGGCCCTCGCCTTCCTGGAAGGCATCCCGGAGCGGACGTTCGAGAAGGAGTGCGCGGCACTCGCCGCCCACGTGCGCGACTGGGAACGCGGCGGCGGCACACCGGCCGGCGAGCCGGACGACGAGGCCGGGACCGCCCTGCGCGGCACGGTGGCACAGCAGTCCCGGGCCCGCTGGAAGGACCGGGCGGTGGGCCTGGTGACCACCGAGTACCGGGCCGGTCCGGGCCGCGACGCCGGGCGCAGCGAGCGGCGACTGGTCTTCACCGACCCCCGGGTCCGCGAGTTCGTCATCGCGGAGCTGCACGACCTGTACGGCTACGAGCTCTGGTACCCGCTGCGCCAGTGGCTGGGCGACCTGGCCCTGCTGGGCGACCTGGACGCCCGTACGGAGGTGGCCCGCGGCGTCGCGCTGCTCGCCCGGCACGCGCTCGTCGAGGTCGACGAGAACATGTTGACGGTGTGGTCCGTGGGGCTCACCAACCAGCGGGTGACCGCCGCCCTGACGCTGCAGTTCATGTGCGACGTCGAGCACCTCGCTTCCGAGGCGTTCGGCATCGTTCTGAGCTGGACGGACAGCTCCGGGCCCAACCGTGCCGTGACGGCGGCCATGGCGCTGACCGGCCGCCTCGGCTCCCTGTACCGCCTCGACGCGCTCAAGCTGCTCTGGTTCCTGATGCAGCGCGGGGAGCGGATCGCGGTCTCGGCCCACCGTTCCCTGGTCCTGTTGCTTCAGTCCGCCGGACAGGACGCGGACCGCGCGGTGTTCATCCTCCGGTACGTACGGACCGTGATCGCCAGGTCGGCACCCGGGTCCCGGGAGCGGTCGATCGCCCTGCGCACCGCCCTCCAGGTCCTCGAAGCCATCGAACTGGACACCCCCGACCCGCTGGCCGCGGCACTCCTGCGCACCGTCCCGGACAGCGCCCGCCACCTCGGGTCCCTCTGGGCGGACGTCCTGCACAGCGGAAACCGGAGCAGGGCGGTCAGCGCCCTGTGCCGAACCCTGGTGCGGCTGCGGGACGACCCGTCCGTGACCGGCGCCGTACGCGACCTCGGCGAGGCCATGCGCGACGCCATGAGCGGCCGGCAGTGGGACGCGCTGTGCCACCACCTGTCCATCGCCCTCAGGCACCCCGACTACGCGATCCCCGGTGCCGCACGACTGGCGCGGGTGCTCATCGGATCGCTGCGCGGCCGTCCGCCGGCCGTTCGCGGGCGTTCCCCCGCGTCCCTCATATCCACCCCTCCCCCCACTTCCGTTCAAGGAGGCCGAAGCAAGTGAACTACCCGGTCATCGCCGAGGACATCCTGGCCACGGTCCAGGGCGCCTGGTGGTCTCGGCGTCGCCGCCGCGACGACGTGCCGCAGCTTCCGCCCGGTGCGGTCTACGTTTTCAGGGTCGGCGGGAACTACCGCCCGTTCCCCGAGGGCATGGTGTTCGACCCGAGCCACCCCGACGTGCTCGACGCCTCCTCGGTCAGCCTGGTCGACACCCGGGCCCGCCTGGTCGAAGTGGAGCGCACGCTCCCCTCGGTGAGCGAGGCGGACAACTTCACCGTACGGGCCGCCTTCACCTGCCAGGTGACCGACCCGACCGTCATCGCCCGGCAGGGCATCATCGACGTCACGGTGCCGCTGCGCGCGTATCTGATGGGCGACGCCGACCTGCCGAGGGTGAGCGCCGGGCACCGCGTGGAGGAGGTCAACGCGGTACGGACACAGGTCAGTCACCGTCTGACCGCGTACAGCGCGATCGTGCCGCCCCGGGTCGCGGGCATGAGCGTGGAGTTCGTCAGTGCCGAGGTGCACGCGTCCGACGACCTGCGGGACTGGGAGCAGAAGCTGCGCGACGAGCGGCGCAGCCAGGAACTCCAGCGAGGCCAGCGCGACTTCGAGACCCAAGACGCCCTGCGGATCGCGGAGCTGCTCTCGCAGGGGTCCGACCACGTGGACGCCTTCGGCATCGCCCGCAAGGAGATCGACCTCACCGAGGCGGCGGCCCGTATCCACCGGACCGGCGAGGAGGAGTCCGCCCGGCGCCATGAAGCCGAGGCATCGGCCCGGGCCCACGCCCAGGGGCGGGAGACGGCGGAGGCACAGATGCGCCGCGACATGGTGCTGACGCTGCTGCGGCAGATGGGCGGCAGCGAGTACGTCGACTACCACCAGGTCCTGGAACAGGTCCTGCGGGAGACGGGCGGCACCCAGGCAGCGCCCGGTATCGCGGCCGCCGGTGCCACCCGCATGGTCGGTCCGGGGTCGGCGGGCACCGGGCGGACGCCCACGGGCCGGGACGGCTCGCGCGACCCGCGGGGCGGGTACGTCACGGACGAGGACGATCTCCTTGACTGACCTCCTGACGAACCACGTGCCGGCCTCCGGGACGGCGACCGGCCAGGGCGCCGCCGGTACCGCCGCCTCCGGCCCCGCTGCCGCCGGTACCGCCGCCTCCGGCCCCGCTGCATCCGGCCCCGCGTCCGGCCGCACCACCGCCCGGACGACGTCGGACCGGCCCACCACCCGGCTCCCGGGCGACCGCGCGGCCCACGCCCGGACCGGCCGCCGCACCGGCGGCTTCGACACCGCCCGGCGGCTGCGTGCCCTGACCGGTGTCGACGAGGAACTGCTGGCCAGGGTCAAGTACGAGCGGAGCAAGTACACGGCACTCGGCGGAGTGGTCCTCGGCACGTCCGTCATCGCGGCGTTCTCCATGTGGAACTTCGCCACCGAGGCCCTCGGTCGCGTTTCCCTCGTGGCGCTCGTCCCGACGGTCATCTGGATGCTGTTCGTGCTCAACCTGGACCGATGGCTCGTCACCCCGCAGCCGAACGCGCGGCGACGGCTCGGGCCCCTGCTCACCCGGCTGCTGATCGCCCTGCTGCTCGGCACCGTGATCGCCGAGCCGCTGGTGCTCCGCGTCTTCCAGACGGCCGTCGAGGAGCACGTCGCCGACGAGCGCACCGGCGCGATCGACCGGTTGCGTTCGAACCTGGTCCGCTGCAACCCCGTACCGTCCACGACGCGGACGGTCATCCCGCCGGGCTGCCAGGGGACGTACGTCCTCTCCTTCGACGGGACGCCCGGTGAAGGGGCCGAGGAGCTCGCCGCCCTGCGCGCGGACGCGACCGTGCTGCAACAGCGGGTGGACCGCGACACCGCGGGACTGGAAGCCATCGACGCGGAGGTACGCGAGGAGTGCCGGCGGCTCATCCGCATCGCGGGCACCAACGTGTACCAGCGGACGTCGGAGTGCGTGCGGCTGCGAGCCAAGGCGCGCGACTACCGGACGACCCACCGCACCGAGGAGAACGAACAGCGGCTGGCCCGCATGCACGGCCGTATCGCGGAGATCGAGGGGAAGCAGACCGTGTCCCGCGGCGCCTTCCTCAAGGCCCGGGCCGACGGCATCGAGCGGAGGCTGGAGCAGGAGCGGGCCAAGCAGAAGGAGATCGGTGTCCTGGAGCGGATGCGGGCGCTCGACGAGCTCGCGACCGGGAACCCGGTCCTCTTCGTCGGCATCTGGCTGGTCCGGCTGCTGTTCGTGCTCCTCGACGTCCTGCCCGTGCTGGTGAAGTACCTCGGTGGTGAATCCGCGTACGACCGGATGCTCACCGGCGCGAGCAACAGCGCGGTCAAGATCCACGGCGAGCAGATCCGGCTGGCCGAGCGGCGCGCCCTGGCCGACCTCGAGATCGCCCAGGACTCCATCGAACAGGAGGTCCGCCGGCACCGTGCCGAGTCGGAGGCGGCGTTCCGGGAACACACGGCCGCGATGAACATCCGGGTCCGGCAGGCGGTGAACGCCTTGGAGGACGAGATCCGCCGCTCATCGGCCGTCTGACCCGACCCGTCGGCACCACGGCCGCCCCGCCCGCCGGGGCGGTCGTACCTCACCACAGGGAACGGAGGGGAAGCATGCCCATACCCGGACGCGAGGCGGACCCGGACCCGGATCCGGACACCGGTACCAACACCGGTATCACGACCGACCGCGGCGCGGAGCTCGCCAGGATCCTGCTGGCCGAGGCACGCGAGGAGCTCGTGAAGGCCGACAACAAGGCGGGCCTCCTGCTGGCGTCCCTCGGCGCGGCCCTGACCGCCCTGCTCGGCGCCATCGGCAGCGGCGTCATCGCCCCACGGCAGTACGCCCTCCTCCCACAGGTCCTCCTGTACGTGGGCTGCGCCGCCTGCGTACCCGCCCTCGCCCTGCTGGGACTGGCCGTCACCCCCCGGCTCGGCGCCCCGCGTCGCCTCCGCACCCACTACTTCGGCGATACGAGGCTCGTGACGACGATGGCCCACCTGGAGCGGACGGTCCGCCACACCGACCTCGTGTCCCGCGACCTGAGCCAGCTCGCCGTCCTGTCCCAGATCGCCTGGACCAAATACCGCTGCATCCGCCACGCCCTGGTCTGGGACTCGGTCTTCCTCGGGCTCACGCTGCTGGGCATGGTGACGGGAGCCTTGACCTAGCACCCGCAAACCAGTCAGGGGCCCGACCCGCTCTCGCGGATCAGGCCCCTGACCTGGTGTTTCTGCTGTCGGGGTGGCGGGATTTGAACCCACGACCTCTTCGTCCCGAACGAAGCGCGCTGCCAAGCTGCGCTACACCCCGATGTCACCGTGTGTCCCGGCGACGTCGTTTACTTTAGCCCACCGGCGGCCGGAGACGAAATCCAGTTCTCGCGGGCCCCAGGGGCGGGCGCCCGGGGGGTGTGGCCGGGCTCCGGGTCAGTCCTTCGCGGTCAGGGTCAGCAGCGTGGCCTCCGGCGGGCAGGCGAAGCGGACCGGGGTGTACCGGTTGGTGCCGCACCCGGCGGAGACGTGGAGGTACGCGGTGTTACCGCCGGCGCGGTGGGTGGACAGGCCCTTGACCCGGTCGGTGTCCAGGTCGCAGTTGGTGACCAGCGCCCCGTGGAAGGGGATGCAGAGCTGGCCGCCGTGCGTGTGGCCCGCGAGGATCAGCGGGTAGCCGTCGGCCGTGAACGCGTCCAGTGAGCGCAGGTACGGGGCGTGCACGACGGCCAGGGACAGGTCCGCGTCCGGTTCCGGGCCGCCGGCGACCCTGTCGTACCGGTCCCGCTTGATGTGCGGGTCGTCCAGGCCGGTGAAGGCCAGCTCCAGGCCCTCCAGCTTGAGGCGGCCGCGCGTGTTGGTGAGGTTGACCCAGCCCGCCGTGTCGAAGCTGTCGCGGATCTCCTCCCACGGGTTGTGCACTGCCCCCACCGCCGGCGCGTTGCCGTTCAGGCCGTGCCGCCCCTGGGCCTTCTCGAGCAGGTAGCGGGCCGGGTTGCGGAGCTTGGGCCCGTAGTAGTCGTTGGAGCCGAAGACGTACACGCCGGGGAAGTCGAGCAGCGGCCCCAGCGCGTCCAGCAGCTCCGGTACGCCGTTCGGGTCCGAGAGGTTGTCGCCGGTGTTGACCACGAAGTCCGGACGCAGCCCCGCGAGCGACTGGAGCCACGCCCGCTTCTTGCGCTGGCCGCTCACCATGTGGATGTCCGACACCTGGAGCATCCGCAACGGCCGGGTCCCGCGCGGCAGTACGGGGACGGTGATCCGGCGGAGCCGGAACGAGCGGGCCTCGAACCCGGCGGCGTAGGCCAGACCGGCCGCGCCGGCCGCTGCGATTCCTGCGGTGACTTTCAGGGGAACTCCGTATCGCGCGCGCATACCGCCATCGTCCCAGAACCCTGGAGGCGCGGGAAATGCACGGGCGTCGTGGTCGTCGCACCTGCCACACTTGTCCGCATGACCACGCTCAAGTCCAAGCTGCAGGAAGACCTCAACGCCGCGATCAAGGACCGCGACGAGCTCCGCTCCTCGACCCTCCGGCTGACCCTCTCCGCCATCACCAAGGAGGAGGTGGCCGGCAAGGAGAAGCGCGAGCTCTCCGACGACGAGGTGCAGAAGGTGATCGCCAAGGAGGCGAAGAAGCGCCGCGAGGCGGCCGAGGCCTTCGGGCAGGGCGGTCGTGCCGAGCAGGCCGAGCGTGAGAAGGCCGAGGGCGTCATCCTCGACGCGTACCTGCCGAAGCAGCTCGGTGACGAGGAGCTGGAGCAGATCGTGGCCCAGGCGGTCGAGGAGGCCAGGGCGGGCGGTGCCGAGGGTCCGCGCGCGATGGGCGCCGTGATGAAGATCGTGAACCCGAAGGTCGCCGGCCGCGCCGAGGGCGGCCGCGTCGCCGCCGTGGTCAAGCAGCTCCTGGCCGGCTGAGCGGATCCTGACCCCGCTGAGCGGATCCCGACCCGCCGGCCGGGACCTCGGTCCCGTAGCCCGGGCGGCCGCCCTCCGGTGGCGGCGTCCCGGCCGGAAGCGGACCATGCGCCCGCCTCATCCGGTGTACGACGAAGGGGCGCCCCGTCCGTGATCCGGACGGGGCGCCCCTTCGTCGCGTGGCGCGTCAGCGCCAGCCGCCGCCGTTGCCCTGGCCGCCGCGGTGGTTGCCGCCGATCAGGTCCGGCGGGATGGTGATGCCGCCCCAGGGGTCGTCGTCGCCCGGCTTGCCGTCGTCGCCGCCGTCACCGTCGCCCGGCTTGTCGTCGCCGGAGGGCTTGCCCTTCCCCTTGCCGTCCTTCGGGGCGTCGGGGATCGTAACGCGGACGAAGTCCGGCGCCTCGCGGCCGTCCAGCGCGCCGGTCATGGCGTCCTTCCAGATCGGCCCCGGCACCTTTCCGCCGAAGACCTTGTCGTGGTACCGGCCGCCGATGGTGATGTACTCCATCTGCACGTCCTGGCTCGGGTCGCCGACCCACACCGCGCCGGAGAGGTTCGGGGTGTAGCCGACGAACCAGGCGTTCTTGCGGGCGTCCGTCGTACCGGTCTTGCCCGCGTTGTCACGGCTGCTGAGACCGGCCTCCTGGCCCGTACCCGAGTCGATCACACCGCGCAGCAGGCTGTTGATGGTGTCGGCGGTCCGCTCCGACATGGCCTTGGCGCACTCGGACTTCGGCACCTTCAGGCTCTTGCCGTCCGCCGTCCTGATCGACTCGATGGCGGTGGGCGTGCAGTACGTGCCGCGGTTGGCGAAGGCGGCGTACGCGGCCGCCATGTTCAGCGGCGAGATGCCGTCGGAGCCGAGGGTGAGGCTGGAGGGCTTCTCGGGCAGCTTCTCGTCGTTGCCCATGACCACGTTCAGCTTGTCGGTCATCTCCACGACCGGGCACATGCCGATCTCGCCGATCATCTGCACGAAGTACGTGTTGACCGACTTGGCCATCGCGTCCTTCAGCGCGTACGGACCGACCTCCGACTCGTTCTCGTTCTCCACGGTGTCGCCCTGGTTCCTCCAGGGGCTGCCGCTGCACGTAGAGACGGAGGAGGGGTAGGGCATCTCGTACGGCGACGGGTACATCTGCGTCGGCGGCTTGCCCTGCTCCAGGGCGGCGGCCGCCACGAACGGCTTGAACGTCGAACCGGTCGGGAAGCCGTAGTTCGAGCCGCCCATGCCCTTGTTGACCGAGTAGTTGATCTGGGTCTCGTTCTTCCCGAAGCCGTACGGCCGGGACTGCCCCATGGCCATGATCTTGCCGGTGCCGGGCTGGACCATCGTGACCGCGGTGGCGACCTTGTCGGTCTGGTAGACGTGGTCCTTGATCGACTCCTGCGCCGACTTCTGCGCCTGCGGGTCGAGCGTGGTCTTGATCGTCAGACCGCCGCGGTTCCAGACCTTGCTGCGCTCCTCGCGGTTCTTGCCGAAGACCGGATCCGAGAGGAAGACCTCGCGGACGTAGTCGCAGAAGAAGCCGGCGCCGTCGACGGCGGTGATGCAGCCGTTCTTCGGCTTGCTCACCTTCAGCGTGATCGGGGTCGCCTTCGCGCGCTGCGCCTCCGCCTCGCTGATGTCACCGACGGCCGCCATGCGCGTCAGCACGACGTTGCGGCGCTTGGTCGCCTCCTGGACGTCGTTGACCGGGTCGTAGCGGCTCGGCGACTGGACGATGCCGGCCAGCATCGCCGACTCCTCCAGCGTGAGGTTCTTGGCGCGCTTGGAGAAGTACCGCTGGGCCGCGGCCTCGATGCCGTACGCCTGCTGCCCGAAGAACGTGATGTTGAGGTAGTTCTCGAGGATCTTCTTCTTCCCGAGCTCCTCCTCGACCTGGATCGCGTACTTCAGCTCCTGGATCTTGCGGCCGAGGGTCTGCTGGGTGGCCTCCGCGACCTTGTCCGGGTCGTCGCCGGCCTCCTCCACGAAGACGTTCTTCACGTACTGCTGGGTCAGCGTCGACGCGCCCTGGGCGACCCCGCCGGACTGGGCGTTGCGGTTGAGTGCGCGCAGCACGCCCTTGAGGTCGACGGCTCCGTGCTCGTAGAAGCGCGAGTCCTCGATGGCGACGATCGCCTTCTGCATGTACGGGGAGATGTCCTTGAGGTCCACCACCGTGCGGTCACGGGAGTAGACCGTGGCGATCTGGCCGCCCCGTGAGTCCAGGATCGTGGTGCGCTGGCTCAGCGGCGGCCGCTTGAGGTTGGCGGGGATCTCGTCGAACCCCTGGACCGTGCCCTTCGCCGCGAGCCCGAGCGCTCCCGCGGCGGGCAGGGCGATGCCCGCCAGTACGGCTCCGGCGAGCACGCTGACACCGACGAACTTGGCGGCCTGCTGGGTCCCGGTCAGACCACCGCCCGAGCGCTTCTTTGGCATGGAGTCAGCCTAATCCGTCGGCCATGGCGTTCCGCGGGAGCGGGTGGGTAACGGGATGTTCGCGTACCAGGTTGTGACATCGGCCCGCCGCGTACCGAGGCCGGCTGCCCCCACGGGGCCTCCTTGCGCGTTTTCCGGACAGGCGTACAGGCCTTGGCCTAAGCTGTTCACAACTGTCACAGCAGTTGCTACCCGGCCTGACCACCCGCGTACACCCCCCCGCTCGTGCCCTCGCGTTCCCGAACCGCGACGGTTCCTGTCCGTTTCCCCCTCGTACGTCCCTCATGTGCCACCCCGCGCCCCGCGCGGCTCACCCGGAACGCCCGCACTCGCGTCCTTTCTCACGTATGTCCTGCGCTCACTCCCCTGGGTGATCTGCCGCGTACGCATAGTCCGTTCGGACCATTCAAGATTGGGCCCGAAGGGGGTGTTGCGCTGTGCCCACCTTCCGTAACGTCCTCAACTGGTGGCGGTGAATATGCCGCTGCCGCCGTGGGGGAGCCTCGATTCGGGAGAGGACGGCGCCGGTATGGGCTGGGTAGCTGACTGGAGTGCGCAGGCCGCCTGCCGCACTACCGATCCGGACGAACTGTTCGTACAAGGAGCGGCGCAGAACAGGGCCAAGGCGGTGTGCACCGGGTGCCCGGTGCGGACCGAGTGCCTGGCGGACGCGCTGGACAACCGCGTCGAGTTCGGCGTGTGGGGCGGGATGACGGAACGAGAGCGCCGTGCTCTGCTGCGGCGGCGGCCGACCGTCACGTCCTGGCGCCGGCTGCTGGAGACCGCGCGCACGGAGTACGAGCGCAGCGCGGGCATCCTGCCCGTCGCGCTGGACGACGACGAGACGTACGAGGCGTACGCGGCCGTGGGCTGAGGACACCGGAGCGGACCGCGAGCACGTCGCCGGCACATCGCGAGTACGTCGCGAGCACATGGCGAGCACGTCGTGAGGCCGCCGGACGGATCCGTGGCACGAACGGGGTCGGCCGTCCCTCAGTGGTGCCCTTCCGCGAGTCGGTCGCCGATGGTCCGCAGGCCCGCCAGATCGTGCACGTCGCCCGGGAGCGCGGGGACTTCGGTCACCGCCACCTCGGGGTGGAGCGCGGCGAACCGGTCGCGCGTGCGCCGTTCCCGCGCGAGCACCTGCATCCGCTCGGCGTGCAGCCGCAACAGACCCGCGGTCACGTCCGCGACCGCGGGCGGCGTGACGACCAGGCCGGTACCCGCGCCGGTCGTGGTGTCGCCGTCGGTGCCGACCGGGGCACCGGATACATCGGTGTCGGCAGCAGCCGTGGCGATGGGGGCGTCGGGGCGTGCTGCCGTGGTTCGGGGGGCCTCGGGCTCGGGAGAGGTGCCGTCGGGGCCACGAACACCAGTCTTCCCGGGCCCCTGATCCACAATGCGGCCCTCTTCAAGATTTTCCGCCGCGGCCAGTGCCCGCTCGGCGGACAACCGGGCCGCCCCGCTGCCGTGCACGCGGTTGAGCACCAGCCCCGCCAGCGGCATCCGCTCCGCCGCCAGCCGTTCCACGAAGTACGCCGCCTCCCGCAGCGCGTCCCGCTCCGGCGCGGCGACCACGAGGAACGCGGTGCCCGGTGCCTGGAGGAGCCGGTAAGTGGCGTCCGCCCGCGTACGGAAACCGCCGAACATGGTGTCCATGGCGGCCACGAAGGTCTGTACGTCCCGCAGGAGCTGACCACCCAGCAGCTTCCCCAGGGTGCCGGTCATCATCGACATCCCGGCGTTCAGGAACCGCATGCCCGCCCGGCCGCCCACCTTCGCCGGCGCCATCAGCAGCTTGATGAACGTGCCGTCCAGGAAGGATCCCAGCCGCTTCGGCGCGTCCAGGAAGTCCAGCGCGGACCGGGACGGCGGCGTGTCCACCACGATCAGGTCCCACTCCTCGCGCGCCCGGAGCTGGCCCAGCTTCTCCATGGCCATGTACTCCTGCGTGCCCGCGAACCCGGCCGACAGGGACTGGTAGAAGGGGTTCGCGAGGATGGCCGCCGCCCGCGCCGGCTCGGCATGGCCCTCGACGATCTCGTCGAAGGTGCGCTTCATGTCCAGCATCATCGCGTGCAGTTCGCCGCCGCCCTTGATGCCGTCCACCCGGCGCGGCACGTTGTCCAGCCGGTCGATGCCCATCGACTGGGCGAGCCGGCGGGCCGGGTCGATGGTCAGGACGACCACCTTGCGGCCGCGTTCGGCCGCCCGTACGCCGAGGGCGGCCGCCGTCGTGGTCTTCCCGACGCCACCCGCGCCGCAGCACACGATGATGCGGGTCGCCGGGTCGTCGAGCAGCGGATCGATCTCCAGGCCGGGAGCCCCGTCGAGAGTCATGCGCCCACCCCGAGCTTCCTCAGTTCCTTGGCCAGCCGGTAGAGACCGGCGATGTCCGCGCCCTCCCCGAGGAAGGGCAGTTCGTACGTCGGCACCTGGAGCTTCGCCAGCGCCTCCCGCTGCTCCCGCTCCAGCTCCACCCGCCGGGCGTGCTCGGAGGCCTGGTCCAGCAGGGGGCCGACCAGCCGGGCGGCGCCGCTCACGCCCGCCGCGGTGAGCGCCTTGGTGATGCCCGGGCGCTGGTCGCCCGCCGCGGCCCGCACCGCGTCCTCGTCCAGGACGTGCGGGCGGACCATGTTGACCACCACGCCACCCACCGGGAGGTCGGCCTCCCGCAGCTCGGCGATGCCGTCGGCGGTCTCCTGGACCGGCATCTCCTCCAGGAGGGTCACCAGGTGGACCGCCGTCTCGGGGGACTTCAGCACCCGCATCACGGCCTGGGCCTGATTGTGTATCGGGCCGATCTTCGCCAGGCCCGCCACCTCGTCGTTGACGTTCAGGAAGCGGGTGATGCGGCCGGTGGGAGGAGCGTCCATGACGACGTGGTCGTACACGAAGCCCCCGTGTTTCTCCCGCCGGCGTACCGCCTCGCACGCCTTGCCGGTCAGCAGGACGTCCCGGACGCCCGGTGCGATGGTGGTGGCGAAGTCGATGGCGCCCAGCTTCTTGAGCGCGCGGCCCGCCGAGCCGAGCTTGTAGAACATCTGGAGGTAGTCGAGGAGCGCGCGTTCGGCGTCGATGGCCAGCGCGTACACCTCGCCCCCGCCCGGCGCGACGGCGATCTTGCGTTCCTCGTAAGGCAGTGCCTCCGTCTCGAAGAGCTGTGCGATGCCCTGTCTGCCCTCGACCTCCACGAGGAGGGTCCGCTTGCCCTCGGTCGCGAGGGCGAGCGCGAGGGCGGCGGCGACCGTCGTCTTACCGGTACCGCCCTTGCCGCTGACGACCTGGAGCCTGCTCACGCATTCGAGCCTAACCAGTCGGGTCCTGCGCCGAACGCCCCCGGGTCGGATTGGCGGGTCGAGGCGCGTGGCGCGGTGCTGTCGCGGGACGTGACGAGGCGGGTGGCGCGGTGCTGTCGCGGGACGTGACGAGGCGGGTGGCGCGGTGCGGTGGCGGTGCGGCCGCGGGAAGGTTCCGGCCGTGCCGGGCCGGGCCGGGCGGGGGTGCGGGGCGGAGGCCGCCGAGGACTCGGGGCCGGGGGTGCGGGTGGTGCGGGGCGGGGCGCCTGGGCGGGAGGAGGTCCCGGGCAGCGGCTACAGTCGGCTCCATGACCAAGTGGGAATACGCGACCGTGCCCCTTCTCGTGCACGCGACCAAGCAGATTCTGGACACCTGGGGCGAGGACGGGTGGGAGCTCGTCCAGGTCGTTCCCGGGCCGAACAACCCCGAGCAGCTCGTGGCCTACCTGAAGCGGCCGAAGCCGTGACGGGCCGCGTGGAGGCGACGCTCGCCGAGCTGGGCCTGACCCTGCCCGACGTGGTGCCGCCGCTGGCGTCGTACCAGCCGGCGGTCCGGTCGGGCGTGTACGTGTACACGGCGGGCCAGCTTCCGATGGTGGACGGCAAGCTTCCGGTCACCGGCAAGGTGGGCGGCGAGGTCACCCCGGAGGAGGCCAAGAAGCTCGCGCGCATCTGCGCGCTGAACGCGCTGGCCGCCGTGAAGTCGGTCGCCGGTGACCTGGACCGGATCGCGCGGGTGGTCAAGGTCGTCGGGTTCGTCGCCTCGGCGTCGGACTTCACCGGGCAGCCGGCCGTCCTCAACGGCGCCAGCGAGCTGCTGGGCGAGGTGCTCGGCGACAAGGGCGTGCACGCGCGCAGCGCGGTGGGCGTAGCGGTGCTGCCGCTGGACGCGCCGGTCGAGGTCGAGATCCAGGTGGAGCTGGTCCAGGACTGAGCGGACCGGTCGTACACGGCCCCGTGCCCCGGGTGGGTGCGGGGCCGTTGGCGTCTCCACGCCCGGGTGGCCGCGGGGTCGCCGCCGGTCCGCTGGGTGGGCGCGGGGGCGTCGCCGGTCCCCGCTGGGTGGGCGCGGGGGCGTCGCCGTATCCACCTTTCTCCCTCTCGAACATCTCGACGGATGCGCATAGCATCCGGCCATGTCCAATGGTCAGTGGTATCCCCCCGAGTGGCCCGACCGCATCCGCGCGCTCGCGGGCGGCACCCTCACGGCGGTGACCCCCAGACGCGCGGCGACCGTGCTGCTGTTGCGGGAGGGCGCCGACGGGCCGGAGGTGCACATGTTGCGCCGGCGTACGTCGATGGCCTTCGCGGGCGGCGCGTACGCCTACCCGGGTGGTGGCGTCGACCCCCGGGACGAGCATCCGGTCCGGTGGGCCGGCCCGTCGCCGGCCGAGTGGGCGGCCCGGCTCGGGGTCGGGGAGCCCGCCGAGGCCCAGGCGATCGTGTGCGCGGCGGTGCGCGAGACGTACGAGGAGTCCGGCGTCCTGCTGGCCGGCCCGGCGCCCGACACGGTCGTCGCCGACACCACGGGCGACGGCTGGGAGGCGGACCGGGCGGCCCTGGTGGCACGTGAGCTGGCGTTCGCCGACTTCCTGGACCGGCGGGGCCTGGTGCTCCGCTCCGACCTGCTGGGCGCCTGGGCGCGGTGGATCACCCCGGAGTTCGAGCCGCGCCGGTACGACACCTGGTTCTTCGTGGCCGCCCTGCCGGCCGGGCAGCGCGCGTCCAACGCCTCGACGGAGGCCGACCGCACCGTCTGGATCCGCCCGGCGGACGCGGCGGCCGGGTACGACCGGGGCGAGCTGCTGATGATGCCGCCGACGATCGCCACCCTGAGGACCCTGGAGGGGTACGGGACGCCCGCCGAGGCACTGGCGGGGGCCCGGGAGCAGGACCTCGCCCCCGTGCTGGCCCAGGCACGGCTGGAGGGCGACCAGGTGGTGCTGAGCTGGCCGGGGCACGAGGAGTTCACCAAGAGGGTCGGCGCCGGGGGTGGGGACGCATGACGGACGCGGCCGCCCTCCCCGGCCAGCCGCGCGGAGCCGTGGTCTCCGGCCCCGCGACGGAACGGACCGTCAACGTCCTCGCGCCGAACCCGTCCGCGATGACGCTGGACGGCACGAACACCTGGATCCTGTCCGAACCGGACTCGCCGCTCGCCGTCGTGGTCGACCCGGGCCCGCTGGACGAGGCCCACCTGCGACGGGTCGTCGACACCGCCGAAGAGCTCGGCAAGCGCGTGGCGCTCACGCTCCTCACGCACGGGCACCCGGACCACGCCGAGGGCGCGGGGCGGTTCGCCGAGCTGACGGGGACCGCCGTGCGGGCCCTGGACCCCGCGCTGCGGCTCGGTGACGAGGGACTGTCGGCGGGGAAGGCCGTCGAGGTCGGCGGCCTGGAGCTGCGGGTCGTCGCCACGCCGGGGCACACCGCCGACTCGCTGAGCTTCCATCTGCCGGCCGACCGCGCGGTCCTGACCGGCGACACCATCCTGGGGCGCGGTACGACGATGGTCGCGCACCCCGACGGGCGGCTCGGCGACTACCTGGACTCCCTGCGGCGACTGCGGTCGCTGACCGTCGACGATGGCGTCCACACGGTGCTCCCGGGCCACGGGCCGGTCCTGGAGGACGCCCAGGGGGCGGTCGAGTACTACCTGGCCCACCGCGCGACGCGGCTCGCCCAGGTGGAGACCGCCGTCGAGAACGGGTACCGGACGGCGGCGGACGTCGTCGCGCACGTGTACGCGGACGTCGACCGGTCCCTGTGGCCGGCGGCCGAGCTGTCGGTGCGGGCGCAGTTGGAGTACCTGACGGAGCACGGCCTCATCTGAGGGACCGGCGCCGGGGTCGCGGCCCCGTGTGCGGCCCGCGCCGGGGCGAGGCGTACATGGGGCCACCGGGGCCTGTGCGGGCTACGCGGGGCCGCGCGGGAGCCCGGGGCCGGGAGCTCGGCGGGGCCGGAGGTGCGGGGACAGAGACCTCCCGGCGGGGCCGGAGGTGCGGGGACAGGGACCTTCCGTTGGGGCCGGGCCCGGACGCTGCCCGGGCATGGAGGACCGGCCGGAGGCCAATGCCTTACGCTCCGCTTACTTCTGTGCTCCGTCCCTGGGGGGATCCCGCCGTGTTCGTCCTGTCCATCCTGTTGCTCATCGCCGCCGTGGTGCTGTTCTTCGTCGCCCGCGGCAACGACAGCCGCGGCCTCAAGCTCGGCTCGGCCGGCGCGCTGATCGCCGGTCTGTTCGCCGCCGTCACCAGCTGCCTGCACGTCATCAGCGCGTACGAGGTCGGCGTGCCCGTCACCTTCGGCAAGGTCGGCACGCCCATGACGGCCGGCATGAACTTCACCTCGCCGTTCACCAACGTCACGACCTTCTCGACCCGCCCGGTCGACCTCAACCTGTCCGACAAGGACGTCGTCGAGGTCCGCTCCTCGCAGGGCGGTGTGATGTACGTGGAGGTCACGGTGAAGTGGGCCGTGACCCCGGCCAAGGCGGTCGAGCTGTACAAGCTGGCCGGCAGCGAGGAGGCCATCCAGCAGCGCCTGGTCTTCCCCGACAGCCGGGAGATCATCCGTAACGTCTTCGCCCGCCACACGAGCGAGGAGGGCTACGCCACCGCCCGCGAGCAGATCAACACCGAGATCGCCGACCTGATCAAGGAGCGCCTCGCCCCGCGCGGCATCGACGTGACGACCGTGAACCTCCGGAACGTCAAGCCGTCGGACCAGCTCCAGAACCAGATCGACCGGAAGATCCAGCAGCAGCAGGCGACCGAACGGGCGACGGAGGCCGCGCGTACGGCGAAGGCGGAGGCCGAGCGGCGCCGGATCGAGGCGGAGGGCATCGCCCGCGCCAACAAGATCCTCAACAACTCGCTCAGCGACAAGGTGCTGCTGAACCAGTGCATCGACGCCTACAAGGAGGCGGCCGCCAAGAACCCGGTGTACGCGGTGCCGTGCGGCGGCGGCAGCGGCAACCCGCTGATCGTGGACGGCACCAAGAACTGACGGACCGCGACGCGCGAAGGGCCGCCCCGGAGATGTCCGGGGCGGCCCTTCGGCGCGTGTGGTCCGTCGCGTCGCGTGGCGTCGCGTACTAGCGCGAGCGCTTGGCGAGCCGCTCGACGTCCAGCAGGATCACGGCCCGCGCCTCCAGGCGCAGCCAGCCGCGGCCGGCGAAGTCGGCGAGGGCCTTGTTGACCGTCTCGCGGGAGGCGCCGACGAGCTGCGCCAGCTCCTCCTGCGTGAGGTCGTGCACCACGTGGATGCCCTCCTCGGACTGCACGCCGAAGCGGCGCGACAGGTCCAGGAGCGCCCGGGCGACCCGGCCCGGCACGTCGGAGAAGACCAGGTCGGACATCTGGTCGTTGGTCTTGCGGAGGCGGCGGGCGACCGCGCGCAGCAGGGCCGTGGCGACCTCGGGGCGGGCGTTCAGCCAGGGCTGGAGGTCGCCGTGGCCGAGGCCGAGCAGCTTGACCTCGGTGAGGGCGGTGGCGGTGGCGGTACGCGGCCCCGGGTCGAAGAGGGACAGCTCACCGATCAGCTCGCCCGGACCGAGGACGGCGAGCATGTTCTCGCGTCCGTCGGGGGACGTGCGGTGGAGCTTCACCTTGCCCTCGGTGACCACGTAGAGCCGGTCGCCCGGATCGCCCTCGTGGAAGAGCGCGTCGCCACGGGCGAGCGTCACTTCACTCATCGAGGCGCGGAGCTCCGCGGCCTGCTCGTCATCGAGCGCCGCGAAGAGCGGGGCGCGCCGCAGAACGTCGTCCACGAATCTCTCCTATGTCGACCTGCTCAGGGACGGTGGGTCCCATGATGCCGGACGGTAAAACAGTGCGATCAATCACAACAAGTTTGACGCACTGGTACGCGTGTCCGTACGGCAGGGGCCCGATTGGGTCTTGATCCATCATGGCCGGGGCACATGTCCCTGGGGCAGCTTAGGCTGGCCGGGTGTCCAATTCGCCGGTGAGAGCGCAGGCCAAGGGGGCCGGGAGAGTGTCCGGGGAACAGAATTCCGCTGTGGGCGAACATGTGCCGGCCGCGGCGAAGAAAGCGACAAAAGCGGACAAAGTGACGAAGGTGGCCAAGACGGCGAAGACCGCCAACACGGCCAAAGCCGCCAAGACCGCCAAGACCGCCAAGGCCGCGACGACCGCCAAGACGGCGAAGGCCGCCGGCGGTGAGAGGGCCGCGAAGGACGAGAGGGCCGTCCGGCCCTGGAAGCCGGAATCACGCCTGGCGATGGTGCGCCGCGCCCGCAAGATCAACCGCGAGCTGGCCGAGGTCTATCCGTACGCCCATCCCGAGCTCGACTTCCGCAACCCCTTCGAACTGCTCGTCGCGACCGTCCTGTCGGCCCAGACCACCGACCTCCGGGTGAACCAGACGACGCCCGCGCTGTTCGCGAAGTACCCGACGCCGGAGGACATGGCGGCGGCGGCCCCGGAGGAGCTGGAGGAGATCATCCGGCCGACCGGCTTCTTCCGCGCCAAGGCCAAGTCGCTGCTGGGCCTGTCCGCCGCCCTGCGGGACACCTTCGGCGGCCAGGTCCCGGGCCGGCTGGAGGACTTGGTGACGCTGCCGGGCGTGGGCCGCAAGACGGCGAACGTGGTCCTGGGCAACGCCTTCGGTGTGCCGGGCATCACCGTGGACACCCACTTCGGCCGGCTGGTCCGGCGGTGGAAGTGGACCGAGCAGGAGGACCCCGAGAAGGTCGAGGCGGAGATCTGCGCGATCTTCCCCAAGTCGGAGTGGACCATGCTGTCCCACCGGGTGGTGTTCCACGGCCGGCGCATCTGCCACTCCCGCAAGCCGGCCTGCGGTGCCTGCCCGATCGCCCCGCTGTGCCCGGCGTACGGGGAGGGCGAGACCGACCCGGAGAAGGCCAGGAAGCTCCTCAAGTACGAGATGGGCGGCTACCCGGGCCAGCGGCTCGCCCCGCCTCCGGACTACCCCGGCAGCCCGGCGGCGCCGCTGGGCACCGGTGACGAGTGACGGAACGAACCAGTGGCAGGAACGCGTGGTGAAGCCGGGGGTGCCTATGACGCGCGCTGAGGAAGACACGTACGACCGCGGGAGCGACCGCCCGGCCCGGCCGGCCGGTCCCCGGCCCGGCCCGCCGGCGGGCATCGAGCCCACCGCCCCGCGCCGCACCCACGGCACCGCGCCGGCGTCCGGGGCCGCGCCCGCCCCGCATGCCGCCGCCGGACCGGAATCCGCCGCTCCCGCCGCCGCCCCGGTCCCGGCGCGACCCGTCGCCTCCGCGCACCCCGCCGCCGCCCACGCCCGGCCCTCCGCCCCGGCCTCCACCGATCCGGTGCTCCCCGCGCACCCCACCACCCCCAGCCCCACCACCGCCACCACCCCCGCCCATCCCCGGGCGGCGGCCGGGGGCACGGCCGCGGGGGCGCCGGTCGTCGTGAGCGAGGAGGGGCTGCCCGAGTGGCTGGAGCCGGTCGCGCGGGCCGCCCGGACCGTCGCGCCGGAGCAGCTCAGCCGGTTCCTGCCGCCCGAGACCGGGGGCCGCCAGTCCGCGGTGCTCATCCTGTTCGGGGAGGGTGACCACGGCCCCGAGCTGCTGCTCATGGAGCGCGCCGGCAGCCTCCGCTCGCACGCCGGGCAGCCGTCCTTCCCGGGCGGCGCCCTGGACCCCGAGGACGGCGACCCGGAGGCCGACGGCCTGCTGCGTGCCGCCCTGCGCGAGGCCGAGGAGGAGACGGGCCTCGACCCCGCCGGCGTACAGGTCTTCGGCGTGCTGCCCCGGCTCTACATCCCGGTCAGCGGCTTCGTCGTGACGCCCGTCCTCGGCTGGTGGCGCGCCCCGAGCCCGTTCCGGGCCGTCGACCCGGCCGAGACGGCCCGGGTCTTCACCGTTCCCGTGGCGGATCTCACGGAGCCGGCCAACCGCGCCACCACCGTCCACCCCAGCGGCCACCGAGGTCCGGCATTCCTGGTCGAATCGGCCCTGGTCTGGGGTTTCACCGCCGGGGTGATCGACCGGATCCTCCACTTCGCCGGCTGGGAGCGCCCCTGGGACCGGGAGAAGCAGGTCCCGCTCGACTGGCGCTCATGACAGGCTGACGCTGTGCTCCGGCGGCCGAACGGGGCGACTGGGGCGACCGGAGACGAATCTGCGAGGCTAATGACGGTGAACGTGCTGGACATTCTGCTGCTGGTCGCCGCCGTGTGGTTCGCGATCGTCGGGTACCGCCAAGGCTTCGTCGTCGGCATCCTGTCGGTGATCGGATTCCTCGGCGGCGGGCTCGTCGCCGTCTATCTCCTCCCCCTCGTCTGGGGGCCGCTGACGGACAACGCCAAGGTGTCGACGACCGCCGCCATCGTCGCCGTCGTCATCGTGATCGTGTGCGCCTCCGTGGGGCAGGCCTTCACCACCCACCTCGGCAACAAGCTGCGCCGCCACATCACCTGGTCGCCGGCGCGCGCGCTGGACGCCACCGGCGGCGCCCTCGTCAACGTGGTCGCGATGCTGCTCGTGGCGTGGCTGCTGGGCTCGTTCCTGGCCCAGACCACCCTGCCCACCCTGGGCAAGGAGGTCCGCAACTCCAAGGTGCTGCTCGGCGTCTCCCGCGTGATGCCCACCCAGGCCACCACGTGGTTCACCGACTTCACCTCCGTACTGGCGCAGAACGGCTTCCCCCAGGTCTTCAGCCCGTTCGCCAACGAGCCGATCACCGAGGTCCGCGCCCCCGACCCGGCGCTCGCCGGAAGCCCGGTGGCCGCCCGCGCCAAGAGCTCCATCGTCAAGGTCGTCGGTACGGCGCCGAGTTGCGGCAAGGTCCTCGAAGGCACCGGCTTCGTCTTCGCCGAGCGCCGCGTGATGACCAACGCCCATGTCGTGGGCGGGGTCGACGAGCCGACCGTCCAGATAGGCGGCGAGGGCCGGCGGTACGACGCCAAGGTGGTCCTGTACGACTGGCAGCGCGACATCGCCGTACTGGACGTACCCGACCTGGAGGCCAAGCCGCTCCGGTTCGCGGACGCGGACGCGCGCAGCGGTGACAGCGCGATCGTCGCGGGCTTCCCGGAGAACGGCGCCTACGACGTCCGCTCCGCGCGCGTGCGCGGCCGGATCAACGCCGACGGACCGGACATCTACCACCGCGGCGAGGTCCGCCGTGACGTGTACTCGCTGTACGCCACGGTCCGCCAGGGCAACTCCGGCGGCCCGCTCCTCACCGCGGACGGCAGGGTGTACGGGGTGATCTTCGCGAGGAGCCTGGACGACCCGAACACCGGTTACGCCCTGACGGCCGACGAGATCCAGCAGGACATCGAGCTCGGCCGGACCGCCGGCCAGCAGGTCGACAGCCAGGGCTGCGCCCTCTGACCCGAGCCCGCTCCCGGGGCGGCGACCGGTCTGCCCGGCCCGCCCCTGGTCGCGCTCGGCCCGTCGCCTGGTCGCGCTCGGCCCGCCGCTGGATCGTGTCCTAGTCGCGGGTGTGGCGGAGACGCGCGGAGACCCAGCGGGCGCGGCGGCGGAGGATACGGGGGATCCCGAGTCGGAGGTCCGCCCCCTGGGCGACCGGGGGGCCGCTCCTCTGGGGAATCGGCGCAGAGGCCGCGCGGCGGTTCCGTGCTGAGTCAGCGTAGTCGTGCGTCCAGCCCATACCCCGACGTCTGCCCGGGCCCCATGGTCGGTAACCGCCTCCGGGCCCGCCAATTGGCCTATGCGCCGGGCAATTGGCTGTTCGTCGTACAACCCGTTCGTCGGACGAGCGTGTGGTCGTCTCCCCGTGCCCGGGCGGTGACTACCGGTCCGGTTCGGGGTCCTTCAGCCAGTTGACCAGCTCCGTGGAGAACGCCACCGGGTCCTCCTCATGGGGGAAGTGCCCCAGGCCGTCGAACAGCCGCCAGCGGTACGGGGCTTCCACGTACTCGCCCGAACCCGCCGCGCTCCGCGTCCGCATGGCCGGGTCCAGCGAGCCGTGCAGGTGCAGCGTGGGAACCCGGACGGGCCGCTTCATACGGCGGTTGAACTGGATGCCGTCCGGGCGCGCCAGCGACCGCACCATCCAGCGGTACGGCTCGATCGAGCAGTGGGCCGTCGACGGGATGGTCATCGCCCGCCGGTACGCGTCGATCGCGTCCTCACTCGGCTCCTGGCCCGGGCCGGACCAGTCGCGGATCAGCCGCCCCACCAACGCCGCGTCGTCCGCGACGAGCTGACGCTCCGGCAGCCACGGCCGCTGGAAGCCCCAGACGTACGACCCGGCACGCGACTGCGAGAAGTCGGACAGCATCGCCGAACGCCAGCGGCGGGGGTGCGGCATCGACGAGACGGCCAGCCGGCGCACCAGCTTCGGGCGCATCACCGCCGCCGTCCACGCCAGGTACCCGCCCAGGTCGTGGCCCACCAGCGCGGCGTCCGGCTCGCCGAGCGACCGCACCACACCGGTGATGTCGAGCGCCAGGTTCGCCGGGTCGTAACCCCGCGGCGTACGGTCGCTGCCGCCCACGCCCCGCAGGTCCATCGCGACCGCCCGGAACCCCGCGTCGGCGAGCGCGGGGAGCTGGTGCCGCCACGTCCACCAGAACTGCGGGAAGCCGTGCAGCAGCAACACCAGCGGACCGTCGCCCATCTCGGCGATGTGGAAGCGCGCCCCGTTGGCCGCCACGTCACGATGCGTCCAGGGACCATCGATCCGTACGGGACTGCCGGTGGTGCTCTCAGGGACCGTCATGCGGACGAGCGTGCCACAACCTCGGCCTCGTCCTTGACCGTCAGGGCGGGACGAACCGGACGGCCGGGGGTCTCACGCGGGTGCGGCTTGGCGTTGCCGAGCACGGCGGCGGACCGCTTGGCCGAGGCGATGGACCGCTCCGGCGGCTTGACCTTCTTGAACTTGGACACCGCGAGCAGCGCCAGCAGCCCCGCCAGCAGCAGGTACACGCCGCCGACGATCAGGAAGGACCAGGCGAGCCCCAGTCCCAGGTTGTGGATGCCGTACGCGGCGGCGAAGCTCAGCACGGGCAGCGAGAAGAGCGCGAAGACACCCGCGACGCTGAAGGCCGCACCGCCCATCGCGCCGCGCTTGACGTCCTGTCGCAGTTCGGCCTTGGCCAGCGCGATCTCGTCGTGCACCAGCGCGGACATCTCGGCGGTCGCCGAGGCGACCAGCTGGCCGAGACTGCGCTCCGCACCAGGTCCACCATTGTCGGCGGGGTAGCTCATCGTCTCGCTCCCTCTTCTCTCCTACGGTCCGACCTCAGATCATGCCGGACGGTCGCCGTCCGTGCGCGACGCCCCCGCCACTTCCGTGCCCCCGGTGGCCCCGGCCGGCTCCCCGGAGCCTCCCGTGGCGGGCCGGGCGCCCGTCCCGGGATCCGCACCGCCCGCGACCGCCTCGGCGAGTCGCCGGTGTTCGGCGGCCTTCCTCTCATGGATCTCCGCCATCCGCAGGTGGTACGCCGGGTCGTGCTCCTCGTACACGTCCGGCACGCCGTCCATGTCCTCGTCGCGCTCCTCCTCCGCGTACAGCGCCTGGTACTTCCGCACCCGCAGCTTCAGCAGGACGGTGGCGAGTACGGCGGCGATGAGCGAGCCCATCAGGACGGCCGCCTTCACCTCGTCGGTCAGGGCCGCGTCCCCGGCGAAGGCCAGCTCGCCGATGAGCAGCGAGACGGTGAAGCCGATGCCCGCGAGCGTGGCGACGGCGAACAGGTCCGCCCAGGCGAGGTCCCGATTGAGCGACGCATTTGTGCAGCGGGCCGCCAGCCACGTACCGCCGAAGATGCCGATCGTCTTGCCGGCCACCAGGCCGAGCATCACGCCGAGGGTCTCGGGCCGGCCGAAGACGTCGGCCAGTGCGCCGCCGGAGAGGACCACTCCCGCCGAGAACAGCGCGAACAGGGGAACGGCGAGACCGGCCGACAGCGGCCGGACGAGGTGTTCGACGCGCTCGCCGGGGGAGTGGTCCTCGCCCTCGCGGCGCTTGCAGCGCAGCATCAGGCCCATGGCGACACCGGCGATGGTGGCGTGGATGCCGCTGTTGTACATCAGCCCCCAGATGACCAGCGCCAGCGGCACGTACACGTACCAGCCGCGCACACCGAAGCGCAGCAGCAGATGGAAGAGGGCCAGACCCGCGACGGCGCCGCCGAGCGCCGCGAAGTTCAGGTCGTCGGTGAAGAAGACGGCGATGATCAGGATCGCGAAGAGGTCGTCGACGACGGCCAGGGTGAGGAGGAAGGCGCGGAGCGCGGACGGCAGCGAGGTGCCGATCACGGCGAGGACGGCGAGCGCGAAGGCGATGTCGGTAGCCGTCGGGACGGCCCAGCCGTCCATGGAGCCCCCGCCGGCGAGGTTGACCAGCGCGTACACGAGGGCGGGGGCGATCATGCCGCAGAGCGCGGCGATCACGGGGAGGGCGGCCGCCTTGGGGTCGCGCAGCTCACCGACGACCAGCTCGCGCTTCAGCTCGATGCCGGCGACGAAGAAGAACACGGCCAGCAGGCCGTCCGCCGCCCAGTGCTGCACGGACAGGTCGAGGCCGAGGGCGGCCGGGCCCAGGTGGAAGTCGCGCACGGACTCGTAGCTGCCGCTGAGCGGGGTGTTCGCCCAGACGAGGGCGGCGACGGCGGCGAGCAGGAGCAGCACACCGCCCACGGTCTCCGCCCGCAACGCGTCCGCGATGTACGTCCGCTCCGGCAGCGGCAGCCGGCCCAGGAACGTGCGTGCCACCCCGGCCGCGGTGCCGGACCCCGTGCCCGCCCCGGGCCCGCCCGCGGACGTGGACGTCGATGCGGACGCGGACGTGGACGTCGACGCGGACGTGCCGCCGGAGGCTTCGGTACCGTTGTGCCCCGGCGGCTCGCTGCCGGGTGTCGGCGGGGTGCTGGGATCGGGCGCGGCCACGATGGCGGACCTCCGGTCGTTCGGCGGGCATGACGAAACACCTGCCGACCAGACTTCCCGGCGCACCCCATGAGCCAGCGGCTCCGTCCACGATCGGACGTATGGTCATCCTCTTGTGACGCGTCCTTCACCCTACCCCGCTGAGCGAGGGGACATCCGGTGAGAGTCACCTTATGCGCGAAAGGGACACCCGGCGCGTCGGCCCCGGGTGCCCTCTTCGCTGTGGCCTCGCGGGTGGCGCGGGCCTTGCCGGCGGCCGTTCGGTCGTGACGGCGGCCGGCGCGGCTCAGTCCTCGCTGGAGGCCGTCGGCAGCTGCGACTGGATCAGGTCCATGACGGACGAGTCCGTGAGCGTGGTGACGTCACCGAGCTGGCGGTTCTCCGCCACGTCACGCAGCAGACGGCGCATGATCTTGCCGGAGCGCGTCTTGGGCAGCTCGGCCACCGGCAGGATGCGCTTGGGCTTGGCGATCGGGCCGAGCGTCGCGCCCACGTGGTTGCGGAGGTCGTCGACGAGCGCGTCGTCCTCGCTGGCCGTGCCGCGCAGGATCACGAACGCCACGATGGCCTGACCGGTCGTCTCGTCGGCCGCGCCCACGACCGCCGCCTCGGCGACCTTCGGGTGCGACACCAGCGCCGACTCCACCTCCGTGGTGGAGATGTTGTGGCCCGACACCAGCATGACGTCGTCCACCCGCCCGAGCAGCCAGATGTCGCCGTCGTCGTCCTTCTTGGCGCCGTCGCCCGCGAAGTACCGGCCCTCGAAACGGGACCAGTAGGTGTCGATGTACCGCTGGTCGTCGCCCCAGATGGTGCGCAGCATCGAGGGCCACGGCTCGGTGAGGACCAGGTAGCCGCCGCCTCCGTCGGGCACCTCGTTCGCCTCGTCGTCGACGACGGTGGCGGAGATGCCCGGCAGGGGCCGCTGCGCCGAACCGGGCTTGGTCTCGGTGACGCCCGGCAGAGGCGAGATCATCATCGCGCCCGTCTCGGTCTGCCACCAGGTGTCCACGATCGGCGTCCGGCCGGCGCCGATGTTCTCCCGGTACCAGACCCACGCCTCGGGGTTGATCGGCTCACCGACCGACCCGAGGACCCGGAGGCTCGACAGGTCGAACTTGGCGGGGATGTCGTCGCCCCACTTCATGAACGTGCGGATCGCGGTCGGCGCCGTGTAGAGGATCGTGACGCCGTACTTCTGCACGATCTCCCAGAACCGGCCCTGGTGCGGGGTGTCGGGCGTGCCCTCGTACATCACCTGCGTCGCACCGTTGGCCAGCGGCCCGTACACGATGTACGAGTGGCCCGTCACCCAGCCGATGTCGGCGGTGCACCAGTAGACGTCCGTCTCCGGCTTGAGGTCGAAGACCGCGTGGTGCGTGTACGCCACCTGCGTGAGGTAGCCGCCGGAGGTGTGCAGGATGCCCTTGGGCTTACCCGTCGTACCGGACGTGTACAGGATGAAGAGCGGGTGCTCCGCGTCGAACGCCTCGGGGGTGTGCTCGGCCGACTGGCGGGCGACGATGTCGTCCCACCACACGTCCCGGCCCTCGGTGAACGCGGTGTCCTGGCCGGTGCGGCGCACCACCAGGACGTGCTCCACCTGCGGACACTTGGCGACGGCCTCGTCGATGGCCGGCTTGAGCGCGGACGGCGTGCCGCGCCGGTAACCGCCGTCGGCCGTGATCACCAGCTTGGCGTCGGCGTCCTGGATGCGGGAGGCGACCGCGTCCGCCGAGAAGCCGCCGAAGACGACGGAGTGCGCGGCGCCGATCCTGGCGCAGGCCAGCATGGCGATGGCCGCCTCGGGGATCATCGGCAGGTACACCGCGACGCGGTCGCCCTTGCGGACGCCCAGCTCGGTCAGCGCGTTGGCCGCCCGGGAGACCTCGTCCTTGAGCTCGGCGTAGGTGAGGGCGCGGCTGTCGCCCGGCTCCCCCTCGAAGTGGATGGCGACCCGGTCGCCGTGCCCGGCCTCGACGTGCCGGTCCACGCAGTTGTACGCCACGTTGAGCCGGCCGTCGGCGAACCACTTCGCGAAGGGCGGGTTCGACCAGTCGAGGGTCTCGGTCGGCTCGGTGGCCCAGCTGAGGCGCCGTGCCTGCTCGGCCCAGAAGCCGAGCCTGTCCGCCGTGGCCTGCTCGTACGCGGCCGCCGTCACGTTGGCGTTCGCGGCCAGCTCGGCGGGCGGTGCGAACCGCCGCTCCTCCTTCAGCAGGTTGGCCAGGCTTTCATTGCTCACGACATCTCCCATTCCCGGGGCGTCCGATGTGTCCCAGCCCATAGCTCATCAGCCAGATGCCCGGGTGACAAGAGCTTCCCGCCCATTGGTTTAGACCTCTTGGGGGTGGCGGGCCGGTGGGCATCGGCCGACGGGGTGAACGGGACCGGGTGGTCAAGTGACCCCTCCTCCCCGGGCGGTGGGGAGGAAGGGCCACCGATTACTCCCACGGCCCCGGCCCCCGGTCGGTTCACGCGCCCCGGTCCCGTCCGCGCCCGGTCCCGGCCGCGCCGCGGGCACGCGGTCAGGCGGGTGCTCCCTCCTTGGGCGCGGCGTGGGAGGCGCCCGCGAGTCCGGAGGGGGTTTCCGGGGAGTCGGGGTTCATGGGGGAGGTCGGGTACGAGGCACGGGTGGGCTGGGGGTGGGCGGAGGGGGCCACCCAGTGGAAGACGGCACCGTCGCCCCGCGCCTCCCCGTCCCCATCGCCGTCCCTGCTCCCGTGCCCGTCCGCGCCCCGGTCGCGGCCGGTGTCCCCGCCCCGGTTCCCGTCCTCGTCCAGGAGGTACGCCTGTGCCTCACCGACGTGGAAGTACATGCCGTGCAGCTCCAGCGAGCCCTCGGCGAGCCGGCGGGCCACGGCGTCATGGGCCTTCAGGTGCTCCAGCTGCTGGACCACATTGGTCAGGCAGAGCTGCTCGGTCGCGTCGACGGGCGGCCGCCCCGCGCTGTCGCCGGAAGGGCCGCCGGACAGCCGGGCCCACGTGGAGGGCGCGCTGCGCATCCGCTCCAGGCTCGGCACCCCGTGGCGCAGCCAGCGCCGCAGCGGCGTCTGCGCCGCGTCGGGACCGCCGCTCAGCAGGGCCTGCATCGCCCCGCAGCCCGAGTGCCCGCACACGGTGATGGACTGCACGCGCAGGACCTCCACCGCGTACTCGATCGCGGCCGCCACCGAGTCGTCCCCGCTCTCCGCACCCGGCAGGGGCACCAGATTGCCGACGTTGCGCACGGTGAACAGGTCCCCCGGGCCGCTCGCCGTGATCATGCTGGTGACCAGCCGGGAGTCGGCGCAGGTCAGGAAGAGCTGCGACGGCCGCTGGCCCTCCCGCGCGAGCCGGGCCAGCTCGTCACGGACCAGGGGGGCGGTGTTGCGCTGGAACGAGCTGAGTCCGCTGGCGAGCTGATGCCCGTTCACCCGGCTCTCCGCCTGGCCCCTCGCCTCCTGCTCGGGCTCGGCCGCGGGGTGCTCCCCGCAGTGGTGGTTGCGCCAGGGCGTCCAGGGGCGGCAGCAGGCGTGCGCGCCCGCGCCGGGTTCCGCGATCCTGACCCCGGTGCGTCCGGTCATCTCGACCCGCCCGCCCCGCGCGGCGTGGGACGTCTGCCAGTCCTGGAGGGTTTCGTACGCCGCGTGGTCCATGAACGAGCCGTCCAGCTCCACGACCACGTTCGCCCCCTGGGGGATCTGGTGCAGCGCCCGGGTCAGCCGGGGTACGGCCAGGAAGGTCAACTGGCCCCGCACCCGGATGTGCTCGACATCCCCCTTGGTCTCCCTGGTGATCCGGGTCCTGGTCAGGCGCTGCATGGCCACCCCGCTGGCCATGGCGATGCCGAGAGCCACGCCCTCCAGGATGCCGATCAGGACGACTCCGGAGATGGTCGTCGCGTAGACCAGCACCTCGCGGTGGCGGGTGACGCTGCGGATGTGGGTGATGCTGACCATCTGGATGCCGATGACCATGACCAGCGCGGCGAGCGCCGGCAGCGGGATCAGATCCAGGACGGGTACGAGGACGAGGGCGGCCAGCACCACCCACAGGCCGTGCAGCATCGTGGAGTGCCGGCTCACCGCGCCCGCGGACACGTTGGCCACGCTCCGCACGGCGACGCCCGCGACCGGCAGCCCGCCGAGCGCGCCGGACACGATGTTGGCCGCGCCCTGTCCCGCCAGCTCCCGGTCGAGGTTGGAGCGGGGGACGTGGACCGTGACGTCCTTGCGGGCGGCCACCAGCTTGTCGACGGCCACGGCCGACAGCAGCGACTGGACGCTGGTGACGAGCGTGATGGTCAGGACACCGGTGGCGATGCCGAGGGCGGGGCCTTCCGGCAGCCCGGGGAGCGCGTGACTGCTCCAGGAGGGCAGGTCGACCCGGGGGACGCCGACCCCGGCGGCGACGGCCAGGACGGTCGCGGCGGCCACCGCGACGAGCGCCGCCGGGATCTTCCGCAGTCCCCGGCCGGCCCGCCCGGGGAGCCTGGGCCACACCAGCAGCACCACGACGGTCACGGCGCTCACCGACACGGCGGCGGTGTGCAGGTCGGCCAACTGGGAGGGCAGGCCCAGGAAGTTGTCCACGGCGGAGCTCTGCGGCGTACCGCCGAGCACGACATGGAGCTGGGCGAGGGCGATGGTGACGCCGATGCCGGCCACCATGCCGTGCACGATCGCCGGGGACACCACCAGGGCCGAGCGCGCCACCCGCAGGGCGGACAGCGCGAGTTGGGCGAGCCCGGCCAGGACGGTGATGGCGCAGGTGGTGCGCCAGCCGTACTTCTGGATGAGCTCGGCGGTGACCAGGGTCAGCCCCGCGGCGGGGCCGCTGACCTGGAGCGGTGAGCCGCCGAGCCGGCCGGCGACCACACCGCCGACCGCGGCCGCCACCAGACCTGCCTGGAGGGGGGCGCCGGTGGCGAGCGCGATGCCGAGGGAGAGCGGCAGGGCGATGAGGAACACGGCGATGGAGGCGGAGACGTCGGCCCCCGCCACGCGGAACCGTCGGCCGCCCCCGCCCGGGGGCGGGCTGTGCGGTCGCTTCGAGCGGGGCCTCACGGCGGCGCGGAACGCCCGGCCGGGGCGGTCACGGTGGCCGGTCTGGTTCGTGCGGGCCGGGGTGCAGGCAGTCATGGGGATTCCCGTCTCCTCCGGGGCGGCGCGGTCGCGGTACGTGCGGATCGAACGAACGTGGGGTCGCGGCCGTGGGTCACGGCGTGCAGCGGCGGGAGTGTGCCAACTCTCTGTAAACAGATCGTAATGGAACGTAAAGACTCCGGCATTATTTTCGATGCATAAGGGGCAAAGTTTCACTCGATTCAGCGATTAGTCGTTCTAGTACGGCTTGTCGTATCTTCACACCGCCTTCCGTGGTGCGACGTTGACGGCGCTCGCAGCAGAGACCTCCGCGGACCACGAGAAGGGTGGGCGGAAGATGGCCGCCACGAAGAAGACCGCCACGCACGGGCTCGCCGCCCGCATCAGCGCCGCCCGGCGCCTGACCTCCCTCCGGAACGCCGCCCGGCGCGGAGCCGCCGCGCGGCCCGGCACGGACGGCGCCCCCCTCGGGGACGCCCCGGGCGGGGGCGTACCGGGTGGGGTCGTCCCCGGCGGGTCCGTCCGGCACCGGCACGGGGTCGTCCGGCGAGCGTCCCTTCCGGGTGGGCGTCCGGTCGGGGCGATCGCCGTCGCGGCCGGAGTGGCGGTCGCGCTGGCGGCGGGTCTGGCCGGATGCTCCGGCGCCGACGACGACACCCGGGGCGCGGCCGGCCCCAAGCGGGTGGGGCCGCCCAAGAGCGTGGTCCGCCTCATCGGCGATGGCTCGACCGCCTACACCGGCGCCCAGCCCGGACTGCGCAAGCCCGAGCGCCTCAAGCCCGGTGAGAAGCCGCCCCAGTTCGTCGTCTTCTCCTGGGACGGAGCCGGTGAGGACAGCCAGAAGCTCTTCTCCCACTTCCGCGGGGTGGGCAAGAAGTACGGCGCGACGATGACGTACTTCCTCAGCGGGGTCTATCTGCTGCCGGAGGAGAAGTCGACGCTCTACAACCCGCCCGGCCATGCCCCCGGCCGCTCCGACATCGGCTTCAACGACACCGAGGGCATCCGTGCCACCGTCCGCGAACTGCGCGGCGCCTGGCAGGAGGGCAATGAGATCGGCACGCACTTCAACGGCCACTTCTGCGGCCCGGAGAGCGGCGTCGGCACCTGGTCGGTCGAGGACTGGAAGAGCGAGATCTCCCAGGCCAAGTCCTTCGTCAAGCACTGGAGGACGAACGCGGGCCTGGCGACGGAGAAGCCGCTGCCGTTCGACTACGACACGGAGCTCATCGGCGCCCGTACCCCCTGCCTGGAGGGCCGGGACAACTTCGTCCGCGCCGCGAGCGAACTCGGCTGGCGGTACGACACGAGCGGCGTCAGCAACCAGGTCTGGCCCGGGAAGGAGCGGGGTCTGTGGGACCTCTCGCTCCAGATGATCCCCGTCCCGGGGCGGGCCTTCGAAACCTTGTCGATGGACTACAACTTCCTGGTCAACCAGTCGAGGACGACCAAGGGCGATCCCTCCATGCACCGGTTCTGGGGCAACCAGTTCCGGGACGGGATGCTCCAGGCCTTCGACCGCGCCTACAACGGCAACCGCGCTCCGCTGATCATCGGCAACCACTTCGAATCCTGGAACGGCGGCACCTACATGCGAGCCATCGAGGAGACGATCGCGCAGGTCTGCGTCCGCAGCGAGGTGCGCTGCGTGTCGTTCCGGCAGCTGGCGGACTGGCTCGACGCGCAGGACCCGACCGTCCTGGCCAAACTGCGCACCCTGAAGGTGGGCGAGGCGCCGAAGGACGGCTGGGCGGCCTTCCTCGCCGCCCGGCCGGTCACCGCCGCCTCGCCCGGCGCCCCGTCGCAGGCCCCGGCGGGCGCCCCCGCCGGGGCCGTCACCCGCCGTCAGGCGGGCTGAACGGCGCCGAGCCCCTCACCGAGGACGAAGCCGGGGTCGACCTGCGCGGCCAGGTCGGCACCGGTCTTCGCGTTGCCCCAGCTCTCCGCGTTCTTCAGGTGGAAGTGCACCATCTGGCGCGTGTACCGCTCCCAGTCGCGGTGCCGGTAGGAGTCGTCGGCGGCGTTCTGCAACGACTGGAGCGCCATCCGGTTCTCCGCCTCCAGCAGTTCGAAGCGCGCGGGGCGGCCCTTCTCCATGGACCGGACCCAGTTGGAGTGGCCGACCGTGACGAGCAGGTCGTCGCCGATCTCCTCGCGGAGGAAGTCGACGTCCTCCCTGCCCTGCACCTTGTTGCCGACGACCCGCAGCTCGACGCCGAAGTCGCGCGCGTACTCCTTGTACTGGCGGTAGACGGAGACGCCCTTCCGGGTCGGCTCGGCCACCAGAAAGGTCATGTCGAAGCGGGTGAACATCCCGGACGCGAACGAGTCGCTGCCGGCCGTCATGTCGACCACGAGGTACTCGTCGGGCCCGTCGACCAGGTGGTTTAGGCAGAGCTCCACCGCACCGACCTTGGAGTGGTAGCAGGCGACCCCGAGGTCGGCCTCGGTGAACGGTCCGGTCGCCATCAGCCTGATCGTGCCGTCGTCCAGGTGCACCGGGCGGGCGCACGCGTCGTAGACCGGGTTGTCCTCGCAGACGCGCAGCAGCCGCGACCCCTCCCCGGGCGGGGTCGTCTTGATCATCGTCTCGGGGGAGGGGATGCGGGGGTTGCTGCCGCGCAAGTACTCCTTGATCAGCGGCAGGTGCGCTCCCATCGCCGGCAGCGCGGCGGCTTCCTCCTCCCCGAGACCAAGGGCGGCCCCGAGGTGCTGGTTGATGTCGGCGTCCACCGCGAGGACCGGAACCTCATTGGCGACGAGATGGCGGATGAAGAGCGAGGACAGCGTGGTCTTCCCGCTGCCGCCCTTCCCTACGAAAGCGATCTTCATGTTCAGATAGCGTAGCGGGCAGTAGTGGCGCGATCGCCGGTTGTCGCGATCGGGTATGAGGAACGCCACTCCAAGGTGGGGGCCTGGTGCCGGGCGCGTAGCCTCGCTACCTATGAGTACGAATCCCGCTGACCCCCTGGTCGCGCTGGGGGCGCTGCCCGGTGTGCCCGATGCCGTGGACTCCGTTCGCAAGGCCGTCGACCGGGTCTACGGGCACCGTGTGATGCGGCGCCGTGGCCATGAGGTGACCTCCGAGGCGGCGCTGCGGGGCGCGCGCGCCTCGGCGGCCCTGTCCGGCGCCGACTGGGCGCTGGAGGAGGTCCGCCGCCGTACCGACTTCGGCGCCGACGAGGAGGCGCGGACCGTCGGTGCCGCGCTGCGTCTGAGTGCCGAGGCGGGGCAGTTGCTGTCCATCTGGCGGCAGTCGCCGATGCGGGTGCTGGCGCGGCTGCACCTGGTGGCGGCGGGCGACCCGGGACGGCCGGCCGGTGCCTCGCCGGCGCCGGGGGCCGGTACGGCCGGCGTGGACTCGCCGGCGGATGCGGTGGGGCGGCCCCGGCGGGAAGGCGAGCTCGTCCGCGAGCCGCTGATCGAGGCTCCGCTGCCGGACGCCACCGAGGTCGCGGGCCGTCTTGAAGGCCTGGCGGACCTCATCGTTGCGGGCAGCTCCGCCCCTGCGCTGGTGACGGCCGCCGTGGTGCACGGCGAGCTGCTGGCGCTGCGGCCCTTCACCTCGTACAGCGGACTGGTGGCGCGGGCGGCCGAGCGCATCGTGCTCATCGGCAGCGGTCTGGACCCCAAGGCGATCTGCCCGGCCGAGGTCGGCCATGCCGAGCAGGGGCGCGCCGCCTACGTCGCGGCGTTCGAGGGCTATCTGTCCGGCACCCCGGACGGCATGGCGGCGTGGATCGCGCACTGCGGGCGCGCGGTCGAACTCGGCGTCCGGGAGTCGACGGCCGTGTGCGAGGCGCTCCAGCGCGGAGCGGCGTAGCGCCGGGGGCGGAGGCGGGCCGGGCCCGGCGTCCCGGCGGGATGGACACCCGTACAGGGTTGCGGCGGTACCGCAAGGCGGTACCGCCGCTGGCACGTCCGCCGAGTTACCATGCGTCCTCGATATATGCCCATCAGGCGGGGACTTTGCCCGACGCCTGGTGCGGCTGGCCCGTAATCGACGGGTCGACGTCGCGTGGGTGCTCAGCTTTCGTGCTGTTCGGTCCGTGGGGCCTTCTTGCTCAACAGGTGATCCTTTCGGATGTCCTTGGTCTCGCGGGCCGTTAAGTCCTTTGTACTCCCGTCCGGGAGGATGCGAAAGCCCTCGCTCCACTTTTTACTTGTCAGGGCCGGATGACCGTTATATTCCGGATCTGAGCGCAATCCGACCGGTATCCATGTCTTCTTATGTCTTGTGTATGCCGCACGTCGACCGGCCGGCCGACGCGCGGCATCAGGCGGACTGCCGTCGCCGGCTGGCGTACCAGACCAGCCCCGCCGTGGCCGCCGCCGCGCCCACCGCTGCCGCTGCCACGAGCGCCGGACGGGGCGGCATCCGGAAGGCGGGCAGGCGCTGCTTCAGCCGGACCGGGCGGTCGAAGACCAGAACCGGCCAATCCCGTGCGGCCGCCTCACGGCGCAGGGCGCGGTCGGGATTGACCGTGTACGGGTGCCCGACGGCCTCCAGCATGGGCAGGTCGGTGGCGGAGTCGCTGTACGCGTAGCAGCGGGAGAGGTCGTACCCCTCCGTCTCCGCCAGCTCCCTGATGGCCTCCGCCTTCGTGGGGCCGTAGGCGTAGTACTCCACCTCCCCGGTGAAGCAGCCGTCGTCGCCGACGACCATCCGCGTCGCCACGACCCGGTCGGCTCCGAGCAGCTCGCCGATGGGTTCGACGACTTCGGCGCCGGAGGTGGAGACGATCACGACGTCCCGGCCGGCGGCGTGGTGCTCCTCGATGAGGGACGCCGCCTCGTCGTAGATGATCGGGTCGATCAGGTCGTGCAGGGTCTCGGCGACCAGCTCCTTGACCTGCTGGACGTTCCAGCCCTTGCAGAGCGCGGAGAGGTACTCCCGCATCCGCTCCATCTGTTCGTGGTCGGCGCCACCGGCCAGGAAGACGAACTGGATGTAGGCAGTCCGCAGTACTGCGCGGCGGTTGATCAGACCGCCTTGGTAGAAGGACTTGCTGAAGGTCAAGGTCGATGACTTCGCAATGACCGTCTTGTCCAGGTCAAAGAAGGCTGCTGTGCGCGGCAAGGAGTGGTTTTCCACGAGCCTGAGCATAGGTGCCCGCCATTCGGCGTACGCTGGGGCGTGTGGGTTTGCCTGAGAAGCCTCTCGGGTACACCATGGAAGTCACGGATCGTTCGCGACCGTGCTAACCCGGTCCGGCTCCTCCCCCCCCGAGTCGGCCGGAGAGACGACCCCCGCTCTCCCCCCCGGCGGGGGTCGTCGCATGTCCGGACGCGTTTTGGCCCGCCCCCGGCGGCCGGCACCGATCATCGGCCCCGCCCTCCCTCGTCTCCGTGAGGCGCTCGGTACGCCCTCGTTTCGTCACTCAGCGTAGCGGATGCGCTGCTCTCCGGAAGTCGCCGGTATGGGCGAACGGGATATTCACAACCGGTGAGTTGTCCACAGTTTTAGAGCAAGATCCACTTTTTTTCCGGAAGTCGTCCACCGTGATTCCGGTCGCGAAGTCCGCGGCGCGAAGGAATCACGGATCTCCCGTCGAGTGCCGCGGCGCCGAGGCATCGCGGTGCGTGCGTCGCTCGTGCGTCGACCGCCGGAGGGCGGTCCGGGAAGAGCGAAGAGCGTGGGCGCGCGGGCCGGAAATGCGGCGCGCGGGCATCCGGCGGAGTCGCACGAATGACCGTGCCGTACGGATCCGACCGATCGCACCGGATCACGGGGCGACCGCCGGCGGTCCCGTGCGACCGCCGGCGACCACGGGCATGGCGGAAGCCGGCGCGGAGGAGACAGGGGAGAGGGGCGGAGAACATGGCTGGATCCATCACGTCCGACCGGACGGACACCATCGAGCGGCGGCGGGCCGGACCGCTGATCGTGACCGAGGACGCGGAGCTCCTGGACGACCTGCTGCGGCTGTGCGCAGCGGCGGGTGCCCACCCGGAGGTGTACCACTCGGTACCCGAGCGGGGAGCGGCCTGGGAGGCCGCACCGCTGGTGCTGGTGGGCGACGACGCGGCCGCCCGCTGCCGGGGCACGTCCCGTCGGCGGGACGTGCTGCTCGTCGGGCGTGACCAGGACGATCCCGGTGTGTGGCGGCGGGCGGTGGAGATCGGGGCGGACTGCGTCCTGCGGCTTCCCGACGCCGAGGGCTGGCTCGTCGACCGGATCGCCGATGTGGTCGAGGGCGCCGGCCGGCAGGCGCTGACCGTCGGCGTGATCGGCGGGCGCGGTGGCGCCGGTGCGTCCACCCTGGCCTGCGCGCTGGCCCTCGCGGCGGCCCGCGGCGGCCGACGGACCGTGCTCGTGGACGGCGATCCCCTGGGCGGAGGGCTCGACGTCCTGCTGGGCGGCGAGCGGGCCGAAGGGCTGCGGTGGCCGGATCTCGCCGCCGCCAGAGGACGGGTCGCCGGCGGGGCGCTGGAGGAGTCGCTGCCCTCCCTGCACGGACTGCGCGTCCTGAGCTGGGACCGGGGCGAGCCGGTGACGATCCCGCCGGAGGCGATGCGTTCGGTGCTGGCGGCGGCGCGCAGACGGGGCGGCGCGGTGGTCGTGGACCTGCCGCGCACGGGCGACGGGGCCACCGCCGAGGCGCTGGCGCAGCTCGACCTCGGACTGCTCGTCGTCCCCGCCGAACTGCGGGCCGTGGCGGGCGCCAGGCGGGTCGCCGCCGCCGCGGGGGCCGTGCTGCGCGACCTGCGGGTGGTGGTGCGCGGCCCGTACGCCGCCGGGGTCGACGACCGGTGGATCGCGGACGTGCTGGGCCTGCCGCTCGCCGGGGAACTGCCGCTGGACCCCGGCCTGATGGCGGCCCTCGACGCCGGTGACCCGCCCGGCGACAGCACCAGGGGCCCGCTCGGACGGTTCTGCACGGCCTTCTGGGAGCGGGTGCCGGAGCGGGTGCCGGCCGAGGGGAGCACCTCATGACGGCGGGACTGCTGGAGGCCGTCCGGCAGCGGCTCGTGGAGAGCGGTACGGATCCGACACCGGCCGGTGTGGCGGCCGCGCTGCGGGCCCAGGGACGGCTGCTGGGGGACGCCGAGGTCCTCGGTGCCGCGGAGGAACTGCGGGGCGAGCTGGTGGGCACCGGCCCGCTGGAGCCGCTGCTCGCCGACCCGGCGGTGACGGACGTCCTCGTGTCGGCACCGGACCGGGTGTGGGTGGACCGGGGCGCGGGCCTCGAACTGTCGGGCGTGGCGTTCCGGGACGCGGCCGCGGTGCGCAGACTGGCGCAGCGGCTGGCGGCCGGGGCGGGGCGACGGCTGGACGACGCCCGGCCGTGGGTGGACGCCCGGCTGCCGGACGGCACGCGGATGCACGCGGTGCTGCCACCGGTGGCGGTCGGCTCGACGTGCCTGTCGCTGCGGGTGGTGAGGCCCCGGGCGTTCTCCCTGGCGGAGCTGACCGCCGCCGGGACGGTACCGCCGGGCGGCGACGTGCTCCTTCGCGCGCTGGTCGAGGCCCGGGTGTCGTACCTGGTCAGCGGCGGCACCGGGTCCGGGAAGACGACGCTGCTGTCCACCCTGCTGGGGCTGGTGGGCGAGCGCGAGCGGATCGTCCTGGCCGAGGACTCGGCGGAGTTGCGGCCCGACCACCCCCATGTGGTGCGGCTGGAGGCACGGCCGCCGAACCAGGAGGGCGCGGGCCGGGTGACGCTCCGGGACCTGGTGCGCCAGGCGCTGCGGATGCGCCCCGACCGGCTGGTCGTGGGCGAGGTGCGCGGCTCCGAGGTGCTGGATCTCCTGGCCGCGCTGAACACCGGACACGAGGGCGGTTGCGGGACGGTGCACGCGAACACGGCGGCCGATGTGCCGGCGCGCCTGGAGGCTCTGGGGACGGTCGCGGGGCTCGACCGGGCGGCGCTGCACAGCCAGGTGGCGGCGGGGCTGTCCGTGGTGGTCCATCTGGCCCGGGACGGGACCGGCCGTCGCCGCCTCGCCGAGGTGCACGTGCTGGAGCGGGACGGAAGCGGACTGGTCGTCACGGTCCCCGCGCTGCGGTGGGCGGCCGAGGGCTTCCGGTACGAGCGGGGCTGGGAGCGGCTGCGGTCGCTGATCGGGGGTGTGCGGTGGTGACGGGACAGCCGGTGTACGCGGCGGTGTGCGCGGGGGCGGCGGCCTGGCTGGTGCTGGAGCGGCGCCAAGGGCCGCGCCGGGCCGGGCTGCTGTTCGCGGGTGGTGGTGGCGCGCCTGTCCCCGGGGCCTGGTCCTGGCGGCGGTGGGCGCCCGTCGTACGGGCGCGGCGGGAGTGGCTGTGCCTGGTGCCGGCGGTGGTCCTGGCGCTCCTGGGGGAGTCGCTGCTGCCGCTGGCCGGCGGGGCGTGTGCCGTACCGCTGGTGGGGCGGCGGCTGCGGGCCCGGGAGCGGGCCCGTGCCCGGGACCGGCGGGCGGACGCGGTGATCGCGCTGTGCGGCGCGGTGGCCGGTGAGCTGCGGGCCGGGTGGCAGCCCGGGCAGGCGCTGCTCTGGGCGGCGCGCACCACCGGGGCGCTGGGCGAGGAGGAGGCGGCGGTCCTGGCGGCGGCGCGGTTCGGCGGTGACGTGCCGGAGGTGCTGCGGCGGGCCGCGCGGGAGGACGGTGCGGACGGGCTGGCCGGGCTGGCGGCCTGCTGGCAGGTGGCCGTGGACGGCGGCGCGGGGCTCGCGGCGGGCCTGGACCGGCTGGAGGCGGCGCTTCGCGAGGCGCGCGACCAGCGGGAGCGGCTGCGGGCCGAGTTGGCCGGTGCCTGGGCGACGGTGGGGCTGCTGGCGCTGCTGCCGGCGGTGGGTCTGGCGATGGGCTGGGCGCTCGGCGCCGATCCGCTGCGGGTGCTGTTCCACACCCCGGCGGGCCTCGGGTGCCTCGCCGTGGGCGGGGTGCTGGAGACGCTGGGCCTGTGGTGGGCCGGGCGGATCGTGCGGGCCGGGGAGGAGCCGTGAGCGGGCCGTTCCTTCCCGCCCTGGGGGTGGCCCTGCTGCTGACGGCCGGGGTGTCCTGGCCGGCCTGGACGGTCCTGGTGCGGCACCGGGAGGAGCGGGCGCGCCGGCGGATCGCCGCGCTGCTGGGCGCCGCGGACGAGCGGCGCGGGCTCCGGCGGCCGGCGTGCGGGGTGTGGGCGCGGCGGTGGGCGGCACCGGCGGGGGCCGCGGTCGGCGGCTGGATCCTGGTCGGCGGCCTCGCCGGGTGCGCCGTCGGAGCCGCCGCCGCGTACGGCGTACGGGCGTGGAAGCGCCGCCCGCGCCCGGCCGGGGACGGGAACGCGGAGGTGACGCGCGGGCTCCCGCAGGCGGCGGACCTGCTGGCCGCGTGCCTGTCGGCCGGGGCGGGACCGCATGGGGCGGCGCAGGCGGTGGGGGGGTCCCTGGGCGGTCCGGTCGGGGAACGGCTGGCGGTGGCGGCGGCGGAGCTGCGCCTGGGCGGCGAACCGGGCGAGGTCTGGGGCCGGTTCGGTGCGACACCGGGCGCCGGGCCGCTGGCTCGCTGCCTCGAACGGGCGAGTGCCTCCGGCGCTCCGGCGGCGGAATCGGTCGCCCGGCTGGCCGCGGGGATACGGGCGGACCGGGCGCGCCGGGCCACGGCCCGCGCACAGCGGGCGCAGGTGCTGATCACCGCTCCGGTGGGGCTGTGCTTCCTGCCCGCGTTCCTCGCGGTCGGGGTGGCTCCGGTGGTCATCGGCCTGGCGACGGAGCTTCTGTGACGAATCGACAAGAACCGAGAAACATGGGGGTTGGCATGGGACAGCGGATGGTCAGGGTTCTGAGGGCCCGGGTGCGCGGGGCTCGGGCGCGGGGCGAGGCCGGGATGACGACCGCCGAGTACGCGATGGGGACGCTCGCCGCGTGCGCCTTCGCGGCCGTGCTCTACAAGATCGTGACGAGTGATGCCGTGTCGGGCGGGCTCCAGTCCCTGATCGGGAGGGCGCTCGATGCCCCGTTCTGAGCGCGGTGGTGACCGCGGGTCGGTGACGGCCGAGGCGGCCACCGTGCTTCCGGCGCTGGTGCTGTTCACCATGGCCCTCGTATGGGCCCTGATGGCGGCCGCCGCCCAGATCCAGTGCGTCGACGCGGCGCGGGCGGGCGCCCGGGCGGCGGCCCGTTCCGAGCCGCCCGCGCAGGCGGTGGCGGCGGCCCGGGCGGCCGCCCCGGGAGGCGCCCGGGTCGCGGTGGAGCGGTCCGGAGACCTGTGGCGGGTGCGGGTGGAGGCGCCGGCGCCCGGCCCCGGGGCGCTCCGGCTGACGCTGAGGGCCCAGGCGGCCGCGGCGGCGGAGGACACCGTGGGGGTGGCGCCGTGAGCGGCACGGCCCCCGGCTCGCCACCGACGGCGGGCCGGGGCCGGGCCGGTGCGGACCGCGGGGCCGCCACGGTCTGGGTGGCGATGGCGGCCACGGTGCTGTGCGCGGTGTTCGGCGTGGTCCTCGCGCTGGGGCAGGCGGTGGCGGCCCGGCACCGGGCGGGCGGCGCCGCCGACCTGGCGGCGCTCGCCGCGGCGGACCGGGCGCTGCGGGGCCCGGCCGAGGCGTGCCGGGCGGCGGACCGGGTGGCCCGGGCCCAGGGGGCGGAACTGGTGCGGTGCCGCCTCAGCGGGGAGATCGCGGACGTGACGGCCCGGGCCCGGTTCGGACCGTACGCGCCGGGCGTCAGGGCGAGGGCGGGTCCTCCGGGGGCGCTTCCGGGGCTCCCCGCAGCAGTTCCGTGAGGAGCCGGACGGCGCCCCGCTTGTGCAGCGGATCGTTGCCGTTGCCGCACTTGGGCGACTGGATGCAGGAGGGGCAGCCCGCCTCGCACTCGCAGGCCGCGATGGCGTCCCGGGTGGCGGTGAGCCACTCGCGGGCCGTGTGGAAGGCGCGCTCGGCGAACCCGGCGCCGCCCGGGTGGCCGTCGTACACGAAGACCGTCGGCAGCAGCGTGTCGGGGTGGAGCGGCACGGACACCCCGCCGATGTCCCAGCGGTCGCAGGTGGCGAAGAGCGGCAGCAGGCCGATGGACGCGTGCTCGGCCGCGTGCAGGGCGCCGCCCAGCTGCTCCGGGTTCACCCGGGCGGCGTCGAGCTGGTCCTCCGTGACGGTCCACCACACGGCGCGGGTGCGCAGGGTGCGCGGCGGCAGGTCGAGCTTCGTCTCGCCGAGCACCTCGCCGGTGATCAGGCGGCGGCGGAGGAAGGAGACGACTTGGTTGGTGACCTCGACGGAGCCGTAGCACAGGCGCCCGTCGCCCCAGGGGACCTCGGTGTCGGTCTCCAGCACGGAGATGGCGGTGGTGTCGCGGGCGGTGGTCGAGTACGGCGGTGCTGCCTCCTCGACGAGGGCCACCGAGTCCTTCAGGTCCAGTTCCCGGACCAGGTAGGTGCGGCCCATGTGGAGGTGGACGGCACCCTCGTGGACGGAGGCGTGGGCGGCCGACTCGTCGACCGTGCCGAGCAGCCGTCCCGTGCCGGCCTCGACGATCCGTACGGGGCTGCCGCCCTCCCCCCGGATGTCGGTCAGGTCGGCGGCCCGCTCCCGGCGGGTCCAGTACCAGCCGGACGCGCGCCGCCGCAGCAGCCCGGCCGCCTCCAGCTGCGGCAGCAGCTCCGGGACGGCCGGGCCGAACAGGGCCACGTCGGCGTCGGTCAGGGGAAGTTCCGCCGCCGCCGCGCACAGGTGGGGGGCCAGGACGTACGGGTTGTCCGGGTCCAGGACGGTCGATTCGACCGGCTGACGGAACAGCGCGTCCGGGTGGTGGACGAGGAAGGTGTCCAGCGGGTCGTCCCGGGCCACCAGCACCGCGAGCGCCCCCTGCCCGGAGCGCCCGGCGCGGCCGGCCTGCTGCCACAGCGAGGCCCGGGTGCCGGGGTACCCGGCGATCACCACGGCGTCCAGCCCCGACACGTCGATGCCCAGCTCGAGGGCGGTCGTCGCGGCCAGCCCGAGCAGTTCACCCGAGTGCAGGGCACGCTCCAGGGCCCGTCGCTCCTCGGGCAGGTAGCCGCCCCGGTAGGCGGCGACCCGGGCGGGCAGCGACCGGTCGACCTCCGCGAGCCGCTCCTTGGCGATGACCGAGATCAGCTCCGCGCCGCGCCGGGAGCGCACGAAGGCCACCGACCGCACGCCCTGGACGGTCAGGTCCGTCAGCAGGTCGGCGGTCTCCGCGGTGGCGGTGCGGCGGACCGGGGCGCCCTGCTCGCCCTGGAGGTCGGTGAGCGGCGGCTCCCACAGGGCGAATACCAGTTCCCCGCGCGGCGACGCGTCGTCGGCGACCTCGTGCACGGGCAGGCCGGTCAGCCTCCCGGCGGCGAGGGACGGCCGGGCGGCGGTGGCGGAGGCGAGGAGGAAGACGGGCGAGGAGCCGTAGCGGGCGCAGAGGCGCCGCAGCCGGCGCAGCACCTGGGCGACGTGGGACCCGAAGACGCCCCGGTAGGTGTGGCACTCGTCGATGACCACGTACCGCAGCGCACGCAGGAAGGAGGACCAGCGGGGGTGGGAGGGGAGGATGCCCCGGTGCAGCATGTCGGGGTTGGTCAGTACGTAGTTCGCGTACTGGCGGATCCATTCGCGTTCCTCGACCGGCGTGTCGCCGTCGTACACGGCCGGACGGATCCGGTTGCCCAGGGGCGCGGCGAGGGCCTTGACCGAGCGGCGCTGGTCGGCGGCGAGGGCCTTGGTGGGGGAGAGGTACAGGGCGGTGGCGCCGCGGCCGTTGGCGGCCTCCGACCCGTCCAGCAGGGTGGACAGCACCGGCGCCAGATAGGCGAGGGACTTGCCGGACGCGGTGCCCGTCGCGATGACCACCGACTCGCCGTCCAGCGCGTGCTCGGCGGCGGCCGCCTGGTGGGCCCAGGGGTGCTCGATGCCCGCCGAATGGATGGCGTTGATCACTTCTGGGCGGATGCGATCGGGCCAGACTGCATGCCGACCCGCTCTTGGGGGCAGGTGCTCCGTATGAGTGATGCGCGCAGCCCGGTTCGCCCCCGAGGCGAGCCGGTCGAGGACCGCACCGGGGGAGGGGCGGGTGTCCCCGCTCTCGGGTGGTCGACTGGGGCGGTGATTCATGGCCATCGGCACCGAGTGTGTCACCGGCGTGACGGACAATGCTCCCAAGGCGTCGTGCATGGCTGCTGGTAAGTGATTGAATGCCATCGCGGCTGGCGATCCGTCCCCTGGCTCCGTCCGGAGATTCCGAGGGGCGACCGCTCGATAGCAAGGTGCTGGAGGATCCGTGGACCTGTCCCTGTCGACTCGCAATGTGTCCGGCCCTGGTGGCGACCGAACGGTCGTCGAGGTCGGTGGCGAGATTGATGTGTATACCGCGCCCAAGCTGCGCGAGCAGTTGGTCGAGTTGGTGAACGACGGCAGCTACCACCTGGTCGTCGACATGGAGGGTGTGGACTTCCTCGACTCGACCGGCCTCGGCGTGCTGGTGGGCGGCCTGAAGCGCGTGCGCGCGCATGAGGGATCGCTGCGCCTGGTCTGCAACCAGGAGCGCATTCTCAAGATTTTCCGGATCACCGGTCTCACCAAGGTGTTCCCGATCCACACCACGGTCGACGAGGCCGTCGCGGCCACCGACTGAGTCGCCGCGCCGGCCCGGTTCTGCTCCGGGACCGACCCGTTCGGCCCAGTCGGCGCCGACCGGCTCCACCCGGCCGCGGGGCCCCACCCGGGCCTCTGGTCCGGGCTCCGGTCAGGGTCGCCGGTCCGGTCCGGTCCGGCCCGGTTCGGTCACCGACACCGGCCGGGGCTCCCCCGGGCCCCGGTGGGCCGTCCGGCCCGGCCGACGGCCGGGAGACCGGGCGGCGGCCGCGGTCGGCCGGGTGCTCCGGCGGGCCGGAGGATTCCGGAGGAAGAGCAGGGTGCCGGGCGCCGGCCCGGCCCTGAAAGGCAGCTCGCACGTCCGAGGGGGACCGCATGGCCATCGTTGAACTCCGCTTCAGCGCCCAGCCCGAGCACGTCAGGACCGCCCGTCTGGTGGCGGCCGCCGTGGCGCGCCGGGCCGGGGTCGACGAAGCCGTGCTGGACGAGGTCCGGCTCGCCGTCGGTGAGGCCTGCTCCCGTGCCGTCGGACTGCACCGGAGCAACGACGTGTCCTCCCCGATCCGGGTCGTGCTGAACGAGGAGGAGAAGACGTTCTCCATCGAGGTCGGTGACGAGGTCCCGGGCGCCGGGGTCGCCGCCGCCGACGCCGCCGGGGTGCCGGGAAGCCGTGAGGGCGCTCCGGTCGAGGAGTTCGACGACGCCGAGGGCGAGGACGAGATGGGCCTCGCCGTGATCACCGGGCTCGTCGACGATGTCGAGGTGTCGGCCGGGGAGGCGGGTGGCGTCATCCGGATGACGTGGCCGACGAACCCCGCCCCGCTGCTGCCCTGACCCCGCCACCGGCGAAATGAGAGGCCCTGCTGAGCAGGGCCTCTTTCCTTTTCCTAGATCAACGCGCCGAGCGGCAATGGGCTAAAGTCATTACTGCTTTCGAGTGGATTTAGTGCACCGTGCATTTGCCGACCGGCAAGCGAAGGTCAATTGTGTTCTACGGCGCTCTGTTTTGATCAGGTTCTGCTCCCTACAATCCGTCCACGTCTTGAGCTGTCGTGAGCTCTTCTGACGTCAAGGAGGACGAATGGCGGGGCTCTTCCATACACAAGTGTCCGACCACCCGACTTCTCTCGCGGCCGCGGTCCTCACCGATGACAACCGGATCATCGTGGCCGTCATCGCGGCCGTGGCCCTGGCCGCCCTGATCGTCGCCCAGCTGCTCGTACGCCAGGTACTGGCGGCCGGTGAGGGCACCACCGCGATGAAGAAGATCGCGGCAGCCGTCCAGGAAGGCGCCAACGCCTATCTGGCCCGGCAACTGCGCACGCTCGGAATCTTCGCGGTCGTCGTGTTCTTCCTGCTCCTGCTGCTGCCCGCGGACAACTGGTCGCAGCGCGCCGGACGATCATTGTTCTTCCTGGTGGGTGCCCTTTTCTCGGCGGTCACCGGATACATCGGCATGCGGCTGGCCGTCAGGGCCAATGTGCGGGTCGCGGCGGCCGCGCGGGAGGCCACTCCGGCTCCCGGAGAACCGCAGAAGGACCTGACGACCGTCTCCCACAAAGCAATGAAGATCGCTTTCCGGACGGGCGGCGTGGTCGGCATGTTCACGGTGGGCCTCGGCCTGCTCGGCGCCTCCTGCGTCGTCCTCGTGTACGCCGCCGACGCCCCCAAGGTGCTCGAGGGCTTCGGACTCGGCGCCGCGCTCATCGCGATGTTCATGCGTGTCGGCGGCGGCATCTTCACCAAGGCCGCCGACGTCGGCGCCGACCTCGTCGGCAAGGTGGAGCAGGGCATCCCCGAGGACGACCCGCGCAACGCCGCCACCATCGCCGACAACGTCGGGGACAACGTCGGCGACTGCGCCGGCATGGCCGCCGACCTCTTCGAGTCCTACGCCGTGACCCTGGTCGCCGCGCTCATCCTCGGCAAGGCGGCGTTCGGGGACCTCGGTCTCGTCTTCCCCCTGATCGTGCCGGCGATCGGCGTGGTCACCGCGATGATCGGCATCTTCGCGGTCGCCCCGCGGCGCGCCGACCGCAGCGGGATGTCGGCGATCAACCGGGGGTTCTTCATCTCCGCGGTGATCTCGCTCGCCCTGGTCGCCGTCGCGGTCTTCGCCTACCTGCCCTCCTCGTACGCCTCCCTCGAAGGCGTCACCGAGGCCGCCATCACGTCCCACGGCGGCGATCCCCGCGTCCTGGCGCTGGTGGCGGTGGCCATCGGCATCGTGCTGGCCGCCCTGATCCAGCAACTGACCGGCTACTTCACGGAGACCACCCGCCGCCCGGTCCGGGACATCGGGAAGTCCTCGCTGACCGGTCCCGCCACGGTCATCCTCGCCGGCATCTCCATCGGCCTGGAGTCCGCCGTCTACACCGCGCTGCTCATCGGCCTCTCGGTGTACGGGGCGTTCCTGCTCGGCGGCACCTCGATCACGCTGGCGCTGTTCGCCGTCGCCCTGGCGGGCACCGGCCTGCTCACCACGGTCGGCGTGATCGTCGCCATGGACACCTTCGGCCCGGTCTCGGACAACGCCCAGGGCATCGCCGAGATGTCCGGTGACGTCGAGGGCGCCGGCGCCCAGGTCCTCACCGACCTCGACGCCGTCGGCAACACCACCAAGGCCATCACCAAGGGCATCGCCATCGCCACGGCCGTCCTGGCGGCGGCCGCGCTCTTCGGCTCGTACCGGGACGCCATCGCCACCGCCGTGCGGGACGTGGGGGCCAGGGCCGGCGAGATGAACCTGAGCATGGACATCTCCCAGCCCAACAACCTGGTCGGACTGATCCTCGGGGCCGCGGTCGTCTTCCTCTTCTCCGGGCTGGCGATCAACGCGGTGTCGCGGTCGGCCGGAGCGGTGGTCTACGAGGTGCGCCGGCAGTTCCGCGAGCACCCCGGGATCATGGACTACAGCGAGAAACCGGAGTACGGGCGCGTCGTCGACATCTGTACCAAGGACGCCCTGCGCGAACTGGCCACGCCCGGCCTGCTCGCCGTCATGGCGCCCATCGCCGTCGGCTTCACGTTCGGGGTGGGCGCCCTCGGGTCGTATCTCGCCGGCGCCATCGGCACCGGCACCCTGATGGCCGTGTTCCTCGCCAACTCCGGCGGCGCCTGGGACAACGCCAAGAAGCTCGTCGAGGACGGCCACCACGGCGGCAAGGGCAGCGAGGCGCACGCCGCGACGGTCATCGGCGACACGGTCGGCGACCCGTTCAAGGACACCGCCGGACCGGCCATCAACCCCTTGCTCAAGGTGATGAACCTGGTCGCGCTGCTGATCGCCCCCGCGGTGGTCCAGTTCAGTTACGGCGACGACGCCAGCGCCGCGGTGCGGGCGGTCGTGGCGACGCTCTCGATCGTCGTCATCATCGGCGCGGTGTACGTGTCCAAGCGCCGCACGGTCGCCATGGGCGACGAGGACGACAACCACACCGGGCGGGTACCCAGCAAGGCGGCGACCCTGTAACACCCGGTCACCGGGCGGGCGGGCGGGGTGCGGTGACGCCCCGTCCGCCCGTCCGCCCCTCCGTCCGGCGGTCCCGTTCACCCCGCCGGTGACCCTTCTCTCTCCTGATGCAAATGGTTGTAAAAGCGTACGAAGCGGTCAGACGGCATGCGAAAGTCGCCCACTTGGCGTGTATGTTCCGGGGCCGAGAGCCTTGGAAGGGACCGATCCGGTGAACAAGAAGCTTGCGGCCGCACTGTCCGGCGGTGCGGTACTGGTGCTCGCACTGTCGGGATGCAGCGACGACGAAGGCGGCGACAACAAGGTGGACGCCTGGGCCAAGAAGGTGTGCGACCAGGCCCAGCCGCAGATCCAGAAGCGGGCCAACGCCCAGCAGACCATCATCTCGACGGCCGCCGACGGCAAGCCCGCCGACATCCAGGCCGCCGACTCGAAGGCCTTCCAGGACATCGCCGACGCGGACAAGGCGCTCGCCAAGGCGGTGCAGGGCGCCGGCGTACCGCCCGTGGACAACGGCGAGAAGCTCCAGCAGGACGCCGTCAAGGAACTCAACGCCACGGCCGCGGCGTACGAGGGGCTCAAGAAGCAGGTCGACGCGCTGGACCCGAAGAACCAGCAGAAGTTCGCCGACGGCCTCCAGAGCGTCGCCGAGGGTCTGAAGAAGATCGAGAAGATGGACCAGGACGCGCTGGCCAAGCTCCAGTCGGGCCAGCTCGGCCAGGCGATGGCCAAGCAGCCCGGCTGCCGCCGCGCCGAGGCGTCGGTGTCGCCGGCCGTCCCGCCCGCCAAGCCGGGCCCGGAGGCCTCCGCTTCGGCGGACGAGGCGTCCACCCCGTCCGCCGCCGGCAAGGCCTCCCCGACCGCTGCCGGCAAGGCCTCCGCGTCCGCCGCGGGCAAGGCGTCCGCTCCGGCGCCCGCCTCGGCGTCGGCGTCGGCGGGCCCGACCTCCGGCTGAGCCACCGGGCGGCCCGGTTCCCGCGGTCTCGGGGCCGGGCCGCGCGTCGAATGTCAGTGGCGGCGGTCACAATGGGCGGGTGAGTACGACCAGCCTTACCGCCAGCCTCCCGGTGCCCGACCGCGCCGACCGCCTCCGCGACGCCCTGCTCGCCGCCGACTTCACCGCCGACGGCCTGCTCGAACTGCTCGGCGCCCCCGCCTACGCCGCGCTCGCCCGCAGCGAGACGGTCCCCGCCCTGCGCGCCACCCGCGCGGACGGACCGCTCGCCACCCTCGTGCGCCTGTTCCTCCTCCAGCAGCCCGTGCCGCGCGACGGGGCGCGTGCCGTGCTGCCCCTGGACGAGGCGCTCGCCGACGGCTGGGTGGTGGACGAGGGCGGCGAGGTCCGCGCCACGGTCGACGTCCGGCCGTACGGCGGCCCGGAGGGACAGGACTGGTTCATCGTCTCCGACCTGGGCTGCGCCGTCGGCGGCGCGGGCGGGGCGAGCGGTCACGGCGAGGGTGTCGTCCTCGGTGTGGGCGGCGCCTCCACCACGCTCGCCGGCATCACCGTCCGTACGCCCGTCGCCTCCGCCCTCGACCTCGGCACCGGCTCCGGCATCCAGGCCCTGCACGCCGCCCAGCACGCCACCCGGGTGACGGCGACGGACCTCAACCCTCGGGCGCTGGAGTTCACCCGGCTCACCCTGGCGCTGTCCGGGGCCCCGGAGGCGGACCTGCGCACGGGCTCGCTGTTCGAGCCGGTGGAGTCGGAGACGTACGACCTGATCGTGTCCAACCCGCCGTTCGTGATCTCTCCCGGCGCCCGGCTGACCTACCGGGACGGCGGGATGGGCGGGGACGACCTGTGCCGGTCGCTCGTCCAGCGGGCGGGGGAGCGGCTGAACGAGGGCGGGTTCGCCCAGTTCCTCGCCAACTGGCAGCACGTGGAGGGCGAGGACTGGCAGGAGCGGCTGCGCTCCTGGGTCCCGCGCGGCTGCGACGCCTGGATCGTCCAGCGCGAGGTGCAGGACGTCACGCAGTACGCCGAGTTGTGGCTGCGGGACGCCGGGGACCACCGCGACGACCCCGAGCGGTACGCGCAGCGGTACGAGGCGTGGCTGGACGAGTTCGAGCAGCGCAAGACCAGGGCGGTCGGCTTCGGCTGGATCACGCTCCGCAAGTCGGGGGCGGAGGAGCCGTCCGTCGTCGTCGAGGAGTGGCCGCACCCGGTCGAGCAGCCGCTCGGCGAGGCGGTACGGGCGCACTTCGCGCGCCAGGACTACCTGCGGTCGCGGGACGACGCGGCGCTGCTCGCCGACCACTTCGTCCTGGCGCCCGAGGTGATGCAGGAGCAGGTCGGGCTGCCGGGCGCGGAGGACCCGGAGCACGTGGTGCTCCGGCAGAACCGCGGCATGCGCCGCGCCACCAAGGTGGACGCGGTGGGCGCGGGCTTCGCGGGCGTGTGTGACGGGACGCTCAGCGCGGGGCGGATCCTGGACGCCATCGCCCAGCTCATGGGCGAGGACCCGGTGATGCTGCGGGACCGGACGCCGCAGGCGATCCGGCTGCTGGTGGAGGAGGGGTTCCTGGAGCCGGCGGCGGAGGAGGCGTGACCCGGGGGACGTGAAACCGGCCAACATCGGCGCCGCCGGGCCGGCGGAGCCGCTGGCCGTTCCGCACCGGTGCGAAGCCACACCTGTGCGAAGCCGTGCCGTACGCGGGCGCAGCCATCCCCCTGTGCGGAGCCGTGTCCGGCGGCCGGCGGAAGGTGGCCCTCCTCTACATCGACGCCACCGCCCTGGGCGCCCCGCCCGCCCCGGCCCGCCCCGCCCCGGCCCGTCGTGCCACCCGGACCCTCGGCCCCGGGCGCCCCGCCCCGCACCCCGCACCCCGGAACCCGCGCGCCGCCCTCCCGGCGCCGCGCGGGTGAACCCCCGGCGCGTCGCCCGCGTCGTTCACCCGCAATTCGCGCTCCCGACGCCGGGAGGTGTCAGCCTCGGCCCCGGGGCAACCAGGGGATCATCCACGAGGGAACGGGGTACGGCCATGGAGAGCGGACCGGCCATCTTCGCAGGCACGGCGTTCACGCTGTTCGGCGCGGGACTGCTGCTGTGGACCGGGACACGTGCGCTGCACCGTGCTCCGGTCGCGCACGGGGTGGCCCCGGGGGCGGCGATCACGTTCGCCACCTCGATGGGAGCGGCCTTCGTGATCCTCGGCATGTGGTGCTTCGGCCGCACCTGAGCCCGGGGCGGAACGAGGGGCTCCGAGACCTGAGGGGAGTCCGGGCGGCAGGAATGCCCAGACTCGGGTTACCGTTCGAGTGGCCGTTGCGGTCTTTTGCCGTTTGACACGGGGGCGGGTTGTACCGTCACACTCCGCAGCGACAGCAGCGTCAGAGCACAGCGCCACGGCAGTGCGCAGTGCGCCAGGAGTGCTCGTGGTGGGATCACACCGCGCGGCACGCGCCACCGAGCGTCGACCGGAGAGAAGAGCGAAGTTGTCCCCGACCAGCGAGACCGCACAGGGCGGCCGCCGACTCGTCATCGTCGAGTCGCCTGCCAAGGCGAAGACGATCAAGGGCTACCTCGGCCCCGGATACGTCGTCGAGGCGAGCGTCGGGCACATCCGCGACCTCCCCAACGGCGCCGCCGAGGTGCCCGAGAAGTACACCGGTGAGGTACGCCGCCTCGGGGTGGACGTCGAGCACGACTTCCAGCCCATCTACGTCGTCAACGCCGACAAGAAGGCCCAGGTCAGGAAGCTCAAGGAGCAGCTGGCCGAGTCCGACGAACTCTTCCTCGCCACCGATGAGGACCGCGAGGGCGAGGCCATCGCCTGGCACCTGCTGGAAGTCCTGAAGCCCAAGGTCCCGGTCCACCGGATGGTGTTCCACGAGATCACCAAGGACGCGATCCGGGCCGCCGTCGCCAACCCGCGCGAGCTGAACAAGCGGATGGTCGACGCCCAGGAGACCCGCCGCATCCTCGACCGCCTCTACGGCTACGAGGTCTCGCCGGTCCTGTGGAAGAAGGTCATGCCCCGGCTGTCCGCCGGCCGTGTGCAGTCCGTCGCCACCCGCCTCGTCGTCGAGCGGGAGCGCGAGCGCATCGCGTTCCGCTCCGCCGAGTACTGGGACCTGACCGGCACCTTTGCCACCGGCCGCACCGGTGACGCCTCCGACCCGTCGACCATCGCCGCCCGCCTCGCCGCGGTCGACGGCCGCCGTGTCGCCCAGGGCCGCGACTTCGGCCCCGACGGCCGGCTCAAGGCGTCCTCCGGCCAGGTCCTGCACCTGGACGAGACCAACGCCCGCGCCCTGGCCGCCGCGCTCGCCGACACGTCGTTCAGCGTCCGCTCCGTCGAGTCGAAGCCGTACCGCCGCTCCCCGTACGCGCCCTTCCGCACCACCACCCTCCAGCAGGAGGCCAGCCGCAAGCTCGGCTTCGGTGCCAAGGCGACCATGCAGATCGCGCAGAAGCTGTACGAGAACGGCTTCATCACGTACATGCGTACGGACTCGACGATCCTGTCCGACACCGCCGTCGCGGCCGCCCGGGCCCAGGTCACGCAGCTCTACGGCGCCGACTACCTGCCCGACGCGCCGCGCGTCTACGCCGGGAAGGTCAAGAACGCGCAGGAGGCGCACGAGGCGATCCGCCCCTCGGGTGATCGTTTCCGCACGCCCGCCGAGACCGGCCTGACCGGTGACCAGTTCCGGCTGTACGAACTGATCTGGAAGCGGACCGTCGCCTCCCAGATGAAGGACGCCGTCGGCAACTCCGTCACCGTCAAGATCGGCGGCCGGGCGAGCGACGGCCGGGACGCCGAGTTCACCGCGTCCGGAAAGACGATCACCTTCCACGGCTTCATGAAGGCGTACGTCGAGGGCGCCGACGACCCGAACGCCGAGCTCGACGACCGCGAGCGCCGGCTGCCGCAGGTCGCCCAGGGCGACCCGCTGTCCGCCGGGGAGATCACCGCGGACGGCCACGCCACCAAGCCGCCGGCCCGCTACACCGAGGCCTCGCTGGTCAAGGAGCTGGAAGAGCGCGAGATCGGCCGCCCGTCGACGTACGCGTCGATCATCGGCACGATCCTCGACCGCGGCTACGTCTTCAAGAAGGGCACGGCCCTCGTCCCGTCCTTCCTGTCCTTCGCCGTCGTCAACCTGCTGGAGAAGCACTTCGGCCGGCTCGTCGACTACGACTTCACGGCCAGGATGGAGGACGACCTCGACCGCATCGCCCGCGGCGAGGCCCAGGCCGTGCCGTGGCTGAAGCGTTTCTACTTCGGCGAGGGCGACGGCGCCGCCAGTGCCGCCGCCGAGGCCGGCAACGGTGACGGCGACCACCTCGGCGGCCTGAAGGAGCTGGTCACGGACCTGGGCGCGATCGACGCCCGGGAGATCTCCTCCTTCCCCGTCGGCAACGGCATCGTGCTGCGCGTGGGCCGCTACGGGCCGTACATCGAGCGCGGCGAGAAGGACGCGGAGGGCCACCAGCGCGCCGACGTGCCGGAGGAGCTGGCGCCCGACGAGCTGTCGGTCGAGCTCGCCGAGGAGCTGCTGGCCAAGCCGAGCGGCGACTTCGAACTGGGCACGGACCCGGCGACCGGTCACCAGATCGTCGCCAAGGACGGCCGCTACGGCCCGTACGTCACGGAGATCCTCCCCGAGGGCACCCCGAAGACCGGCAAGAACGCGGTCAAGCCGCGTACCGCCTCCCTCTTCAAGTCGATGTCCCTGGACACGGTGACGCTGGAGGACGCGCTGCGTCTGATGTCGCTGCCGCGCGTGGTGGGCACCGACGCCGAGGGCGTCGAGATCACCGCCCAGAACGGCCGCTACGGCCCGTACCTGAAGAAGGGCACGGACTCGCGGTCGCTGGAGAACGAGGAGCAGCTCTTCTCCATCACGCTGGAGGAGGCCCTGGCGATCTACGCCCAGCCCAAGCAGCGTGGCCGCGCCGCCGCCAAGCCGCCGCTGAAGGAGCTGGGCACCGACCCGGTCAGCGAGCGCCCGGTGGTCGTCAAGGATGGCCGCTTCGGCCCGTACGTCACGGACGGCGAGACGAACGCGACGCTGCGGACCGGCGACAGCGTGGAGACGATCACGCCGGAGCGCGGGTACGAGCTGCTGGCGGAGAAGCGGGCGAAGGCTCCGGCGAAGAAGACCGCCAAGAAGGCGGCGGCCAAGAAGGCGCCGGCGAAGAAGACCGCCGCCAAGAAGACGACGACCGCCAAGAAGACGGCCGCGAAGACGACGGCGGCCAAGAAGACCACCGCCAAGAAGACCACGGCGAAGAAGGCGACGGCGAAGACCGCCGCGTCGTCCGAGGCCCCGTCCGAGGACTGACCCCGCCCGGGGAGCCCGCCCCGGGACCCCGTCCCGGGACCGGTCCGCCGCCCGGGCCCACGGCCCGCCCCGCCCGTGTCGCGCACCCGCGCGGCGCGGGCGGTCCGTTGTCCAGCCCGGGCCCGGAGCCTGGCGCCGGAACGCAGGCCCCCGGGCGCACGCCCCCGGCGGGCGGTCCGGTCCGGACGGGCGGTCCGGGAGGGACGCGGGGCCGGCGGTGGGGGCGCTGTGGTTCGTCCGGGTGGGGACGACTGGGTGCCGGTCCGTCCGGATAGGCTGATGGGATGACGCGAGCCGAGCAGCCAACGGTCTTGAGCCCCACCTCAGACTCCGACGCCGCACTTGCCGCGGACTCCCGCGAGCGTGCCGTACGGGCCCTGTTGCGCACCCCGCCGCTGAGGCGGTTGTGGAGCGCGCAGCTCGTCGGCGGGATCGGCGACGCCCTCGCCCTGCTCGTCCTGGTGCTGCTGGCCCTCCAGGCCGCGGTCGCCGAGGGGGCCTTCGGCGGCGGGTACCGGGGCGCGGCCTTCGCGGTCGCCGCGGTGTTCGGGGCGCGGATCCTGTCCACGCTCCTGTTCGGCGCCGTCCTGCTCGGGCCGCTGACCACGCTCACCGCCCCCCAGGGCCCCCTGGACCGCCGCTGGACCATGGTCGGTGCCGACGGCGTTCGGGTCGCGCTGCTGGTCATCGCCCCGCTGTGGCTCGACTGGACGCCCGGCAAGGCACTGGCGTTCCTGCTGGGCACGGTCTTCCTGACCGGGGTCGCCGAGCGGTTCTGGACCGTCGCCAAGGAAGGCGCGGCCCCCGCCCTGCTGCCCGCCCCGCCCCCGGAGGGCGCCGCCGTCAGGCCCCTGCCCGACCAGTTGGACGCCCTGCGGCGGCTGTCGCTGCGTACGGGCTTCGCCGCCGTCCCCGGAGCCGCCGCCGCCCTCCTCGTCGCCACCCTCGTCGGCAACCTGCTGGGCACCGGCATCGACTGGTTCTCCATCCACCAGGCCGCCCTCGGCTCGTACGTGGCGGCCGGACTGTTCGCCGCGTCCGTCTCCGTCCTGTACTTCCTGGAACTGCCCGACACGCAGACCCCGCGCCCGCGCTCCCCGCTGGAGGGCCTCCGCCGCCCCTCGACCGGGAACGGCGTCGACAAGGGCCGCACGGGAGCCATACCGCTGCTCGTGCTCGCCTGCGCCGCCGTCGCCGGAGCCGTCGCGTCCGCCGCCTCGGTGGCCGCGCTGCACGCCACGGACCTGGGTGGCGGCCCGGTCGCCTTCGCGCTCCTCGTCCTGGCCCTGACCGGGGGCACCGGCCTGGGCATCCGGCGCGGCCCGTCCGTGCTGCCCGCCCTCTCCCGCCGCCGCCTGCTGGCACTGGCCACCGCCGTCACGGGCGTGGCACTGCTGGCGCTGGGGCTGGTGCCCGACACGGCGACCGTGCTGTTCCTCGCGCTCGGCGCCGGCTTCGCCGCCGGAGTCGCCGCCAACACCGGGCACACCCTGCTCGACCAGGAGACGGAGGAGTACCGGCGGCCGCGGCTGACCGAGCACCTCCACGCAGTCGTCCGTGTCTCCATCGCGCTCGGCGCGCTCGCCGCCCCGCTGCTGGCGGCCGCCATCGGCCCGCACCGGCTCGCCGGCGGCGACTTCGTCTTCGCGCACGGCGGCGCCGCCTTCACCCTGATGCTGGTCGGCGCCCTGCTGCTGCCCGTCGCCGCCCTGGTGCTCGCCAAGACCGACGACCGGTCCGGCGTGCCGCTGCGCCGCGACCTCCGGGACGCGCTGCGCGGCGCCGACCCCGCGCAGGCCCCCGCCGCCACCGGTTTCTTCATCGCCCTGGAGGGCGGCGACGGCGCCGGCAAGTCCACGCAGGTGGAGGCGCTGGCCGAGTGGATCCGCGCCAAGGGCCACGAGGTGGTCGTCACGCGCGAGCCCGGCGCGACCCCGATCGGCAAGCGCCTGCGCTCGATCCTCCTCGACGTCTCCAGCGCCGGGCTGTCCAACCGCGCGGAGGCGCTGCTGTACGCCGCCGACCGGGCCGAGCACGTCGACTCGCTGGTCCGCCCGGCCCTGGAGCGCGGCGCGATCGTCATCTCCGACCGGTACATCGACTCCTCCGTGGCCTACCAGGGCGCGGGCCGCGACCTGTCGCCCACCGAGATCGCCCGCATCTCGCGCTGGGCGACCGGCGGCCTCGTACCGCACCTCACCGTCCTGCTGGACGTCTCGCCCGAGACCGCGCGGGAGCGGTTCACCGAGGCGCCGGACCGGCTGGAGTCGGAGCCGGCGGAGTTCCACCGGCGCGTACGGGCCGGATTCCTCGCCCTCGCGGCGGCGGACCCGGGCCGCTACCTGGTGGTGGACGCGGGCCAGGAGCCCGAGGCCGTCACCACCGTCGTACGCCACCGTCTCGACCAGATGCTGCCGCTCTCCGAGGCCGAGGTGAAGGCCATGGAGGCCGCCCGCAAGGCGGCCGAGGAGGAGGCCCGGCGCAAGGCCGAGGAGGAGGCGGCCCGCAAGGCGGAGGAGGAGCGCCTGGAGCGCGAGCGCCAGGAACAGCTCGCCAAACTGCGGGCCGAAGAGGAGGAGCGCAAGCGCCGCGAGGAGGAAGAGGCGCGCCAGCGCGAGGCCGAGCGGCAGGCCGAGGAGGCCAGGCTCCGGGCGGAGGAGGCCCGTCGGCTCGCCGAGGAGGAGCGGCGGCGCCGCGAGGCCGAGGAGAAGGCCCGCCGCGAGGAGCAGGAGCGGCTGCGGCAGCTCAAGGAGGAGCAGGAGCGGCTGCGGGCCGAGGCCGAGGCCCGGCGCCTGGAGAAGCAGCGCAAGGCCGAGGAGGCCCTGCTGCGTGCCGAGGAGGCGCGACGGCTCGCCGAGGAGGCGGCCGCGGCGTCGGCGGCAGCGGCGGCCGCCACGTCCGCCATGGAGACGACGGTGCCGACGCCGGTCGTGCGCCCGGACCAGGAGACCCAGGAGGTCCCGGTGCCGCGCGTCAACATGCGCAAGGACGACGAGGAGACGACCCTCCTCCCGCCCGTCCGCGGCACGGACCGCGCCGACGACGAGACGACCGTCCTCCGCCCGGTGCGCGACTCCGGCCCGGCCGGACACGACGGCCCGGCCGCCGACGAGACGGCCGTCCTCCCGCCCGTCCGGGACACCGGAGCCACCGGTCCGGCCGGTCCCGCCGACGAGACGGCCGTCCTCCCGCCCGTCCGGGACGAGGGGGCCGCCGACCGCGTGCCGCCCGGCTACTTCCGGGACGAGCGGCCCGGCAGGCCGGCCGGCGAGCGCACCCGGGAGCTGCCGCAGATCGACGAGCAGGGCAAGCCCCGGCGCCGCTCGGACTGGGCCGAGGAGACCCCGCTGGACGACCTGCCCACGCTCGCGGACGAGCTGCTGGGCCCGCACGACGAGGACGAGGGCCACGGCGGCGGACGCCCCCGCCGCCGCTGACCCGATACGCGATACGCCCGGCTCGGCCCGCCCGTACCGACGGGCGGCCGGCACCGGGCCGCCGGCCACGGGGCGGGCGTCCGTTGTCGGACCCCTGCCCCACAATGGGAAGCCGATCGACACCCGCAGGAAGGCGGTGACCCATGCCCGTGTGGGACGACCTGGTCGGCCAGGACCGTGTCCAGGAGCAGCTGCGCTCCGCCGCCCGGGACGCCGACGCGCTTGTCACCGCCGACGCGGCCGGCACCGCCCCGCCCGACGCGTCCACGATGACCCACGCGTGGCTGTTCACCGGCCCGCCCGGCTCGGGGCGCACCACCGCCGCCCGCGCCTTCGCCGCCGCGCTCCAGTGCGTCAGCCCCGACCGCGCGCTCGGCGGCGAGCCGGGCTGTGGGTTCTGCGACGGCTGCCACACGGCGCTGGTCGGCACGCACGCCGACGTGTCCACGGTCGCCGCCGTCGGCACCCAGATCCTGGTCGACGACATGCGCGACACGGTCCGCAAGTCGTTCACCTCGCCCGCGAACGGCCGCTGGCAGGTCATCCTCGTCGAGGACGCCGAGCGGCTGAACGAGAAGTCCGCCAACGCCGTCCTGAAGGCGGTGGAGGAGCCCGCTCCCCGCACGGTGTGGCTGCTGTGCGCGCCCTCCGTCGAGGACGTCCTGCCCACCATCCGCTCCCGCTGCCGCCACCTCACCTTGCGCACACCGCCGGTCGATGCCGTCGCCGACGTCCTCGTCCGCCGTGACGGCATCGAGCCGGAGGCCGCGTACGCCGCCGCCCGCGCCACCCAGGGCCACATCGACCACGCCCGTCGCCTCGCCACCGACGAGAGGGCGAGGGCCCGCCGGGCCACCGTCCTGAAGCTCCCGCTCCGGGTGGACGACATCGGCGGCTGCCTCAAGGCCGCCCAGGAGCTGGTCGACGCGGCGGCCGAGGACGCCAAGGAGGTCGCCGAGGGCACCGACGTCAAGGAGACCGAGGAGCTGAAGGCAGCGCTGGGCGGCACCCCCGGTGGCCGGATGCCGCGCGGCACGGCCGGAGCGATGAAGGACCTGGAGGACAAGCAGAAGCGGCGCCGCACCCGTACCCAGCGCGACAGCCTGGACCTGGCCCTCGGCGAGCTGACGAGCTTCTACCGCGACGTGCTCGCGCTCCAGCTCGGCTCCGGCACGGCGCTGGCCAACGTGGACGTGCGGGACGCCCTGGACCGGGTCGCCCGCGAGTCCACGCCCGAGCGGACCCTGCGCCGGATCGAGGCGGTGCTGGCCTGCCGCGACGCCATGGACCGCAACGTGGCGCCGCTGCTGGCGGTGGAGGCCATGACCATGGCCCTGCGCGCGGGGTAACCCACACGGGTAGTCGTGGGCACGAAGCGTGAACGGACGGATACCCTCCGGACATGGACTCCAGCCGCCTCCTCCGTACGACCGCCGTCACCGTCTCGCTCGCCGGGCTGCTCCTGGCCGGCTGCACGGAAGGCGGTTCGGTTCCGGCCGCCTCCGCCCAGGCCTCGGCCTCCGTCGCCACGACCGAGCAGCTCAAGGCGTTCTACGGCCAGCGGCTGTCCTGGCGCGCGTGCGGCGTGCCCGGCTTCGAGTGCGCCACGCTCAAGGTCCCGCTGGACTACGCCGAGCCGGACGGTGAGCAGATCAAGCTCGCCGTCTCCCGGATCAAAGCCACCGGGCCCGGCAAGCGCCTCGGCTCCCTGCTGGTCAACCCGGGCGGCCCCGGCGGCTCGGCGGTCGGCTACCTCCAGGGGTACGCGGGCGTCGGGTACCCCGCCCCGGTCCGGGCCCGCTACGACATGGTCGCCGTCGACCCCCGCGGCGTGGCCCGCAGCGAACCCGTCCGGTGCCTCGACGGGCCGCGGATGGACGCGTACACCCAGGTGGACCAGACCCCCGACGACGACCGTGAGAAAACCCTCCTCGCCGACTCCTTCAAGGACTTCGCGGCCGGCTGCCAGAAGCGCTCCGGCCGGATCCTGCCGCACGTCTCCACCGTCGAGTCGGCCCGCGACATGGACATCCTCCGCGCGGTGCTGGGCGACGCGCGGCTGACGTACGTCGGCGCGTCCTACGGCACGTTCCTCGGAGCCACTTACGCCGAGCTGTTCCCCTCCCGCACCGGCCGGCTCGTCCTGGACGGGGCGATGGACCCGTCCCTGCCGACCGCCGAGCTGAACCGCGACCAGACGGCCGGCTTCGAGACGGCCTTCCGGTCCTTCGCCGCCGACTGCGTCGAGCAGCCCGACTGCCCGCTGGGCAACGGGTCGCCCACCGCCGCGGCCACCCGCCTCAAGGCGTTCTTCGCCACCCTCGACCAGCACCCCGTCCCGACCGGCGAGAGCCGCGAACTCGGCGAGGCCCTGGCCACCACGGGCGTGATCGCCGCCATGTACGACGAGTCCGCCTGGCCGCAGCTTCGCGAGGCGCTCACCCGCGCGATGGGCGGCGAGGGCTCCGCGCTGCTGGCCCTGGCCGACAGCTACTACGAGCGCGAGGACGACGGCACGTACTCGAACCTGATGTACGCCAACGCCGCCGTGAACTGCCTCGACCAGCCGCCGGCCTTCACCGGCCCCGCCGAGGCCGCCGCGGCCGTCCCGTCCTTCGAGAAGGCGTCCCCGGTCTTCGGCAAGGGTCTGGCCTGGGCGTCGCTGAACTGCGCCTACTGGCCCACCAAGGCCACCGGCGCCGCCCACCGCATCCAGGCGGACGGTGCCCCGCCGATCCTGGTCGTCGGCACCACCCGCGACCCGGCCACCCCCTACAAGTGGGCCCGGTCCCTCGCCGCCCAGCTCTCCTCCGGCACCCTGCTCACCTACGAGGGCGACGGCCACACCGCCTACGGCCGGGGCAGCGACTGCGTCGACACCGCGATCAACACCTACCTCCTCGACGGCACGGTCCCGCCGGCCGGCAAGCGCTGCCGCTGAGGCGTGTGCGAGGCACCCCCCGGACCTGTGTAGACTTGTCCCCGCTGCTGCACCCTCCAGGGGGAACGCACGGCATGCCGCCTTAGCTCAGTTGGCCAGAGCAACGCACTCGTAATGCGTAGGTCTCGGGTTCGAATCCCGAAGGCGGCTCCGCAGAAGGCCAGGTCACTGACAAGTGACCTGGCCTTTTCGGTTGCCTGCCCCGACCGGGACCGGCCGCGGACGCGGTGTGTGCTCAGCCGGTCCAGAAGTCCCACCAGCGGGTGAGGACCAGCATGCCGATGATCCCGATGTGCAGGACGGGCAGGACCCAGGTGAACTCGTCGAGGAACGTGCGCACCGGGCGGGGGGCGGGCAGCAGGCCCACGCGGACGTTGTGCGAGGTGACGTACCAGAACATGGTGAGGGTGGCGGCCCAGGCCAGCGAGCACCACAGGCACAGCGCGTTGATCTCGTACAGCGACTGGTACATCAGCCACATGCAGAAGCCGGTGCCGAACAGCGTTCCGGCGTTCAGGCCCAGCCAGTACCAGCGCCGGTGGCGGGCGCCGGCCAGCAGCCCGGCACCGATGGCGACGACCATGCCGTAGGCGACCAGGCCCAGCATCGGGTTGGGGAAGCCGAAGACCGAGGCCTGCTCGCTCTTCATGATGCTGCCGCACGACACGACCGGGTTCAGACTGCACCCCGGGGTGAAGTCCGGGTCCTGAAGCAGCTTGAACTTGTCCAGCGTGATCACCCACGCCGCCAGCAGCCCCGCCGCCCCCGTGACCACCAGCATCCACGCGAACGCCCGCCCCGCCCCCACGGACGTCGTCACCTGCGCGGCTTCCCCGCTCCGGACGGGGGATGCCTCGTCCTTCACTCGCGTCATCGTCATGGCGGCGACGTTACACGCCGAATCCTTTCGTCGCGGTTTTCCCCGTTTTCTTCCCCGGAAAGAGGGAAGGGCCCCGGCGGAGGTCAACGGACCGGCCACCGGGGCCCATTCACCGGCCCGCGCCGACCGTCAGGTGCGGACCCGGCGCACGGGCAGCAGGCAGTGGGCGGCCTGCGCGATCATCTCCTCGTCCGCGAGGAACGCCCTCAACCGCTCCTCGCTGACCGGCTTTCCCTGTACCGCCTCCGGCCACGGGCGCAGCGAGCAGATCAGGTACGCCGTGCCGCTCTCGTGGGCGGCCTTCTCCCACTCCGGGGGCACCGGGCACTGCACCCGCATGAACGGCAGGTTCAGCACGGCCTGTTCGGCCTCCACCAGCAGCGTGATCGGGATCCGCGTCTCGCGGGCGAGGTCCGTCACCTTGTCGCCGATCGACAGGCCGATCCTCTCCAGCTCGCCGCGCAGCGCCTCCGCCCCGGCCTCGGGACCGTCGCGGCCGTCCCCCAGGGAGTACACCATCAGGAAGGGCGTGACGGGGGCGTCGGACTCGGGCTCGGGCTCATTGGCCCAGGGGATGACGATGAGGGTGCCCAGGGGGGATTCCTGCTGCCCCGGCGTTGCGGCGGTCGTGGAAGAGGTCATGCAGCCGGATGGTAGTGGTGCCTTGTAGGGCCTTTGGGTGCATTCCCACCTGTTCAGCCGAAATGCCGGGGCGGTGATTCACCTGCCCGGGTAATGGATGCGGTGACGCCCTCCGGAACGGTTCGCGAGCGGCGTCGTTTGTCCCGGGGGGAGCCACGACGAGCAGGGAGCCCGATCGATGAGCGTCGCACAGCCGCTGTCCCGTCTCCTTCCACACCGGCGCGCCGTCCTGCGCGCGCTGTTCGCCCTTACCGTCACCGCCTTCACCGGCGGGGCGCTCGCCCACGTCGCCACCACGCCCAGGACCGGCACGGACCCGGACCGGCGGCCCACGGGCGGGTTCGACGAGATGTACCGGGGCCGGCGCCTCCAGGGCCGCCCCGCCCCACCGGACGCCCGCGGCGCCCGGTTCGACGTACGGATCGACGGGCGGCCCCTGCACCTGATGCGCTGCGCCGGCGGCGGCTACGTGACGCCCGTCGACCACTACCAGGCGTACCCCACGGCCCTCGAGGCCGCCCGTGCCGCCGTGGACGAACTGGGCTCCGCCCGACTGGCCCTGGGAGGACACCATGGCGTACGTGCGTAAGAATCAGCGCGACCTGAGCCCCGCCGAGCGGCGGAAGTTCGTCGCTGCCGTACTGGAGCTGAAACGCGCCGGACGGTACGACGACTTCGTACGGACGCACATCGCGTACTACACCGCCGACGGCGACGACGGCCTGCGGGTCGCGCACATGGCCCCCTCCTTCCTGCCCTGGCACCGCCAGTACCTGCTGGAGTTCGAGCGGGCCCTGCGCGAGGTCGACCCGACGGTGACGGTCCCCTACTGGGACTGGACCCGCGACAACACCCCGGCGGCCTCCCTGTGGGGCGAGGACTTCATGGGTGGCGACGGACGCAAGGGCGACCGCCAGGTGATGACGGGCCCCTTCGCCTACGCCCGGGGGAACTGGCCGATCACGGCCGGTGTGACCGAAAGCCCGTTCCTGACCCGCAACTTCGGCAACCCGGCCGCTCCCATCGGCCTGCCGACCGCGCGGGAGCTCGCCCGGGCGGCCGAGGAGACCGTCTACGACTCGGCCCCGTGGGACTCCACCAGCCGCACCGGCTTCCGCAACGCGCTGGAGGGCTGGACCCGGGAGAGCGGCAACGGGCGCTGGCGCAACCACAACCGCGTCCACCGCTGGGTCGGCGGGCTGATGCTCGGCGGCGCGTCGGTCAACGACCCGGTGTTCTGGCTCCACCACTCCTTCATCGACCTGCTCTGGTCGCGCTGGCAGAGCAGGAACCCGCGGGCCGGCTACCTGCCCGCCACTCCGCCCCCGCCCGGCTCGGCCCAGTACCGGCGGGTCGTCGCCCGGCACGAGCCGATGCCCCCGTTCAACGTCACCCCCGCCGACGTCGCCGACCACCGCCACCTCTACCGCTTCGCCTGACGGACGGCGCGCGGGGAACGGAACGGCCCCCCGGCCGGTGAGCCGGGGGGCCGTACGCGTCGGCGCCTGTCGTCACACACCGGTGGGCACCGGTGCGGGCGGGCGCGATCAGTGGCCGTAGCCGCCGTGACCCTTGTGGTCGTCGACGTTCGCGCACTGGTTGCCGAACGCCGGGTTCAGCAGGCCGATGATGTCGATGGTGTTGCCGCACAGGTTGACCGGGATGTGGATCGGAACCTGGACCGCGTTGCCGGAGATGACACCGGGGGACTCGACGGCAGCGGCGTCGGACCGTGCGTCGGCGACGGCCAGGCCGGTTCCGCTCAGGGCGACAGCGCCCGTGCCGACGATGACGGCGGCAGCCTTCGCGATGCGAGACATCAAAATCTCCTTGTACGTGGAAATCGGACCGCGGACCTGCGGTCGTCACTCCCCTACAACGGCGCTCGTCAGGCCGGGTAACGGCCGCGCCACTCCAACAGCCGGTCGTGGCACCGGGTTCGCCCTTTCGGACGCGTGCAGGGGACGGAAGAGGGACGTGCGGAGGAGGAACCGCGGGGGCGGGAGCGGGGGAGGAAGGACGGGCGGGGCCGGGGGCCGGGGGTCAGACCTGCGGCTGTGCCAGACCCAGCGTCGAGTCGAACGCGCCCGAGACGGCCGGCGGCAGGAAGCCCACCGGGGGCAGCTCGGCGCCCGGCATGCCGAGGGACTCGGCGCGCGGCAGCGTGAGCGGGGAGCCGAGGATCGCGCCCGGCGTGGTCGCCCGGAGCGTCGAGGCGGGCGCGGCGACCAGCGCCTGACCCGTCGGCTCACCCTCCACGGCCTCCGGCAGCGGGGCGCTGACCAGCGTCTCCGGCACGCCCGCCGTGAACGGGAGCTGCGGCAGCGTCAGCGGCTGGACCCGGCCCTCGCCGCGCTCGGTCAGCCCCATGGGCGCCCCCGGCAGGGGGATCGGAACGCCGGTACGCAGGGTGGGCGTGTCCGTCGGGAGGACGGTGCCCAGACCGTGCAGGGGCACGTCCACCGGCGCGACCGGTACGGTGGCGGCCGCCGCCGCGGGCGACGCCATGGCCGCCGATGCGAGGCACGTGACGACAATCCCCATGCCGGCCTGAGATTTCAGGTTCATTGCTGCGTACGCCTTCCCGGGCTTGTGAGTACGGTGGTGCTGCCCAAAAGAACGAGCACGCGCCGAAAAACGCGTCAGAATTCGCCTGGTTGCAGCAGTGCGGCCGTACGGGTGTTGACGTCCGGAACGCCGAACGCTGAACGCCAACGCCGAACGCCGAACGCCGAACGCCGAACGCCGAAAAGCCGAAAGGCCGACGGAAACGTCGTTTCCCGTCGGCCCCGGCAGCGTCGTACACGCGGTACCGCTTTCCCGGCGCACGGCCGGGGGCACCACCAGGGGTGGTGCCGGGTGGGTTACTTGCCCAGGGGCAGGCCGCCGAGGAGCGGCTTGGCGGCGTCCTTGGCGGGCGCCAGTCCACCGGCGGTGTCCTGCACCTTGTCCACGGCCTTGCCGTCGGTCACCTTGCCCACCGCGTCGCTCGGGACGGCCTCGGTCAGTCCGCGCTTGCCCAGGGCTTCGACTCCTCCGTTGAGGCTGGACGGGGTGAGGCTCTCGGCGGCGAAGGCCGGCGTCGCCGCGGCCAGAGCCATCACGGAACCGGCGACGACCGCAGCAACCTTGGTGGGCTTCATTGGGTGAGTCCTTCCTGGGACTGGCGTCTGTTCGCTGCAACTCACGCTCGGCACAAGCACGTTGGGATCACCTGTGCGGCGCTCTGTCCTCTGTAACGAGCCCTCCGCGCGGGGGAAACTCCGTCAGCCGGGAATTCTCGGCACTGCACCCGATCGATACGCACCAGTCCTATCTTCCGATGAACATGCCGGGGGCGTGCCGGAGACGGGCCGGCGGCCGTGTCCGCCCGGCGGGGAACCGGGGCGGCACGGCTGTCGGGAGGTGGGGCGGGGCGTCCCCTGGAGCCGGTCGCGTGCGGCTAGCGGGCGGCGGCCGGAAGCGTGGCGGCGGGCAGCGTGGCGGCGGGCAGCGTGGCGGCCGGGAGTGTGGTGGCGGGCAGCGTGGTGGCGGGGAGGGTGTTCGTCCCCGTCGTCGGCGCGCTCTTGGCGACGTCCCGCATGATGGCGTCCATCAGGGCCTGGGTGGCCGCCTGGACCTGGGACGCGGAGGTGACCGCCTGACCCTTCATGGCGGCCGCGACCAGGTTGTCGATCGCCTTGTCCATGGCGTCCATGGCCTTGTCCACGTCCGCGTCCGCTCCGTCCGGGGAGTCGGCCCCGTCCAGCGCGTCCAGGTCGCCCGCCGCGTCCGGGGTGACGTCGTCGACCGGCGTCCGGGGGGCGGTGGAGCCGGTGTTCGTGCCGCTGTCCGGGCTCGCCGGGTTCGACGGGTTCACCGTGTTCGCTGTGCTCGTGCTCGTGCTCGTGTTCGTGTTCGTCTTCGACTCGGCCACGGCCTTGCGCAGCGCCTCGATGGCGGTCGTGAGGTCCTTCATCTGCTGGTTCATCTCGGAGGAGGGCATCGCCTGGGTGCTGCCGGTGCCCGTGACGGTGCCGAGGACGGAGTCGAGCACGCCGCCGATCGAACCGAGGATGTCGCCGATGTCCGCCGGCGTCCTGGCCTGCTGCTCGGCGGCTCGGGGAGTGGAATGGGCGAGTGCGGGTCCCGCCGTACCGAGCGTGAGCGCGGCGCAGAGTGCGGTGACCGCCACACGGCGGGGTGTCAGGAGACGCATGCCTTGTCCTTCCAGTGACGCGTCGGGAACGTGACATCACCGTGAGTCCGGGCGGTGCGGCCCGCAAACGCATGCGTGCCAACCGAGAAGGGGCCCGACGGGTGAACGGCACCCTCTGACCTGGGCGAAAAGGACCCGCCGTGCCGCCCCCCGCCCCTGGCCGCGCGCCGCCGATGGAGTGGCACGGCTTTCCCCGCACAGCAGAGAAGTGCGCCACCCCCGGAGGGTGACGCACTTCCGAAGTGCCCGGCTGCCGGTGCGGTCCGCCGTGTCAGTCGTTGACGCAGACGTTGCCGAAGGTCGGGTTCAGCAGACCGATGATGTCGATGGTGTTGCCGCACAGGTTGATCGGGACGTGGATCGGCGCCTGGACCACGTTGCCGGAGATGACGCCGGGGGACTTCACGGCCGCGGCGTCCGCGTCGGCGTCGGCGTGCGCGACGCCGGTGGCGCCGGCGACGGACGCGGCGACGGCGGAGGTCAGGACGGCTGCCTTCGCGATACGGGACATGGTGAGGAACTCCTAGGTTGGTGAGGCACGGCGGCCGACGTGGCCGGCTACACCAACAACGCCGCAGGATTTCGGCGGTTGCGGGACCGAATGGGTGAAGCGGCCGGCCGCGGCCCGCGCGCGACACGCCGCACCGTCAACGCGGGGTGAAAATCGGGAAGTTGCTCCGGCGGTGTTTCGCGTGCTTCTGGTCGTGTTTGTTGAGTTATAACGTACGTCTCGCTGGACGCGGTCCCACTCGTCAAAGCGGAGAACCAGTATGGGGAATTCAGAGGTTCTTGCAGTGCGGCCGCGCCCGAATACCGCGCGCCACTGACATTCGCCGAGCGCCGGAAATCGCCGTATCCGTCGATCCCGCCGAACCAGCCGACTGATCCGATTCCGTCGACACCCTCACCGCCGCCCGCTTCGCAGAAAGCTGCGGAGAAGTCGTAGAAGGAGAAAGGGTCACGCGTGCGTTCCCCACTCACCGCATTGCATGTTGTCCAGCCGGGTGACGGCGGGGTGGCCCGCGTGGTCACCGACGTGGTCGGTGCGCAGGTGGACCTGGGAATGCGGGTCGCCGTCGCCTGTCCGCCCGGCACGCCGCTGGCGGTGGCGGCGGCCGCGCGGGGCGCCGAGGTCCACCCCTGGCGGGCCGGCCGCGAGCCGGGCCCCCGGCTGGTGGCCGAGAGCCGCCGGATCACCGAGCTCGTCGACCTGGTACGCCCCGACCTGGTGCACGCGCACAGCGCGAAGGCCGGCCTGGCCGCCCGGATCGCCGTGCGCGGCCGGGTGCCCACCGTCTACCAGCCGCACGCCTGGTCGTTCGAGGCGGTCGACGGGCTGGCCGGCGCGCTCGCCAGGCGCTGGGAACGCTGGGCCGCCCGCTGGACCGACCGGGTCATCTGTGTCAGCGAGGCCGAACGGCGGCGCGGCGAGCAGGCGGGCGTACGGGCCCCCTGGACCGTCGTCCACAACGGTGTGGACGCCCAGCGCTTCACCGCCGGACCCGGCCGCGCCGCCGCCCGCACCGGCCTCGGACTGCCCGCCACCGCACCACTCGTGGTGTGCGTGGGGCGCCTGTGCCGCCAGAAGGGCCAGGACACCCTCCTGGAGGCCTGGTCCGCCGTCCTCGACCGCGTCCCGCACGCCCGGCTCGTCCTGGTCGGCGACGGCCCCGACGCCGACGCCCTCCGCGCCACCGCCCGGCACGGCGAGCTGGAGCGCGCGGTCACCTTCGCGGGCGCCGTCACCGACCCGGCGCCCTGGTACCGGGCCGCCGACCTGGTGGTCCAGCCGTCCCGCTGGGAAGGCATGGCCCTCGCGCCCCTGGAGGCCATGGCGGCCGCCCGCCCCGTCCTCCTCACCGACGTGGACGGCGCCCGCGAGAGCCTGCCGCCCGGTCACGAGACGCACTGCCTGGTACGCCCCGGCGACCCGGCCGCCCTCGGCACCGCCCTCGGCTCGCTGCTCCGGCGGCCGGTCCTCCGTGAAGCCCTGGGCCGCCAGGCCCAGCGGTACGTACAGCGGCGGTTCGACGTGCGGCGCGCGGGCGCTGCCATCGCGGACGTGTACCGCGAGGTGACCGCCGCGCCGCGCCACGAGCTCAGGGAGCCGATCCCCCAGTGACCACGGAAAGCACCAGTCCGGCCGGCACCACCGTCGTACCACCGCGCGGGCGGGCCGGCCTCGCGGACCGGGTGGCCCTGCCGCCGCGCCGCCCCGTCCCCGCGCCGCCCTTCGTCGCCTCCCTGGTCGCCGCCGACTGCGCCGCCGTCCTGCTCGCCGCGCTGCTCCTCGGCCCCCACCAGCGCAGCGCCGCCCTGCTGATGCAGCTCACCGCGTGCCTGGCCGCCCTCGACGCGTACGCCGGTCTCTACCGGCCCGGCGTCGTCGCCTCCGTACTCGACGAACTGCCCGCCCTCGCCGGACGGGCGGCGACCGCCTGGTGCGCGGCCGCCGCGCTGCTCGCCGCGCAGTCCCCGCAGCGCGCCCTCGGCCCGGCGACCCTGGGCGCCGCGTACGCCGTCCACCTGGCCTTCGTGTGCGCCTGCCGCGCCGTCCTGCACCACCGGCGGCGCGCCACCGCCCGCGCGCACCCCGGCTCCGCGCTGGTCGTCGGCCCCGTCGACGCGGCGCAGCGGCTGGCCGCCACGCTCACCAGGCACCCCGAGTACGGCATCCGGCCGGTCGGCGTCGTCGCCACCCACCGGCCGCCCGCCACCGCCGGCTCGGCGCTGCCGGTGCTGACCACCCCCGAGGAGATCCACCGGGCCGTCATCCAGAACAGCGTCCGCGACGCGGTGTTCACCGGCACCGCGCCACCCGACCTGGTCGCCCTGCTGAGCCACTACGGCTGCGTCGGCCGCCTGGTGGCGGAGGGCGACGGCGGCACCGGGCCCACACCGATGGGCCAGCACCTGTGGGGCCACGCCTGCCGGCGCCTGGACCCGCCGGCCGCCCACCGCGGCCGGCTGCCCAAACGGCTCCTCGATGTCACGGTCGCCGGGCTCATGCTCACCGCCCTCTCCCCGCTCCTGCTGCTGTGCGCGGCCGCGATCCGGCTGTCGGACGGCCCCGGCGTGGTCTTCCGGCAGGAACGTGTCGGCCAGGACGGCCGGCTGTTCACGCTGCTGAAGTTCCGCACGCTGCGCCCCGCCGACGACGAGGAGGCCGCCACCCGGTGGAGCGTCGCCCACGACGAGCGGATGAGCGCCGTCGGGACGTTCCTGCGCCGCACCTCGCTCGACGAGCTGCCGCAGCTCTGGAACGTGCTGCGCGGCGACATGAGCCTCGTCGGGCCGCGCCCGGAACGCCCCTACTTCGTCGCCAAGTTCAGCCGCGTCCACCCCGGTTACGCGGCGCGGCACCGGATGCCCGTCGGGCTGACCGGGCTCGCGCAGGTCCACGGGCTGCGGGGTGACACCTCCATCGAGGACCGGTGCCGCTTCGACAACCACTACATCGACCACTGGTCGCTCTGGCAGGACGTCTGCATCCTGCTGCGCACCGCCGCCTCGCTGATCCGGCCGGCGGGAAGCTGATGCCGGTCCGCAGGTGGGCGCCGCTGGCGCCGTTGCTCGCCGTCGTCGTGCTGCTCGCCGTCCCGCCGCCGCCCGGCGCCACCGGCACGGGCACCCCGGCGGACGCGGCCTCCGCCGTCCTGGTCGCCTTCTGCGCCGTACGGGCGGTCCGCGACCGGGCGCGGCCGCTGACCCGGACGGCCGCCGCCGTCCTGGGCCTGCCGGTGCTGGGCATCTGCGCCGCGGCCGTGGCGTCCCACGACCCGGCGGCGAGCCTCCCGGGCGTCGCCCGGTACCTCCAGGTCTTCGTCCTCGTCCCGGCGGCCGTGGTGCTGCTGGTGCGCGACCGGCGGGACTTCGCCGTCGTCACCTGGGCGGTGATCGGCCTCGCCCTCGCCCAGGGCGGGCTGGGCGTCGTGCAGTACCTGACCGGCACGGGCGCCTCGTACATGGGCGAGGACGTCCGGGCCGTGGGCACCTTCGGGCCGACCGACGTGATGGGCATGGCGACGGTCGTCTCGTACGGGATCGTCGCGGCCGCCGGGATCGCGCTCGGCGCGCCGGGCCGCCGGGCCAGGGCGGCGGCCCTGCTCTGCGGCGGGCTGCTGACCGTCCCGCTGGTCGTGTCGTTCAGCCGGGGCGCCTGGATCGCGACGGTGGCGACGTGCGCGCTGCTGCTGGTGCTGAGCGGGCTCCGGCGGGCCGCGCGCGTGGGCCTCGCGGCCGGCGCGCTGGGCGTGGTCCTGGTGGCCGGGCTGGGCGTCGGCTCGCAGATGGTCCAGGAACGGGTCGCCAGCATCTCCCGGGTCACGGCCGCCCCCGACCGGTCGGTCACCGACCGGTACACCATGTGGGCCGCGGCCGCCGGGATGTGGCGCGCCGAACCGCTCACCGGCGTCGGGCTGAAGGGCTTCCCCCAGTACCGGGACGGCCACGCCTCCCTGGCCCTGTCGTCCGGCAGCGACACCGCGGGCGCCGGGCAGGGCTTCCAGCGCCAGCCCCTGCTGTCGCCGCACAACATGTACCTGCTGGTCCTGGGCGAGCAGGGCCTCCTCGGCCTGCTGACCGTCGCGGGCGGCTGGCTCGCCCTGCTGGCGTGCGCCCTCCGCCGCCTGTGGGACACCCGCGGGAACGGTCCGGAGTGCGGCCCCGTCGCGGTGGGCCTGCTGGTCTGGCAGCTCGTCGACTTCGCGTACGCCGACATCGGCGGCCCCGCGACGGTGCTCACGGCCCTCGTGCTGGGCCTGGCCGCCTGGTGGTCCTTCGCCCCGGCGGCGACCACGGCCCCCGCCCGGACCGTCCACCCGCAGGGCGGCCCGCCCCCGGCCCCCGCCGGGGACTCCGCCGCGCCCGGGCCGGCCACCCGCCGGTCCGGCGGCACCGTCCCCGCGACCGCCACCGCTCCCGGGGCCGTCGCCGGAAGGGGCACCGCCCAGGGGACCGCCGCCCCCGGGACGGCCACCGCCCCTGCCGCTCCGTCCGGGGCCGGCATCCGCGCGGCGGGGGTGCCGCGTGGGTGAGGGGGCCCGGGGGACCGGGGTGGCCGCGCGGCCGGGGGCGGAGGCGGAGGCACCGGGATGGGCGCCGTCCGGCCGCTTCCTCGCCCGGGCGGCCGCGCTCACGGCCGCGCTGACGGCGCTCGGCGCCCTGCTGGGGCTGTTCCGCGACCAGTTGCTCGCCCGCACGTTCGGCGCGGGCACCGCCACCGACGCGTTCCTCGTCGCCTGGACCGTCCCGGAGTTCGCGGCCACCCTGCTGATCGAGGACGGCATGGCCCTCGTCCTCGTGCCCGCCTTCGCCGCCGCGCTCGCCCGCCGCGCGGACCCCGCCCCGCCCGGCCCCGGCCCCCGTCCCGACCCCGTGCACGCGCTCGTCGGGGCCACCCTCCCGCAGGTCGCCCTCGGCACGGGTGCGGCAGCCGGACTGCTCGCGCTCACCGCCCCGTGGCTCGTCGGCCTGCTCGCCCCCGGCCTGCCGGAGCGGCAACTGGCCATCGACTGCACCCGGCTGACCGCCACCTGCCTGCTCACCTTCGCCCTCGCCGGGTACCTCAGCGCGGCGCTGCGCGCGCACGGGCGGTTCCTCCCGCCGGCCGCGATCTACACCGCGTACAACACGGGCATCATCGCGGCGGTCGTCCTCCTCGGCCCCGACGGGTGGAGTGTCCGCGCGGCGGCGGCCGGTGTCGCGGCGGGCGGCGTGCTGATGGTCCTCGTCCAGGCCCCCTCCCTCTGGCACGTCCTCTCCCGCCCCCGGCACGGCCCCGCCGGTCGTGCCCGTACCGACGGCCCGGCGGGCACACCGGCGGACGGCCCGGCGGGCGGGATCGTGGGGCGGCCGGTGCTGGCCGCGGTGGCGCCGGTGGTGGTGTTCGCGGTGAGCCGTCAGTCGCAGGTCCTGGTCGAGCGGTTCCTCGCCGCGCCGCTGCCCGCCGGGGCGATCTCGCACCTCAACTACGCGCAGAAGGTCGCCCAACTGCCGATGGTCCTCTCGCTGATGCTGTGCACGGTCAGCTTCCCGGTGGTCGCGCGGGCGCTCGCGGCGGGCGACGCCCGGGCGGCCGGGCGGCGGGCCGAGCGCGACCTGCTGCTCGCCGGGGTGATCGTCCTGGTCGGTGCCGCGACCGTCGTCGCCGCCGCCCCCGCCCTCGTGCACCTGCTCTTCCAGCGCGGCGCGTTCGACGCGGCGGACACCGCCGCCACGGCCACCGTCATGCGCGTCTACGCCCTCGGGCTCCTCGGTCAGACACTCGTCGGCGCCCTGGTGCGCTGCTACTTCTCGGCCGCCCGCCCCCTGTGGTACCCGGCCGCCGCCATGCTCGCCGGCATCGCCGTGACCGCCGCCGCCGGCCGGGCGTGGGCGGGCCCCTGGGGCGCCCCGGGCATCGCGGCCGCCAACGCCCTGGGCATCACGCTCACCGCCGCCCTGCTGCTGCTCGGCCTGCGCCGCCGGCACATCCCCCTCGACGCCCGGCGCCTGACCGGCGGACTGGCCCGGCTCACCGCCGCCGCGGCCGTCGGCACCGCCGCCGGATGGTGGTGCGCGACCGGCCCGGCGCTGCTCGCGGTCACCGCGGCGGCGGCCGCCACCACCGCCGCGTTCACCGCCACCGCGTGCGCGCTGCGCGCCCCGGTGGTCCCCGCCCTCCTCCGTTCCGCGAACCCTTTCCACCGGCTTGCGAAGGCCCGCTCATGAACCAGCAGAGAATCCCCCTGTGGGTGGCGATGTACCACTCCGTCGACGACACCACGGACGACGACCCCTACCAGGTCACCGTCTCCCCCGCCCGCCTCGACGAGCAGCTCCGCTGGCTGCGCGACCACGGCCTGCGCGGCGTCGGCCTGCGGCAACTGCTGCTGTACGCGGCCCGCCACGGCGACACCCGCGGCCTGGTCGGCCTCACCTTCGACGACGGGTACGCCGATTTCCTCGACAACGCCGTCCCCGTCCTGCGCCGCCACGAGTGCACGGCCACCGTCTTCGTCCTCCCCGGCCGCCTCGGCGGCACCAACGACTGGGACGCCCTCGGCCCGCGCAAACCGCTGCTCACCGAGGACGGCGTCCGCCGCTGCGCCGCCGCCGGCATGGAGGTCGCCTCGCACGGGCTGCTGCACATCTCCCTGCCCGGTGCCCCCGACGACGTCCTGGCCCAGGAGACGGCCGGCAGCCGTGAACGGCTCCGCACGCTCACCGGCACCGCCCCCGACGGCTTCTGCTACCCGTACGGGCACGTCGACGAGCGCACGGTCCGCGCCGCCCGCGCGGCGGGCTACACCTACGCCGCCGCCATCGACCCCGGCCCGCTGAGCGGGGTGTTCGCCCTGCCCCGGGTGCACATCGGGCAGCGCGACACCGCCTGGCGGCTGCACGCCAAGCGCCGGCTGCACCGGGCGCGGCGCGCCCCGGTGGCGGTCGCCCCGGTACCCGCGTCATGAGCGCCCTGAACGTCCTGCACATCATCACCGGACTCGGCATCGGCGGCGCCGAGCAGCAACTGCGCCTGCTGCTGCCGCACATGGACCGCGTCCGCAGCAGCGTCGTCACCCTCACCAACCCCGGTCCCGTCGCCGACGCCCTGCGGGCCGACGGCTTCCCCGTCACCCACCTGGGCATGCGCGGCAACCGCGACCTGTCCGCCCTGCCCCGTCTCACCCGCCTCGTCCGGCACGGCGGTTTCGACGTCGTCCACACCCACCTGTACCGGGCGTGTCTGTACGGCCGGCTCGCCGCCCGGCTCGCCGGCGTGCGGACGGTCGTCGCCACCGAGCACTCCCTGGGCGCCGCGCAGATCGAGGGCCGGCGCCTGAGCGCCGGGGCACGCGCGCTGTACCTGGCCGGGGAACGGCTCGGCACCTCGACGGTCGCCGTGTCCGGCACGGTCGCCCGGCGCCTGGTCGCGTGGGGGGTGCACCCGGCCCGGATCCGGGTCGTGCCGAACGGCGTCGACGTGCGGCGCTTCGCGTACGACCCGGCCGCCCGGGACACGGCCCGCCGGCGGCTGGGCCTCGCACCCGGCGCGTACGTCGTCGGCGGGGTCGGGCGGCTGGTGGCGGGCAAGCGGTTCGACACGCTGGTCCGCGCGGTGGCCGCGCTGCCCGGTGACACCCGGCTCCTGCTGGTCGGGGACGGCGAGCAGCGGGAACCGCTGGAGCGGACCGCCCGCGCGTGCGGGGCGGCGGACCGGGTGGTGTGGGCGGGCGCGGTCGACCACGGCCTGCCGGAACTGCTGTCGGCCATGGACGTGTTCGTGTCGACGTCCCCCGACGAGGCCTTCGGGCTCGCGATCGTCGAGGCGCTGGCGGCCGGACTGCCCGTCCGGTACGTGGCCTGCCCCGCCCTCGACGACCTGCCGCCCTCCGAGGCGCCCGGAGCGCGCCGCATCGGCGGGACGGTCGACGAGGTGACCGCCGCCCTGGAGACGGTCCCGCGCGAACGGCTGCCCGTGCCCCCGGCCGTCCACCGCTACGACATCGCCCGCAGCGCCCGGCTGCTGACGTCCCTCTACCGGGACCTGCACGACGGCCTGCACGACGGATTCCACGACGGGCTTCACCACGGCCTCCACCCCGGCCTGCGGGAAGGCCCGCACCACGGCCCTTACGACGGAGCGAGTTGTCGATGACCACGACCCAGTCCCTTGCCGTACGCCGCGCGATCGGCTGGCTCACCCGCCTCAGGCGCACCCGCCGCCGATGGCTCGTCCCGGCCGCCGCACTGCTGGGCGTCCTCGCCGGTGGCGCGTACGGCCTGCTCAAGACCCCCGAGTACGCGGCGACCAGCTACGTCATCGTCGTCCCGTCCGCGAAGTCCGACCCGGCCGGCGCGATGGGCCTGGCGCAGGCGTACGGACGGGTCGCCACCGACATCGCGGTGGTCGGCGACGCCCAGGTCGCCGCCGGGGTGCCGGCCGAGACGCTGCGGGCGGGCGTGCAGACCGCGACCTCGCCCGACGCCCCGATGATCGCCATCACGGCCCGGGCCCCCGAGGCGGCCACCGCCGCGGGCATGGCCGACAGCGTGGCCAGGGCCCTCGTCGAGAAGGGCTCCCACACCGAGCGCAGCACCGGTGTGAAGGTCCTCCAGTTCACCCGGGCCGTCACGCCCGCCGACCCGGTCTCGCCGTCGGTGCCGCTGTCCCTGTTCGTGGGCGGCTGCGCCGGCGGGCTGCTCGGCGGGCTCGCCCTGCTGGTGCGGCCCCGCCCCGCCCGGCGCGGCGAGCGGTACGGGTACGGGGGCCGCCCGGGGTCCGTGCCGGGGCCCGTCGCCCAGCAGGAGGCGCTGGTATGACCCGGCCCGGTACCTGGGAGGTCACCGTCTGCCGGGACGACGGGGAGTTCGGCCGGCTCGCCGGGGAGTGGGCGGCCCTGTACCGGCGGTGCGCCACGGCCACCCCCTTCCAGTCGCACTCCTGGCTGCACTCCTGGTGGGTGTCGTACGGCACCCCCGGATGCCTGCGGGTCGTCCTGGTGCGCCGGGACGGCCGGCTCGTCGCGGCGGCCCCCCTGCGGCGGGTGCGCGGACCGCTGCCGGTGCTGACGCACCTGGGCGGCGCGATCACCGACTACTCCGACGTGCTCGTCGACGACGCCCACGCCGACGGGGCGGTGCCCGTCCTGACCGCGGCGCTCGGCCGGCTGGCCCGTACCGCCGTGATCGACCTCCGGGAGGTACGGGCGGAGGCCGCGGCCCAGCGGGTGTACGCGCACTGGCGCGGCCCGCGCCACCGCCTGCCCGACTCGGTCTGCATGGAGCTGCCCGCCGCCCCCATCGACGAGCTCGTCGGCCGGCTGCCGTCCTCCCGCGCCCAGCGGGCCCGCTCGAAGCTGCGCAAGCTCGACCGGCTCGGCATCGAGGAGCACGTCGTGCCGGCCGCCGAGGTCCCCGGCGCCCTCCGGCGGCTGCTGGACCTCCACCAGCGCCAGTGGGCGGACCGCGGGGTGACGCCGGAGCACCTCAGGCCCCGGTTCGCCGAGCACCTCCAGCGGGCGGTGCGGTCGATGGTGGAGTCGGGCGACGCGATGGTGACCGAGTTCCGCATGGCCGGGGACGTCGTCGCCGCCGACCTCACCCTGATGTCGCCGCTGCTGTCCGGCGGCTATCTGTACGGGGCGGACCCGCTGCTGCGCGACAGCAAGGTGGACGTGGCGACCCTGCTGCTGCGCAACGGCGCCCGGGAGAGCAGCGCCAGCGGCCGCGCCAGGCTCAGCCTGTTGCGCGGCCGCGAACCGTACAAGAGCCACTGGCGTCCCGAACCGGCCGTCAACCAGCGCCTGCTGCTGGCCCGGCGCCGCACGGCGGTGCCGCTGCTGCTGCTGGCCGGCTGTGCGGCCGGCCGCCGCTGGGCGGCGGACCGGCTGCGCGACCGCACCTGGGTGCGACGGCTCAGGAAGTGACGGCCCGGACGATGCCGGTTCAGGAGGTGACGTGCCGCCGCCACTCGAACCGTACGCACAGCTTGCGTCCGAGCCACTTCTCGACCCACTCCCCGAGGTCCAGCGGCGTACAGTCCGGCTGCTCGGGCCGCGGCTCCGGTTCGGGCCGCGGCTCCGGTTCGGGCCGCGGCTCGGGCTCGGGCTCCGGCCTCGGTTCCGGTTCCGGGGTGGGTTTCGTCGGGTCGCCCTTGCCGGACAGCTTCGCGCGGAACACCTCCGACGCCTTCGGGTTCTCCTCGCACTGCCAGACGCCGTGCGGGCAGTAGTCCGTGATCGTCTGGTAGAGCGGCTTGTGCCGGTCCATCCACTCCAGCATGCGCCGCATGTACTCGGGGTTGTCGCCGTTGCGGAACAGCCCCCATTCCGGGTACGAGATCGGCTTGCCGTGCTCGGCGGCGAACTCCACGTGGTGACGCAGCCCGTAGGGCTGGTCCACCTGCTCGTCGAACGTCTCGCCCGGGGGCTGGTCGTAGGAGTCCATCCCGATGATGTCGACGACGTCGTCCCCCGGGTAGCACTCGGTCCACGGCACGGCGTCCCGGCCCCGGTTGGGTGCGAAGTCGAACCGGAACCGCTGGCCCGGTACCGCGCGCATGGCGGTGACGATCCGCTTCCAGTACGCCTTCCAGGCCTCCGGGTCGGGGCCGCAGCGGTGCGAGTACGTGATGCCGTTCATCTCCCAGCCGAGCACCAGGACGGTGTCCGGCACCCCGAGGCCCACCAGGCGCTCGCCGAGCGCCCGGAAGTGCCGGTCGAACCGCCCGTCGGCGCCCAGCCGCAGCAACTGGCCGACCACCGGGTCCGGCAGGTGGCTCTCGTTGCGCTCCAGCATGGGCACGTTGAGGACGAACAGCCGGTCCTTGCCGGCCTTGCGCCACTCGGCCCAGTGCTCCAGGAATCCGGGGCGCCCCTCGATGTTGGTCCACACGTCGCCGGGCAGGTAGGTGTGCCCGACCCGCAGCTCCGTGCCGCCGAGCCACTTGCTCAGCCCCGCCATCCGGTGGATGCCGCGCGGCCCGTAGTCCAGGTACGCCCCCACCGCGGTCGCCGCCGCGGTCCCCGTGCCCGGTCCCGTGCCCGGTCCCGTGCCCGGTCCCGTGCCCGGTCCCGTGCCCGGTCCCGTGCCCGGTCCCGTGCCCGGTCCCGTGCCCGGTCCCGGCTCCGCGCGCTCCAGCCCCGACGCGGGTGCCGGGCCGGAACCGGCGTCCCTGCCGGGCCCGGTGCCGGCGCCGGTGGCCGGGGCCGCCCCCGAAGCCGTCTCCGCCCCCTCCGTCCCCGCGGCGGCGTCCCGGTCGCCGTCCGGGCCCGGGCCCCGGTCGCCGGCGCGCGGTGCCGCGGGCGGCGCGGCGGCGAGGCCGGCCGGGGCGGACACGAGGGAACCGGCCATCAGCAGACCGAGGAGACCGGCGGTGATCACCCCCCGCCGTACACCTTTCGTCTTCGCTCTCCGGTGACCCATTGTCCGCTCCTTCGCCAGGCGCCAGGATTTCGCCAGCCACTCGGAGCAAAAATATTGTTAATGGGCCGATCGGGATCGCGGTCCGGGCCCGTACTAGGCCGTTGGGGGAGGCGATCGCCCGCTTGGGGTATTCGGGCATGGAAAAGCCGGTCCCGGAGCGCTCCGGGACCGGCTGTCACACGGCCGAGGTCTGACGCTGCGTCACTTGTTGATGCAGACGTTCCCGAAGGCCGGGTTCAGCAGCGCGGCGATGTTGATGGAGTTGCCGCATACGTTGATCGGCACGTGCACCGGGACCTGGACGACGTTGCCGGACAGGACGCCCGGGGAGCCGACAGCGGCACCCTCGGCGTCGGCGTCGGCGACGGCAGGCGCGGCCGCACCCAGCGCCATGACGATACCGGCGACGGCTACCGCGGCCTTCTTGCACTTCATAGTTTCGGGTCCTTTCCACAGGAGGAAGTCGTGCCACGGATTTCGTGACGAACGGGCCTCGAAGAGGCCCGGCTTCCACTGCGAAAATCACAACGAATGCGAAAGCGGAAAGACACCACTGCGGCTGCTTTCCGCGCCGATTCACTCGAACCGCCGAGCACCGGTCGGAGGCGAATGGCTCAACGGCTGGGCCACACGGGGCGCGTCACCAACATGTCCCATTCGTGATCGGGTACCCCGGGGAGCGTGCGGCCCAGGGTTCTCCATTCGCGCACCAACGACGAATAGACGGGGACCGTCTCGGTCTCCGTCGCTTGCCTGCTCTGTGGGATGAGGGGCACACGCTGCCATTTACCGGCGCGAGGGGCCATGCCGAACCTTTCCGTTCACAGCAGCCTTGGCGAGGCTCTCGCATCATGTCACAGCGCGTGCCCGCACCCTCACGGTTTCACGGACGGTGGGGCAGAGCCGCGAAGCGGAGGCCGAAGTGGTCGAGGGTGCGGGGCAGCGGCCGGTCGGGGCGCAGCCGGCCGGGCCGTTCGGGGAGGTAGGTGTGGCGTTCCAGAAGGGCCGCCAGCATGGTGGAGGTGGCCAGCAGCACCAGGTCCTCGCCGGGGCACTCGCCGGGGCCGGCGCTGAACGGCAGCAGTGCCTCGGTGTCCTGGGCCGTCCCGTCCAGCCAGATCTCCGGGGTGAAGCGGTCGGAGTACGGCAGCGACTCGTCCCGGTGGAACAGCGGCGTGTAGATGAGGAACTCGGTGCCGGCGGGCAGCGCGTCCTCACCCCAGCCGGTCTCGCGCACCGACTCGCGCAGGATGAACGGGGTGGTCGGCCACAGGCGCACCGACTCCAGCACACAGGCGCGGGTGTACGGCAGCAGGCGCGGTTCGGTGAGGTCGGTGACGGCCAGCTCGTTGCGTAGTTGGGTCTCCTGCCCGGTGTGCGTGGACAGCAGGGCGAGGGCCCGGAAGACCGCGATGCCCGCCGCGTCGAAGGCGAACAGCCAGTGCGGTACCTGGCCGGCCGGGTCGGTGCCGGGCCGGGAGGGCGTGGCGGCGAGGGCGGCGGCGAGACTGCCCGGCTCGGCGCGGTCGAGGTGGCCGCGCAGCCGGCGTTCGAAGCGGGCCCGCAGGGCGGTGCGGCGCGGTGCGGCGCCGGACCAGTTGGCGGCGGAACGCAGCCGGCCGAGCATCGCGGTCAGCGCGGTGTCGTCGCGGCCGCGGTCCCCGAGCACGAGGCGACGGGCGGTGCGGTCCCAGGCGGTGCGGAAGGCCGCCCAGTCGATCTCGCCGTCGCCGGCGGTCGTGGCGCCCAGCAGCTTGCCGGCCTCCTCGCGGACCGTCCGCACCATGCGCGGAGCCAGGCTGTGCATCTGGTGGCCGTACTCCAGTACGGCCTCGTTGAACGCCCGCCGCGTGTCCCGCTCCGCCCCCCGGGAGATCAGCACCCCATGCGGCTGGAACTGCTCCAGCGAGGCGCGCTTCTCGCGCGTCGAGGGGGAGTACGGGTCCGGGGTGCCGTCCAGGATCCGGGCGGCGTCACCGGCCCCGAGGACGACGGCGAAGTGACGTCCGGCGACGTCCAGCCGGAGCGGTCCGGGTCCGTAGGCGCCGCGCAGCTCGGTCAGCAGGCCGGTGGCGCGCCGGTCGACGGCGTACCGCTCGGCGAGGGCCATTCCGGCGCGGCGCCGGGCGATGACGCCGGCCGCGAGGGTCGGTGCGAGGACGTGCGCGGCCACCCGGGCGGTGTCGCGCGCGGACGCCCGGGCGGGGGTGTGCGTGGCCGTGTCCGTACTGGTCATGGCCCCCGGGTGCCCAGGGGTCCCGGGGGCGAAACGGCAGGCGGGAGCGGTGCCGGGCCCCCATCCGAGGCCCCGTCAGCCGCCCGTGGTCGGCCCGCCGCTGCCGAAGCCGCCGCTGGGCGCACCACCCCACTTGTGGTCCTTCTCGCTGCGCGGGGAGGCGTCGGGATCGGTGTTCTGGTGCCTCAGCTCGTACGGCATCACCCGGTCCTCGCGCTCGTCCAGCTCGGCGGGCCGGCGGTGCCCCTCCGCCTCGCCCGGGATCCCGGCGTCCAGCGGGCGGTGCGGCTGCTCGGCGCGCGTGGGGGGTTCGGGCTCCCGGTTGCGGATGCGCCGCCCGAGCCAGAAGGCGCCGATGAGGAATCCGACGAGGAGGATGCCGGCCACCAGCGGACCAATGCCGACGACATGGTCCCTAACGGCGAATTCCGTGGTGAACGTCATGAGAGAGTCCATATGGGGCGTGTACCCCGACGCGCGTCGATCAGACCTCACCACGGGCACGGACAAGCCCATCATCAGCTCATCGATTCATCCGTCTTTAGGTGATTGATCTCTTCGGGTGACCTGGCGCAACTTAAACGGTGCCGTGCTGTTGATCAGGGCGACCCCGAGCACCGGGTCTCTCGACGAGAAGGATGGACCATGATCAAGAAGGTTCTGGCCACCGCCGGCGTCGCCGCGGCCGTCCTTGGCGCTTCCGCGCCGATGGCCGCCGCCGTGGGCGACCGCGGAATCGACACGCAGAACGGCAACTTCGCCACCCAGTCGTACGGCAACACGACCACCGGTGGCTACATGAGCCCGCAGATCGGTCTGATCCAGGGCTCGCTCAACAAGCCCTGCATCGGTCTGCCGGTCCAGGCCGACGTCCAGAACATCGTGGCCCTGGTCAACGTCGGTGTTCAGGACATCCTCCAGGACACCCAGAACCAGCAGTGCGCCGAGAACTCCACCGCGGTCAAGGGCGACAGCGCCCTGTCGCACCTGCTAGAGGACGTCCTCTCCGAGAACGTCTCGGCCGCCGTCCAGGACTGACGCGAGGCCACCGTCCCGCACGGCCGCGACGGCCGTGCGGGCGGGCACCGCGTGGTGCCCGGCACCACGCACAACGGGCTGACGCCCGCCCCCCACGCGCCCGACGCCGGGCGCTGGCACGACCCGAGCACCGGGTCTCTCGACGAATGGGATGAACCATGATCAAGAAGGTTCTGGCTACCGCCGGCGTCGCTGCGGCCGTGCTCGGCGCGTCGGCGCCGATGGCCTCGGCCGTGGGCGACCGCGGGATCGACACGCAGAACGGCAACTTCTCGCGACAGATCTACGGCAACACGGTCACGGGTGGCCACCAGAGCCCCCAGGTGGGTCTCGTCCAGGGCACGCTGAACAAGCCCTGTGTGGGTGTGCCGGTCCAGGCCGATGTCCAGAACATCGTGGCCCTGGTCAACGTCGGTGTTCAGGACATCCTCCAGGACACCCAGAACCAGACCTGCACGGAGAACTCCACGGCGGTCAAGGGCGACAGTGCCCTGTCGCACATCCTCGAGGACGTCATCTCCGAGAACGCGGCCGTCGCGGTCCAGGACTGACGCGCTCCGCGTAGCCACCACCTGGGCGGGCCCCGCATCCGGCACCACGGATGCGGGGCCCGCCCTCGTGCGCCCCGCCCTCGTGCGCCCCGCCCTCGTGCGCCCCGCCCGGGACGTCGTCACTTCGCGTCGGAGTAGCGCTCCACCACCGCCGTCGTGAAGGGGAACCGCACCGGGGTCTCCCCGAAGGCGATCCGGCCCGCCGTGTCCCCGGCCGCCCGGATCGCCTCGGCGACCGCCGGGGCCTCGGCGGCGGGGCAGTGCACGATCACCTCGTCGTGCTGGAAGAAGACCAGCTCCGCCCGCAGCCCCGCCAGCGCCTGCCGCAGCGCCGCCAGCATCAGCAGCGCCCAGTCGGCGGCGCTGCCCTGCACCACGAAGTTCCGCGTGAACCGGCCCCGGGCACGGGCGTTCACCGACGCGTACCCCGGGGTGAACTCGCCGTCCGACAGCGGCTCTTCGGCACCCTCCTGCGGAATGCCGGCCTCGTCCGCCTCCGCCGCGCCCGCCGCGCGCGGGCTGGTACGGCCCAGCCAGGTGCGCACCAGCCGGCCCTCCTCGCCCGCCTTCGCCGCGTCGTCCACGTACGCCACCGCCCGGGGGAACCGCCGGCGCAGCGCCGCCAGGTTCTTCAGGCCGTCGCCACTGGTCTGCCCGTAGATCGCGCCCAGCAGGGCGATCTTCGCGTGGTCCCGGTCACCGGAGAACGCCCGGTCCGACAGGCGCGTGTACAGGTCGTCCGGGTGGCCCGCCACCTCCATCAGCCCCGGGTCCCGGGAGATCGCCGCCAGCACCCGCGGCTCCATCTGGTCCGCGTCCGCGACGACCAGCCGCCAGCCCTCGTCGGCGACGACCGCCCGGCGGATCACCTTCGGGATCTGGAGGGCGCCGCCGCCATTGGTCGTCCAGCGCCCGCTGACCGTGCCCCCCGGCAGGTACTCCGGCCGGAAGCGCCCGTCGCGCACCCAGTCCTGGAGCCAGCTCCAGCCGTGCGCCGTCCAGATCCGGTACAGCTTCTTGTACGCGATCAGCGGCCCGACCGCCGGATGGTCGATCTTCGCCAGCTCCCAGCGGCGCGTCGACCGCACCGTGATCCCCGCCCCGGCGAACGCCTTCACCACGTCCGCCGGCAGGTCGGGGCGCACCCGGCGCCCGAACGCCGCCGACACCTGGTCCGCCAGCTCCGCCAGCCGGCGCGGCTCGCCCCCGCCCGCGTACCGCTCGCCCAGCAGCTCGCGCAGCACCTCCCGGTGGACGTCCGCCCGCCACGGCAGCCCCGCCCGGTGCATCTCGGCGGCCACCAGCATCCCGGCCGACTCGGCCGCCGTCAGCAGCCGCATCCGCCCCGGGTGCTCGGCGGCCGCGTGTCTTCGCTGCTGGTCCTCATACACCTCCAGCAGGTCCTCCAGGGAGAGGTCCCACGAGGGCTGCGGATCGAACAGGGACGACTGCGCCCCCGCGCCCGGCTCGGCCGCCCGGGGCGGCGGATCGGCCGGTACGGGACGGTCGTGCAGCCGCGCCCAGGCGGCCGCCGCCGAGCGGGGCTCGCCCAGCCGCCCCTCGTGCCCCAGCAGCAACTGCTCGGCGTCCTCGATGTCGTAACACCGCTCGACCCGGACACCGGCCGCCAGGAGCCGGGGGTACACCGCGCCGGTGGACCGCCACACCCACCGGCCCACTCCCGGCCGCGACCGCACCGCCTCGACCAGGTCCGGCTCGGTCAGCACCGGCCCCGCGGGCAGCCCGTCCGGACCGAGGGGGACGAGCCGCGCCCCGCCGTCCTCGGTGCCGTCCACCGCCCAGCGTTCGTTCACGCATGCGAGTCTGGCACCCGGCACCGACAATCGGCGGGACCGCCGGTCACGCGGCGGCGTGGAAGAGCGCGGCCGCCTCGCCCCGCGAACCGACGCCCAGCTTGTTCAGGATGTTCGCCACGTGGAACTTCACCGTGGACTCGCTGATGTGCAGCTCCTGCGCGATCACCCGGTTGCGGTGCCCGAGCGCCAGGTGGGTCAGCACCTCCAGCTCCCGCTCGCCCAGCGCGGTCAGCGGGTGCGGGGCCGGGTCCGGGGCGGCACGCAGCGGGACCGTCGCCGTGACGGTCGTGCCCCAGCCCGGGACGGCGTCCACGTCCAGGCGCCCGTCCAGGACGTCCAGCCGTTCGCGGACCCTGCCCGGGCTCAGGGTGCACTGCGACAGCGCCCCCGGGCCGTCGTCCCGCACGGACGCCCGCAGCTCGTCGTCGGTGACCTGCCAGCCGACGTGCACCCGGGTCACCGTCTCCTGCTCCAGCACCTTCATCAGCACCGCCCGCACCACCGCGCGGGCCGTGTGCGCCACGTCCGCCGCCAGCGGCCGGGTCGACCCCGGCGCGCCCAGCTCCAGGTGGACCGGGCTGTAGCGGACGAGGGGGCGCAAGGAGTCGGCCAGCCGCGCGAACGCCTGGTCGGCCGGCTCCTCCGCGATCTCCTGGTCCCGTTCCGCCAGCGCCCGCAGCTCCACCAGCGCGGACACCGCCAGATCCGTGGCGCCGGCACGGGCGGCCGCGTCGTCCAGGTGGCGGCTGCGCAGCACGCCCAGCAGCCCGGTCAGCGTCGCCGAATGGGCCTCCCCCAGCTCGGCGATGACCCGGGCGCGGGTCCCTGCGGCGGTACGGGAGCGGGCCAGCGCGCCCGGCACGGCCTCGGCGGCCAGCCGCTCGAAGTGGCTGGTCACCAGGTCCCACAGCGCCTGGACCAGGGCGACGGCCGCCTCGTCCGGCGCGGTGTCCACGTCCTCGTCGCGGAACAGCACGAGCAGCGCGCCCCGGGGCGTGGCGTCGCTGCGGACCGCGAGCACCGGGTGCTCGGCCCCCGCGACGGCCAGGGTGCCCTGCCAGGGCCGGCCCGCCACCCCGGAGGCGAGCAGCGGGGCCAGGTCGGCGGTGGTGAGACGGCCGGTGACGCTCCCGTCGCCGTACGACTTGAAGGGCGAGTGCGCGCAGTGCGTGGACAGTTCGGCGGCGGCGCGGTGGGGGACCGTGCCGGCCAGGACGGCGGACAGCCGGGGCAGGATCTCGCCGAGCGGCTGCCGGACGACGTCGTAGGCGGCGGTGAGCGCCGTCAGGGCGGTCATGGTCTCCATGCGCCCCAGCCTAGGGACCCGTCCGGGACCGGGCGCCGTCCTTTCGGACAGGTGGAACCGGTCCTTGGGCGGGGCGGCCCAGCCTCCATCCCGGCGGAGGCTGGAGCTCGTCAACGACACCACCACGAGGGGGAGTACGACATGCGGGCGATCATCTACGACCGGTTCGGCGGACCGGAGGTCCTGGCGCTGCGCGAGACCGCGAAGCCGGAGCCCGGCACCGGCGAGGTGCGGGTGCGGGTGGTGGCGGCCGGGGTCAACCCGCTGGACCACAAGCGCCGTTACGGCCGGGTGGAGCAGTTCTACCCGACGACGTTCCCGGCCGTACCGGGCCTGGAGTTCGCGGGCGTCGTCGACGCGCTCGGCGAGGGCGCCACCGGATTCGCCGTGGGCGACGAGGTGTTCGGGTGGACGGCGACCGGAGCGTACGCCGAGTACGCGATCGCCGGGGACATCGCCAACAAGCCGGAGGCCCTGTCCTTCGAGGAGGCCGCCGCCCTGCCGGTGGCCGCGGAGACCGCGCGGCGCGTCCTCCAACTGCTCGCGCCGGAGGCCGGCGAGACCCTGCTGCTGCACGGCGCGGCCGGCGCGGTCGGGCAGGCCGCCGTGCAACTGGCGGTGCCACTCGGCGTGCGGGTGATCGGCACGGCGTCCCCGGCCAACCACGACTTCCTGCGGTCCCTCGGGGCGGTTCCCGTGGCGTACGGGGAGGGCCTCGCCGACCGCGTACGGACACTGGCGCCCGGGGGCGTCGACGCGGTGTTCGACGCCGCGGGGCACGACACCCTGCCGGTGTCGATCGAGCTGCGGGGCGGGACGACCGACCGGATCGTCACCATCGCGGCGACGGACGCGGCCGAGCACGGGGTGCCCTTCAGCGGCGGCGGCACCCCGCCGGAGACCGTCCGGGCGTGGCTCGCCGACTTCGGCCGATCGGCGGTCGAGGGCGGGCTGCGGGTGCCGGTCGTGGAGACGTTCGCCCTGGCGGACGCGGCGAAGGCGCAGGAGATGAGCGAGGCGGGGCACGCTCCGGGCAAGCTGGTCATCCGCGTCTGACCCCCACCGGGCCGCGGTCGGCGTCCGGCTGCCGTCCCGCCCGCGCCTGGCCGCACCGGTGACGCGCACCGCCCCGGGGGGCACGGGAAGGGCGCCGCCCCGGATCCGTTGTGCCCACCCTCCCCCGAGCTCTCGGCTGCGCTCGGGAACAGGGTCAGGGGGTTCTGCGGGGGGTGGTGAGAAGCGCGGTGGTGAGGGCCACCAGGGCGCAGGCGGACACGGTGGCGGCCAGGGCGGGCCAGGGGACCCTGAGGGTGACCGGGGCGGAGAGCGAGGCCAGGGCCGCGCCGAGCCCGGCGAGGTTGACCGCCGCCACCGCCGCGCCGAGCACCGCGCCGATCCCGACGGCGAGCAGCGTCTCGCCGGCGACGACCGCCAGGACCTGGGGGCGGGTCAGGCCGGCCGGCCGCAGCGAGCGCAGCTCCCGGCCCCGTACCGACGTGGCCATCACCAGCGTGTTGGCGAGGGCGATCAGGGCGAGGAGCAGGGCGATTCCCAGGACCAGGAAGAGCCCGAGCCGGGTCTGCGGCCCGGTGCGCGGGGCGGCCCAGGCCCCGACGGTGGCGACCGTGCCGCCGGTGGCGCGCAGCACGGAGGGGTCGGTACCGGCGGGGAGCCGCGCGTCGAGGCGGTCGACCGCCGCCCCGGGGGCGTTGGCGGCGGTGACGTACGGGCCGTTGCCGCCAGTCCCGGTCGCGAGCACGGCCGCGACGCGCAGCGTGACCGGCCGGCCGTCGCCCAGCCACAGGTCCATGCGGTCGCCGACCGCCCGCGTTCCGGACTCGCCGTGGGCGATCTCCTCGTTGATGACGACGGACCCGTCGTCGAGGTCCCCGAGATCGCCCGCGACGACCGGCAGCCGGGCCAGGGCGGCGAAGGCGGCCGGGTCGGTGACGGCCCGGGCCTCGTACCGGACGACGGCCGTGCCGCCGTCCCGGACGAACACGCCGGTCGACGCGCTGGGGGAGAGGGTGGCGCCCGGTACGCGGACCGGGCGGAGGTCCCGGCCCGTGACCACGTGGTCCGCCGCCGTGTGACGCCGCAGCTCGGCCGCCCCGGCGGCGGTCACCGACGCGGCGGAGCCGAGCAGGGTCCCGGCGAGCGCGACCATGACCAGCACGGGCGCGGCGACGGCGGCGGTGCGGCGGACGGCGGCGGACGTGTTCTCCCGTACGAGCATGCCCAGGGCGCCGGGCAGCGGCAGGGCCCGGGCCAGTGGCGGCACGATCAGGGGGGCGAGCAGCGCGACGCCCGTGATCAGCAGCATGGGCCGGGTCGTGTACGACTTCCGCTTCAACAGGTCCGACGGGTCGGCGTACAGGGACCGGGCGAGCAGCCAGGCGCCGGTGAGCAGCAGCGCGATCCCGAGCAGGCGGCGGCCGAGGGGCAGGACGCCGCTGTCGACGTCGGCCTCCCGCAGGGCCTCGGCCGGGCGGGTGCGCCCGGCCCGGCGGGCGGCCGCCCAGGCGCCGGTGACGGCGACGGCCAGGCCCGTCCAGAAGGCGGCGTGGAGGGGCCAGGCGGTGTCCCGGATCGTGAACCAGCCGGGGGCGAGGCCGCCCCGGACCAGGGCACGGGCCAGTACGGGCGCGCCCCACGCCCCGAGGGCACAGCCCGTCGCGGAGGCGGCCGCCCCGACGAGGGCCGCCTCGGTGAGCAGCGCCCGGCGCACCTGGCCGGGGGTGGCGCCCGCCGCCCGCAGCAGCCCGAACTCGCGCCGGCGCAGCGCCACCGCGAACGCGAACGTCGAGGCGACGACGAACACGGACACGAAAGCGGTGACCCCGCCGGCCGTGCCCAGCAGGGCGTTGACGGTGACCAGAGCCTCGGCGTCCCGCTCCGGCCCGGGGTCGGCCTGCCGCCGGTCGTCGCCGGTCAGGACCCTGCCGCGGTCGCCCACGACCCGGCGGACGGCTCCGGGGTCGGCGGTCACGCCGACGGCGTCGTACCGCCCGTCGGTGGTCACCGGGCCGAGGGCCCGCAGCTCGGCCAGCAGCCGGGCGTCCACAGGGTGTGGAAGGAACAGCTCGTGCGTGACGCGCCCGACGGTCAGCGTGTCCGTGCCGATCACCACCACCGGGGAGGCGGCGAACCTCTCGGGCGCCCGCTCCGGCGGGTCGAACGTCGACGCCAGGCCCAGGCCCATGACGGTCAGCAGCCCGGCGCCGAGCGTCAGCGTGACGAAGGTCCCCACGAAGGAGGCCCAGCGGGCGCGCAACCCGCCGATCGCGAGGCTCAGCACGCGGCACGCTCCAGGGGCGAGCGCGACCCGAGTCCGGCCGTCCGGCCCGCGACCGCCTCGGCGGTGGGCGCCGTCAGTTCCCCGTGCACCCGCCCGTCGACCAGGAAGACCACGCGGTCCGCGTACGAGGCGGCCACCGGGTCGTGGGTGACCATGACGACCGTCCGGCCGTCGCGGTCCACCACCTCCCGCAGCATCCGCAGCACCTCGTGGCCCGTCGTGGTGTCCAGCGCCCCGGTCGGCTCGTCCCCGAAGAGCACCGCGGGCCGGGTGACCAGCGCCCGCGCGATCGCCACCCGCTGCTGCTGCCCGCCGGACAGCTCGCCGGGCCGGTGCCGCGCCCGCTCGGCGAGGCCGACGCGGGCCAGCGCCGCCCGCACCTCGCCCCGCGCCGGCCGCCGTCCGGCCAGCCGCAGCGGAAGGGCGACGTTCTGCGCGGCGGTGAGCGACGGGACCAGGTTGAACGCCTGGAACACGAAACCGATCCGGTCGCGCCGCAGCAGCGTGAGCCGCCGCTCGCTCAGCCCGCCCAGGTCGGTCCCGCCGACCTCCACGCGCCCGCCCGTCGGCCGGTCGAGCCCGGCCGCGCACTGGAGCAGTGTCGACTTGCCGGAGCCGGACGGGCCCATGACGGCGGTGAAGGACCCGGTGGGGAAGGTCAGGTCGACCCCGTCGAGCGCGGTGACGTCGCGGTGGACGCGGCGAAGGGCGGTGAGCCGTACGGCGGTTGTGGTCATGGATCGATCGAACCGCCCCGGGCGCCGCGAAGCACGACCACCAGCGGGTGTCCTGGAGGTGGGGCGGGCCCTACCCCCTGCGACCATGGAGGCCGGGAACGGCGCGTACGGGCGAGGAGACACGGTCATGGCAGCGGGGCACACGGGGGCGTCCAGTGTGGAGCGGGCGTTCGCGGCCGCGCTGTACGCGGGGGACGACACGGCCCTCGACACCGGCGCCTCGCTGCTGGCCGCCGACCCGGACGCGGACGCGGAACTGTCACGGCGGGGCGAGGAGTTCGTACGCCGGGCGTGGCAGCGGGGCTGGCAGCCGGCCGACGTCGTCCGGCTGGTGCGCCGGGACCTGGAGGAACACCACGTCCGGCTGGTGGCCGGGCTGATCACGGCCGAGGTCCGGACGTACGCGTGGCTGCCGCCCCGCTGGGACGCGCAGCTCGCCGAGCTGCCGGAGGGCGACTGGCGCGCGGACCGCTTCTCGTACGCCACGGCGGTGCTGGAGCTGTACCGGCTGCTCGCCCGCCTCCCCGCGATCGAGCCGGTCGGTCCGGCGCCGGGCGGCTCCCCGCTGCACACCGCCCCGGCGCACGGCGAGCCGCGCATGCTGGCCCGGATCCGGGCGCTGCTCGCGAAGGCGGAGGCGACCGGGTACCCGGAGGAGGCGGAGGCGCTGACCGCGAAGGCCCAGGAGCTGATGGCCCGCCACAGCCTGGACGAGGCGGCGCTCGCGGCGCGCACGCACAGCGCGGAGGAGCCGCTGGCGGTACGGATCGGCGTCGACGCGCCCTACGAGACGGCCAAGGCGATCCTGCTGGACGCGGTGGCGTCGGCCAACCGCTGCCGGGCGGTGTGGAACGAGGCGTTCGGCTTCTCGACCGTCGTCGGCTTCGAGCCGGACCTGGAGGTGGTCGAGCTGCTGTACACCTCGCTGCTGGTCCAGGGGACGGGCGCGATGACGGCGGCGGAGGCGGAGCAGCGCAAGGGGGGACGGAAGCGTACGAAGACGTTCCGCCAGTCGTTCCTGCTGGCGTACGCCCACCGGCTGGGCGACCGGCTCGCTTCCACCTCGCGGCGGGTCACCGCCGAGGAGCCGACGCTGCTGCCGGTCCTGGCGGCCCGGGACGTGGCGGTCACGGCCCGGGCGGACCGGATGTTCCCCGAGACGACGACGACCCGCGTGCGGGGCGCGACCGACGAGGCGGGCTGGCAGCACGGCACCGAGGCGGCCGACCGGGCGCGGACCGACCACGGCGGGGCGCCGCGCGGAGGGCGCGGACGGCTCCCGGGCGGCGGCGGGCACTAGGGGGTGTCTCGCCGGTCGTGCCGGGCGCCGGACGCCGCTCGCCGATCCGACCCGATGGACACGACCTAAGGCGTGCCGGGCGGGTCCGCCTTGGCGAGGGTGTCCTTCACCCCGCCCGCCCAGGTGACGACCAGCTTCCCGGCGTCGGTCCTGGCCGAACCCTCCGTACGGGCGGTGTAGCCCGTGCCGCAGGTCAGCGTCAGCGTCACCGTGCCGGAGGTGCCGGGGGTGGCCGGGGCGCCGGTGGCCGGGGCGGGGCGGGCGGTGCCCTGGCAGACCTGGGCGTCGGCGAGCACCAGCGCGTAACCCTTCTTGATGGTGACGCTGACGGGCTTGCCGGCCGTGAGCCCCACCCAGGAGCCGTCCGCCTCCCCGGCGCCGGCCGAGGAGGGGCTCGCGGGGGAGGGCGCCGGTGCCGGGGCCTCACCGGCGCCGGGCGTCGAGGCGCCCGTCGTACCGGGAGCAGTCGTACCCGGAGCGGCCGAAACGGAAGCCGTCGCACCAGAAGCCGTCGCACCCGGAGCCGTCGTACCGGGAGCCGTCGCACCCGGAGCCGTCGCCGCGGGGGTCCCGCCGGCCCGCGCCCCGTCGCAGCCAGCCAGCGCGAGCGCGGCGGTGGCGCCCGCCACCACGGCGAACCCGGTTCGTACGAGCATGCGCGCGTCCACGCCACGTCTCCCAACGTCGGTGCCGGAAACGCGCGACAAGCTACCAGCGGGTAGCCGCCGTTACCAGGACGCCTTGGTGACTCCGGGCAGGAAGCCGGCGTGCGCCTGCTGCCGCACGTTCACCCGGGAGAGCCCGAACTTCCGCAGGTGGCCCCGGGGCCGGCCGTCCACGCCGTCGCGGTTGCGGACCCGGGTGGGGCCGGCGTCACGCGGCTGGCGGCGCAGTTCGGCCCGGGCGGCGAGCCGCGCGGTCTCCGGGGTGGCGGGGTGCCTGATCAGCTCCTTCAGTTCGGCCCGGCGGGCCGCGTACCGCGCGACGATCTCCTTGCGCCGCTCATTGCGGGCGATCTTGCTCTTCTTCGCCATCAGACCTTCCCTCCCCCGGCGCGGATGCGGGCCACGGCGGCCTCGATCCCGATCGTGTCGACGGTCCGGATGCCCTTGGCGGACAGGGTGAGCCGGACGTACCGGCCCTCGCTCGGCAGCCAGTAGCGCTTGCGCTGGACGTTGGGGTCGAAGCGCCGGGACGTACGCCGGTGGGAGTGCGAGACACGGTTGCCGAAACCCGGCCGGGCGCCGGTGAGCTGGCAGTGGGCGGACAAGGGTGACCTACCTCTCGGGAACACTATTGGAAATGGAAACCATTTGCATCTACTGTAGCCGCATGGCCCGCAACGAACTCCGACCGGTCGTCAGGCTCCGGTCCACCGCCGGCACCGGCTACACCTACGTGACCCGCAAGAACCGCCGTAACGACCCCGACCGCATGACGCTGCGCAAGTACGACCCGGTCGCCGGGCGGCACGTCGACTTCCGAGAGGAGCGCTGAGCACCGTGAAGCAGGGAATCCACCCCCCGTACGGACCGGTCGTCTTCCGTGACAAGGCGGGCGGCTTCGCCTTCCTGACCCGCTCCACCGCGACCAGCGACAAGACGGTCGAGTGGGAGGACGGCGCCACCTACCCCGTCATCGACGTCGAGATCTCCTCCGCGAGCCACCCCTTCTACACGGGCCAGGCGCGCGTCCTGGACACGGCCGGGCGCGTGGAGCGGTTCGAGCAGCGGTACGGCCGGCGCCACGGGGCCCGCTGATGTCGCTGTCCGTCGCCCTCGTCGGCGGGCTGCACTCCGCCGCCCGCGAGGCCGCGGTACGGCGGCTGCTCACGACCGTGCCCGGCAGTGTGGCCCTCCACCACGACCTGACGGCCGCCGCGGCGCGCGGCACGGTGACCCGCACCGTGCGCGACGCGACCGGTCCGCTGTCGACCGGCACGGTCCCGCTGGTCGACGACTGCGCCTGCTGCGCGCTGCGCGAGGACCTGGTGCCCGAGCTGCGACGGCTCGCGGACCGTGTCCCCGACGGGGCGACGCGCCTCGCGGTGGTGGAGCTGTGGGACTCGGTCGAGCCCAAGGCGATGGCCGAGGTCGTCACGGCCGCCGGGCTGACCGTCGGCTCGGTGATCACCGCGGTGGACCCGGCGCTGGTGCTGCCGTACCTCGGCAACGGCGACGACCTGGCCGAGGCCGGTCTCGCCGCTGCCTCGACCGACCGGCGCACGGTCGCCGAGACCTGGGTGCGCCAGTTGGAGTACGCCCCGGTGCTCGCCGTCCTGGACGGCCCGGACGCCGACGACGAGGACCGGGCCCTGCTCGCCCAGCTCCACCCGACGGCCCGCCGGGTGCACCTGCCGGAGGGCGACCTGGCCGCCGCGGCGCTCGCGGGGTTCGACGTGGAGGCGGCGGCGGCCGCCCAGCACCCGGCCTGCGCGCTGCTGCCGCAGGAGGCGGACGTGCACGGGGTCGGGACCTACGTATGGCACCGGAATCGGCCGTTCCACCCGGTGCGGCTCTATGAGGCGCTGGAGGACCTGTGCTGTGCGGCGGCGCGCAGCCGTGGGCGGTTCTGGCTGGCCGACCGGCCGGACACGCTGCTCGCGTGGGACGCGGCGGGCGGTGCCCTGTGCGTCGAGTCGGCCGGGCCGTGGCTGGCCTCGCTGCCGGACGCCGCCTGGGAGATGGTCCCGCCCGTGCGCCGGGCGGCGGCCGCGCTGGACTGGCATCCCGAGCATGGGGACCGCTGCCAGCACCTGGTGTTCACCTCGCCGGGTCTGGACCGCGAGCGGCTCGCCGCCGTCCTGGACTCCTGCCTGCTCACGGACGCCGAGCTGGCCGCCGGGCCGGAGGCGTGGCAGGGGCTGCCGTCGGCCTTCGACGCCTTCCTGGGGGTGTGACGACGGCGGTGACCGGTGGCGCGGGGCCCTCCTTCGGGAGGGCCTTTTCCCGTGTCGTGGAGAAAGGAGGGAGCCATACCGCGTGTTCGTTCGTCTCTATGGTCGTACGGGGGAGTAGCACAGCGCCTGTAATCGAGGGAGCACCCGCCGTGCACGTGCATCTGCTCGCGCATATGCACGGGAGTCACCGCTATGATCCCGATAGTTGACACCTGCAACATGTATCTCGGGGAGCGTCCTGTGCGCGACGTGTACAACGGCATGGCGGCCACGGAGCTTCACGGCGTCGTATGGCAGAAGAGCAGGCACAGCAATTCGCAGGGCTCGTGCGTGGAGTTCGCCAAGCTGCCCGGAGGGCAGGTGGCCGTGCGCAATTCACGGCACCCCGACGGCCCGGCGCTGGTCTACACCCCGGCCGAGATCGAGGCGCTGCTGCTGGGCGTGAAGGACGGCGAGTTCGACCACCTCGTGGCCGGCTGAGCCCCACCCGCCGGAGCGGCCGGCCGACCACCGGATCGAAGTCTCGCCGGCCGACCACCGGACCGAAGTCTCGCCGGCCGACCACCGGACCGAAGTACTCGCCCGCCACCGGGCCGCCGGCCACCGGGCGCGGCCCCGCAGGCCGCCCCCGGAGATGTCCGCAGGCGTCCGTTACGGGGCCGGCGTCTGCCTCTGCGTAGTGTCCGAGAGCCGGAACAGCGCCCAGACCACCTTGCCGTGCAGCGTGCCGGCGAGCGGGTGCCAGCCCCAGCCGTCGCTGAACGACTCCACCAGGAACAGCCCCCGGCCCGACTCGGCCGAGAAGTCCTCCTCCGCCTCGCGGGTCGCCGGGCTGTCCGGCGACGGATCGCGCACCGCGCACACCAGCCGGCTCGCCCAGCGCATCAGGTGCAGCCGGACCGGCGGGTCGTGCGGCGCCTCGCGAGGAGTGTCGGCGGGCAGGGCGTGCCGGAGCGCGTTGGTGACGAGTTCGGAGACGACCAGGGCGACGTCGTCGAACCGGTCGCTGAGGTCCCACTGGGCCAGCGTCGTGCTGGTGAACTTCCGTGCGCCGCGCACCGCGTCATAGCGGGCGGGCAGTGCGCACGAGGCGGAACGGGGGACGGAAGCGGCGTCGATCGGCGGAAGCCCCTGCCTTAAAGGCTCGAGCATGGTCGATCCATTCGTCCCCATGCGAGGCACTCCCGGGATTCGCGGCTGTGGTGCGACAACACGAACGAGTACGCAGGTGCGCGAGGCCCATCGTTCCGAATGCGACCACCTGATGCAAGGGCAGATGCACGTGCACGCGCCCGACCTGTCCGCCCCCGTGGTGGTTGCTGGCCAAATCTTCCGCGCACGACTTCGCGCGGCGGGCCGTCCCCATGGTCACCACTCGGCCAAGGCTTCGTCATTCCGTAACCGAGCGAGTACGCCGCGAAGCGTTTTGGTGGCAGAATCCGGCGTCTCGGGGCTCGGGGGTGCTCCGTCGTACACATCAGCGATGGGGAGGGTTGGAGACGTGACCGCAAGTGAGTCGAGCGGTTCCGTGGTGCGGCGCATCCTGCTGGGTTCGCAACTGCGGCGGCTGCGCGAGTCGCGCGGCATCACGCGCGAGGCCGCCGGCTATTCCATCCGGGCGTCCGAATCCAAGATCAGCCGTATGGAGTTGGGCCGGGTGAGCTTCAAGGCGAGGGACATCGAGGACCTGCTCACCCTGTACGGCGTCACCGACGAGACCGAGCGGGAGTCCCTCCTCGGCCTCGCCCGCGAGGCCAACGTCACCGGCTGGTGGCACAGCTACGGCGACGTCCTGCCGGGCTGGTTCCAGACGTACATCGGGCTCGAAGGCGCCGCCTCCGTCATCCGTATCTACGAAGTGCAGTTCGTGCACGGTCTGTTGCAGACCGAGGCCTACGCCCACGCCGTCGTCAGCCGGGGCATGCCCGACGCCTCACGGGCCGAGATCGACCGGCGCGTGGCCCTGCGCCTGGAGCGCCAGAAGGTCCTCGTGTCCGAGCGGGCACCGCGCTTCCACGCCGTCCTCGACGAGGCGGCGCTGCGCCGCCCGTACGGCGACCGGGAAGTGATGCGCGACCAGCTCAAGCACCTGATCGAGGTCTCCGAGCGGCCCAACGTCACGCTCCAGGTCATGCCCTTCAGCTTCGGCGGCCACGCGGGCGAGAGCGGCGCGTTCACCATGCTGCGGTTCCCCGAGTCCGACCTCTCCGACATCGTCTACCTCGAGCAGCTCACCAGCGCGCTCTACCTCGACAAGCGCGAGGAAGTGGCCCAGTACGAGCGGGTGATGGAGCGGCTGCACCAGGACAGTCCGGGGCCCGAGGAAAGCCGCGACCTTCTCCGAGGCCTCCTCCAACTCACCTGACCCGCCAGTAGGATGACGTCCCATCACATGACTCGGCAGAGCAGAGTGCGCGCCCTCGGGAAGGGATGGCATGTCCTACTTCACAGACCTGGCCCTGCAGTACATAGACGGTGAGTGGCGGGCCGGCGGCGGCTCGTGGGACATCATCGACTTCAACCCGTACAACGAGGAGAAGCTCGCCTCCATAACCGTGGCCACGGTCGAGGAGATAGACCAGGCCTACCGGGCCGCCGAGCGGGCCCAGCCCGCCTGGGCGGACACCAATCCGTACACGCGCCGCGCCGTCTTCGAGCGGGCGCTGCGGCTGATCGAGGAGCGCGAGGCCGAGATCACCGAGGCGATCATCGCCGAACTCGGCGGTACGCGGACCAAGGCCGGCTTCGAACTGCACCTGGCCAAGGAGTTCCTGCGCGAGGCGGTCAACCTGGCCCTGCGTCCCGAGGGCCGCATCCTCCCCTCGCCGGTCGACGGCAAGGAGAACCGCCTCTACCGGGTCCCCGTCGGCGTCGTCGGCGTCATCAGCCCGTTCAACTTCCCCTTCCTCCTCTCCCTCAAGTCCGTCGCCCCGGCGCTGGCCCTCGGCAACGCGGTCGTCCTCAAGCCCCACCAGAACACCCCGATCCTGGGCGGCGCCCTGGTCGCCAAGATCTTCGAGGACGCCGGGCTCCCGGCCGGCCTGCTCAACGTCGTGATCACCGACATCGCGGAGATCGGCGACGCGCTGATCGAGCACCCCGTGCCCAAGGTCATCTCGTTCACCGGTTCCGACCGGGTCGGCAAGCACGTCGCCACCGTCTGCGCCGCCCACTTCAAGCGGTCCGTCCTGGAGCTCGGCGGCAACAGCGCCCTGATCGTGCTGGACGACGCGGACGTCGACTACGCCGTCGACGCGGCCGTCTTCAGCCGCTTCGTGCACCAGGGCCAGGTCTGCATGGCCGCCAACCGGGTCCTGGTGGACCGCTCCCTGGAGCGCGAGTTCACCGAGAAGTTCGTCGCCAAGGTCCGCACCCTCAAGGCCGGCGACCCGGCCGACCCCGCCACCCACATCGGCCCGCTCATCAACGCCTCCCAGGCCGAGGCGGTCACCACGCTCGTCGACCAGACCGTCGGCGCCGGCGCCACCGCGCTCGTACACGGCCGGGCCGAGGGGAACGTCGTCGCACCGACCGTCCTGACCGGCCTGCCGGCCGACTCCCCGGTCCTGGGCCAGGAAATCTTCGGGCCCGTGGTGATGCTCATCCCCTTCGACGGGGAGGACGAGGCGGTGCGGATCGCCAACGACACCCCGTACGGCCTCAGCGGCGCCGTCCACACGGGTGACGTCGAGCGTGGCGTACGGCTCGCCCGGCGCATCCACACCGGCATGATCCACATCAATGACGGCACCGTCCACGACGAGCCGATCGTCCCCTTCGGCGGCGAGAAGCACTCCGGCGTGGGCCGGCTGAACGGCGAGGCCACGGTCGACGCCTTCACCACCTACAAGTGGATCTCCATCCAGCACGGCCGGAGCCGGTTCCCCTTCTGAGATCCACCGCCCCCGCGAGTTGAGGACAGGTCCTGACCTCAAGGGTCCGTAGGTTGGTGACGTAAGGCACCGACCGGAAAGGCGGACCAGCTCATGGTCACTCACGTTCCCTCCGAGGCACACGGCGACGAGCGCGGCGCGCTGCTCAACTTCATCGAGGCGCAGCGCGGCGCGGTCCGCCGGTCGGTGCTCGGGCTGACCGAGGAACAGGCCGCCTCCCGCCCCAGCGCCAGCGAACTGTCGCTGTCGGGCCTGCTCAAGCACGTGGCCGAGACGGAGCTGTCCTGGCTGCGGATGGCGCAGCGGCAGCCGAACGAGCGGCAGCGCACCCAGGACACCTGGGCGGACGGCTTCCGGCTGGAGCAGGGGGAGACCGTCGCCGGCGTCCTGGAGTTCTGGGACGGCGTGGCCAAGGAGACCGGCGAGTTCCTCCGGTCCGTACCCAGCCTGGACGACACCTTCCCCCTCCCCGACGCGCCCTGGTACCCGGCGGACGCCCGCGTCTCGATGCGCTGGCTGGGCATGCACCTGGTCGAGGAGATCGCCCGGCACGCCGGGCACGCCGACATCATCCGCGAGTCGCTCGACGGGAAGAACGCCTTCGACCTGATCGCGCTGTCCCACGCCTGACCCCACCCCACCCCGCCCCGCCCGTGCGCCGCCGCCCGCGTAGTCTGGTCAAGCTTGACTACGAAGGGTGCGTGGGAGATGTCGGCCATCCGGCTGCTGGTCCTCGGCGCGGTACGCCAGCACGGGCGGGCGCACGGCTATCAGGTGCGCAACGACCTGGAGTACTGGGGCGCGCACGAATGGTCCAACGCCAAGCCCGGCTCGATCTACCACGCGCTCAAGCAGATGGCCAAGCAAGGGCTGCTGCGCGCCCACGAAACCGCCCCCAGTACCGCCGGCGGCCCGCCGCGCACCGAGTACGAGCTCACCGACCGGGGCACCGAGGAGTACTTCGCCCTGCTGCGTGAGTCACTGACCGCGTACGACCAGCGGACGGACGTCCTGTCCGCGGCGGTCGGCTTCATCGTCGACCTGCCGCGCGAGGAGGCCGTCGCGCTGCTCCGGCGGCGGATCGAGGGCCTGGAGCGGTGGCGGGCGGGCGTCACGGAGTACTACGTCCCCGAGGACGGCCCCGAGTCGCTCGGCCACATCGGCGAGATCATGAACCTGTGGATCCACTCGGCCGACGCCGGCGCCGCCTGGACCCGCGGACTGATCAAACGCATCGAGGGCGGCGCCTACACCTTCGCCGGCGAGGGCGAGCCCTTCGTCGGCGTCCTGGCCGAGGGCCGCGACAACCCGTACGCCACGGGAACCGCCCACCCGGACGACGACCGGTAGCCGCCGCGGCGCCCGGGCTTGCACCTCACGCCGCGTGAGGCCCCAGGCTGAGGTCCGTACCCAGAAGAAGGGAGAGGGGACGGCCATGAGCTACTCCGTGGGACAGGTCGCCGATTTCGCCCGTGTCACGGTGCGGACCCTGCACCACTACGACGAGATCGGGCTGCTCACCCCGAGCGGCCGCAGCCACGCGGGCCACCGGCGTTACGACGACGGCGACCTCGACCGGCTCCAGCAGATCCTGTTCTACCGGGAGCTCGGCTTCCCTCTCGACCAGGTCGCGGCCCTGCTCGACGACCCCGACGCGGACCCGCGGGAACACCTGCGGCGCCAGCACGAGCTGCTCACCACGCGGATCGCCGAGCTCCAGAAGATGGCCGAGGCTGTCGAACACGCCATGGAGGCGAAGAAGATGGGCATCAACCTCACGCCGGAGGAGAAGTTCGAGGTGTTCGGGGACAACGACCCCGAACAGTACGAGGAAGAGGTCCAGGAACGCTGGGGCGACACCGCGGCCTACCGCGAGTCCCAGCGCCGCACCTCCCGCTACACCAAGGCCGACTGGCAGCGGATGAAGGACGAGAACGCCGACTGGAGCGCCCGCTACCAGGCCCTGATGGCGGACGGCGAGCCGCCGACGGGCGAGCGGGCGATGGACCTGGCGGAGGAGCACCGCCGGCAGATCCACGACTGGTACTACGACTGCACCCACGAGATGCACCGGTGCCTGGCGGACATGTACGTCGCGGACGAGCGCTTCACGGACTTCTACGACGCGATGCGCCCGGGCATGGCCCAGCACCTCCACGACGCCATCCACGCCAACGCGGCCCGTCACTCCTGACCCTCCGGGCCCCCGGACAGCGCTGCCGGGGGCCGGGGAGGGGCGTGGAACCGGGGCGGGGGCGGAACCGTTGATAGCTTTGGGCAGCCGTCCCCGCCCACCGACCCAGGAGCCCCGGAACCCGTGAATACGCTTGCGCTCGGACCGAGCTGGCTGGACCCGGACTACCTCATCGAGACCTTCGGCCTCATCGGCGTCCTGGTCATCGTCTTCGCCGAGTCCGGACT
>NZ_JBVKAH010000009.1:0-234391 GCF_055598725.1 Streptomyces sp. NPDC039423
AGTCCGGACTCGGCGAAGACGATGACCAGGACGCCGATGAGGCCGAAGGTCTCGATGAGGTAGTCCGGGTCCAGCCAGCTCGGTCCGAGCGCAAGGGTATTCACGTTCAGCGCCAATCGTTCACGTCGACGCCACCCGTCGGGCCGGGCCGCCTGAGCGACCGCCGCAGTCGGCCTTCCGTCCCACGAAGGCTTGGGCTGGGTCAGCGGGAAGTGCCATCTTCACCACGCCACAACATCGGCGGTGCACGGCCCCCCTACCAGCGTAACGGACAGGCGGAACCGCTGGACCAGCTGTCCTCGGTGAAGTCCTCTTCATCTTGTTTCTGCGACTGCTGCGGGGTACTCGGCAGTTTACGTGCGAGCGATGATGCGAACCAGGCCGGCACCACGTTCCGGACGGTTATGACGGCGGGAGCCGTAGGGGGAATCTCCTCAGCTTTGCCGACCGTGCCGGCCCTTGCCCTCATCGAGACCAGCATGTTATCGACCAGCTAGGAACCTCGATGGGAGTCAAGGGGGTTGCCCGGATTGCGAATCGTCAGGCCGGCCAGTACTCCTCAAAGCATGGCCTGGGTGACGACGCCTACCAGTGCCGCATGACGGCGTTCCATGATCTCCCGCAAAGGAACACTGGACCACAAGGAACGCATCAGCAGCCACCTTGACAACTGCACCAAGAACCCGGCCATTAAGCACGCACCTGGAGGGAACAAAGACCCGAAAAGCACATCACACAACAGGGATTGACATCACGGGCCTTCGGTGCGCAGCGGAATGTGCATGTCCAGAGTGAGGCGATTGCGGGTCGTGGCACAAGGACTGTTCGGCGCAGCGCCTGAATTACTCGCGCCGTACTGCGTCAGGGGTGGTGCTGTAGGCTGGATAGCGAAGGAAGATTCTGCACTGTCGGGGATGATCTCATGATCACTCATCCGCTTCGCCGGTCCACCGACTGGAAGCCCGACGCCGTGGGCCATGCTGCTCAGCCACGCATCGACGTGAGCCTCGTGGTCGTGGTCAGGCCAGGGATGGAAGGCCCTGCATGGCTGTCGGATGGCTTGCCAGATTTTGTCGATGAAGTCGTTGTGGTGAATACAGCACCTGACGGCCCGTCAACCTGGCCAGGGGATGCCGGATCCCTCAGGGGTGAGCAGATAATACTGATGGACGGAGACGGCACCATGTCGCCTCATGACATCCCCCATTACCTGCACTACCTTGGATCCGGCTTCGACCTGGTCAAGGGTTCCCGGTTCATAGCCGGCGGAGAGAGCCTGAGTCACCCGTTTACACACCGTTACGCGCACCGATTGCTGCTGCGGCTGACGCACATTCTCTATGGTCAGCAGTTGACAGACTTGTGGTCAGGAATGTGCGCATTCCGCAGGCCGTTTTTGGAAGCTCTCCCCCTGCACGGTGACCCGGTGGGCATTTGGCCACAGACAGTGGTGCACGCGCTGCATTATGGCTTGCGTGTCGTCGAAGTACCGAGCCATGAGATGCCTGGAGAGGTACACGTACAGCGGCACACATTCCAGGACGGAATCCGTGTCCTTGCCCTGCTCTGGCGCGAGCGTCCACGCAACACGTTTCCCCGTCTGCTGACCGGCCACCGAGTACCGCACTCCTGAGCCGTGTTGACGGAATTTGCATTCCATGCTAGGTGTGGAAAGCAGGCTAAACCAAGCATCACGCGGGAAGAGGCCTCGTGTTCCTCTCCATGACTACCACCTCCTCGGTTTCCGCTCCGCACCCAGTGCGGCGGGCGACCGACTGGCCTGCTGCTGCGGGGCCGCGTTCGACGGCTCCCGCACGATCCCGCCGTCCGCGCCCTGCACGCCGCGCGTCCGACCAGGTTCGCCGCTCGGCCTATGTGAGGTTGGCTGCCTTCGGCAGGCACCAGGGGCCCCACCGCCGGTGCGCGCGTACACCGCGAGTGCGAAACAGCGCCGGCCGGCGAGTGCGGCACAGTGCCGGCCGTCAAAGCGGTCGCTCCGAGCCGGCGGATTCCAACGGATCAGCTCGCGCGCGCCCCGCTGAGGTACGTGGCGGGAGACAAGCAGTCAAGACCTGGTCAAAAATTTCTGCGGCATCAGACCCGTACAAAAATCTCCGCTCCCCATATGAAGGAGGCGGGTCTCCATGATGCCCGCACGATTCATTCCTTTCCACGATACCCTAGCTCCCGAAGCGGCCATGCCTCAGGTTTTCGAGCCAGAAAGCATGCCCGCCATTTTGCGGCGCCCGCCCGTAGACCTTGAAGTCATTATCCCGGCATACAATGAAGAACGGCGAATTTCCGACACAATTGCTGCCACAGTAAGCTACCTCGGAGACAAGAACTGGTCCTCCGCAGTAGTCGTCGTCGACAATGACAGTGCCGACGGCACGCTCGATGTGACTTCACGATTCGGCGGCACCCACGTCCCCGTGCACGTGATCGGTTGCAGTGACCACGGTAAGGGCGCGGCCGTGCGGCGTGGCATCATGACATCCAGCGCTCATTTCCTGGGATTCGTCGACGCCGACAACGCGACACCCGTGGAAACCCTCGACAGAATCATGCCCCTCCTGGTCGACGGGCGGGCAGCAGCCGTCATCGCCTCCCGTCGTGCGACCGGAGCCATATATGAGATAGAACAATCTCTTGGGCGTCGATTCGGCACGTGGCTGTTCCACCATCTCGCTCCGCCGGAGGTGCGCAGCATCGCCGACACTCAGTGCGGTTTCAAGTTCTTCAACGGGCCACTTATCCGCGAGATCGCTCAGACATGCCATGTCGACGGCTTTGCGTTCGACGTCGAGCTCTTGTGCCGCCTCGCGCAGCGGCATCTGCCGGTGGTGGAGCTGCCGGTGGCGTGGTCGGATATGCCCGGGTCCACCTTCTCGGCCCGCCGCGACGGCCTGCGGTCAATGGCCGACCTCCTACGCCTGTCGTACTCGGGGTGACCGCCATGCCTGCTCACGCCCTTGACCAGCTAGCCCGCACGGACCTTCTGTTCCTCAACTGGCGCGACCCTTCACACCCACAGGCGGGAGGAGCCGAGGCGTACTGCTTTGAGATCGCGAAGCGATTCGCTGCGGCCGATGCGAACGTCACGCTGTTTACCGCTCGGTATCCCGGCGGGGCCGAGACCGAGGTCCAGGAAGGTGTGCGGGTTGTTCGCCACGGCAGTACGTTCAGTGTGTACTCCGCAGCGGCGCGTCATTTGCTGCGCAATGCGCACACGTACGACGCGGTCATCGACTTCCAGAACGGAATCCCGTTCTTCTCCCCACTCTTCGTTCCCCGGTGGACTGCAGATATCTGTGTCATCCACCACATTCACCAGCAGCAATTCGACCTGCGTTTCCGGTGGCCCGTCAATTCCTTGGGACGCTTGTTGGAGAAGCAGGTCAGCCGTGTCGTGTACCGCGGCCGCCCCGTGGTGGTCGTATCGCCTTCCACCAGGGAGGGCACGCGTCGCGAGCTGGGCATGCACAACCCCGTTCACATCGTTCCCAACGGAAGTCCCCCAGCACCGGCGGTTGCCCCTCCGGCCCGCAGCGCAAGACCTCACATCACCGTGATCAGCCGACTTGTGCCGCACAAGCGTGTCGACCTGCTCATCAGCGCTGTGCCCGCCGTGCTGCAGCAGGTTCCAGACCTTCGCGTTGACATTTGCGGAGACGGTGAGGAATTGAAAGTGTTGCGTGCACTTGTGGACCGCCTGCGGATCACGCGTGCCGTCACCTTCCACGGCCGCGTAACCGAACAGGTCAAACAACAACTGCTCGCCCGTGCCTGGATGACGGTAGTTCCTTCCGTGGCGGAGGGGTGGGGTCTGACGGTGATCGAGGCGAACACCGTGGGCACCCCGGCACTTGTCTACGACGTACCAGGGCTGCGCGACTCCGTGGATCACCTGCGCAACGGCTGGCTGCTCCCGCCCGATTCGGCCCTTGCGGATGGGATCAACAGGGCCCTGGACACTTTGCGTCGGCCTGATGTGAGGGAGCGTTTCGCTGTCGAATGCCGCCAGTGGGCCGAGCAGTTCTCGTGGGACGACAGCGCCGACCGCCTGGCCGCGGTGGTCGCCGAGGAGATACGGCGGGTGCACCGCCGAGTGCACTCACGACGGCAGCCGGGAAACCTTTCGGCCAGAGGTCGATTCCACAGCACCGATGCGGACGCCATGGAGCACGTTCTCGCTCATGACCTGCGGCGGACCGACGACTACACGCGCCGTGGCGACTCGTTCGGACTGCTCCTGCACGATTGCGACGAGCTCCGTGCCTATAGGGTCCTGCGGCGCCTCGGTGTCTCCCAGCCTTCGGTGAGCCTGGCGACACGACGCGACATCCTGCTGGGTCACACGGAGCCTGCGGCATGAGTGGGGCGCAGCTCGAGGGTGTGGGGCGGGCATCGCCCTGTTCACGAGGGTGGCATCCGGTCGGCCTCGGGTGGGGACAGACGTTCTCGTCGGAGGGCAAGAACAGTGACGATTGAGCACACAGCGGCGGATCCGCGTCTGCTGCCTACTCGGCCGGATCATGTCACGGCCGTGCGCGGGGCGCGCTGGATCACTGCCGCCGCCATCGTGGTGGGGGCCCTGAATTACGGTTACGCACTTCTGCTGACGCGTCTGCTGGACGCCGACTCCTATGCCGTATTCGCAGCCGGCCAAGGCATGGTGCAGTGCGCGGCCACCATCGCCGTCGTTGCTGTCCCATGGGTCCTGGCCCAGGCCCTGGCCCGTGCGGCCTCGCAGGCGGAACGCGCCAATGCCATCCGGTTCGCCATAGTGATCGCTGTTGCCGGTGGTGTGCTGTGCGGGGGCATCGTGGCGGCTGTGGCGGCACAGTTCGCCGGAGGGGTGACGACCCTGGTGCTGGCAGGTGTAACCCTGCTCATCTACGTCACCCGCGTCACCAACGGGTGGCTCCAGGGCACTGAGCGGATGCTGACCCTGGCCGGTGTCGTCACCGCGGAGGCGGTGCTGAAGCTCACCGTCGGGCTGCTGCTGGTGTCCGCTCTCGGTTGGGGCGAAACTGGCGCTTTGGCAGCCTTTGGAATCGCGGTCTTGCCGTTTGTCGTGTGGTGGCCGTTCCGCGGGGCCCGTGGAGCTGACCGGCGGTGGCTGGACATCACTGCCCACCGTGACCTGTGGCGTCGCGCCCTCGAGCTGAGCTCGGTGCAGGGAATGGTGGCGCTCATGGCCACCGTGGACGTAGTGCTCGTGGCCCTCCTGCCGACAGCCGGCGCTGCCGCGGCGAGCTTTCAGGCGAGCATGATGATGGGCCGCGCACCGCTGTTCGTGGCCGGCGCCGTCTCCGTGGCGTTCTTCCCGGCTCTGTCCCGACGCCGTGCGGGCAGTCCGTTGGCCGGAAACGCCGTGCGGATGTACCTGAGCATCGCCCTGCCGGTGACCGCGGTGTGTGCCACGGCTCCTGAAGCCGTTATCGCCCGCGTGTTTCCTTCCGACTACACGATGATGAGCTCACTCCTGCTTTTCGCTGCGGTGTCCGGGTTCGCGTTGGGGGGAATCAACCTCATCTCGACTTTCTTCCAGGCTGTCAACGACCGTACGTGCCTGCGCATCCAGGCTGCCGGGCTGGTGATCTTCATGGCGGCGTTGCTGACCGGCTGGCAGCTCGGCGGGGTGCGCGGGCTGGCCATGGGCGGTGCCTTCGGGTCCGTAGCAGCGATGGTGCTCCTTGGACACCGGCTGGCGCGGGCCCACGGCTTCTCTCTGGTCTCCCATCTGCCGCTGGTGGAGCCGGTCGTCGTCGTCGGCGCCCTGTTCGCGCTCCGCTCCCTGCCGGTCTGGTGGCTTGTCGCCGCTGTGATGTGCGGAGGAGTCGCGGTGGTGCGGTTCGTCCGCGAACGCGCGGTAGCTCCCCCGGAAAGCCCTGGTACGGCTCCGCGCAGGCGCGTGGTGATATCGACGTTCGACTATACGGACAACAAGAATTACCACGGCGGTGGCGCCGTCGTCATCGACAAGGTGGCGCGCAGGCTGTCGGAGGAGTTCGACGTGCTGATTCTTTCGGCAGCCCAGCACGGCGGCACCCAGGTAATCGACGGAGTTCGCCGTCGGTACCTCGGGGTGGGGCGGGCTGGGCCGCGGGCTGGGCAGGTACTGTTCCAGGCGGCGCTTCCCCTTATGGCCCGCCGGATTCCCCACGACGTCTGGCTGGAGAGTTTCTCCCCACCGTTCGGCACGAGCTTCCTGCCACTATTCACCAAAGCGCCCGTCGTTGGTCTGTCCCACTGCCGCAGCGGGGACCTCATGTGGCGCAAGTATCGCGTCCCGGCGTTCCTCGTGGAGCGTGCAGGGCTTCACCTCTACCGGCACCTGGTCGTCCTCAACGAGGCCGACGCCGCCGATCTGCGGCGGCAGAGCCCGAGAGCCACGGTGCACTTGATCGAGAACGGCGTCGACCGGCGAGACATCGCTGAATCGGACTTCGGCTGCGGTACCTGCATTGTGTGCCTGGGGCGTATCGACACGGAGATGAAAGGCATCGCCCTGCTGGTTTCCGCCTACCGGCAGGCCACCACCGACATGCCGCTGATCATCGCCGGACAAGGGACACCAGCCGAGGAGCGCAAGCTGGTGGAACTGCTGGCCACGACCACGCGCGATGTCCGCTGGGTCGGCTACGCCGATGCGGCAGGCAAGCACCGCCTGTTGACGCGGTGTGCCTTCATGGTCATGCCCTCACGCCAGGAGACCTTCGGCCTGGTCGCGCTCGAGGCAATGTCGTATGGCAAACCGGTGGTGCACTTCGACCTGCCTTCCCTCCAGTGGATGTCGGGCAGGGGAGACGTCGCCGTGCCGCATTTCGACGTCAAGTGCTTCGCCGACCAGATCGACCGGCTCGCCTCGGACGAACCAGCCCGTCGCGCGCTCGGCCGGCGTGCCTACGTCACGGCGCAGCATTACAGCTGGGACGAGATGACCGATCGCTACCTGAAGCTGGTGCAGCAACTGCCGGTGCCGCCGACGGGAGACTGCCGTGACTGCTGACCCGCTGACTACCGCCATGGCTGATGGCACCCCGCTCTTCGTGCTGTCACCCCATCTTGACGACGGTGTCCTGTCGTGTGGTGCCCTGCTGCAGCATGCCCGGCATCGCGTCCCGGTCACCGTTGCGACGGTGTTCACCGAGGGGGCACCGCCGCCCTATACGCACTCGGCACGGCGTCACTTGCATCTGCTCGGCGCGCATGATGCGGAGGAGCTGTATGTAGCCAGACGTGCCGAGGACTGTGAAGTGCTCCAGCGTGCGGGCATCGCATGGCAGCATGCCGGTCTCACCGAGGGGCTGTTCCGGAGGAAGCCGGGCTGGGCGCCGGCGGGGCCCCGGCGTGTCAGCAGCATGCTGCCCGAGCTGGCCCATGTCTACCCGGTCTACCGAATCCACCTCACGGCAGGGCGCGTCTCTCCGTATGACCGAGACGTACTGCGGCACGTCGTTCAGTTCCTGGAGGAACAAGCTCCAAGCTCCCAGCCGGGGCTTGTCCTGGCCCCGCTCGCAGTCGGCGGGCACGCCGACCATCTACTGGTCCGCACTGCCGCTGAGCTGAGCCGCCGCCCTGTCGTCTACTACAGCGACTTTCCCTACAACCAGCACCACCCAGTGGGCGCCGACTTCGCTCGCCGCCATGCACTGATGACGACCTGGTGGTGGCCCGGTTCGGAGGCCAAGGCCGCCATGATCCGGGGGTACCGGACGCAGTACGATGCTCTGTTTCCCTCGGGGCAGGTCCCGCTTGTGCCGGACACCTATTTGTACCCAGGAGGCCGGTGATGAGCAGCACCGCGACACGCACCAAGGCGCCGTCCGCCCCTGCCTCCGCCTCCCGGCGCTCCTCCCTCCGAGCTCCGGTTGTCTGGGCCGTCGCCATCGTCGTGTTCGCCCTCGCTGCCGGTCTCCGGCTGGTCCACATCGGCAGTTCCGCTGACGTCTTCACCGACGAGGTGCTTTACCGGGACCTCGGCCACAGCACCGCTGTGCTCGGCTACCCGAACGAGTCGGGGCACCCGTTCTTCCTGCATCCACCGGGGTTCTTCTACCTTCTGGCCGGCTGGGAGTTCCTCTCGGGCCATCAAGGCGACCCGGTCGCGTCGGTGTACGACATGAGGATCCTCAACGCGCTCCTCGCCGGAGCCACGGCGGCTGCCCTGGCCGTCTTGGTGGCTCGGGTGTCCCGCTCTTGGCCGGCAGCAGCAGCGGCCGGAGCCCTGTTCGCCCTCGACGCCTTCTGTATCCGGCAAAACGGCCGCGTGCTGCTGGAAACCTCCATGATGCTGCCGGTGGTGGCCGGTTTCGCCGTGCTGCTCCCCCTGTTCGCACATCCCCCGCCAAGACGTGCGGGACTGCGAGCGGCGAGTGCGGGGCTCTTGTTCGGCCTTGCCATCCTGACCAAGGACTGGGCGGTGTTCGTCACGATCGTGCCCGTGCTCTTCGCGACGGCGATCGGCAGACAGCCGCCGCGCCGGCTGCTGCTGTGCGCGGTAGGGCTGAGTGCCGTACCCTACGCCGTCTATGTGAGCGTCGTGGCTCTCAGCGGGCAGCTGGGCTGGTTCCTGGAAGTGAAGGGGCAAGGCATCCAGCGACTGCTGGGAGCGGTCCAGGCAACCGGATTCAACTCGGCGGAGTCGCCGTCTGTGGTGTCCCGCCTCATCGAGGAGGCGCCCACCTTCGCCGGCGCGTACCTGCTGCTGGTCGCCGGCACGGTGGCGCTGGTGGTGCTGCTGTTCCGCGGCAATCCGGCCGAACGCATGGTGGGGCTGTGGCAACTGTCAGGGGTCTGCGCTCTGCTTTACGCCGTGTTCTTCGGGACGCTGGAAGAGCACTATCTGTATCTGCTTTCAGTGCCGAGCGTGGCTGCGGTGGCGGTGGCTGTGCGCCTTGTGCTGCGGACGCGCAAGGGAAACTCTGCGCGGATATGCCACAGCATCGCCGTCGTTGGTCTGGCGGTGGTGCTTGGTCTGTCCAGTACGTCGTACTTCGTGGGCAGAACGGAGCCGGATGACGGCTACGCAAGGCTGAGAGCCTATGTCACCAAGCACATCCCGGCGGGTAGCGCCATCACTGTCGTGGACGGCACGCCCTCCCTGTCACCCAAACGAGACGGCCGGACCAGTGTCCTGGAGGACCGGTACCGCATAGGCAGGTGGGTCACCCCCCAGGCCCGCGCCGCGGCGCGAGTCCAGTACGTCATTGTCCCCTGGAAGGAGGTCCGGGAGGGCTATGCCTTCCTCACGGTGGGCCGTACTCAGCGACTTGTCGCTCAGGGCCAGCTCGTCTTCTCCTTCAACGGCCGGACCTACGGCACACTCGCCGTCTACCGCCTGCCCCTGACGGATCCATCCGCCGCTGCCGAACGTTTGCCGCAGCGGCCATGAGCGTCCTCTCCCTCCGCGCCCAGCGCTATGTGCAGTGTGGCGGGGTCGTGGTCGCCGTTCTCGCCGTCCTTGCTTCGGTGGCCCTGATTCTGCGGCCGGCCAGGGACGCGGACTACCATTTCGGAACGCTGCTGACGGACCCGGCCAGCGCGCACACGGAAGCCGGCAGCGGGGTGCAGGTGGCGCATCTGGAAGTGCGCTGGGACCGATTCGAGCCACAGGACGACCTCTTCGACACCGCTTACGTCAGCACTCTCAAAAGCACGCTAGGTGCGTTCAAGAAGGCCGGCATGGAGGTGGAGGCCGGCATCACGATCCACTCTCCGCCCATGTGGCTCCAGGAACGCCCAGAAGCCGCTTTCGTCGACCAGTACGGGGACCGCTTCTCGGGAGCACCGAACGTGGTCTTCAGCCAGTCCGTACGGCTTGAGGTCCAGGAGTACATCGACAGGTTCGCCCAAGAGCTGGAACTTGACCGTTTCTGGGCGATCCGGATCGGTGTGAGCGAGACAGGAGAGTTCAGCTATCCGCCTGCCTCCGTGAAGGAAGGCCGCAAAAACTCCTTTTGGGCATTCGACACCCGAGCTCAAGGGGCGCCGGGAACCGCAGACAGGCCCCCCGCCATCCCTCCCAACCCGCTTCCCGGCTGGGGGCCGGGCGAGCGGACAGCGGGAGGTGGAACCGTGACGCGAGCAGACGTGGCCGCCTGGTTCGACTGGTACCACCATGCCCTCGCCCAAGCCGTGAACTGGCAGATCGGTCACTACAAGGCCCTCGGATACCAGGGGCGGATCAAGATCCTGCTGCCGGGCACCGGCATCCGCCCGTACGAGTACGAGGAAGTCATCGACAGTCGCCTGGACGGCTCTGCTCTGCCGGATCTGGCAGGGCGGGGAGTCGGCTATTTCCGGAGTCTCGCGGCTATCCACGACAGCCACAACATCGAAATCGTCTCGACATCGCTCGTGGACGGATCGGGCGAACCGCGTGACAACGGGTGTTCCCCATCCGACCAGGAGCACCTCCTTCTGGACCCGTCGCGCAGCGACATCATCCACAACTGGTCATCCGTGCGATGGATCGCGAACCTGGCCCGCTACTACGGGTTTGCCGTGAACGGGGAGAGCGCCGGGCCGCAGGTCCAGCCCTACTACGACGGAGTGATGAACGACGCCGCACACCAGATGACGTCCTGTGGGCTGGGAGGCCTCATGTGGGCCTTCGACAAAAACCTCTACGACGGGACTCCCGGCTCGTCGCTGAAGGAGTACGCAGAGGTCATCGAACAGCTGACGTGAGGAGCCGAACCATGGATATCACGGTCATCGCCCCGGACGAGCTCGGTGCCGCCGAGTCCGCGGCCTGGCGGGCGATGCAGGAGGCAACACCCGTCCTGGAGAGCCCCTTCCTCTCCCCCGAGTTCGCTCAGGCCGTGGGCAACTGGCGGCGCGGCGCCCGTGTAGCGGTCCTGTCCGAAGCAGCAGGACCGGTGGGATTTTTCCCGTTCGAGTGCCGGCCCTTCGGCCTGGGACTGCCGATCGGCAGTGGCGTGTGTGACTGCCAGGGCCTGATCCACGACCCCGGGCTCGAATGGGACCCTGTTGGCCTGCTCCGCTCCTGCAGGCTGACCCTGTGGCGCTACGACCATCTCACCCAAGAGCAGACGCCCTTCGAAACCGGCGTCGAGTTGCGTACAGGCTCCCCCGTCATCGATATCTGGCGAGGATTTGATGCCTACCTCTCCGCACTCGCCTGGTCGGCGAACAGGACCAAGAGACTGCGGCGTGCCGAGCGGCAACTGAGCGACCAGGTAGGCGATGTGCGATTCGTCTTCGATGACCACAGTCCCGGATCCCTTGAAGCATTCATGCGGAACAAGTCCGCCCACTACCGGGCGAAGGGTCAAGTGGACCTCTTCTCCCGGCCCGGTACCGTCGCCTTGCTGCGGGAACTGCGCTCGACCAAGGCAGCGACCTGCACAGGCATCTTGTCTGTGCTCTACGCGGGCGACCGGCCGATCGCCTGGCTCTTCGGGCTGCGATCGAGGCGTCTGATGCACGACTGGTTCTCCACCTATGACCCGGCCGCATCCCACTTCTCACCAGGCATGCTGTTGCGCATGAAGGTGGCGGAGGCCGCGGCATCCGCAGGCATCGAGCGCATCGACCTCGGCAAAGGAACCGAGCCGTTCAAGAACACCATCAAAACCTCCGACGTCCCTCTCGCAGAGGGCTGGGTGGAGCGCCCCACCGTTGCGGCCAAGGCGCGCCGGGCACAGATGGAAGCAGTGACCCGGCTCCGCAGCGCCGCTACCCGGCGTCCCGTCATGCGTCGCGCCGCGCTGAAGGCCCTCGACACTCTCCCGCGGCTTCAGCGCGTGGTCTGGCGTTGACCACGGCACCACGCGGGCCTCCTCTGTCTGCGCCGACGAGTTACCGGTAGACGCTGTCTACGAATGTCTGGTAGACACTGTCTATGGATGTTGAACGGCCCCTGCGGGAACGACTGGTCGATGCCGGCGTAGAGCTGGTGCTGTCTGAGGGCACCGCTTCGGTTGGTCTTCGGGAGATCGCCCGCCGGGCAGGTGTGTCGCACGGTGCGCCGCGGCGCTACTTTCCGACACACCGGGCGCTGCTGTCGGCCATCGCGCGCAGAGGCTTCGAGGAGCTGGGCGCGCGGTCCGCCGCAGCCACGGCCGGGACTACCGTGCCACGTGATGAGTTGGCGGCGCTGGCGCGGGTGTATGTCACCTATGCACTGGAACGGCGCGGCATGTTCGAGTTGATGTTCCGTCACGACCTGCTCGACAGCGGCGAGCAGCGTGGAACTCCGGACGGGCTTCGGCTGCGGGAGGCGACGCTCCCGATGTTCCAGCGCGTCACCGAGCTCGTCGCTCGGTGCCGGGCGCAGGCGCTGGAGCCTTCGGCGGCCGTCACCGCGGCCGCCCTGTGGGCGAACCTGCACGGTATCGCCCAATTGTGGTCCTGGGGCAGCCTGCAACTCGCCCACGGCGGCGAGAGTTCCGACAGTCATGGCCGGCTGATCGAAGCTGCGCTGGACGCCCATCTCGGGCCGATGGCCTCATAACCAGGCGGCTGTGACGCTCGGTCCCGCTTCTCGTCAGCGTGGCCGGGGCGGTGATCGTCGCACTGGACGGCACCGTTCTGCTGGTGGCGCAGCCCAGCCTGCATCAGCGTTCGCACGCCGCGAGCCCGGCACAGATCCAATAGAGGAACGAATTGATGTATGAGCACTTGAAGCGGCTGACCGGACCGGTGCTGCGTATCGCGGCGCGGCTCGAAGCCGTGGGATTGGAGAACGTGCCTCAGTCGAACGGCGTCATTCTCGCGTCCAACCACCTGTCCATCGTGGACTCCACTTTCCTGCCGCTGGTGCTGGACCGACAGGTGACCTTCATGGCGAAGGCGGAGTACTTTGAGGGAGGTTCCTGGCCGACGCGGATCGTCTCGTCCTTCATGCGGGGCAGTGGCCAGGTTCCAGTTGACCGCGAGAACCAGCGGGCGGCGGTGGCCTCGCTTGACGCGTGTCTTCGGGTGGTGAAGGACGGCGGCGTCTTCTGCATCTACCCCGAGGGCACACGCTCCCCGGACGGCCGGCTCTACCGGGCCAAGACCGGCGTGGCATGGCTGGCTCTCAAGTCCGGCGCGCCCGTGGTACCGGTGGCCATGAGCGGCACCGACCGCGTGCTGCCACCCGGGCGCGTGTTTCCGCGTCCGGCCAAGGTCAAGGTCACCTTCGGTAAGCCCGTCGACCTCTCCCTGTACGAGGACTCCGCCGCTGACGCCGGTGCCCGAAGGGCTGTCTCCGACCTGATCGTGCAGGCCATAGCAGAGGTCTCCGGCCAGGAGTACGTGCCCGTCTACGCGGCGAGGGCGAAGGAGCAGGGCTGACCCGGCCCTGCTTTTCCGAAGCTACGACGAAGCGGAAAGTAACTCTCTGCAATCAGAGTGACGATGCGCTGTCCGCCCATTCCGCAACCACGCCAAGAGGCCGAAGGAAGCCGCAGGCACCACCAACAGCCATCCGGCGAGCGACGTTCAGGCGGCGCTCACCGCTCTCGGCAGCCGAGATCCAGTCCACGACGGCGCCGCCCTCGTGGACCTGTCCGGCGCGGATCTGTCCGAAGCGCCCCTGGCCGGCGAGGCCCGGTCCCGCGCGCACCTGGTTGCCACCCCGGGCCACACCACGGGGGTCGGCCGAGGGCCGAGCGGGCGTAAGTCCGGCTGACCGGTCCGCGGCCGCGGACCGTGCGAGCAGGCGGCCGGGCGGGCGGATCACAGGCGGGAGATGCGGGCCAGGGGTGCGCGCGGTTCGCGTCGGGCAGGGATACGGCCGGACCCGGGCAGCCGGTTCGGCGCCGGCCACCCGCGCCACCCGGACTGACCGCAAAGGCCCTCGCACCGACTGGACGAAAAATCCCCGGCGCCCCGACGCCTCATCGGGCAGCGAGCTGACGCATCAGGTGTTGAACAAGTGCCGGGCCCTCTTGTCGCCCGCGGCACGGAAGGCCCTGCTCAGGCGCAAGAGCAGCAGTAGCAGTAACACATCAGCGCGCCGTAACGGCCGACCTCGAAGGAGTACTCCGTCCCCGCGGGGATGTACATCCAGTCCCCGGCCGTGAGCTCATGGCCGTTGTAGGCGATCGACCCGCTCGCGATGAACCGGATGCCGGCACCGTCGTTGTGCGCGTGTGGGGATGCCTGCGCACCTGGCTCGGCAACCGTGATGTAAAGCTGGGACTCACAGGCCAGGTACACCGGAAGCTGCCACTTGCGGAATCCCGGCGGGACATTGTCCACTTCGAGAATCTTGAGCGCCTTCTCGACGCCCGGATCCCTCGACGTGATGATGCGGCCCTCGACGTCGAGTCCGCTCTCGCGGACCGCGTTCTTGATGCGCTCCACACCCTGCTCGAACGTGAGCCTATTGGGATCGAAGGTCTGCTTCGCCATGGACTTCTCCTCCTGTGCGATGGTCACGGACCGTTCCGTCCGGTCGAAGGATGGGGTTCCCCTTGTCTGCTCCGCGGCTCACGCCGACAGGCGAGGTTCACTGCGACAGCGTCATCGACGTAACCGTGTGGCGCAGACACCTTCCTCGCATAGAGGTCCGAGGACCGCTCACTCGCGCGGGCCGGGAGGTTCACCGGATGGACGTTCCGGCGCCCGGGCCGGTCGTACTGCTTACGTTTCGCTGCCGGGCACGCGTCTTCAGGCGTCGCCGGGGTGGGGACGTACGTCGGCGTACACCCGGGCCTGTACTCCCGGCTCGCCGGGGGTCCGCCACACCAGGGTGACGCCGGAGGTCGGCCATAGCTGCTGGAGGGCTTTCCCTCACCTCGGCGACGGTGTCCTCGGCGGCGGCGGTGACGTCCAGGGCCACCAGCCCCGGCTCGGCGATGTCTGCCTCGCCGATGTCCATGTCCTGAAGCGACGGCCCGGGCCGGGGAATCGGTTCGCCGCCTCCGCCCGGTCCACCCGGACGAGGGACGTGGTGGAGCTCGGACGCGCCGTCACCGCTCGCCGGGCCCGTCCCGGCGGCGTAGGCCGGAGGTGCGGCCCCGGTGGTTCGTGATGCCAGGACGGAAGCTCTCGGGCCCGCCCCGCGAGCTGGTGCCCGCCCCCGTTGACGCCCCATGAGGGGCGGGCACCAGCAACGACATTCCGAGGGGGAACGGCAGATGGTGCTGCGGCCGCCGGTGGAGCCGAGGCTCCCCGAGGCCCGCGAGACACTCCCCCGCGCCGGTGGCCAGCATCACTTCCCCGACCTGTTCGCCGCCCTGGGTCACGCGGCGGTCCAGAAGAGGATGGGGGCGGAATGAAGTGCGGCGAGGTGCAAGCAGCCGTGGTGAAGCAAGGAGGCGGCCTAAGCCCTTCTGTGTCCGCCCCGGTTGAGTCTCCCGTAGGGGGAGACGAAAGGCTGGGGGCATGCGCAGCGACACGCACTTTCACATCGGAGAGTTGTCCCGCCGAACCGGACTGACGGTGAAGACGATCCGGTACTACTCCGACCGGGGCATCGTCCCGCCGACCGACCGGAGCCCGGCGGGCTACCGGCTTTACGGTCCGGACGCACTTACACGCCTCGAGCTGGCCCGCACACTGCGCGAACTGGGGCTCGACCTGGCCACGGTGCGCAAGGTACTGGACCGGGAGGCGTCCCTGTCGGAGGTCATGCAAGCGCACGCCGACGCCCTGGACGTGCAGATCCGTACCCTGCGCCTGCGCCGCGCCCTTCTTCGAGCGGTTGCCGGACGCAGCCGCCCTACTCCTCTGGAGATGGACCTCGTGCACCGACTTGCCACACTTTCCCGGACCGAACGCCACCGACTCGTGGCCGACTTCATCGACGAAGCGTTCACGGGCTGCCACACCAATGCCGAGGTCGTGAGCCTGATGCAATCGGTTCTGCCTGAACTACCCGAAGGCCCCACGCCCGAGCAGGTCGATGCGTGGGTGGAACTTGCCGGACTCTGCCAGACAGCGGACTTCCGTCGTGCGATCCGGCGGACAGCCGAGGACCAGGCGGAAGAACTCTCCCGGATGGACGGCATCGCGCTGCAAGAGGCCCTCAACCCGGCGATGCGCGAGCGGATCGACGAGGCTGTGGCTGCCGGGCTGTTTCCGGCCTCCGCCGCAGACTCATCCCCAGCCGACCTACTGGCAGAGCTCTACGCCCAAGCGTTCGAGCATGCCGAGGAGAGCAATCTGGGCGGCTGGCTCCTCGCCCGCCTGCGAACGAGCACCGACCCGCTCGTGGAGCGCTACTGGCAGCTCCTGGCGACGGTCAACGGATGGCCCCCGTCATCCACCCTCGCGCCGGTTCACTCCTGGTTCACAGGGGCGGCGGCATGAGGACGCGCGACCTCACGTTCGGCTTGTACGCGGATACGGAGGGGCTGGCCTGGGTCAAAACGCTTGTCGAGGACGCCGTGGGCTCCCTCGGCGCCCGGATCGTCGGTGTGAGCGAGACGTCACCCGCCGACGCGTACGACTTCCTGGCGCAGCAGTGGGCCGTGGAACATCCCGCCCGCAGCAGTGGCGCTCGGCAGCCGATCGAGTTGCGTGTCCGCTTGGTGTGTTCCCTTCGGAGGCGTCGAACCCTCCGCAACGCGGTGATCGCGGCCCTGTGCCCGGAGGGGACGGCCTCCCACCGCTGCCGTGTCCCGTGGGCGGCCCGCTGAAAGGGGAACGCGGGCGTGCCCTCGCCCGCTGACAACGTCACCGCGCTCATGCGGTGTGGGTGTGCAGGCGTACAGCGGTTGGCACCTTCTTCCCGCCGTCGTGGCCGCGTGAGGCGGCCGGCACCGTCGCGGCGGCCCGCACCGACTGTGCGTCGATGATCCCCGCTGTGGGCTCGGCCTCACGGCCCTCGCGCTCACGGACCGTCCCGCGCAGCCGGTCGTGGCACTCGGCGATCAGCCCGTGCTCGCTCCAGCGGCGGAAGAATGCGTAGACCTGGGCCCATGCGGGGACGTCCGCGGGCATCGCCCGCCATGAGATCCTGCCGGCGAGCAGGTAGCGAATCGCGTCCAGCAGCTACCGGTGGCAGTAGCCCTCGGGTCGTCCAGTCCGCCCCTGGAACCAGGCCGGCACCGGCAGCAACGGCCGGACGGCCGCCCACTCCGCGTCCGTCATGTCCGCCGGATACCGGCGCATCCGGTCCGGATGGTCGGCCGCGTTGCCGTACACGTGCGCGAGGCAATCGCACGACACGGCGGGCGAGTTGAAGCCAACGCTCGGGAACGTACAACAAAGACAACAGGGCCTCCGGGAACCACTCGGAATGAGATCGCACCCCCGAGCTACCTGGAGGCCCTGTTTCACGCGCGGAAGCCGCCGCATCACCCGATCGTACGGGCAACAACCACTTACGTGTCGGGATGCTCCGGCAGGGCGAGCCAGTCCGCCCAGGAGATCTCGCGGCCGAGGAAGCGCGGCTGCTCGAACGGCCAGTCGGCGGCGATCCACTGCGGCACCAGCGCGTCGAGGGCCTGCTCGACCTTGCTGCCCACCAGCTCGTCCACCACCCACCAGGAGATCTCGCCGTCCGCGCCGGCCCTCTCCGGTGGGTCGATGTAGACACAGCCGAGCAGAGCTGTCTCCGCCGCGTCGAACAGCGCGTAGTTGAAGGACTGGTGTGCGGCGATCTCCTTCTCGTGCCGCAACAGGTCGGCCTGGTCGGCCTCGTAGGTCATGGTGGCCGCGGGCCAGCCCCAGGCCGGGCCGAAGATGGTCCACAGCCGCTCGCGCGAACCCATCACAGCCGGATAGTCGAGCGGGGTGTCCGCCTCCCGGATCGGCCGCAGGTGATGGCCACCGCCCGGCAGCGGTACCAGGACGGGGTGGACGAAGTCATCGGGAAGCCAGCTCATGGCGCCCGACCGTAGCAGCGCGCGGCCGTCCGCTCCCCTGGATTTTCCCCGTATACCGCCAGGCCCTGGTCTCATGTCGGGCAGGGCCCGCGATCACCCGATCGAGACCTCCGTTCGATCGACAGACTCCATGATCGGTATGGCAACGGATTCCATCTCCGACGCCGTCAAGGGAACCCGGCACGGGGTCGCTGGTATCGCCCGCCGACCGCATGCGGACCGCGCCGTGCAACATCCCCGCCACCGGTTCAGGAGTGGCGCCACCCGGCCCGGCGCCACAGGCCTCGCCAGGGTGGCACCTTCGGCGTCTGGACCGACCAGGACCGGCGAGGATCAGGAGCACGAGCGCGCCGTCGACTACACGAGGAAGACGGCGACCGAGCACCGCGGTGCCGGTCAAGGGGGCCGGCGTGGCCCGGCCATGGGGCGGGTGACCGCAAGGAGCCGATGCTGGAGCAGGCCATGGCGCCGTGCACGGCGTGGCTGGGTGAGGGGAGGGAGGCGGGCGAGTCGGTGACCGGACTCCGTCGTGAGGGTGCGTGTTCGCGGGCTTGCTCCCGACCGTGCTGCGGCGCGGAGGGCGAGGTGTTGGTGCCAAGAGCGCTGTACTGGGCCGACGAGGTCCGCGACCCGTCGCCTGGCGCTTCGTTGCGGCGGGTGCGGGTGCTGCGGACCTCGTCGGAGGTTCCCCCTGTCAACGCGGCAACAGCCACTCCGTACCACCGCGCAGCGCATCGGCAAGCGGCCTGACGGTAGGGCTCGGGGTGGGGTCGGCCGTGGGTGGGGTGCCGGTACTGCTGCTCGGGCTCGGACTTGGTGTGGCAGTCGGCGGCGGGGTGGATGGTGGCGTCGGGGTAGGCGAGGGGCTGGGGCGGCCGCTGGACGGGCGGGGGGCCGGGGTTGGAGACGCGGGCGGCGGAGTCGGGGTGGCGGGAGGAGCCGTGGGAGAGGGTGATTGCGGCTGCGTGACTGTCGCGCGAGGCGGTCGGGTCACCTCGCCAGCGCGATCCCGGCCGGTGCCTCTGGCGGGGTGCGTGACCGCACGTTCCGGTGGACTTGAGGCACGCGGCGGTGCGGGGGCGCGCCCTTGGGGCGGTTCGGTGGGTGACTGTTCCGGGCCCGGTGGTGCGTCGGGGAGGTCAGCGGACTGGGGCCTGGCTGTCGGGTCGGGAAACACCGCGCCGGCAGCGATGCCGCCCAGCATGGTGAACGCGGCCGCGGCGAGGGTACGGGCGCCGTATTTCTTCCAGCGCGGCGCGCCGTGGCGGCGCCGGCCCTCGGGCACGTCGGCCGGGGAAGCCGGGCCCGGGGCCGGGGCCGGGGCCGGGGCCGGGGCCGGGGCGGTCTCGCTCTCGGCGGCCCGTTTCCGGGGAGTGGGGATCGCCGGGGAAGGCGCGGGTGGTTCGACGGGGTCTGGTCCGAGGCCGAAGGAGGCTTCCATCGCCGCAGTGTCGACCGCCGGAGCGCCGTCGCCCGATCCGCCCGGCAATGCGATGTCATCGTCGTACGCCCCGCACTCCGGGCACGTCACGGTGTTGTTGAGAGGGCGGCGGCAAGGAACGCAGTAGTCCATGGGACCGACCGATCAGTGCGCGAGTCGCTGGAAGTCAGCTCTGCCCGGTCGGCCTGCTGGGTGGCTGCCCGCGGCCACGTAGCAGCGCCGGGCGCTGCGTTGGAGGGTGCTGGACATGTGCGAACCTCGCTCACTCGCCGGCTCAGGGATGGTCGCCGGTTACCGGGGTCAACGGATCACCACGCGCCGTTGCTCAAACGGCGACTGAAACGTGGGCTACGTAACTCGCCCCTTCCCTGCGCACTGTCACTCCGTAGCCTGGCAGCCGGCCCGGACCGCCTCGCCGGTCCGCGCCGCTTTCAGGGCGGCCCAACGATCTTGCCGTTGCCCGGCCGGTCATCCGTAGCACCCTGCTTGTCCAGCAGGTCCGCCACGAGCACTACCTGGGTGGTGAGTCCCTGGGCCTGGCCGGCCGCCGGGCGGACGGTGGAGCGGACGGTGGCGTTTGACGGGTCGCTCGCGCTGGGGACGTCGACAGCGGTGGTGCGCTCCTCCAGTTCCGGCGTGGTGAGGAAGCACTCGGGCAGCAGAGTCAGCTTCGGACGGGACGACCACTCGCTGCCGAACAGATCTTCGAACTGAAACACACGCATGTCGTGCGTCTCCTTGCCGTGGGCGCCGGCCTGGTCGGCAAGGGTGCGGCGGGACCCGGTCTCCAGGTCCCGCCGCGGGTTCATCAGCGTGCGGCGTCGAGGAGCAGTCGCGCCGCCAGTGTTGCCCCGTCGGTGCGGACCGTGTCGGCCGCGGACTTCGCCCGGCTGCTGGTCTCCGGAGCGAGGGCCGTCTCGAGCGCGGCCGACAGGGATTCGACGGTCGGAACGGGGCCGTCGTGGGCTACGCCGATGCCCAGTTCGGCCACTCGGGCGGCCCAGTACGGCTGGTCCGCCAACTGGGGTACCACCACCTGCGGTGTGCCGGCCCGGGCGGCGGTGGTCGTGGTGCCTGCGCCGCCGTGGTGGACGACGGCGGCCACCCGTTCGAACAGCTTCTGGTGGTTGGCCTCGCCGACGGCGAAGCAGTCGTCCCGGTCGTCGACAAGGCCCAGGTCCGCCCAGCCGCGCCCGACGAGCACCCGGCGGCCGTTGGAGCGAACCGCCTCGATGGCCACCCGGGCCGCGTCCTCCCCCGCGTGTACGGCCATGCTGCCGAAGCCCACGTACACGGGCGGCGCGCCGGCGTCCAGGAAGGCCACCAGCTCCGCCGGGAGCGGCCGCTCATCGGGCAGCACCCAGGCGCCGGTCTGCACGACATCGAGGTCGGGCGTCGCCAGCCACGGGTCCAGCACCGGGTCCGTCGCCAGCCACGGCCGGTCACCGAAGGCGTAGTCGCGGACGTTGTCCACCGGCGGCAGGCCGATCGACGCCCGGTTGGTGTTCAGCGCCTCACCGAACAGCGCGTTGATGCTCTGGGCGTCCAGGTCCCACAGCGCCCGGTTGTCGGTCACCTCCGGCGGGAACGGCCGCCCCGGGTACGCCAGCGGCGGGCGCTGCGGTGAGGGCAGGGTCAGCTGCTGGAAGATCGCTGATACGTAGTGGATGCCCAGCTTCTCGGCCACCGACCGCGCCCCGGCGATGGCCGGCATCGCGCCGGTCGCCACCAGCACGTCGCACCCCTCGGCCGCCGCGGGTATCACCTCGAACTGGCCGGCGATCAGATCGGCCGCGCGCTGCGGCAGGTTGGCCTTCGACGGCGGCGGAGCCCCGGTCATCAGCGCGCGTGCCGACGGCCCGACACCCACTACCGACACCCCGACCCCGGCCAGCCGCTCCGCGAAGACCTCGTCCGGCGGCGCACACACCCGCACCTCGGCGCCGAGCTCCCGCAGCCGCACCGCGAGCCCCACCAGCGGTTCGACATCGCCACGCGACCCATATGTCGACAACAGCACACGCATTTCTTGAATCTCCTGTGTTCCGTGGTTCCTTGGCCCCGGCCATTCTGAGGTACGACCCGGGTAGCGAATGGTGTTACCTGTGTTTCTTGAGTTACCGAGCCCAGGGCAGTTCACGGGTGCCCTCGGTGCCGGGAACGGAGGCGACCCCGTCGGAGCGCATCGAGACGTGGGCCTCGGCCTGTTCCGGGGCGTGGATCCGGCGGAGGCGGTCGGCCGGCAGGATCAGGGTCTGGCCGGCCATGACCTTGTCCGTACGGCCGCCGCAGGTCACTTCCAGCACGCCCGCGGTGACCGTCCAGACCTGCTCACGACTGATGGAGTGCTCGGGTCCGGTGGCGCCGGCGTCCATCGCGACCGTCCAGGTGCTGAGTTCCGTGCCGCCACGGCTGGGGGCCGCCAGACCGGCCATGGTCGCGTTCGGGGAGACGGTGACGTGGTCGGTGGACGGCGTGATCACGATCGCGGCGGTGCTCTCGTCGTGTTCGGCCGGATCGGCCGGACCAGCGGCGTCGGAGGTGGCCGCCCATTCCACGAGCTGGACGACGACGCCGTTCGGGTCGGTCATCTGGAACAGCCGCTCGCCCCACGGTTCTTCACGCAGCGGCATGGTGATGGGGGCGCCCGCCGCGCGCAGCCGGTCCTCCTCCGCCTCGAGGTCGGTGACCGTCAGGGCCAGGATGAGACCGGTCGCCCGCTGGTCGCGCTGCTCGGGCGGGAGGACGTCCGTACCTCTGCGGAGGAGGACGATGTCGACGGCGGCGTCACCGCGGGTCAGGGACACGAAGCCGTCGTCGGCCATGGCCACCTCGTAGCCGAGGTGGGTGCACAGGAACGCGCGGGAGGCGTCCACGTCGGCGACGGTCAGGGAGAGGGTGGAGGAGGAGACGTTCATGACGGGTCCTTGGTGAGGTGGGTGATGGTGAGGCCGGAGTCGAAGGCGCGCGTGCCGGCCGGGACGAAGCGCGTCGGGGTGAAGGGGCCGTCGAACAAGGGGATGCCGGAGCCGAGGACGATGGGGTGCCGCTTGATGATCAGTTCGTCGATCTCGTCGCGCAGTACCGCCGCCAGCTTGCCGCCGCCGCACAACCAGATGTCCATGCCGTCCTGCTGTTTGAGCTCACGGACGAGCGCGACCGGGTCGTCGACGACGGTCACCGCCGGATCGGGACTGGTGAGCGTGCGGGAGACGACGTACTGCTTCAGGTGGGCGTACGGGCTGGTCCACCCCAGCTTCAGGCCGGGGGTGTACGTCGCGCGGCCCATGATGACGGTGTCGAAGCGCTCGGCGGCGCGATCGGCGATGCCCAGCGGCTCGCGTGCGGGTGCGGGCAGCGTCTCGGGGAAGTCGGCCAGGATCGCGGCGGCTTCCTCACCCTCGAAGGGGAAGAAGTCGTACTGGTCGTCGGGACCGGCGATGTAGCCGTCGAGGGTGGCGGCGATGTAGTAGGTCAGCTTGCGCATGGACTGGCTCGATTCTGCGAGAGGGAGGACGGATCGGGGCGGATCCCGTCTCGTGGCGGGCCGTCATGGCCGTGCCGAATGGCCTGACCTTCGATGATCATGCCTTAACGATCTTGCTGTGAGAATCCGGCCGTACGGATCAGGCGGCCGGCACGTCGAGCTGGACTTCGCGGGTGCGCCGGTAGGAGCGGAAGCCCAGGGCACGGTTGACCGCGAGCATGTGGGCGTTGTCCTCGGCGTTGTCCGTCTCGATCTCGACGACGTCGGGATGTTCGGCGCGCAGCCGGCACGCCATGGCGGCCTTGATCCACAACCCGAGCCCGTGGCCGCGGTGTGCGGGCACGACGGCGGTGTCGTACTGCTGGGCGCGAGGCCCGGCGCCCCGGGGAAGCAGGATCTCGGTGTAGCCGGCCATGGTGCCGTCGTCATGGACGGCGGCGATGGTCAGCAGGGTGTCGCCGCGGCCGGCGACCACCTCGGCCATGGCGCGCACGCGGTCTGCGTCCCATGCGACGCTGCCGTAGTCGAGGTCACCGACGGGCATGTCGTTCATGGCGTTCTTGGCTTCGGCGAAGGCGTCGGCGAGGTCGTCGGGGACCGTTCCGGTCCAGCCGGTCAGGCGGTAGCCGGGGTGCTCGGCTTCGGCGATCCGCGGCAGGCCGGCCACGGCCGGCTCGTCGAGGCGCAGGACGAGGTGGTCAAGGGTGAGTGCCCGGCGGAAGCCGTGGCGCTCACTGAAGCCCTCGCCCGGACCGTCGGCCGCGACCGCGGTGATCAGGCTGCGCCTGTTCTCGGCCCGGCAGGCCGCCACGGCCGCCGACAGCAGGAGGGAGCCGGCGCCCAGGCGGCGGTGTGCGGGGTCGACGTGGAGTTCCAGCTCGGCCAGGTGCTCCTGGCCGGGGGAGGTGAACAGCCGCAGGCCGGCGACGCCGACCGGGATGCCGTCCGCCCCGGTGGCCAGCCAGGTCAGCAGGCGGCTGCGGAGAGTGGGCCCGGTGAGCCGGGCGTGGATCTGTCCGAGGTCGGGGACCGGTGCTCCGGGCAGATCGTGGGCCGTCGAGGCGGCGACGATCTGATGCCATGCGGTGGCCTCGGCGGGCGAGACTCGCTGGAGCGAATGGACGTGTACGGAAGTGGTCAAGGTGATGGCTTTCGTGGTCGAGGGGCTCGGGCGATCCCAGTGAGGCGGTCCGGCTCGGAGCGAGTCGGCGCCGCGCTTTCTCAGTCGGTGTGGCGCACGAGCGGCCAGTCGATGTCGACTCGGGCAGCCGTGGCGAGGTAGTTGGTGAACACGTTGAGAGAGACATGGGCGATGACCTCGACGACCTGTCCGTCGGACAGGCCGGCCCGCCGGGCCGCGGCCAGTTGCTCGTCGGTGACGCTCCCGCGCTCACGGAGCACCACGGCGGCCAGATCCAGGACGGCGGCGATCCGGCGGTCGTCGGCCGTGCCCCGGCGCGCTCGGGTGGCCTCGGCGGCACTCAGCCCGGCCAGCCTGGTTCCGCAGAAGGCGTGCACCGACAGGCAGTAGTCGGACCCGTTCTCCTGTGCCACCAGCAACGCGATCCTCTCGCGCACGTCCGCCGGCAGGGTTCCCCGCGTATTCAGGGCGGTGACGACGCCCAGGTACCCCTCCAGCACGGCCGGGCTGTTGGCCATCACTCTGGCCAGGTTGGGGACCAGCCCGAGGGCCTGGTGCGTGGCGGTGAACAGGGCCGCGGTCTCACCGGTCGCGCTCTCCGGTTCGACGGTGTGGAGTGCTTTCATGCCGGTAACCCTGCCGGTGGATCTTGATACATTCCCGATGCTTCTTCGATGCACGCGATGGCGAACCCTGGAGTGACGGCATGCGGTTCACGATCCTCGGCCCGGTGGAGGCCGTGGCGCCCGGTTCCGACGTGCCCGGCCTGGCCCCTCGGCACCGTGCCGTGCTGGCCTATCTGTTGCTGCACGCCGGGTCCGTGATCAGTACGGATCGCCTGATCGACGCGATGTGGGGGCCGCTGCCGCCGGATTCCGCCCGCGCGCAGATCCAGACCACGATCGCCGCGATCCGGCGGATGCTGCGCGCCGCGGACGCCGACCGGTTGCTGGCCACACGCCCGGCCGGGTACGTGATCGCGCTGGAGCCGGGACAACTCGACCTGGACGAGTTCACCAGCCTGACCGCCAAGGCACCGGCCGCCTCCGACGACCCGTGTCCCGCCGTGGACCGGATACGTGCCGCGCTCGCACTGTGGCGGGGAGAGCCGCTGGCCGGCATCACCGCCCACTACGCCGAGAGCGCCAGAGCACGTCTGAACGGGCAGATGCTGACCGCCGTCGAGCGCCTGGCCGACCTGGAACTGGCCCGAGGGCGGCACGACGACCTCATCGACGAACTGTCCGTCCACGCGGCGGCCAACCCCCTGCGGGAGCGGCTGTGCTGCCAGCTGATGCTCGCCCTGCACCGCGCCGGACGCCAGACGGACGCGCTGCATGTGGCGCGGACCTTCCGGGAGACCCTGGCCGACCAGCAGGGACTGGACCCCGGACAAGCGTTCGGCAAGCTCGAACAGGACATCCTGCGGGACGCCCCCGATCTGCGGCCGCCGGTCACCGCTCCGGCGAAGCCGCAGGGAATCAGCTTCCTGCCGTACGACGTCCCGGACTTCACCGGACGCGAGGACGAGCTCGACGGGCTGATCCGCCTGTGGTCGGGCGACAACGCCGGCGTCGTGACGATCTCGGCGATCGACGGGATGGCCGGGGTCGGCAAGACGACGCTCGCCGTCCACCTGGGACACCGCCTCGCGGACCGGTTCCCGGACGGACAGCTCTTCGTCGACCTGCGGGCGCACACCGCCGGCCAGGCGCCGCTCGACGCCGGTGCGGCGCTCGAAATCCTGCTCGGCCAACTCGGCCTGCCCGCACAGCACATACCCGCATCGCTCGCCGACCGCGCCGCCCTGTGGCGGTCCGAACTCTCCGGCCGCCGCGTGCTGGCCGTACTGGACAACGCTCTCGGCGCCGACCAGGTCCGCCCGTTGCTGCCCGGGGTCTCCGGCACCCTCGTCCTGATCACCAGCCGCCGGCGGCTGACCGACCTGGACGGCGCGCACGCGCTGTCCCTGGACGTGCTGCCCGCCGCGGACGCCGTGGAGCTGTTCACCGCGATCGTCGGCGAGCGCGCGGCCGCCGAACCCCTGGCCGTCCTCGATGTCCTGCAACTGTGCGGATTCCTGCCGCTGGCCGTCCGCATCGCCGCCGCCCGTCTGCACCATCGCCCCCGCTGGACCGTCGCCTACCTGGCCGACCGGCTCCGCGACCAGCGCCGCCGACTCTCCGAGCTGGCCACGGCGGAGCGGGGGGTGGCGGCGGCGTTCACGCTGTCGTACGAGCAGCTGACCCCGGACCAGCAGCGCATGTTCCGGCTCGTGGGGCTCCAGCCGGGCCGGGACATCACCCCCGAGGCGGCAGCCGCGCTGGCCGGCCTCCCGCTCGACGACGCCGAGACGCTCCTGGAAGACCTCCTGGACGCCCACGTCCTGACCCAGCACCAGCTCGGCCGCTACACCTTCCACGACCTGCTGCGCGAACACGCCCTCGCCACCGCGGCCGCCGAGGAGGCTCCCGACGCCCGGCGCGAGGCCCTCGGCCGACTGTTCCACCACTATCTCCACACCGCCGTCACGGCTGTCGACCACCTCTACCCCGAGGGCAAGAACCGCAGGCCGCGGGTCCCCGCCCCGGACTTCCCGACCTCGCCCCCACGGGACGAGCCCGAGGCGCTCGGCTGGCTGGACAGCGAACGCGCGAACCTCATGGCGTCCGGCCAGTACGCCGCCGAGCACGGCTGGCTGTCCCACACGAGTCGACTGGCCGCCACCTTGCACCGCTACCTGCTGGGCCACGCCCACCAGGCCGACGCGCTGGCCCTCGACGATCTGGCACTGCAAGCCGCCCGCCACAGCGGTGACACGGCCGCCGAAGCCCGCACGCTCATCGACCTCGGCCAGGTGCACTTCTGGTGGCACGGCGCCTACGAGAAGGCGGCCGAGCACTACCGGCACGCCCTGGACCTCGCGCGCGGGATCGGCGACCGGAGGGCAGCGGCCGATGCACTGCAGGCCCTCGGTGCCGTCTCCACGCGGCGACGGGAATACGACCAGGCCCGTGATCACGGCGCGCAGGCCCTCATGCTCTTCCGTGAGCTGGGGGACCGTAGTGGTGAAGCCAGATGCCTGACCTACCTCGGCATCGTCCACGAACGCCAGGGACGGTACGAGGACGCGCACGAGAACCACCGGCAGGCATTGCACGTCCACCGCGAGACGGGATCCCGCATCGGAGAGACCGTCGTGCTGAACAACATCGGGCTGGTGTACCAACGGCAGGGCCGCTACGACGAGGCCCGGCGTCATCATCACCAGGCCCTGGAGCTGAGCCGCAGGTTCGACTTCCCCGGAGACGAAGCCGAGTCGCTCAACGCCCTCGCGGAAGCCGCCCGCTCCATGGGTGACCTCGACCGGGCCGCGGCGGAACACGACTCCGCACTGACCCTCGCCCGCGAGTCCGGCTACCGCCCCGAGCAGGCCCGCGCCCATGACGGCCTGGCCCACGTCCACCGCGACCTCGGCCATATCGACCTCGCCCGCGACCACGCCCGCCAGGCGCTCGACCTCTACACCGCCCTCGTCGTGCCCGAGGCCGACGAGATACGCACCTTCCTCACGGGGCTACCGCCGACCGCGAACGAGCCCCAACCGCCGGAGGCATCCGCCGCCCATCAGCTGTCCTGAACGCCATTCCTGAACGCCATCAACCAGCGACTCGACCGGACGCTCCTGATCCTCCCCCCAGCGGGTCCGCGCAGGGCAGAGGACCAATCAGGGCTAACGGGTCTGTTCAATGGTCGGCCAATTTTTCCTCTCAACGTACGCTTTGACGGGGCGATTCCCAAGCCCCGGAGATGCCCGGCCGGGGTCAGGTGGCCAGGTTCCGCCGGACGACGGGCACTACTTCGCGGGCGAAGAGCGCAAGCTGGCGCTGGTGGTCCTGGTCGGGCCAGTACACGAAGCCGTTCATCCCCAGGTCGCGGACCAGCGCTGTGATCTCCTCCGCCCACTGCTGCGCCGGACCGTGGAAGGGCCCCTTCGATGCCGGGGTGATCAGTCCGTTGAGGTTGTAGACCTTGCGGATCGCGGCAGGGTCGCGGCCTGCCTGCTGTCCGGCGTCATCGATGCGCTGGATCGCCTCGCCGAGGCGGTCCGGGCCCAGAAAGGACAGCGTGGGCAGCCAGCCGTCGGCCTTACGGCCGGTCAGTGTGAGCATCCTGGGCCCGTAGGCGCCAAGCCAGATGCCCAGATCCGCGGACGGTGCCGGGCCGGGATGGACGCCGGCCACCTTGTAGTGGCCGCCGCCTGCACGGGCGGAGCGGTGCCCGCTCCACATCGCTCGGATGACCTCCATGGCCTCGGCGAGCGCGTCGACGGCCTCCTTCTTTCCGCGGCGGGGACCGCCCATCGCGACGATGGCTTCCCAGAAGGCCCCGGCTCCCAGGCCGAGGCGCAGGCGGCCGCCGGACAACAGATCCAAGCTGGCGGCGGCCTTCGCCAGCATCGCCGGGGGGCGCAGCGGCAGGTTGACCACGGCTGGAACGAACACGACCTGCTTCGTGCGGGCGGTCAGGTAGGACATCAGGGTCCACATGTCGTAAAAGGCGGCCTGGTAGGGGTGGTCCTGGATCGTGATCAGCTCCAAGCCGTCCTTTTCGGCCTGGAGCGCCAGCTTCAGCGGACCGCCGGCGTCGCTCCAGACGGGGTCGATGTTCGCTCCGAACAGCACGGGCAGCGTCATGATCTGGTCCCTTCCTTGTGCGCCCATCGCCGGGACGGGGCTTCGCTGTGACGACAGCGAGCTGAGCCGAGCGTCCCCGACGGATCTTTTTGCGTCTACCTCAAAAGTGGCATTTAATTGGTCGGCAAGACCATGGCGACCGCGTGAGCACTCCTGTCAGTACACATGGCGCCGCTCCGATGCGCACAGGGGACTAAGGAGAGCGCCGGTGACCGGCCCAGCACACGAACCCGCCGACCCCCAGGATCCGGTTCCGAAGGTGGCCGGAGCTCCGGTCAGCGAGGCGATTTTCCGTGCCGCTCGCCTCCACCGCATCGCCGCCGGCAGCCTGCTGCGGACCACGGGCCTGTATCCGGGGCAGGAAGTGCTGATGCTGCAGCTGTGGGAGCACGGTGAGCAGCGGCAGTCGGACCTCATCCGGACCCTCGGCCTGGACTCGTCCACCGTGACCAAGATGCTGCAGCGCATGGAACAGGCCGGCTTCGTCTCACGCAGGCGCGCGGAGCTGGACCGGCGGGTGGTGCTCGTCTCCGCCACCCGCGCCGGCCAGGCACTGCGGTCCCAGGTCGAAGCCGCATGGCGGGAACTGGAGGCGCTGACGGTCGCCGACATGTCCCTGGAGGAGCGGACCGTGGCCATGAAGATCCTGGAGCGCTTCGCGGCGAACCTCGCACCCGAAGAACCGCGGGCTCCGGAGCCCGGGGCGGCCGGCTGATCCCGCCATCCGGGCGTGCCACCACAGGGGCATGAGCAGGGTCAGGTGCGGCCATCGGTCCAGTCGGGTGGAGGTCGCCAGGTGGCCCGGCGCCGCCCATGTGGGTGTCCTGCCCCCACCCCCTACTTCAGAGCTACGCGGCGAAGCGGCTCTGCAGAGTGATGCCGACCATCAGCAGTGATCCATAGCTTCGGTTCCAGCCCACCAGCTCTGGAACGAATGAGGATTTTCATGATGCCCCGTGTCGGACGTTTCCGCCGGACTCTGCTCGCCGCCCTGGTGTCCGCCGCGGTGGTGGTTCCCGTGTCGGCTGCCTCCCGGCCCGGTGTCCCGGCCCCGCCGCCCCCGGACTTGGCGCCCGTATCCGCACAGACTCTGGTCTCCCGTTACGGGGTGAACCACGACAACATCGTTCAGGCGGCGCGGATGGCTCTGCGGTACGGAAGCACCGGCCGGGCCGGCGAGCTCTCCGCCATCGCTGGGCCGGGCCGTCATTTCCTGTCCTTCGACGGTCGGCGCGACGGACGAGCGGTGGAGGTGTTCGGTGACCTGGCGGCGGCCGACCGCATAGCGGTGCTGGTGCCGGGGTCGGACACCGGCCTCGACGCCTACAGCCGGTTCAGCGCCGGGGCGCGTGCCCTGCACCGGGAGCTCGGCCCCCGCGCCGCGGTTGTTTCCTGGCTCGGTTACGACACCCCGGGGACGGTCAGCCCGGGGGTGCTGACCACTGGCCGGGCCCACGAAGCAGCCGGTGCGCTACGCGCCTTCGTCGCCGAACTGGGCGGCGCCACGCGGGCGGGGGCGCGGGTGGCGCTGCTGTGCCACTCCTACGGTTCGGTGGTGTGCGGCCGGGCGGCATCGGGGCTTCAGGTGGCCGATATCGTCCTGTACGGCAGCCCCGGTACTGGCTGTGAGACTGCTGCGGAGCTGCGCTCGTCGGCTCGTATCTGGGCCGGCCGTGGCAGGGGCGACTGGATCGCGAACGTGCCCCACACCCGCCTCACCTTTCTGGGTACGGAGGTCGGTTTCGGTGCCGACCCGGCCGATCCCGCCTTCGGGGCCCGGCCGTTCGCGGCGGGCGACGCCGACCACAGCGGCTACCTGCGGCCCGGATCGGTGTCCCTGCGAAGCCTCGCCCGGATCGTCCTCGGCACGAGCACGGAGCCCGAGGGTGCCTGATCTCGGTATACGCCTCTCGTGGCCGGCGGGAAGGGTCGAAGAGGGCACGCCGCCCGACCGCGACCGGGCGGTCGACGCGCTCCGGGCTCTCGCGATCCTCGGTGTCGTCCTTGGCCACTGGCTGGTCACGGCGCTGACCACCGCCGATGGTGCGCTGCGCTCCACCAGCCCGCTGCGGCACATGCCCCACCTGGCTCCCATTTCCTGGATTCTCCAGACTCTGGCGGTGTTCTTCCTCATCGGCGGGCACGCCGGCTCCACCAGCTACCTGTCGGCCCGCGCCCGGGGGGAGCGCTATGCGCGGTGGCTGTCCCGGAGGCTGGGGCGCCTGTTCAGACCGGCCGCCGTACTCGTGTGCTGGTGGACGGTCGCCGTCGTCGGCATGCTGGTCCTGGGGGCCGGCGTGGAGACGGCTCGCACGCTGCTGAAGCTGGCCCTGTCGCCGCTGTGGTTCCTGGTGGTGTTCGCGCTGCTGACGGCTCTGACGCCGGTGGTCGCCGGTCTCAGCCCGCTGTGGCCGCTGACCGTCGTCGCCCTGGTGGACGTCGGGCGCTTCGGCCTCGGTGCCCCGGCGTGGCTCGGCTGGATCAATGTGGTGTCAGGATGGCTGGTCCCCTGGTGCCTGGGAGCGGCCTGGGCACGGGGCGCGTTCACCCGGCGCGCTCCGCTGGTGGCGCTCCTGGCCGGCGCCGGTGCGGCGGCAGCCCTGCTCGTCGGATGGTGCGGCTACCCGGCCGGCATGGTGGGCGTCGACGGCGAGAAGACCTCCAACCTCGATCCCCCCAGCCTGGTCGTCGTCGCGTTCGGCCTCGCCCAGTGCGCCGTCGCCCTGCTGGCCCGAGACCTGCTGGCGCGGCTGATGCGGCGGCCGGCGGCCTGGACGGCGGTCGCGCTCACCAACCTGTCGGCCATGACCGTCTTCCTGTGGCACCAGACCGCGATGATGGCCGTCACCGCCACCGCACTGCTGTGGGGAGCACCCGTGCCCGGCTTGCACACGGTGCCCGAGGGTCCGGGATGGGTGGCAGCGCGGCTGCTCTGGCTGCCCGTGTTCGCCGCCGCGCTCCTGGTGTGCTGGTCGGCCTTCCGTGACCACGAACACCGGCCGGGTCCGCCGCGCCCGTCTCCCCTGCCCCGCTCGCGACCGACCGCAGCCACACGGGCCGCCTCGCGTTCCATCATCATGACCCCCGACCGACGCTCGCCGGATGAGACATGACTGACCAACGAGACCAGAGCAGAGTGATCAGCGCCTTGCGCGGGATACGCGAGGATCTGCTGGTCCTCAGGGCCGACCCGCTGCCGCCCCTGGGCCGGCCGCGGTGGTTGAGCAGGCTGCCCCACGTCCTGGTCGCCGTCGCGGCCGTCGTCGTGGTCATAGCCGACAGCGACCAGTTGGGCCACCGCAACCAGCTCGGTCTGGGGTACGGCTTCCTGCTTGCCCTGCTGCAGGGCGGTGCGCTGCTCCTCGCCCTGGCCCGCCCGGTGCTCGCCTGGTGGCTGTCCCTGGCGGGAGCCATGGTGGCCGCCGCGGCCGGCGCACCGTACCTGTTGTGGAACACCCCCTGGCCCTGGAGTATCCCCGGACTGTGCGCCCATGCCGGCATCCTCCTGCTGCTCGCGCTGCGTGTGCGTACCCGCGCGGCCGGCGAGGCATTGGCCCTGTCCGTCCTCCTGCCCGGCGGGGTCGAACTGGTCACCGGTGGTGGCGCCGCTCACCGCTCCACCACCGTGCTGACCCTCGTCCTGTTCTCCGTGGTCGTGCTGATCGGGGTCACGTTGCGCGGGCGGCGAGAGACCCAGGTGAGGCTGGAGGCGCAGACCGGTCTGACGGCCGAGGAACGTGCCCGGCGCACCCTGCTCGAGGAGCGCGGCCGTATCGCCCGCGAGCTGCACGATGTGGTGGCCCACCACATGTCGGTGATCTCCATCCAGGCCCAAGTGGCGCCTCACCTCATCGACAATCCGCCGGAGCTGAAGGAGAACCTGGCCGGTATCCGGAGCAACGCTCTGGACGCGCTCACCGAACTGCGCCGGGTCCTGGGGGTGCTGCGGTCCGAGGACGCCCCCGACCCGCACGCCGCGCACACTCCGCAGCCGAGCCTGGCCGACCTCGGCACGCTGGTCGACAACGTCCGCGGAGCCGGCCTGTCCGTCACGACCGAGACGACCGGCCGGCCGCCGCGGCCGCTCGCGCCGGGCGCCGAACTGTCCGTGTACCGCATCGTGCAGGAAGCCCTGAGCAACTGCCTGCGCCACGCCCCCGGCTCACACGTCCGCCTCCATCTCCACCACACCGTGCGAGGGCTGGAGATCGACATGACCAACACGGCCCCAGCCCGGCCCGCTGCCCCCTCCCCCGGCGCCGGGCACGGCCTGCTGGGGATGCGGGAGCGGGTCACCATGCTCGGCGGCGATCTCACCACCGGGCCGACCCCCGACGGCGGGTACCGAGTCACCGCCCGCCTGCCCCTCACCGCTCTGCTCACCACCCCCGCCGACAACGCTCCCCTGACAGGAAAGACCGCATGACCCCGATCCGCGTACTGATCGCCGACGACCAGATGATGGTCCGCCAGGGCTTCACCGTCCTCCTGGGCGCCGAGCCCGACATCGACGTCGTCGGACAGGCCGTCGATGGCAACGACGCCGTGGCCAAGGCCGGTGAACTGCGACCCGACGTCGTCCTGATGGACATCCGCATGCCCGGCGCCGACGGCATCGAAGCCACCAGCCGCATCACCACCGACCCCGCCAGCGACACGAAAGTCCTCGTCCTGACCACCTTCGACCTCGATGAATACGTCTACGAAGCCTTGCGTGCCGGAGCTTCCGGCTTCCTCCTCAAGGACGCCTCCGCACACCAGCTCGCGGAAGCCGTGCGCGTCGTGGCCGCCGGGGACGCGCTCCTGGCACCCAACATCACCAAACGCCTCATAGCCGAGTTCACCCGCATTCACACCCCACAAGCGCCGGCGAAAGAACGCGCCACGAACCTGACCGAACGCGAAACCGAGGTACTCGCCCTCATCGCGCAGGGTCTCTCGAACGCCGAGATCGCCTCCCACCTCGTCGTGGCCGAGCGGACCATCAAAACTCACGTCAGCCGCATCCTGGACAAACTCAGCCTGCGTGACCGCACCCAGGCAGCCGTCTTCGCCTACGAAACCGGACTCGTCCGCCCCACCGGCTACTGATCCTCCGGCCGGACAAGCGGTCGAACCTGACCATCACCCTCCGCCCCGCACCAACCACCCTTCACGAGGACGCCATGACCCCTACAGCACGCATCCCCCTGTCGCTCCGCCACGGCGCCGACGATCCGCATGCCCTGCGCCTACGCATCCACGAAACCCTGCTCATCGAGATCGTCGACGGGACCCTGCCGCCGGGCACAGGTCTGGACGAGACCCACACCGCCCAGCGCCTGCAGGTCCCCAAGGCCCGGGTGCGGGAAGCCCTGATCATGCTGGCCGCCCAGCGGCTGGTCGAATACACCGGCCCCGACGCCGCACGCGTGACGAGCATCGACAGCGCTGCAAGCCGGCACACCGCCACCGTCCTGCACGGTCTGTACCGCACCGCCCTGACCACCACCTCCTGGCCCCTGGCGGAAGACCACCTCCAGGCCCTGCGGAACTGCGCCACCGCTCACACTCGCGCTGCCACCCGCAACGAGATCGCCGATGCCCTCGCCGGCGAGCTGGCGCTTTGGGACACCTTCGTGCTGGCCTGCGCCAACCGGCCCCTGTACGACGCCGTCACCCACCTCACCCCCGTATGGCAACGGGCACACCGCCTGCACATGCCTCCCACCACCGTCCACGAAGCCGACTGGGACACCCTCCTCACCGCCTGCACGACAGGCGACCGGCACCAAGCCCTCCACCATCTCGACAAGCACTGGACACGCGTCGACCACCACCTTGCCCCCACCGTCACCTGACACGGCAGGCGGGAACGTCACGACCGGGCCCAGTGAGGAGCACCAAGCGCGACGGGTGCCTCCGCGCTCCCGGGTCGATCACGCTGTCCGCGCTGACTCCCCCGCCGGCTCGAGGGCGCCCCGGGGACCGAAGGTGTCCCGGCTCCCGGCTGCTCCAGGCATGCCGTGCGCCAGAACATGGTCAACATCGACAGCTTCTTCGCGTGGCCGCCGCCCACCCGCACCGTTTCATCAAGGACCCCACCCAGGCCTGACGAGCCGGCCGGTTCGCTGCCCCGTTCGTCACTCAGCGATGGGTCCGCCGACGTGGGCCAGCACGTTGTCGGCCAACTCCTTGGGGGACAGCTCGCCGTCCAGGAGTACGGTGTCGCTGGGCAGCGTGTCCAGTGCGACCGCGCACGTCTCGATCTTGGTCTTGCACCACTGCCGCACCCGTTCATCCTGCGCGGGATCGTCCGGAGTGAAGCTTCGTCCGTCGATCCGCTTCACCAGGACCTCCTCGGAGACTTTGAGGAAGAAGTGATGCACGACGATCCCCGCGGCCTTCAGCGCGCCGAAGATCTCCTCGACATACGTGGGGTCGACCAACGTCATGGGGACGAGAACGGGTCGCTGATACTCCTCGACGAGCCCCACAGCCAGATGCGCGACTTGCCGCCGCCACAACCGCAGATCCTGGAAGTCGCCGGTCGGAACAGTCACGATCTCGCGCAGCACAAAACCGACCATCTCCGGGTCATAGACCAGCGCTGCGGGCCACCGCGAACGAAGTTCATCGACCAGCATGCTCTTCCCGCTGCCGAACGCACCGTTCACCCAGACAATCACGCGCATCTCCCCATCGCCGACGTCTCCCCCATGTGGCATGACCGACCCCAGCACTGCGCACCAACCGCGAAGGTGGGGGCGGGCCGGAATCACACGTACAGATCATGCCCGAATGATCGCTGAGGGGGGCCGGATCCCACTGGCGGCTGGGAGCCGGCCCACACTGTCCAGGCCAGTGGGAAGCCCGCAACCCGCGGGCGACTCCGGCCTTCAGGAGCTGCGCCACCCTCCGGTTCCCCGGATTTACCCTCCAGGAATCCACGAACCCGTCGACTTGGCGCCAGTCAGGACTGGCTGTTGAGGAAGCCGATGAGGGTAGCGCCCCACCAACCGCTCTGGCTGACGGCGGCGGCCAGGCCCGACTGCACCATCAGGTGGCGGGGTATCGACGCGTCGTCCCTGTACCACTCCAGGCGCTGGCCTAGCCAGTGCGCGTACAGGCCGTTGACGGTCACGGCGAACACGAGGCCGAGCTTGACCAGGGTGAGGGGCGAATCGAGATTCGGCCGCAGGAACAGACCGGTGACGACCAGACCGGACATTCCCATCCAGATGGGTATCTGCAGGGCGCATGCGGTGCCGGTGATGTCGGACAGGCGGCGCTTGCCCAGCAGCCACAGGATGCCGAACCAGTCGACGGCGAGGACGGCGCCGAGGCCAACGATAAGGGCGGCGACATGGAAGAAGCGCGCCACCGTCTGGAGGGTGGTGTCGGGGTGAACGTGGCCGGACATCCAGCAGGCGCCGGCGATGACGCCGGAGCTGAGGACGCCGAGGGCGATCAGGACCCACAGGGGCGTTGCCCGCTCCCGCCCGCTGCTGACGGGCAGCGGCGCCGGAGCGGCGACCAGGGGCCTTTCCGTACTGAGGGCCATCGGTCAGCTTTCGGGCTTCAGTTCGACGTTCGCGAAGGTGGCGGTGACGGACTCGCTCGGCGCGGGCTTCTCACCGCTGGCGCCGCGCCACAGGAAGGCCGGCGGCTGGAGGGTCGCGCGCAGGGCGTACTTCCCGGCGGTGGGGATGGAGAAGTCGTTGGCGTTGTGGAAGAACTCGGCGTGGTAGAAGTTCAGGCCCCGCGCCTGGGCGACCTGCCCCTGGGCGTCGACGACCTCGAGGCGGATCGGGACACCCGGGACGATGCGGCCGGTGGCGGCCTCCATCGGAATGACCTCGATGTGGCGGGTCTCGTCCTTGGTCGGCTCGCGGTTGACGAGCTTGCCGTGCCCGGAGTGCTCGCCCTGTCCGCCCCGCTCCGCCTGGAACCATGGCTCGGCCGCCTCGGCGATGCAGCCGCCGCGGTACTCCCCGACCTTGGCCTCCCCGCCGTCGGCGGCGATCCGCGCCTCCAGGACGGTGTGCTGGTGTGTCACTCCGGCCGGGGCGGTCTCCTTCGCCCGCGGCTTGGCAGCGGCGGTCTTGCCTGCGTCGACGGTGCCACGGGCCGTCAGGGCGAACCCGGGCGGGGCGGCGAGGAGGAGCGAGAACGGGGCAGGTCTCGGCATGGCTGAAATCTTTCGGATAAACATTAGGTAAGGCGTACCTAAGAGGTTCCTGCGGGTGTTCGTCAAGCCGTCTCGCGATACAAATATCGCCACAATTCGGACATCAGAAGCGATCCTTCCCCTTTCTTGGGGAAGTTGAGGAACCGTCATCCGCCTCGGGTGCCCGTAACCCCGTCGCCGAGGAGGTCAGTATCTGGACAAGCGAGCCGGCCCCGAACCCGAGGGCCGGCGGCGGCGTACACGGCTGACCGAGGTACGGGGCTTCGTACCCGTCCCGGGCGCTCTGGGCCGACTGTTCAGGGCGTGTGGGAGAAGCGCACTCGCACCGCGAGTAGGTCACCCGACGAATCCAGATCAGCGATCACTGGGAAGAAGCCGTCACCCCAGCTCGTCATGGCGCACAGCACTCGGGCATCACCAAGTTCCACGCATCCGGCTTCGACTGGCGAGGCACGTACCTCCCGCATGATCTGCCAGTGATGGGAGTGGGGGCGGAAGTCCACTGCCATGCGGCGTCCGGTCTCGTCCTTCCATCTGGTCAGCGCACGGGCTCTGTCCACGGCCTCCGGGACCGGCAGGGCGGTCCACCCGCGAACACCGTCCTCGCCGGGCTCTCCCAGTTCGGGTGCGGCGAACGTCGCGGCGGCTTCGTCTGCCGCGGCACCACCCCAGAACGCCACGTCGGCCAAGCCGTCCACCGGCTCATCGTGCTGCCAGGAGTTCAGGGCGTCGACATCTCCGAAAAGCACACGTGCCCAGTCCACTCCTATGTCACCCAAGGAAACCGATGACGCGACCTGGCCCTCGCGCATCCGGATCGAGATCTCGGACCAGCGAGCCCCGACACCATCGCCGAAGTCGACCTGCGTAGCCAGCACGGGCAGGTGGCGGTTTCTGGGTACGCCACCCACGGCAACGACGGGTACCCCGAATATCGAAAAGCTGCCGCCGCCCTCTTCGGCTGTCCGGCGGGCCCTGTGCGCATGGGCCTCCCGGACCGGCAGGGCCTCCAGTCGCGCATCCAGGCCGGCGTTTCGGCAGTGACCATCGAAAGTCGCCTCGAATGCGGCGGCCTTCGAGGCCGGGACGTCGTGGAGCCTGGAGCCTGGCTGCCTGTCAAAGGTCCGAACTGCCGCGGATGCGTCCGGACCCGTGACCACGAAGTCGATGGCGCTCGCGACGTCGGCGGCCATTGCAGGGTCTTCGATGCCCAAGGAGGCAGGATCGATGTCCGCCGGCGACCGGCCTCCGCTCCACAGCCCCAGGTGACCACCGTCAATGATCACTAGGGTGCCGGACGGGCAGCTGATGACCCCCAGCTCGAACATCTTTTCCATGGTGGGCGAGTCTACGCGGCGGCACGACGGCTGCGCGGGCGCAGCCCGGCGGCGGGACGGCAGCCGTACGGGGGCGTGGGCCGTGGGTGAGCGTTTGGGCCGATCGCCCCGTACGGCCGGCTCGAGCAGACCTTGACAACAGCCTTGGGTCACCGACCAGTCGTTCGGGCGACACGTCTTCTCGCTAGACGGGGTCCAGGGGTCCGAGCAGCCATACGCCGGTGGAGGTGGGCTCCTCGTTGAAGTAGAACTCCCGGATGGCCTGGAGCATATCGTCGCGGCTGATCAGGCCGTCGGCGTCCTGGTCGAGGCGGCCGAAGACCTCGCGAGCGTCCGCTTCAGGCAGCCCCATCAGAGCGCCGGACCAGCGGACCTGCTCGTCCCGCGTCAGCTTCCCGTCGCCGTCCTGGTCCGCGATGTCCATCAGCGCATCGAGGAACGGCACGTACCCGGCGTCGAAGGAAGCGGGCGTGACCAGCAACCCGGCGGCGAACGCCGCCTGGTACTCGGCGAGGCTGATGCGCCCGTCGGCGTCCGTGTCCGCGGCCTGTGACAAGTGCTGCCACAGGCCGTCGCTCAGATCCCGCATGTGCTTGAGCGCGGGGGTGTCGGGCGCGAGCTGGAAGGCGGCGGCGAGGCGGTCGCAAGCCGACTCGAAGTCGGTGCGGTCGATATAGCCGTCATGGTTGGTGTCGAAGGTGGCGAAGCGGCGGGCGAGCTTGCGCTGCAGGAACGGCGAGATGTCCATGCCCCTCACCCTGCCTGCCAGAACAGCGCCTGAAACGCCACTGACGGCCGGTAGCCCCCGCACGAGGCGCAAGAGTGGACACCGGGCCACGGCCAAGCGCTCATCCGTCGAGAATCGCACGCGGTCACGGCTGGCTGCATGGGGCTGTCGGTCCCGGCCTGCTTCAGGTTCATGGGTGCGAGCGCGTGGGCAACGGCGGTGCAGCCCTGGCGGGCCGCTGGGGGTGTGGTGGGGGTTGAAGAGGCTGCGGCCGGCCGGCGCTGCCACCGACCAAGCCGCTCCCCTTCCCCCGGGCCCATCATCACCGCCGCCTTCGGCGGTTTCGCCGTGCTTGCCCTCACTCACTACGCCGGGTGAGTCGAACCGCTCGTTCTCCAGCTCTCACGTGCCCCTGTATGCGTATCGGCGCTGGCCCGGATGGCGGTGATGACCATGCGGGCCCAAGCGGCGGGTTCCGGGGTGTTCAGTGAGCCGGCCAGGCGGGAGATGTGGGCGGCGCGCTCCTGCCGCGTCAGGGTGAGCGCGGTGCGCAGGGTGTCCACCAAGTCGTGGGGATCCAGCGGGTCGGTCAGCAGAGCGGTGTCTCCCAGGTGCTGGGCCACTCCAGCGTGGCGGGAGAGGACCAGGACGCCCGGGCGTCGGGTGGCGTGGTGGACGGTGATGTACTCCTGGGCGGTGAGGTTCATGCCGTCGGCGAGCGAGGTCACCCAGAACACGTCGGCTGCCAGGTAGTGGTCGACGATGTGGGCGAAGTCGAGGTTGTGGGGGATGTACTCGACGGGCTGCCAGCCGGTGGTGCCCCAGCGTCGGTTGATACGGGTGATGGCGGTCTCGAGTGCGGTGCGGGTCGTGTCGTAGGCGTGGATGCCGGGCTCGGGGGGTGGGCAGATCAGCCGGTAACGGATTTTGTGGCGCAGTGCGGGCGTTTCGGTGAGAAGGGTGTCCAGTGCGTGGATCTTGTGGACGGGGGCTTTGGCGTAGTCGAGCCGTTCCACGGACAGGATTAGCTGGGTGGGGTCGTTGCGGTGGTGCGGTCGGGCTGCGGCGCGGGCGCGGGCAAGGGTGGTGACGGCGCGGCGGTCGATGCCCAGGGGGTGCACGCCGATGCGCGGGGCGGCTCCGGCGGATGGGGTGAGGAGCCGGTGGAAGTGGTCGGCGCAGTCGGGGGTGTGGAAGCCGGCCCAGTCGAGGCGGGCGAGTGAGTCGCGTAACTGGTCGGCTTGCGGGATGCGGCCGAAGACGTCGGGGTGGGGGAAGGGGGTGTGGTGGAACAGGCCGATGGTCAGGTCGGGCCGGTCGGCTTTGAGGACGGCGGGTACGAGCCACAGGTTGTAGTCGTGGAGCCAGACGGTTGCGCCGTGTTCGGCGAGGGAGGCGATGTGCCGGGCGAACGCGGTGTTGACGGCCTGGTAGTCGCTCCAGTGCGCGCGAGGGTGACGGATGAGGTCGGGTTGGGACATCAGAGCCGGCCAGAGGGTTTCTTTGCAGGTGCGGTGGAAGTAGCCGGCCCACCGGCCGGGCGGCATCGGCAGGAGGGAAAGCATGCCGCCGGCAGCCGCAGGAGGTGGCGGTGGCGGTGGCGGCACGGGTGCTTCTCCGACGTGGGCGGCGGCCCACACGGCGTTCAGGTCTGGGTCGGCCAAGGCCGCCTGCAGGGTTGGCAGGACGCCGTTCGGGCTGGAGGGCGGCTGCCATTGCCCGTCGAGCCAGCGTACGGGTGGGCGGTGGTAACCGACCACCACCGGGTGCCTCGCGGGTCGGCCGAGGCGTTCGAGCCCCTCCAGGACGCCGGCGGCCCCGTCGAGGGCCGAGTGGTGGATGAGGGTGCTGGCCGGAGCCTGTGCCCTGAGGGCGGGCTCCGCGTTGGCGACGACCACGCCGGGCGTGCCCAGGCGGAACAGCGACAGGTCGTTGAGGGAGTCCCCGGCCACCAGCACCCCGCTGCGGGGCCAAGCGAGCTTTCGGGCGAGGAGTTCCAGCGCGCGCCCCTTGCCGCCGTTGGGCGGCAGGACGTCGAAGTAGCGGCTCGAAGCGTAGGACCAGGAGCAGCTCAGCGCCTGAACCGCCCGGATCAATTCGTCGCAGAAATACTCCGGGGCGAGGTAGAAGGAGCAGCGGCCCTCTTGCGGTACGTGCTCCTGGTAGAGGAGGTGCGGGAACGTTGCCAGCGCCGCCCGGACGGGTCCCGCGCCCGGCCATCCGGCACGCAGCTCTGCCTCCAGGGCTCGGTCGTGCGTCATGCGGGTGGCGTCGATGACGCTGGACCCGACGTCGGCGATGATCCATTGCGGAGGAGGCAGCAGGGGGTCCTCGCGCAGAAGTGCCCGGACCGATGGCAGGCCGCGGCCGGTCGCGAAGACAACGACTGTATCCGGGTCCTCGCTCAGGGCTTCGGAGAGCAGGCGCCGCTCGTGTCGGCTCCCGGCCAGCAGCGTGCCGTCCAGATCGGCGGCCAGCACCCTGGCGATGCCGCCCCTTTCCCCGCGGGGTTCACCACGCGGGGTCATGGGTCACCGGGTCGATCGGATGCGTTCCCTCGCCGGCGTCCGGATCCGGCGGCTTCGGCAGAACGTCCTGCAGGTCCAGGATCGCTCGACCGAGACGGACCGCAGCGGCATCTGTGCTGTTCAGCAGTCGGCTCACTGTCTCCCCAGGCGCCTCGCGCGCGGCGGCGACCAACTCGTTGATGACAGGACCGATTCGGGACACGGCATCTCCCATAGCAAGGGCCGGCAAGGGCTGGCCGGGGGCGGGCGGAAACTGGAGCACCGCACGCCCTCCGACACGGGTCAGCAGGCCGGTCTGTGACCGGCTCCGAACGGCGTCGGACACGTAGTACCGGACTACTGGGTTACCGGTACCTCGCCGCACACCTCGACGCCCGCCTGGCGGAAGTCCTCCAAGGTCGACGCCGTCGTGTCCGGAGCAACACCGACCGAGTAGTCCAGGAGCACACGCGCACGGAATCCGGCCTTCACGGCGTCCAGAGCCGTCGCGCGCACACAGTGGTCGGTGGCGATGCCCACCACATCGACGTCTTCCACCCCTCGCGAGCGCAGCCAGTCCGCCAAGGGCGTGCCGTGTTCGTCCGCGCCTTCGAAGCCGCTCTTGGAGGCACTGTGGGCTCCCTTGAAGAAGACGGCGTCCACCTTGCCGCCCGTGGCCGTGGGGGCGAAGTTCGGGTGGAACTCACCGCCTTCATCGCCGACCACGCAGTGGACGGGGAAGCTGTCTTTGAAGTCCGGGTTGTCCGAGAAGTGGCCCCCCGGGTCGATGTGGTGGTCCCGGGTGGCGACGACGTACCGATAGTCGGACCCCGCACTGCGTTCCACCAGATCGGCGACAGCGGTCGCGATTCGCGCTCCACCCGCAACCGGGACACTGCCTCCCTCGCAGAAGTCGTTCTGGACATCCACGACGATCAAGCCTCGGCTCATGACGTACACCTTTCAGCAATACGGAACAAAACAGGAGATACGCCGTTCCGGGCGCCTGAGCTGCGGGGAACCGGCATCCCGGAACGGGGAAAGCTGCTGTGGGGCGGGATGGAGAAGAGGACGCCGTCTCGCAGGGGGCGTCGGCGAACACCTTCAGCGATCGAGTAAGGCCCATGCTCCCTGGGTGGTCCACGCCCAGGTACCGGAGTCCGAACATCGGTGCGGGGCGCGAGGAGTGGCTCAGCCGTGGGCACCGGTTGCCTCGGGCAGCAGGTGCGGGCCGCCCTCGCCCGTGAAGGACTGCTTTCTGCTCTCTCCTCGGTAACGGTCAGTCAGTCACCGGTCCCGCAGGAGCGGGCATCCGAGTTGCTTGGGTCAGCCGGCTGGACCGGCTCCTTGACCTGGCAGGTCTGCCCTTGAGGTGGTGACCCGGTCCCGCCCCTGCTGCCCATCTGCACGGCGAGAGAGCGCGGCACGATGACCGTGTCACGGTCCTGAAGCACAGCCTTCTCTGTCGATCCCTTGGGTGTCGGCCGCCTGCATGAAAAGGTCGGTGACCTCTTGGGCGGACTGTCCCTCCGGCGGCTTCACCTGAATGTCGTCGCTCACGCGGGCCTCCCTTTCACCGCCGCCAGGACGCGGCCCGGTCAATACTCGTTGGCTTGAGGTGCTGGGCATACGCAGAACCACGCAGGGGATGAAGCCGGAGGGGGCGGAAGGAAGCACTGCCGGGGGCACGTGGCGGACAAAACGCGCCCCCCGAGGTCGGGCGGACATCACCCGCAGGGTGCGGCGGTGCGGCTCAAGGCCAATGGGGCAGGCCCGCAACCGGGCCAGTGACCGGGCCCCATGTCGTACGTGGTCGTATGCGGGCTGAATCGCCCCGGGGGCCCCGGCCGCGGGCTCGGCCCACCTGCCGGCCTGCACCGCACGCCGGACGGACTGGTGCGCCCGCCGTGCGGACACGGTGGGCGCACCGGGGGACGAAGCCTCACGGGGGGAGGTGGAGCGTGTCGGGGGCGACTATGTGGGTCATCAGCGAGTTCGCCGGCAGGTTCCCAGGGTCCCGTCTTACGGCCGCCGCGCGAATCGACACCACCGCGTGATCACAGCGGCTTTCCGACTCGCGACTCGAAGTGCCGGAAGACGTCCATTCGCGAGCGGCGCCGCCGTGGCCGCCTCCGTCAAGGGCCTGCGCGCCGGCCGCCGCACGTTCCGCGCCGGGCTGCGGACCAAGGGGCTGCGGCGCTCACCCGGGGCCGGAGAGATCACCGGGGACAGCGACGGGCAGGGCCACCTGGTCGTACAGGCCCGAGAGAGGGGGGCGGCGCGGCGCTCGGGCCGGTGGCCGGTGGCGCGGCGTACACCGGTGGCCACGGAGCGTGGTGCGGTCGAGCGGGAGCTCGGCCGCACCGTCGTTCTGCTCATCGGTACCTCGTTGCGTCATCGCGCTCGGGGGGGGGCGGTGCCGGCCCCGGTGGTGCGTGCGACGTGCCGGTCCAGGGCGAGCAGCTCGCGGAGGTGGGCCTTGGACCGACGCGCTGCGCTTGCCTGTGTACGAGGTCGGGGAAGTGCCGCTGGATCCGCTGCCGTGCCGGGACGGCGGCGGCACCGGACCGCCCGGCCGGGCCGGGGCCGACAGTGGCGCCCGGTAGCCGTCGTACCGAGGAGACCAGGAAGGAGGTGGATTCCGACGCGTGAGGTGTTCCTGCTCGGCCAGCCGGCTGCTCACCGATTGACGCTCGCCGCGGCGGTTCCCAAGCTGGTGGGAGGGGGCAGGTGGAAGGGGCCGCGGTCGTGAGTGGTGGACAGAGCAGACTGCCCCGATTGCTGACCGCAGCGGAGACGGCGGCGCCGGCGGACGCCGTCGACGTCGTCGCGGAGGACCTGCAGCAGCGTTTCAACGCCACGAACGTCTCCTTCCTCATCCTGGACCTGACGGGCAAGGCGGTGGCGCGGCTGTCCGTCTCCGCTGCGCCGGGCGGTCGGGAGGCGGAGCGGATTCCCCTGTTCGGCAGCGTTTACGGGGATGTGATCCGCACCCAGCACCTGCACCTGGAGGCGACCGGCCAGGGGCACCAGGTGATCGTCCCGGTCACCAACCGAGGGGACGCGATCGGGCTGCTGGAGCTGCTGCTGCCGGCCGCCCCCGGCGAGGCCGTCCTTGAGGCACTCGGCGAAGCCGCACATGTACTGGGCTACATCGTGATCGCCAACGGTCGCTTCACCGACCTCTACACCTGGGGCAAACGCTCCAGGCCGCCCACCTTGGCGGCTGAGATCCAGTACCAGCTGCTGCCTGCTTCGCTGTCGTGTGAGGCCGCGCAGTTCACGCTGTGCGGGAACCTGGAGCCGTCCGAGGACCTCAGCGGTGACACCTTCGACTACTCCGTGGACCGCGATACGTTGAACGTGTCGGTGACCGACCCCATGGGCCACGACATCGACGCCGCCCTGGCCGCCACGGTCTTGGTGTGCGCCCTGCGTGGCGCCCGCCGGGCCGGCGCCGACCTGGCCGAACAGGCCCACCGGGCAGACCAGGCACTGATCGCCCACGCCCACGGTCACGCCACGGGACAGCTCCTGCGCATCGATCTCCGCACCGGGCAGGCCCGGATCGTCAACGCGGGTCATCCCTGGCCGCTGCGCATGCGCAACGGGGCTGTGGAGGCGATCACCTGCCACGTCGACCACCCCTTCGGGCTGTCGGAGCTGACTCCCCACCCCTACCGTGTGCAGGAACTCGACCTTCGGCCAGGTGACCGTCTGCTCATGTTCACCGACGGAATGCTCGAACGTCACGGCGAGAAGGTCGACCTGGCCGCCCTGCTGGAGCAGACCCGGAATCTGCACCCGCGGGAGACCACGCTGGCGCTGACGTCCGCGGTCCGGGACGCCGCCGACGGCCGGCTCGAGGACGATGCCACCGCCGTATGTCTGGACTGGCACGGCCCCCAGCGGACCTGAGGAGAGTCCGCGAAGTATCGGCGTCGGCCCGGAGGGCGGGGACCACGGCGTCCGGTGCGTGCGATCGCGAGGCGGAAGAGGGAGTCATGGCGAAGCCATGCGCCATGACGACCGACGACAACGCCGCGAGCGCTCGTGCAGGACACCGCGGCCCGGGCGGGACTTCGCGGACGCCTCCCCCTGGCGCGGGTCCGATGCCGGGCGCGCCCGCCGCCGGTGAGCAGGACGGACCACTGTGCTCGGACAGCCCCGTGGACGCGGCAACCTTTCTCCCACCCGTGGCGGCCAGAAGGTGCAAGATCTTCCCCACGCAAGGAATGGGCATGACTGCACGAACTGAACAGCGCGTCCGCCACCGTCGCCGGGTCACCACGCGCCGGGCCGTGATCAGCGGAGCCGCCGCCCTCGGGCTGACCGGTGCGGCGATCGTCACCACGACGATGCTGTCCCCGGCCGGGGCCGCCGCGTCCTGGCCCTCCGACACCGGCAGCAAGCCGGTGCCGAAGACCATCCCGGTCTCCGGTGAGTACGACGGCGGGATGAAGAAGTTCTACGGCACCGGCGCCCTGGGCGGCAGCGGCCAGGACGAGGGTCAGTCCCCCCTGTTCGAGCTGGCCGACGGCGCCGTCCTGGAGAACGTCATCATCGGCACGCCCGCCGCCGACGGCGTCCACTGCAAGGGCAGTTGCACGCTGCGGAACGTGTGGTGGCTGGACGTCGGCGAGGACGCCGCCACCTTCAAGGGCAAGTCGGCGTCGGCGACGTACAACGTCATCGGTGGCGGGGCGAAGAAGGCCGATGACAAGGTCCTCCAGTTCAACGGGGCCGGCAAGCTCACCGTGACCGGCTTCCAGGTCGAGGGCTTCGGCAAGCTCGTCCGCTCGTGCGGCAACTGCAAGACGCAGCACAAGCGCACGATCGTGCTGAGCGACATCGACGTGACCGCGCCGGGCAAGTCGATCGTCGGCATCAACCAGAACTACGGCGACACCGCGACGTTGTCGAAGATCCGGATCCACGGCGACGCGAAGAAGAAGATCAAGACCTGCGTGCGCTTCAAGGGCAACAACACCGGCAAGGAGCCCACCCAGTTGGGCAGTGGCCCCGACGGCACCGCGTGCCGCTTCTCGGCATCGGACATCACGTACAACTGAGTCGTATCCTGACTGACGTACGTCGGCGCCGTCGCCACCGTACGGCGGCGCCGCACCGCCGTCTCCCGGACCGCCACCGCCACCGTCACCCGGCCGGTCGCGCTCCATCGCCACGCCGCTCGGGCACCGTCCACGACTTCCTCACGGCAAGCCGCCGGTCCGGCCCAGCCACTGCACCACGGCGCGCACCCTTCACGGCGCCCGGCGCCGGGACCATGCTGCCGAACCCGAGTGATCCTCCTCCGCGCCACGGATCAGAGGTCCAGTGGCCCGCGTTCACGTCCTGGGCGGCCGGCCCGGGCTCGGGCGCTGCGTCTCCTCGCGTTCCTGCGGCGTCAGGTCCGAGACCTCGTACGCGAGGCCGGCCGGCACCGCCGCGTCCACCGCTCGGATGGCCTTGCCGCAGCCGCTGTACTTCTGGGGCGACAGCTCGATCAGGCAACCGGACGCCCCGAAGAGGGTGCGGTCGTCACCGTCCCTTTCCACGCCGACGATCTCGCCGAAGGGCATGCGGTGCGGTCGCCCGTCCCCGTCGACCTCCGCCACGCCGTCGCTGGTCAGTACCAGCCGGGACCGGCGCGCAGCGCCGTACCTCGCGCGCGCCAGCAGGGGCGGCCGGAACACCTCGCCCACGGGCGGTTCGCCGGGCTCACAGCAGCCACCGCGAGGCAGCGGCCGGCCGTCGAGGGTGGTCAACCGGGGCTCGACGCCCGGCGCGACGGCCAGCTTCGCGGTGGCCAGCGCCCGCGCGAAGCACGCGCGTACATCCTCGGGCGTGACGGAGCGCAAGCCGGCCAGCCGGGCCGCGGCGTCCCGTGGCGGCAGTCCGAACAGCTCGCAGCAGGCCGCCAGGTCCAGTTCCGCCTGGACGGCGCGCGGGTCCTCGTAGCTCTCCCGGAAACCCTCGATCTCCTCCGTGAGCTCGTCCTCGGTGGGCAGTTCGCGGCCCAGGCGCAGTGCTTCCTGCCAGAGCAGCCGCGCTATCTCGGCATCGTGCCCGGGGCGGGAGTCCAGCGAGAGCACGGCGTCCGTGGTGTGTTCGTCGCGCAGGCTCGACTCGACCTGGACCGCGTAGCTCAGGCCGCGGTGGTGCCGTGCGACGGCGGTGAGCCGGTGTTCGAGGAGCGCGAGGCCGAGGGCGGCGGCCGGTGAGCCCAAGGGCGTGGCCAGCGTGATGCCGGCGCCCTCGATCGCCGCCTCGTCCCAGGACGCGCCGGTACGTGCGGCGGGGGCCGTGCGGTGCGGCGGCCGGCCCTCGGGCAGCGGTAGCCGCAGGCCTTCGGGCGGGGGGCCGGTGAGTTGGAGGACGGCGTTCGCGCGGGTGAAGTACGCGGCAGCGTGGGCCTGGACGGCGTCCGCGGACAGCCGGTCGTATCCGGGCCCTATGTACGGCGCGAGGCCGGGCCCTCGGGCACCGAACCGCTGATTGAGCAGGAAGGCGGCGGCCGGGAACGTGACCGAGGACGCCTCGGCGGTGAGAACGCCCGCCTCGTGACCTATCCGGTCCAGCGGCAGGTCGGACAGGGCGGCGCAGACCGCTGCCAGGAAGTCGGTGATCTGGTCCGGGCGTCCGGAAGCGGTGAACCGGGTGGCCTCCAGGTCGACGGAGGCGTTGTGTTCGTGGTGCAGCCGGGGCAGCGTGCTCATCACCAGGTGCTCGATGAGGTGGGTGACCCCGATGGTACGGAAGGTCTCGTCCCGGGCCCCGCACCCGAAGGTGAGCGCCGCGCCGAGCGGAGCCGGGCCCGGAGCCCACAGGACGGTGACACCATCGACGGTCGTACGCTGCATGGGCCCGACTCTACCGACAGCCCGCGCGGGGCCCTCGCGCAGGTCGTCGGCCGTACGCCTGCCGGCCGGAGCGATCGAAGCAGGCGGCGAGCGGATCGGCGTCGTGCGCCTTCCCGAAACCGGCCGGGCCACGCCGGCCCAATCCCGTACACCTCGCTGTCGATCGGTCGTCTCGCAGGACATTGCCTGCGCAGCGAGCCGCCGCCGAGACGCGGACGGCGCCCGCTCGGGTGTGGACAGCGGCGAACCCCCGCTCCGCCGGCATCCGGGGACGTTTCACACGCCACTCCCTGAGCCTGAGCAGGTTCTTCGTACCGCACCGACTCTACCGGCCGCCTCCCGGGGCGGGCTGCCTCCCGCCCCGGGGCGGTGCCGGGGAGCGGGGGCAGCGGCCGGAGGCACGTATTTCGACGGGACGGCAACCCTCCTCGACTCGGCGGCAACTGTCGAGCAGCGCCGTTCCTCACAGGCGCCCCCCACGCATGTACAGATTGGGAAAAGCACGCATGACTGAGCTGCACGGCCACGGCAAGGCGCGGCACCGCAGAAGGAAGACGGCCCTGCTGTCAGGAATCCCGCTGGCGCTGGCCGCCGCCGGGGTCATGGCCTACGGCACGGCTTTCGGAGCGTTCGGAGAGGACGCGCAGCCGAAGGCCGCGGCGGTGCCGTCGAGCGCCTCCCCCTACCCCGGCCCCGGGAAGGTCACCGGCGACGTCGTCGTCCACGACCCGACCATGCTCCGCGCGCCGGACGGGCGCTACCTGCTCCACTCCACCCACGGCCACCTGGAGGTTCGCACTTCCACCGACCGCGTCGCCTTCAGCCGCAACGGCAACGCCTTCTCCACGCCGCCCCGCTGGTGGTCGCGCTACTCGCCGGAGAACGACCCGTGGGCACCCGACCTCTCCCGTCATGGCGGCCGGTACCTGATGTACTACTCCGTCTCGACATTCCGTTCCAACAACTCGGCCATCGGCCTCGCCACCTCCACGACCGGCAAGCCGGGCAGCTGGAAGGACCAGGGCATCGTCCACTCCTCCACGTCCGGCAGCGACTACAACGCCATCGACCCCGACCTGTTCGTCGACGGCGACGGCACGTGGTGGCTGGTCTTCGGCTCCCACTGGAGCGGGATCAAGATGATCCGCCTCGACCCGAAGACCGGTAAGCAGTACGCGGGGGACACCACCCGCCACTCGCTCGCCTCCCGCCCCACGGCGCCGGGGGCGGTGGAGGGCCCGACCGTGGTCAAGCGGAACGGGTACTACTACCTCTTCGCCTCGTACGACACCTGCTGCAGCGGTACCACCTCCACGTACAAGATCAAGGTCGGCCGGGCCACCAAGCCCACGGGGCCCTACTACGACCGCAACGGCGTCGCGATGAACCGCGGCGGCGGCACCGTGGTCATGTCGTCACACGGATCCGTGATCGGCCCGGGCGGGCAGGACATCATGTCCGACGGTGGCAAGGACCTGCTCGTCTACCACTACTACGACGGCAAGGACAAGGGTGCTCCCAAGCTCGGGATCAACCTGCTGAAGTGGAGCGGTGGCTGGCCCACCGCGTACTGACCGGCGCTCGGCGTCGAAAAGGCGGCTGCTCGCGCAGGACCGCCTGTGCGGCGCCCGGGCCCCGGAGGTGGACCCCAGCCACAGAGGTACTTCTGTGGCTGGGGCCGTCGTACTGGTCACTGGTCGGTCCAGCGGCCGGGCGACGTCCCCGACGGTTTCGGCCCGATGCGCCGGAGCCGGGTGCGGCCGCCGTGGTGGGGTTCGAGTCGGTCGGCAGCGCCGCGGATCAGCCCGGCGTCACCGCACCCTCCGGCACGCCGAACCACTCCTCCAGCGCCTCCGCCAGCTCGGCCGTCGACGCCGGTGCCTGCGCGCCCGCGTCGGCCGCCCAGGCCGTGAAGCCGTCCGGACGGACGAGGACCGCCGCCAGTTCCGGGCGGGACGGACAGCCGGTCGTCAGGGTGTCGACGCGGTCGGCGTACCCCGCGGCGAGGGCCCGGAGCTCCGGGTCGTCGGTGAGGTCGAGCAGGAGGGCCCGGCCGCCGTGAAGGTGGTCCGCGAGGCGGCCGCCGTCGGTGAGTTCGAGGTCCGGAGTGCTGCGGCCGATCAGCGGATGCTCGCCCGGCAGCTCGTACCGCACTCCGGCACCGTTGAGCCGTGCGGTGAAGTACGTGGTGCCCACGACCGTGGCCGCCAGGTCGCTGACGATCTTGCGCAGGGCCCGGGACTGCGGGTCCGGGCGCATGGCCGCGACCTGGGACCGGGTCCAGTCCAGGACCCCCGCGCCGACCGGGTGCCGCTCGGAGGTATAGGTGTCCAGCAGCCCTTCCGGCGCCCGGCCGCCGATCACCGCGGCGAGCTTCCAGCCGAGGTTCATGGCGTCCCCGATTCCCAGGCTGAGCCCCTGGCTCCCGAAGGCGGAGTGCACGTGCGCCGCGTCGCCCGCCAGCAGCACCCGGCCCTTGCGGTACTCGGTGACCTGACGGGCGTGGTCGGTGAAGCGGGTCGCGGTCCGCACCCTGGTGATCGTGACGTCCACACCGGACACGCGGCGCAGCCGCGCCTGGAGGTCCTCGGTGGTGACCGGCACGTCCCGGCCGGCCGGCGGGCCGTCGAACTCCACGGTGACGATGCGGCCCGGCATCGGCCCGTGGGCGTACACCCCGGTGTCCGTGGCGGTCCAGCCGACCTTCAGGTCCTCGGCGCCGGTCATCTCCACGACCGCCTGGTGACAGGTGATCTCCGGGTCCGTACCGGGAAATGCGAACCCCGCGAGCTTGCGGACCGCGCTGCGGCCGCCGTCGCAGCCCACGAGCCAGCCGGCGCGTAGGGTCCCGTGGCCGGTCCGCACGGTGACGGCCTCCTCGTCCGCGTCGAAGCCGGTCAGCTCCTCTCCCCGGCGTATGTCGGCGCCGAGCTCGTCCGCCCGCCCGGCGAGCAGCCGCTCGATGTCCTGCTGCGCCACGAAAACGATCTCGGCGGCGGGTCCGGCGTCGCCGAGGCCCGGCGCCGTACGGTCGACCAGGTCGGCGCGCAGCATGATTCCGGCGAAGTGCCCGACGAACTCGAGCCCTTGGCCCGCGGCACCGCCTGTGTCCCCGCCGTTCCGCTCGCGCAGGAACGCCTGGAAGCGGTCCATGGTCTGCCGCTGCACCTCGGCCAGCGCGGGCAGCATGCCCCGGCGGTAGAGCGCCTCGGCGCTGGGCGTGGTGATCGCCCCGCCCTTGATCGTCGGGTCCACTTCGGTGCGGCGCTCCAGGACGGCCACCCGCGCGCCTCCGAGCCGGAGCTCGCAGGCCAGCATCAGTCCGACCGGGCCGGCTCCGGCCACCACTACGTCATAGTCCATGGCGCCCACTATGACGGAGGGTCAGAAGGGCCTTTTCACCGCCCTGACCAGCCACAACACGGGCCGCGCTGTCAAGGGGGCGGCCGCGCGAGGGGGGGACGGGAAGCGGGCCGTCCGCGCTCTGTGACGTCAGGGAGGGTCCGTGCGACAGTGGCGGCATGATCACCATCGAGAAGCCCGAGCCGGCCGACCGGGAAGCCTGGGAAGCGCTGTTCCGCGCCTACATCGATTTCTACCAGCGGGTCGAGCCGCCCGCGATGTACGAGCGGGCCTGGGGCGAGTTCCTGGCGGGGGCGCGGATGCACGCGCGCGTGGCGCGGCTCGACGGCCGGGTCGTCGGCATCACGCACTTCTTCGTGCACGCCAACACCTCCGGCCCGGACGTCTGTTACCTCCAGGACCTGTTCACCGACCCGGCGGTGCGGGGCCGGGGTGTGGCGCGGGCGCTGATCGCCGCCGTGGCGGACTGGGCGCGCGAGCAGGGCTGCGTCCGGGTGTACTGGAACACCCACGAGTCCAACGCGACGGCGCGGCGGCTCTACGACAAGGTCGCCGAGAACCGCGGCTTCCTGCGCTACCAGATCGAGCTGGCCTGACGGGGCCCGGTCACCGGCCTGAGCGATGGAGCGGGCGCCGGTGTGACGCGGTCAGCCGGATGAAGAGGTCATCGGGTTCCGGTGCTGCGGTGGAGGCGGGAGGGGGCGCCCGCGGACTGGGCGCCCTCTTCGCCGAGGGTCATCGTGTCCTCGTCCGACAGCTCGACGACGTACAGGTGGCCCTTCTCGCAGGTCAGGAGGGAGGCCGAGCGGTCGGTGGGGTGGCTGGTCACCGCCTCGAGGGTGACGGTGGCTCCCCGTACGCCCCGCAGTTCGAGGGCTTCGGTGCAGCCCACCTCCCGTCGCGTGCCGGCCTCGGTGACGTTGCTGACCTGCTTGCCGGCGAGTTCGCCGACAGCGGCGGCGTGCAGGGTCAGGGTGACCGTGAACGACGTGGTACGGGGCGCGAGTCGCCCATCGGCACGAGGGTTGCCCGGGCCGGTGCCGGTCCAGACCCCCGCCCACTCGCGCGGCAGCGTCGGCACGGTCGCCGAGGCGGAAGGCGCGGGGCGCCCGCCGTCCTTCGCATCCGTTCCCGTCCGGTCGTCGTCTCCGTCGAACGGGTACAGCCACACGGCCAGGGTCAGGGTGACGGCCATTGCGGCGGCGGCAGCGAGCCACCCGGTGCGTGACGTGGATGCCGTAGGCCCGCTGGTACCGGTGGCGGCGGGCCATCCGCCCGACGGCCTGCCGGGATTCGCCCCGGGAGAGGGCGGGGGTCCGAAGACTCCGCCGGGGCCGGCCACAGCCGGAGCCGGCGGGGTGGCGGGCGGGGCGGGCGGCAGGGCGGCGGGGTGGGCGGGCGGTGCCGCAGCCGTCGTGCCCCGGGGTGCCGTGGGCATGGGCGCCATGGGCGCCGTGATCAGGCGCGTCATCTCCGTCTCGCGGGCCGCGAGTTCGTCGTCGAGCCCGGCCGGCAGGGTCTTGGCCCAGGTCGAGCCGGAGGGGCGGGGCAGCAGGTCGGTCAGTTCCCTGCTGGTGGGACGCTGCTCCGGCTGCTTGGCCAGGCAGCGTCTCACGACGGGCAACAGATCCGGCGGCACATCATGGATGTCGGCCTGCTCGTGCACGATGCGGTACAGCAGCGAGGCCGCCGAGACCTCCTCGCCCGGATGCTGGAACGGGCTGCGTCCGGTCGCCGCGAACACGAGGACGCAGCCGAAAGAGAAGACGTCACCGGCCTCGGTCACGATGCCTCGCGAGACCTGCTCGGGGGCCAGGTAGCCCGGAGAGCCGATGACGCCGCCACTGTGGGTGAGCCGTGAGTCGTCCGCCGCCCGCGCGATACCGAAGTCGATGAGCATGGGCCGTTTCCTGCCCAGGAGGATGTTGGACGGCTTGATGTCCCGGTGCGCCAGCGAGCAGGCGTGAACGGCCGCGACGGCGGCGGCCAGTTCGCCGGCCAGCGCACGGAGGGCGACCGCCGCGAGCGGGCCGTGTGCCACGACCCAGTCGGCCAGCGACGGGGCGGGGACGTATTCGGTCGCGAGCCACTGGGGGCGGTGGCCGGGCGGACTGAAGTCGATCACGGAGACGGTGAACGGCGAGCGGACGAGGTCGCTGTTGCGTACTTCTCGGGCGAAGCGCGCCTCGAAGTCGGGGGCCTGGGCCAGGTCCGGGCGAACGGTCTTCAACGCGAGCGGCCGTCCGGACGTCGTACGGGACAGATAGACCTGGCCCATGCCCCCGGCGCCCAGGCGGGCCAGGATGGGATATCCCCCGACGGCAGCCGGGTCCGTCGCCTCCACCGGTTTCACGTGCCCTCCCCCATTCCTGCCGTCCCACCCGTGGGGCGACGGCACCCGCGGATCCCGCGGGCGGCCAGCAGGATACGCGGAGGGGATGAGGAAAGGGCCCGGTGAGGGCGAACCGCACGGTGTCGGCCGGACCTCGGTCGGACGTCCGCCGGCCCTCGGCCGGCCGTCGCCGAGCACGGAGCGCCGCCGGTGCGGGTCGGAAACGCTGGGCGGGGTCGGCTTCCTTCTGCTGCGGGCGGACGCCCAGGGGGGCGGTGTTACGACACGGTCTCGTCACCGGTCCGATGGGTGCGGGCCGCGCACACGTTCAGCGCCCGGTGGACGACGTCCGGGGAGGCGGCCAGCAGCGGGAGGCGGACGGCCGGGGTGGGGATGCGGCCCTGGGCGTGCAGGACCGCCTTGATCACGGTCGGGTTCGGCTCGGCGAAGAGCGCGGCGGACAGCCGGGCCAGTTCGGCTCCCAGACGGCGGGCCGGGCCGGTGGCGTCGCGGTGCCACAGGGCGATCAGTTCGGCGTGGTCCGCGGTGCGGATGTTCGCCGATGCCAGGATGCCGCCCTGGGCGCCCGCGGCCAGCAGCGGTGAGATGACGGCGTCATCGCCGCCGAGGATCGCGAAGCCCGGAGCCGGCCGGCCGAGCAGTTCCATCGTGGCGGCGTCGATCGCGCCCGTGGCGTACTTGACGCCGACGACCTCCGGCAGGTGCGCGAGTGCGTGGAGCGCGCCGGGGCTGAGGGGCTGGCCCGTGCGGTAGGGGATGTCGTACACGACCAGCGGCAGGCCTCCGTGTTCGGCGAGCGCGGTGAAGTGCGCCAGTGTTCCCGCCTCACCGGGCCGGGTGTAGGGCGGGGCGGGCACCAGGGCCGCGGTGACCTCGCCGCCTTCGGCGAGCCGGCGAAGTGTGGTGATGGCGGCGGCCGTGTCATTGGTGCCGACGCCGACGATCAGCTGAGCGCGGTGGGCTCGGCATGCGGCCGCGCAGACGCGGATCACGGTCTGCTTCTCCTCGGCCGTCAGTGTGGCCGCCTCCGCGGTCGTTCCCAGGGCGACGAGTCCCTGTGCGCCGCCGGAGAGTGCCTCGTCGGCGAGGCGGGCGAGCGCGTCCGGGGCAAGGCGCAGGTCGTCGGTGAACGGTGTCACCAGGGGGACGTACAGGCCGTGGAGTGTGACGTCGGTCTTCATGCGACCAGCCTGGACGACCAGATGCAGTAGAACCAGTTCAGGTTTCTTGGCTCATGCGTAAGCTGTCCTTATGCTCGATGTGCGACGCCTCCACCTGCTGCGTGAACTGGACCGACGCGGCACCATCGCGGCCGTGGCCGAGGCCCTGTCCTTCACCGCCTCGGCCGTCTCACAGCAGCTGAGCGTGCTCGAGCGCGAGGCGGGAGTACCCCTGCTGGAGCGGAGTGGCCGACGGGTGGTGCTCACGCCCGCGGGGCGCACCCTCGCCGCCCACGCCGACGCCGTTCTCGAACGCCTTGAGCGGGCGGTCTGCGAGCTGGCCGGGGCGCGCGAGGGCATCGGCGGCTCGCTGCGGATTGGTACGTTCCCCTCCGGCGGTCCCGCGATCGTGCCCGCCGCGCTGGCCGAACTGGCCCTGCGGCACCCGGCGCTGGAACCGATGGTGCGGGAGATCGACTCGGCTCGGGTCTCCGACGGGCTGCGCGCCGGCGAGCTCGACGTGGCCCTCGTCCACGACTACGACTTCGTCCCCGCGTCGCCGGACACCACGGTCGAGCAGGTGCCGCTGCTGGAGGAGCCGGTGTTCCTGGCCACGGGTGCCGCCGGCGACCCCGGTGAGGCCGCCCGTCCCGCCGCCCGCGGTGGCACGCTGGCGGAGTTGCTCGGACCGTGGGCGGCGTCCCCGTGGATCACGGCGCGGGACGGTACGACCGGGCATGCGATGGCCGTACGCGCCTGTCAGGCGGCCGGCTTCCAGCCGCGCATCCGCCATCAGGTCAACGACTTCCGTACGGTCCTGGCACTGGCCGCGATCGGGCAAGGCGTCGGTTTCGTACCGGAGATGGCCACCGACCACGCACCTGACGGCGTGGTCCTGATCCGGCTGCCCCTCTTCCGCCGTTCCCGGGTGGCCTACCGCGCGGGCGGCGGCACGCACCCGGCGATCGCCGCGTTCGTGGCCGCCGCGCGGACCGCGGTGAGCGCCATGGGCGGTGCCGCCTCGCCGGGAAGCAACACCCCGGAACCCGGGGACGAGCCCGTCCCCGGGGCGCCGTCAGGTCCGTGACGTACGGCTGAGCGGGCTTTCCGACCCGCCTGCCGTCCCGGGACGGTTACACGCCGCTGGCGATCTGTCCGATGCCGTTCCACGCGTTGGCGCTGCCGTTGCCGAGCCAGGCACTGTAGGCGGTGCTGGTGCCACTGCCGCGCAGCAGGAAGTCGGCGTGGGTATCGCCGTCGAAGTCCGCGAAGTGGACGCGGCCGTGTTCGGTGGCCACTCCCGAGGCGACTTGGCCGAGGTTCTTCCAGCCACCGTGTCCGTCCCCGCCCGTGTTGACGTGGACGTTGACGGAGCCGTTGGGGTTGATGACCCAGTAGTCGGCCCTGCCGTCACCGTCGTAGTCGGCGAGACGCACGCGCGAGCGGTCCGTGGTGGTGCCGCTGGCGACCCGGCCGATGCCCGCCCAGGCGTTGTCGCCGTGGTTCAGCCAGACGCTGACGCTGCCGTCGTCGAGGATGGTGAGGTAGTCCGAGCGGCCGTCGCCGTCCCAGTCGGCGAAGCGGACCTGATCGTGCTTGCTGGTGATGCCCGAGGCGATGATGCCCCGGTTCTGCCAACCGCCGCCGCCATCGCCTCCGCGATTGATGTGGACGTTGACGGAGCCGTTGGGGTTGATGACCCAGTAGTCGGCCCTGCCGTCACCGTCGTAGTCGGCGAGACGCACGCGCGAGCGGTCCGTGGTGGTACCGCTGGCGACCCGGCCGATGCCCGCCCAGGCGTTGGGGCCGCGGTTCAGCCAGACGCTGACGTTGCCGTTCGCGGCGATGCTGATGTAGTCGGGCTTGCCGTCACCGTCCCAGTCGGCGAAGCGGATCTGGTCGGCGCCGCCGGCCTCGTTCGCGGCGGCGGAACGCCGCGGTTCGGTGGTCTTGGTGATCCACTGGGCGAGGTCGGCGATGCGGGCGGCGATGGCACCCGTGCGGGTTTCGGCCGGGTCGGTGCCCAGGCAGCCGCCCTGCCACGATCGGCTGTTGACGCCGACGAGTTCACCCGCGGTGTCGAGGAGGGGACCGCCGGTGTCTCCCTTGCAGAGGGCGTCGGTTCCCTTGCCGGTGATCGCCAGCGTGGTGGCGTCCGCGGAGTCGAGGGTGAAGGTACCGGTGTGGACCTTGCCCGGCACCCAAGCGGTCCTCGTCCGGCCGAAACCGGCGGAGTTGAGGCTTGTACCGGGGGCCGGGGCGGTGGCGGACACCTTGACCGTGGTCGCGCCCCTGACCGGCAGCATGAGACGGGCCAGGACCAGGTCGCGCTCGGCGCGGGGAACGAGTTCGGTGACTTCGCGGGTCTCCCCGCCGGCCAGGGTCACGGTGGCCGGCAGAGCGGGCTTCCCCGCGGGGACCTGCCCGCCCGCGCTCGTGGCGAAGCAACTCGCGGCGGTGACGATCCACCACTCGTCCACGAGCGTGCCGGTGCAGGCCCGGCTGTTCGCTTCGTCGCCGATGTCGACCTTGACGACGGAAGCGTACTGACCGGACGGGGCTTCGGAACCGGCGAGGGCCTGGGCGGGGGCCGCCGAGACCAGGCTTGCGGCCACCGCGGTGGCCGTGGCCAGCAGGCAGGTCATCCGCACCGAGCGCGGACGGGTATCAGTCATGGGCTTTCCTTCACGATGGGCCCCGCGACGGGCGCCTGGTGCCCCTGATGTCCCGGAGACGCCAGGGGCAGCGGGCAAGGCGCGGGTGTCAGAGGGTGCCGGTAAGGACGATGGCGCCGGGCACTGCCGGGACACCCCGGAGGTCGACCTGGCTGGTGGCGGTCCAGGTGCGGTCGGTGTGGCGGACCGTGTGCAGCGCCTTGTTGTCGGCGGTAGTGACGGCGAGCTGGAGTTCGCCGTCCACGGCGGCCGCGGAGACGGACGTGGCGGTGACGGTGCCGAGGATGCCCTTCAGGTCGCCGAGGGGGGTCCAGGTGCCGTTGCCGTTGCGGATGGCGTGGTACTGGCGGGTGCCGTTGTCGGTGGCGATGACGATGTGGGCGTCGTTGGCGGTACCGGCCATGCCGACGGAGGTGATGGGGCCGACGGGGGAGCCGACGGCCGCGGCGACGTCGCCCCACTTGGTCCACTGACCGGCGGTGTTGCGGATGGTGTGGTGGGCCTTGCCGCCGCTGATGGCGGTGACCTGGAGCTGGCCGCCGGCGCTGGCGGTGGCGGCGGCCGTGACCTGGCCGATCGGGCCGACGGCGCCGGCGATGTCGCCGAAGCTGGTCCAGTGGCCGGTGGCATTGCGGACGGTGTGGAACATCTTGCCGTCGGCGAGGGCGACGACGTGGAGGTCGTTGCCGATGGAGACGGCGGAGACCTGGGTGAGGTTGCCGAGACGGCCGGCGACCGCGCCGACGTCGCCGAAGGTGCCCCATGTTCCGTCCGCCTTGCGAATGGTGTGGAACAGGCGGGCGTCCTTGCTGATCGCGAGGACGTGGGTGTCGCCATTGATGCCGGCGGAGGCGGCGGCGCGGATGCCACCGATGTCACCGGCCTTGCTCTGGACGTCGGTGAAGCCTGTCCAGTCGCCACCGGCAAGACGGATGCCCTGGTAGACGGTGTTGCCGGCCTGGACGAGGGTCTCGGTCTTCCAGCCGGTGGCCAGGGAACGGGTCTGGAGAATCCACTCGCGCAGGTCGTCGGTGCGGACGGCGATGGCGCTCGTGCGGGTCTCGGCGGGGTCGGTGCCGAGACAGCCGCCCTGCCAGGAGCGGCTGCTGAGGGCGACGAGTTCGCCGCCGGCGTTCAGAACGGGGCCTCCGGCGTCGCCCTGGCAGATGGTTCCGCCCGGCCCGGCTTCGTCGAGGGTGAGGGTGGTGGCGGTACCGGCGGAGGCTTTGAACGAGGCCGTGTGCACCTTGCCGGGGACCCACTCGGTCCTGGTGCGGCCGTAGCCGGCGGCGGTGACCGCGGCGTCGGCGGCAGGAGCGGCGGAGGCGAGCGTGGCCGGGGTGACGTCGGTGACGAGCCGGTCCAGGCGCAGGAGGGCGAGATCCCGGTCCGTACGGGGAGCGAGCTCGGTGACGCGGTAGGTCGTCGAGCCCACGGTCGCCTTGATCGGCTGCTTCGACGCCCCGGCGGTGGCGTCCGTCCCCAGGCAGCTCTTGGCGGTCAGGAGCCAGTCGGCGGCGATCAGGGTGGCCGAGCACCCCCGGGCGTGGGCCTCGTCGCCGATGGTGAGCTGGGCCGTGTAGGCGTACGTACCGGTGTCCGGGGACCCGACGGTGGCGTGGGCGGAGCCGATGGCGAAGGGGAGGCTGAAGCCTATGGCGAGCGTGAGACCGGCCGCCATCCACGGACGCCGCGGACGCGTATCGAACATGAGCATTCCTTCTGCAGGGAGTGGAAGGGAGAGCCGAGCCGGAGAGCGCCGAACCGAGCAGCAACGGCACACCGCCCCGTTACGGTCCCGCGAGACACGGGGCACCGTCGGGAGGCGGGGGCCAGGAGACGACTCGGGCTCGGCGAGCGCCGTGATCTTCTTGTCGTGGGCGGGGCCAACGGGCCCGTGAGCGGCACCGGCGGCACCGGCGGCCGGATGAGTGCCCTTCTTAGGGGCGGAGGGCCGGCCTGGCGGCGGAAGGGCACCGCAAGCGCAGGCAGGCCTCAGCCCGTCACCCGGAGTTCCACGAGCACCGCGGGGCGGGGGTCCTTTTCGTCGCCCTCACCCACGGGCTTGTAGTCGTCCTTGGGGACATCGACGGTCGTGGTCTTCCCCTCCGCCGTGAGACTGGCCCGGACGGCACGGTCGTCGGTCCGGATGGCGTGGACGCGATCGACTTCGAGGCTGAGATATCCGGTCTTTCCCGACGTGCTGAAGCAGTACCGGCCCTCGGTGTTCTGCAGGGTCCACACCTGGATCTGATGGGGGGCGGAACACTCCGTCAAGGTGATGCGACCGTCACCGCGGTGCAGCCGGATTCCCTTTTCCTTGAGAATCCCTTCGGCGTCCGGGTAGGTGAAGTCCTCTACGGCGAAGGGCGGCTCCGCCTCTGCTCCGTTCGCGGCCGCCAGGGCCGTCGGCGCGGTCCGTGGAGCGGCGTTCGCCGAGGTGAGCGCCGAGAGCCCGGTGAGCGTCAACACAGTGCCGACGACGCCCGCGAGCATCATTTTACGCACGCCAAGTATCACGAGATTTTCCCTTCGAAGGACGCGGCGCAAGACGGCAGCCGCAAAGAAGGCCCGATCGCGTGGGCCTTTCCAAAAAGTATCACCTCCATTCACCGGTCCGTCACACCTTCGGCCCGCATAACGACGTCATAACAGATGACCGACCAATGGAACGCGGGAGCGTGACAACCCGTCACCCCCGGAATTTCCTATTCCGTATTTCGTGAGGGACGTCGGCGTCCTGAGATATATGCTGCGTCGGCCGATATTCGGCGACCTCGCCCTGACCAGGCGAGGTTTATTGAATGGAAAACTGAAACGTGAATAGAGCTGGGAGAAGGCGGGCGCGGGGCATGCGTACGGTGTGCCTCGGCGCCCTGACGCTCTCGCTGACCTTGGGAGCCCTGGCGCCGGCGCACGCGGACGACGCACCGGCTGCCACCGCGACGGCTCCCGTGACCGACCGTCAACGCATCCTGGACGCCTGGAATGCCGGCGGCCCCTCCGTTCGGGCGGCCGCAGAGGTGGCCCTGCAGGGATCCGAGGCCGACATCCGGCTGTTCCTCGACAAGGAGCAGGCCGTCGCGGAACGCCACGACGTGCAGATGCTGTTCTCGCAGCTGTACTCCGTGAGCGGACCCAAGGTGCGGGAAACGGCCGTCAAGGCCTTGGACAGCGGTGACGCCGACCAGGCACGCGCGTTCCTGCGTGACGGCTGGCGGGAGCCGCTGCAGCAGGACAGACAGCTACGGATCTCACAGCTGATCAGCGAGGGCGGCCCGAACGTCAAGTCCGCCGGTGTCGCCGCGCTGGACGGGGGGCCCGACAAGGTCCGTGAGTTTCTGGAGAAGGGGCAGTTCACCGCTGCCGAGGCGGACGACCGCCTCGCTCTCTCCCGCATAGTCAGCACCGGTGGGCCGGCGACCAAGGCGGCGGCGATGGCCGCCGTCGACGGCACCATCGAGGACGTACGGGAGTTCCTCCAGGTCGGGCAGTACATCGCCCGCGCGAGGGACAAGGAGCGGGCCACCGTCGCGGAGCTCGTGGAACGGGCGAAGGCGGCCGGAGCGCAGGCGAAGCAGCAGACCGATGCCGCCAAGGAGGCTTCGGCCCGAGCCGTCCAGGCGTCTGCCCTGGCGAAGGAGTCGGCGCTCCAGGCCGCCAGGGAAACCGCGGCGGCCGGCAGGGACGCGAAGCTCGCCTCCGCCGCCGCCGGAAGGGCCGCCCGCGCCGCCAAGGGTGCTGCCGCGGCAGCACAGCAGGCCATCGCCGCAGCCCGCGCCGCCAACGCCGCCGCACGGGTCGCCTCCGCCGCGGCATCGCAGGCCGCCTTCGCCGCGGCCGGCGCCGCGGACGCGGCCGCCCGCGCCCGAGGGGCGGCGTCAGCGGCCGCCACCGACGCCGGCCAGGCCTCCGCCGCCCGCAAGGCCGCGGAGGACGCACGGTCCATCGCGAAGCAGGCACGTCAGGCCGCGCTCGCGGCCCAGGCCGCCGGAGTCGCCGCGCTCGCCGCCGGTTCCGCCGCCGCGTCGGCCACGAGCGCGGGCCGCAACGCCGACGAGGCCGCCCGCGAGGCCGACCGTGCCGGCGCTCTCGCCCGTGCGGCCGGGGGGAGCTCCGCCGAGGCCGACGCGGCCGCCGCCACCGCCCGCCGCCAGGGCCGCGAGGCCGCCCGCGCCGCGGGTGTGTCCCAGAGCCTCGCCGAGGAGTCCGCCGCAGCGGCCCACCAGGCCAGGGACGCCGCCAACAGCGCCGCCGACCACGCCGACAACGCGGCCGGGGCGGCGGAGGAGGCGGCCAGGCAGGCCGGCAAGTCCGCCGACGCCGCCAAGGAGTCCACCGCTCACGCCGACGAGGCGAAGAAGGCCGCCGACATCTCGACAGTCGCGGTCAAGCAGGCGCGTGAGACCTTCGAGCTGACCCGCAAGAGCGAGGCCGAAGAACTCACCGCCCGAACCGCCGCGGCTCTGGAAGCCGCACGGGAGAGCCGGGCGGCCTACGAACGGAACGCGGCCCAGGCCAACAAGAACGCCAAGGCCCTGGACGGCCTGGACACCCTGGTCGACCAGGTCTCCGAGTACGCCGCCCGGCCGGACGCGGACCGGTCACGGATCGTCGCGAAGGGCCGCTGGGTCGCCCTGGTGACCATGAAGACGCGCGGCCCGTGGAGCAGCACCGCGGCCGGCGACGTCCTGGCGGGTTCCGACGAGGACGTCGTCGCCTACATGCGTACGGGCTGGAAGGAGGCCGCGCAACGGGACGAGCGGGCCCGTGTCGAGCGCCTGGCCGAGGAAGCGGAGTCGCCGGCTGTGCGCAAGGCCGCCGAGCAGGCCTTGGGCACGGACGCCACACGCATACACGCCTTCCTCACCACCGGACAGCACGAGGCCGCGGCCAACGACTACCGGCTGCGGATCTCGCAGCTCGTGAGTACCGGCGACGTGGCCACCAAAGAGGCGGCCACCGCCGCCCTGGACGGCAACACGACCACGTTGCGGACGTTCCTCACGTCCGGTCAATACACCGCGCGCGTCAAGGACGAGCAACTCGGCGCCTCGCGGCTCGCCAGCACCGGCGGCCCCGAGCTCAAGGCCGCGGCGAGCGTCGCCGTCGAGGGCACTCCCCAGGCACTGCACCAGTTCATCACGGTGGGCCAGCACCGGGCCCGACGCCAGGATGCGCTGGCCGCGACGCACATCGCCGACATCCAGCACATGATCGCCGAGGCGGCCGCCGCCGCCGCCACCGCCCAGCAGAACGCCGCCGAGGCGCAGCGGGTGGCCGCGCTCGCCCGGAGCAAGTCGGGCGAGGCCAAGACGTGGGCCGACAAGGCCGGCGCATCGGCGCAGGAGGCGAAGAAGTACGCCGCCGAAGCCGGCGAGTCCGCCAATCAGGCGTCCTCGTCGGCCGCAGAGGCCCAGAAGTCGGCCAAGGCGGCCCGCAAGGCGCAGGCGGACGCCGCGAAGGCCGTCGCCGAAGCACAGCTCTCGGCGGGGAAGGCGCGCACCTCCGCCGCGTGGGCCCGCCATTCCGCCGAGGACGCCTCCGAGTCCGCGCGGCAGGCGCGTGCGTCCGCCGAGGCTGCCGGGAAGGACGCGGCGGAAGCCGACAAGGCCGCCACCGAGGCCAAGGCGATCGCCGAGACCAAGAGGCGCGCCGAGGAAGAGGCCCGGCGCCGGGACGAGCAGGCCCGCAAGGCCCGCGAGGAGGCGCTGCGCAAGACCGCCGAGGAGGAGGCCCGGGCCGACGAGTGGACCTGGTCCGACAGCGGACACCTGCTGCTCGACGTCGCCGGCCTCGTCCCCGGCCTCGGTGAGTTCGCCGACGGCGCCAACTGCGCCTGGTACGGGGCGGAGGGCGACGCTGTCGACGCAGCCCTGTCCTGCGCCTCGGCCGTTCCGGTGGCGGGCTACGGGGCCTCCGCCGTGAAGTTCGGCAAGTGGGGTGACAAGGCCTACGGCATGTTCAAGGGCATGTTCGGCAAGAAGCCCAAGGTCTGCCCGGTGCCCCGGGCCAACAGCTTCACGCCCCGGACACCCGTTCTCATGGCGGACGGCACGCAGAAGCAGATCCAGCACGTACGACTCGGGGACCAGGTCCTCGCGACCGACCCGCGCTCCGGCCTGACGCTGCCGCAGACGGTACAGAGAGTGATCACCGGTACCGGGCCGAAAAGCCTCGTCCGTCTCACCCTGGACACCGATGGTCCGAGCGGCGGCGCCACGGGCTCGTTCACGGCGACCGACAACCACCCGCTGTGGCATGTCGACCGACGTGCCTGGGTCGAGGCCGGGCAGGTACGCCCGGGCGACCGGCTCCGCAGTGCCGACGGGCAGCTCCGTACCGTCGTCGCCACACGTGCGTGGGCGGAAACACGTACGGTCTACAACCTCACCGTCGCCCACACCCACACCTTCTACGTGAAGGCCGGCGCCACCACCGTCCTCGTGCACAACGACGGCGGCTTCGACTGGGAAAAGGGGCTGGAGGAGCTCAAGCGGGACTGGCAGTCGGGGAACCAGAACGACGACGGCCACCACTCACCTCGCGGTAACCAGGCGGAGAACAAGCAGTTCAAGGACGCCTTGCGGTCCATCGAGCGCGACCTCGGCCGCCAGGTGACCCCTGCCGAGCGCCGTGCCCTGCACGACCGGATCACCGGTCAGGGGTACGACTACCATCGCATCATCGATGAGGCCAAGGGGTTGTTCGGTGGATGCTGACATGGAGTCGACCGGCGTCCGGCGGCTGCTGACCGGAGCAGTGATCCGCTCGGTCGGCCGCGCCGCGGACATGGGAGTGCTGGAACTCACGGGCGGACAGGGGGAGGACCTCGCGCTGCACATCCAGTGCGCCTTCCGGGTGCTCCACGACGGCCAGGTACTGCTGGGCTCACGCGACATGACGTATGCGCGCGGCCACGCCGAACCGGACGCCTTCGACACCTTCGCCACCGTGTACGACGACCGCGCGGCGCTCCTCAGCCGCGTTCTCGGCGGGGCCTGCCCGCAGGTCGAGACGGTCCTTCAGGGCCCGGCAGGGGCACTGACCCTGGAGGCGAGCCGCGGGTTCAGGGTCGAGGTCCTCCCGGACCGCTCCGGCGCGGAGGAGTCCTGGCGCGCCTTCACACGAGGCGGACAGCACTACGGGTACCCGCCGGGCCTGGTCTAGGAGTCCGGCCGGGCGGCATATGAAGGACGGGCTCAGGGCACGCCACCCGCGTGGACGCGCCCTCTGAACGCGAGCGGGGCGGTACAGCTTTCTGTACCGCCCCGCTCGTTCTGTGGCAGCGCCTTCGCCGCCGTCCTCAGTGGCCGCCGGACCCTCGATGCGCGACGCTCCGCAGAAAGGCGTCAAGGTATTCGGCGAACCCCGGCGCCGCGGCGACGAAGTGACCGGCGCCCGGATGCACACTGCGCTTGCCACCGAGCGCATCCGCGAGGGCGTCGCAGATCCGCTCGAGCGCGGCCGAGTGGTCCCCGGACGCGACGAGCACCGGAACGCCGGTGTCCCGGATCACCTCGAGCCGTGGGCGCGCCTCGCTGGTCGGCCGGCTCCCGTGCGCCCGCCGGACGCCGGCGACCACGCCTTCAGGGAGCGGGCCGTCGCCGATGGGCGCGCCCGCGAGACGGAGGAACTCGCGCAGCTCGGTCGGGTCCGTACCCATTCCGTGGGTGAGGACCGCATCGCCGATGCGCTCGAGCCGCGCCACATCGGGATCGTCCGGGACAAGGTGGTTGAGCGGCGGTTCGATCAAGGTGAGTGAGCGCATGCCGCCCGGCGCGGCAGCGGCCGCGAGCAGCGTCCCGAGAACGCCGTAGGAGTGGGCGACCACGTGGGGGCGGCCGGCGAGCAGCGGCGCCAGGTCCCGGGCGTCCACCTCGAAGTCCTGGCGCTCCAGCGGTGGTGGACTCGGCGGATAACCCCGGCGATGGACGTACGCCAGCGTCCACCGGTCCGACAGTGGAGCGAGAGCGCCCCACGTCGTCCGCGGACCGGCACCGCCATGCACCAGCAGAACCTCCGGCCCAGAGCCATCGCGCACCACCACGATCTCGCCCACGGAAGCGAGCATAGCGGCGCACAGTGAGGACACGGAGCCGGGAACAGCCTCTTCAGCGGCACCTCGTGAGCCACCTCGCATGCCGGGCGGTGCCGGCCGGCAGCGCGAGCAACGCGGGCCGGAAGGCGGGCCGCACCTGCCGCCAGGGCCCTCCCCTCCCCCGCCGTCCGCGGGGTCCGCGGACCGCCGGCGGTGTCGCCGGTGAGGAGTCGCGCGTGGGCGGGCAGACGGATCGCGGAGGTGGCCCACCACCCGCGGCCGAGGGCGAGGGTGTCCACCGCGCGAGCCACGAGGGCCACCCCCACGGTGGCGTGACGCCGGCCGCCGGTCCGGACCGGCGGCATGGCGGGCATCGCCGTCGCCCTAACGCAGAGCGGCGGCGGCCAGGCCCTCGAGTGCCTCGCGCCGTACTTCCCCACCGTTCACCAGTCGGTCGAAGACCAGTCCGTCGAGGCACGTCAGCAGCGTGTCGGTCCGGTTATCGACGTCCGTGACGCCGTGGGCGGTGAGGAACCGGCGGACGGCCTCGCGGCCGGTGTTCTCACGGGGGACGAGGATGTCGCGCAGCTCCGGGTCGCGCACGCTCTCGACGGCGCAGGCATGGCGGGCGAGCGAGCGACGGCGTCCCTCACCGGTGAGTCGCCGCCGGGTGAGCAGCGCCATGCCGTCGACCAGGTCCTCGCGGTTACGGAGGGGTGGGAGCTCTTCGGCCGTCGCGTGCAGTTCCGCCTGGTCGAGGTGCACGAGGCGGGTGACGAGTCCGGTGAGCAGGGCGGCGCGGGTGCGGAAGTAGGCCGAGGTGGTGCCCGGCGGCATGGCGGCTCTCCGGTCGACCGCGCGGTGCGTCAGGCCGCGCATTCCCTCGTCGGCGAGTACGTCGAGAGCCGCGTCCGCCAGAAGGGTGCGCCGATCGGTAGTCATAGCTCCTTTCTACACCTGTAGAGAGCCGAGTTACCCTTCTTCTACAGATGTAGAAGAAGGGAGCTCCGGCATGGGGAGCAGGGCAGTGGTGGTCGGAGGCGGGATCGGCGGGCTGGCCGCCGCGATCGGTCTGGACCGGATCGGATGGGAGGTGACGGTGGTCGAGCGTGCGGCCGTGCTCCAGGACGCCGGGGCAGGCATTTCCCTGGCGGCCAACGGCATGCGGGCCCTGGACGAACTCGGTGTCGGCCAGGCACTTCGGGACGCGTCCCGAGGCCAGTACACCGGCGGAACCCGGACGCCCCGGGGCCGCTGGCTGACGCGGATGGACGGCGCGGCGCTGGAGGAAGCGGTGGGCACGCCGATCGTGGGCATCCCCCGCTCCACCTTGCACCGCCTGCTCCGCGACTCCTTGCCCGCCGCATCACTGGTCGTCGGCTTCGAGGCGGCCTCGGTGCGGCAGACCGGCCAGGCGACGGTACGCGTCGGCTGTGGCGAGACGGTCCTGGAGGCCGATCTGGTGGTGGCGGCCGACGGCATCCGCAGCACCGTCCGCGGCCACCTCTTCCCGGACCATCCCGGCCCGGTGCACAGCGGCTCGACGGTGCTGCGCGCCATCACCGAGCACGCGGTCGATCTCCACACCGACTTCGAGCTGACCTGGGGCCGGGGCGCGGAGTTCGGACACATCACCTTCCTGGACGGGAGGGCCGAGTGGCACGCCGTCCTCGATCTCCCCGCCGGAACGTGGTTCGCCGACCCGCTGGCCGAACTGCGCCGGCGGTTCCGCACCTGGCACGACCCGATCCCCGCCCTGCTCGACGCGACCCTGCCGGAGGCCGTGCTGCACCACGACGTTCACGAACTCCGCATGCCTCTCCCCTCGTTCACGGCCGGCCGGATCGCGCTGCTGGGCGACGCGGCCCATGCCATGACCCCCAACCTCGGGCAGGGCGCCTGCCAGGCACTGGAGGACGCGGTCACCCTCGCCGCCGCCCTCCGCTCCGAGTCCACCGTCGAGGCCGCGCTCGTCCACTACGACGCCGAGCGCCGGCCGCGCAGCCAGGCTGTCGCACGGGCCGCCCGGCAGGCCGGGAGAATGGGCCGGCAGCTCTCGCACCCCCTCGCCGTCGGCCTGCGGAACACGGCGATGCGGCTGACACCGTCCCGGATCGCCACACGCATGATCCTGCGTCACCACGCCTGGACACCCCCGTCGCTGCGGTGATCTCCCCCACACGCCCGTCGCCCCGCCACCGGACACGTGCCTTCACCTGCTTGCGGCGTCCGGCACAGGCCCGTACCGCTGCCGTGTTCCGGGCGAAGTCCCAGGTCGTCCGCGTTCCGCCCCGGCGGCCTGCGTGCACCCACCTCCCCGTTCCCGGCACGCCCGGTCCGCGACGGGCGACACCGGGCCTCGGCATCAATGGGTCGTGGCGCCAACAGGCCCTGGCCGCAACGGTCGTGGCGACAGGGGCCCTTGCCGAAATACCGGCCCGTCGTGCCCTTGTCGTCGTGACAAGGTGTCCCTTGAGTGAAGGAGGTGCTTCCCATCAACCCGACCAACGGAACCCCGCGGAACGCCCAGGTGACCGCCGCACTGAGCGCCGAGAACGCGTCGATCCGGCTACGGGCGGCCATGGCGGCGGGCTCGACCCCCGACCCTGGCTTCCTGGAGCCGCTCGTCGAGCGGTGCGCGGTCGAGCCGGACTTCTTCGTGCGGGACACGCTGTCCTGGGCCCTGGCCCGCCTTTCGCCGGAGATCACCCTGCCCCGGCTCCGCCAGGAGCTCGCCTCGGACCGGCCTCAGGCGCGCAGCCAGGCGCTGCACACGCTCTCGAAGATCGGTGACAAAAGCGCCTGGGCCTGGATCACGTGGTCCATGCTGCGGGACAGCGACGACGAGTTCGCGCGGACCGCGTGGCGGGTCGCGGTCGCCCTCGTACCCGAGGACGAGAGGGAAAGCTTGGTCGACGAACTGGTCATGCAGCTCGGCCGCGGGGATCGCCATGTGCGGCTGAGCCTCACCCGGGCCCTCGTATCCCTGGGAGACCTGACGGTGCCCGCTCTGACCAAGGCTGCGACGCACCCGGACCCGGCAGTGGCGACGCACGCCAGGGCCACCGAGCTGCTCCGGCTGAACCCGGCGACCGATTTCGACGCGGCTGTCGCCGAAGCGAGGCGCGTCGTCGCGCGGGGACCGGATCGAGCGACTGCCGCCGTGGCGGCGCCGCCCGCGGCCGGCACCGTAGCGATGACCGGTGCCCGGGAGACCGACGAGCCCGCTCCGCCGGCCGGGCCGGACGGGGCCGCGGTGGACGCCGACGCCGCGGAGCCTCGGGAGAATACGGAACGCTGACCGGCGAGGTGGTACGGCATTCGGGGTGAGCTCCCGCATGCTCCGGCGGCCCCTCGGCGGCCGCCCCCGTGAGCCGGTACCCGCCGCTGTGAGCCATGTGCCCGCCCCCGACGTCTTCGGGGGCGGGCACCGGCGCTCCTGGCGGAGACGACCGGACATACGGGGGCGGCCGGGCCTGCCACCGAGCGAGGCCATCGCCGGGGCACGGCTGACCACGCGCGCCCAGGCGCCGCCCCACGTTCTCCGGTGCCGTGGACGCGGGCCCGCGCGCCACGGGGGCGAGGGTGGACGGTCAGCGGCGTTCGTAGGCGGTGAAGGGCTTGTTCCGTGCCCCGTACGACTCGTAGCGGGCGCCGATGAACCGGTCCTCGTACGCGAAGAGGGTGTCCACCGGATCGTCGCCCTCGGGGAATCGAAGGACCTCGCGCTGCTCGCCCGTGGCACCGTCGAGGACCCGGAGGCTGTAGGTGGAATCGCGGTCGCCGAGGAAGGACGTCTCGTGGCGAGAGGTGAGGACGGTGATGTCCCCGTCCTGGGACTGGATGTGGTAGCCGGTGTCTCCGTCGAGGCGGTCGTCGTCCGGGTCGCCACCCCAGACCAGGTCTCCGGTGGCCAGGTCGAAGGCGGTCAGGCCGTAGACGTACCGGCTGATCCGCACCTGATGGCGGGTCAGGGCGTAGAGCCTGCTGCCGTCGGTCACCGCCGTGAGCCGCTGTTCACGCCGGATCTCGCCGTAGGGACCGCTGAAGTCGATGGGCGGGTTCGGGCGGCCGTTCCTGTCGAAGGAGAAGTAGGCGCCGAAGTCGGAGTCGCCCGATGCCGAAGCCGCCACGATCAGCGGGTCGGCCGAGACGAAGTCCGCCCGGGCGTCCCAGGGGACGGCGCTCCGGCCCCCGAGGGGAGCGGACCACAGGAGTGCGCCGGTGGCCGGGGCGAAGGCGGCGGCGTGCAGTTCGGCGTCCCTCGGGATCCTGTCGCCCCGGGGGTCGTCCGCTCCGCCGCAGGCGAGGAGCGCGACGACCTGGCGTTCGGCCACCGCGGTCCGGCCCGGGACGCAGCCCTTGGGCACGGCCGCCTTCCAGCGCGGCTTCCCGCTGTGCACGTCCACGGCGTGCAGCTCGTCCTGTGTGAGCAGCACGGCGACGCCGCCGCCGACGGACACCGGAGAGGGCTGGAGGGGATGGAGCCCGGACTCGCCGGCGGTGAGAGGGGCCTTCCAGATCTCGCGGCCGTTCTTCATGTCGATCGCGACGGCGGTGGCGCAGAGCTCCCCCTTGGCCGCGTGGGGAGCACCGTCCCCGTCGCGGGTGAGGACCAGGACCGAGGCGTCGGTGTCCGCGCGGGCGTGGCAGACCGCCGAGCGGCCGGGCGGCACGTACTCCCATCTCCGCTCGCCGCTACCGGCGTCGTACCCGCGCACCGCGTCGAAGCGGCTGCGGACCACGGTGGCGCCGGACAGCCAGGCGCCGTTGCCCTGCTGTTCCGCCTTGCGGTCCGCGGGGGTGTCCCAGACGACGCCCAAGTCCTCGGCCCCGGAGGAGCATCCGGCGATCGGTGCGCAGAGGACCACCAGAACCGCCACCGTCGCGAGAAGGGTGCGCCTGGTCCGTCTCCCGGACAGCCCGTCGTTCACCTGCGCCGTCATGTCTGCTTCCCCCGAGCGCGCCCGCCGTCGACGGTCCACAGGGCTTCCCGCGTGCCTCGGCGGCGATCAGCATAGGGAGCCGGTCCGCCCCGGCGGAAGGTGCTCCCGCCGGCCGGACGCGTACGGCGCGAGACCGGCCCTGCCGGCCAGGGGCCTGTTCCGCACCGGGACAGGCCCCTGGGCGTCGCGCCGGGTGAGGATCAGGCGGCGACGACGCCACACTCCTCGATGACGAGCTTCTTGGCGGTGGTGCCGGAGCGGCTGCCGAGGGCCTCGATCGCCTTGACGACATCCGCGCCCTCGACGACCTCGCCGAAGACGACGTGCTTGCCGTCGAGCCACGGGGTCACCACGGTCGTGATGAAGAACTGCGAACCGTTGCTGTTCGGGCCCGCGTTGGCCATGCTCAGCAGGAACGGCCGGTCGTGCTTGAGCTGGAAGTTCTCGTCGGCGAACTTCTCGCCGTAGATGCTCTTGCCGCCGGTGCCGTTGCCGTTGGTGAAGTCACCGCCCTGCAGCATGAACTCGGGGATGACACGGTGGAAGGGCGCGCCCTTGTAGCCGAAGCCGTTCTGGCCGGTGGCCAGCTCGCGGAAGTTGCGGGCGGTCTTCGGCACGACGTCGTCGAACAGACGGAAGACGATGCGGCCGAGGTCCTCACCGTTGGCGGAAACCTGGAAGTAGACGTTTTCACTCATGGTCCCGATTCTCCACGACGGTGGCGGTGCGCAGCCACCAGGGGGCGGCCGGACGGTGCGGTGCCCGGTCTCCCTACCTGCCACCGGGGGCGTTATCGTGCCCGGATGGAGGCCTGGGAGCGCTGGGAGCGGCGGGTGCAGACGGCGGCGCATCCCGTGGCGTACCGGCTGGTGCGCGCGGTCGCCGCCCGCGGCCCGGTGGTGCGGGTGCCGAAGGTCGGTGTGGTGGTGAGCGACGCCGGTCTCGCCCGGGCTGTGCTCACGGACCCGGAGGGGTACACGAAGACCGGGCCGGGCGCGGCGGCCGCGCTGTGGAGCCCGGTGCTCGGCTCGCGGGTGCTGATCACTCTGGAGGGCGACGAGCACGCGGCGCTGCGCAGGCGGCTCAGCGGGCTGTTCACGCAGGCTCATGTGGATGCCGTGTGCGAGCGGGTGCTGCGCGCTCCGCTCGGGGCACTGGAGCGGCGGCTGGCGGCGGGCGAGGAGGTGGATCTCGTCCCGGTGGTCCGGGACGGGGCGGCCGAGGTGATCCGCGAGCTGGTCGGGCTTCCGGCCGGTGGTACCGACTTCGCCGAGGCCGCCGCGGTGGTCTCGTCCGTACGGCTGTGGCGGACCACACTGACCGGGCGCCAGATGGGGCGTGCCCGGGCGGCACTGACCCGGCTGACCGAGGCGGCGGTGGCGGCCTACCGGGCCGGCGACGAGTCCACGGTTCCGGGGCGACTGCGCGCGCTGGGCTTGGACGAGACCGAGGCGCGGGGTGCCGTCGGACTGTTCCTGCTGACGGGCACCGAGACGCTGGTCTCCTTCCTGCCCCGGCTGGTCGCACTGGCCCATGACACGGGCCGGGGGCCGGACGCGATCACCGGCGCCCTGGTGGAGGAGGCGCTGCGGGTCACCGCGCCGACCCCGGTGATGCTGCGCAGCGCCGCCCGGGCCGGGCGGATAGGGGGCGTACGGGTGGACGCCGGGGAGCGCGTGGTGATCGCCGCACTTCTGCCTGGGGATGCCGCTGGCCATGGCGGAGATCCGTGCGGTGACCGCCGTCCTGCGCCGCTTCCCGCAGTTGGTGATAACCGCGCGGCGCCCGGCGCGCGGTGTCCTGATCCCCGCCTACGCTCGGCTGTCGCTGCGGGCGACGGGCTGAACCGCGGACGGCTCCGCTCGCCATGGGTACGGCGGGGCGGGCAGTTCGCTTCCCGCAGCCCCGGACCGGCCGGGGCGGTTGCCGGGTGCACGACCCGTTACCGCTTCTGGCAGCGGGACGGCACCTCGGAGGAGGGCTCTGCCGGGCTCCAGCCAAGGTCGACGGGTGTGCGGACAAGACCCACGCCGCCCGGAGAAACCGATTCCCCGCATGGATAAGGGGGCCCGCACCACACCGGATCAGGCCGATCATGTCCGCAACCACAAGGAGCTCGGCCCGCGGCGGGCGGCAAGACATCCTTCCGAGTGAGCCGGTGGTGCTCGCCACCCAGACCGCCAACGTCCGTTCGATCCGCCTCGCGGCCAAGCTGGCGTTTCACCGAAGCGGAGCGGTTCCGGGCTTGGGACGCGCCAACAGGCGGCTGTGGCCCCTTGACTCCGGGCACCCGATGCCGCGCCGCTGCCGACCCGGGTCAGGAGGCGCCCGGGCACGGAGGCGGGAGCGCGGCCGCCGACCCCACCGCGTCCCGGGCAGGCGCCGTGGACCGCATGCACAGGACCGGTTTGGGCGACATAAGACCTACGCGTCAGTTAGTCATACTGGATCAAGCCATGTACGTGCCGGATGATCACGGTCGAGAATCAGGAACGGGTGTGCGAGACACGTCGATTCGGCGGTGCCTCGCCACCCGCTACAGATGGAGACCCCCACCCGTGATAGTCCCGCCGCTCTTCTCCCCCATAGCGCCCGCGATCCACCCGCGGCACGCCGAGCTCGACCAGCGCACGGCCCGGTGGGCCGAGTCCCACCGGATCGGCTCCGATGATCTGCGCCGGCGGCTCGTACAGCACGAGATCGGAAGCTTCGCCGCCCGCGTCATGCCGCACGGCCGCGAGGAAGTCGTCGGCCTGATGGCCGACTTCGTCCTGTGGCTGTTCGGCGTGGACGACGGCTGCTGCGAGGAGGGAGACCTGGGCCGCCGCCCGGGGGAACTCGCCGGAACGCTGCACCGCCTGCTGCGTGTGGCGCAGAACCCGGAGGCGCCCCTACTGCTCGACGACCCGATGGCCGGTGGTCTGCGCGACCTACGAACCCGGGTCGACAGGTACGGCACGGCCGGCCAGGCGGCACGGTGGGTGGGGCACCTGCGGGAATACTTCTTCTCCGTGGTGTGGGAGGCGTCCCACCGGAGTGCGGGCACGGTGCCAAGCCTTTCCGATTACACCCTGATGCGGCTGTACGACGGGGCGACGACGGTGGTCTTCCCCCTGCTGGAGATGGCCCAGGGGTACGAACTCCAGCCGTACGAGCGGGACTACCGCGCTGTGCGAGCGGCCGAAGAAATGGCGTCCTTCGTCATCACGTGGGACAACGACATCCTGTCCGACCACAAGGAACGAGCAGGGCACGGCTACTTCCTGAACGTGCTCCGGGTCCTGGAAGCGGGGGGCCTCACCCCCCAGGAGGCGATGACCACGGCCATCGCCCAGCGGGACCGGGTGCTGGTGGCGTTCGCCCGCTTGGCCGACCATCTGTCCGTTGTGGGAAGTCCCCAGATGCGGCAGTACATGCAGGGCCTGTGCCACTTCATCCGCGGCTCGCAGGACTGGGGCGTCAGCTCCATCCGGTACACCACGCCGGAGGACCCGGCAAGGCTCCCCTTGGTCTTCACGGAGACGCCTACCGACGGCAGCGCCGAGCCGCTCGGGATCGACGCGGTCTCGTGGTGGTGGGACGTGGTACCCGCCGCCCCGGCCCAGGCGGGGCGGCGGGTGGCTCCCCGGCCGGGGGAGGGAAGTCTGGTCGGCACGGTCTGAGCCCGCGGGTCCCGCGGGCACGCCCGGCCTACGTTGGACCGACGGGACGGTATGACGAGCGAGCCACCACGGTCATCGGGATGCGATCGGCATGTGCGACCGCCGAGGCGACCTCCCGGGGCAGGTGCCCCGGCACGGGGACGAGCCGCCACTGGCGGAGGACGGTGGCGATGGCGATGGTCGCCTCGGTCCAGACGAACAGGTCGCCAATGCACTTGCGGTTGCCGGCGCCGAAGGGAATGTAGGCACGGCGACCCGGGCCCTCGGCCTGCCTCTCGGGCAGCCATCTGTCCGGGTCGAAGCAGTCGGCCTTGTCGTACAGGCTCGGGTCACGGTGCAGTGCGTACAGACTGAAAGCCACTTCGGTGCCGGCCGGCATCCGCACACCGCCCAGGGTGACGGGCTGCGTGGTTCTCCGCATCAGGAGCGTGACACCGTGCAGTCGGATGACCTCGTCGATCACCCTGCGGATGCCCTTCAGCTCGGGCACGTGCAGAGCCGTGACCGGCCCGTCACCCGCCACCCGGCGGACCTCGGCTACCAGGTCCTCCTCCACGTCAGGGCGGCCGGCCAATTCGTGGAAGGTCCACGCGAGGGTGGCCGCGGTCGTCTCGGCACCCGCGAACAGGATGGTGGCCAGTTCGTCGCGCACCTGGACGTCCGACATGCGGGCGCCGCTCTCCTCGTCCTGAGCGGTCAGGAGCAACGACAAGAGGTCGTCGTGGTGCGTAGGACCGGCCGCCCGTGAGGTCGCTACCACCTCGTCGATCACCGCGCGCAGTCTCGCCGCCGCCCGGTCGAACCGACGATTGGCGGGTATGGGCAACCGGTCGAACATCTTCGGCGAGGCGGCGCGTACGAGGAGGTTGGTCAGCAGCACCGGCAGGTTCTTGCGCACGGCGTCGACGGCCGGCAGACCGACATCGGCGGAGAACAGCGTGCGGGCCAGAGTCTCGACCGCGTACCCGGCCATGGCCGGCTCCAGGTCGATGACGTCCCCGGGTGCCCAGGAGTCGGCCAGGGCCTGGGCGTTGCTGCTCATGATCTCGGAGTAGCCGGTGATGCGGTCGCGGGAGAACATGGGCTGGATCATCCGGCGGTGCTTCCTGTGCAGCTCGCCGTCCGAGTTGGCGAGCCCGTTCCCGGCGAGGGGCCGCAGCCGGTCGAAGAAGCGGCCTTTCTCGAAGTTCCCGGCTTGCCGGACGGTCACCTCGTGGACCAGGTCCGGCGTGGTCACCACGTACATCGGCATGGTGCCCAGGTCGACGCGCAGGAGATCACCGTACTGCCGCAGTGACGACAGGAAGCCCAGCGGGTCGCGCCACAGAGCGAGGGCGTGGCCGAGAAGAGGCACCGCTCCGGGCACGCGCGGGACGGAGGCGAGTGGCCGCGCCTGAGCGATCGGTGGCATTCGAGGACCTCACTATCTTCGGGGTGTGCTTGGCAGGGATCGGCTTTCACCGCCCGGGCAGGCGGTGGGGGCGGTCCTCGCGTCGACGACGTCGACCGCTCCCGACCAAGATCAGCGATACCCCAGTTTGCGAGCGGGCTACCGCAGTTGAGACGGGGGGGGGTGCTCAACCTGCCGGTACAACCCGCCAGTAGGCTGCGCGGTGCTGACCTGCCGTCACTCTCGGTACGGAGTCGTCTCTACCCAGTCCCGCCGTCGCCCCGGAGGCCACGTGACCACCCCGCCCCCCATATGGACCAGCCCCGAGACGACAGCCCCTGTCGGCTGTCCCGCGCACATGCAGGCCACCGGTGGCTTGCGCGCGCTGTACGGGCCGGAGGCCGAGGCGCGGCCGTACGCCTTGTACGAGCAGCTTCGTGCCGAGCACGGCACTGTGGCGCCCGTCTTGCTCTACGGGGACGAACCCGCTTGGCTGGTGCTGGGACACCGCGAGAATCTGGAGGTGCTGCGCTCACCTCGCTTCTCCTCCGACTCCCGGCACTGGCGGGCCATCAAGGAAGGCACTCTGGCGCCGGACTCGCCGCTGCTGCCCATCACTGCTCCACAGCCACTGGTGGCCCTGACCGACGGAGCCGAGCACGCCCGCCTGCGCCAGGCCGTCACGGAAAGCCTCGCGCGTGTGAACCGCCCGCGGATGCGCCGGTACATCACCCGCTACGCCACCCGTCTTATCGACGACGTCATCACGGCGGGGAGGGCTGATCTGGTAGCCGATTTTGCGAGGAAGCTGCCGGCTCAGGTCGTTTGCCAACAGCTGGGCATTCAGGAGAGCGACGCCCTGACCGTCGGAGCAGCCGTAGCCGACATGATCAGCGGTGGTGAGTCGGCCATGGCGAGCAACGACCTCGTTGTCGAGATCGTGCGTGACCTGGTGGAGCGCAAAAGGCGGCAGCCTGGCGACGACCTCGCGAGCTGGCTACTCGTCCATCAAGCCGGCCTCACCGACGAAGAGGTCCGCGAACATCTGCGGCTGGTGCTGGTGGCCGCGCTGGAGCCCACCGCCAACCTCATCGCCAGCGCCCTGCGCATGGTTCTCACGGACGGGCGCTTCCGCGGCCATCTCTCGGGGGGCCAGATGACGCTGCCCGACGCGTTGGAACAAGTGCTGTGGGACCACCCGCCGCTCGCGGTCGTCCCCACCCGCTGGGCGACAGGCGACACGCAGCTCGGCGGCAAGCGAATTATGGCTGGGGACATGGTGATGCTCGGTCTGGCTGCCGGCAATGTCGATCCCGGTATCCGCCCTGATCCGACGATACCCATGCATGGCAACAGGTCCCACCTCGCCTTCGGCGCCGGCGTGCATGAATGCCCGGGCCAGGACCTCGGCCGCACCATCGCGGAGGCGGGTATCGACCTGCTCCTGGAACGCATCCCGGACCTGCGTCTCGCCGTCGGCAATGATCAATTGCAGGTCGTGGGCACATGGATGTCACGCCGCTTGACCAGCCTGCCGGTGACCTTCGCCGCCCAGCGCCAGGAGAAGGCGACGGCCGTCCGGCGCCCAGTCGAACCGCTGGTGGTACAGGAGGCCGCACACGCATCACACAGGCGAGTCCGGGGCGGATGGTTGCGACGGCGATAGACCACCGCTTTGGGAGACAAGCTTGACGGCGGCGTCCGGTCCGGTGAAGCCGTGCAGTACGCGGAGGTGCGGATGGGCGGGTACTGGAGGTGCCGGACGGGGCGGAAGGTGCGGGCGAAGACGTGCTCGACGTAGGTGCGGCCTGCTTGAGGGACTTGTCGCGGTGCTGATTCCGGTCCGGTGATCCGGTGCGCCGCCGACTTGGGCACCTCGAGCAGGGGAGCGTGCTGCCTCATCGTGAGTTCGCTCGCCGTTACGCCGCGACCGGCAGGGCCCGGCCCTCCAACGGAGAGCTCCGCGGCGGGCGTGGCGGACCGCGTCCGCACCCTGGCGCCGCAGAACCGTCACCAGTTGTCCGAGCGCGAGTGGGCTCAGCTCGGAAACGGGGCTGTCCAGGACGGATCCGACGCCGTCACCACACCAGCCATATCAAGATCGTGCCATCTGGTGACTGGCGACCGCCCCGCCTCTCAGCCGCCGCTCAGCGGAGACGCCCATGTGGGGTCGTGTCCGGATCTCCTCGTGAGGTGGGCCAGCAGGTGCTCCGCCGTGACGGAGACGGTGTCTTGCGGCGCGCCGACAACGGCCAGGGCGGTGATGAGCCTTGCCGATGCTGTTTCCGGCACGTCCGGGTCGGTCAGGAGAGGAAGCAGCAGCAGGAAGCGGATGGCCGTGTCCTGGACGCCGTCGTCCGCAAGGAGCGGGCCGTCAGCGATCCGGATCAGCTCATGCCATGTCAGCCCGGGCCCCGAGAAGTCTCCGTCCCAGCTGGCGATCTGCTCGACGTAGCTTCTGCCTGGATGGGTGAGGAGGTAATCGGTGCCGTAGTCGCCATCCAGGTTGCGGTAGATCACCACGGCTCCGGGGCCGTCTTCTGCCGGCACTCTGAACACTGGCCAGCGTTCAGGATCGAAGAGCACCTCGGACAGCGCATCGGCATCGGCGCCGTCCTCACCGAACCACTCCGGAACCGGGCGCTCGGCACACTCCCCGTCGCTACACATCGCCAAGAGGTAGTTCGACCAGAAGCCCGGTCGGACCGGTAGTGACTCGCCCGGCACCAACGGACCGACGTCATATCCCTTGATCAGCACCCGTCGATCCTGTCACCAGCCACCGGCACTGTCCGATCGGGGATCGGCAAAGGTACGACGCTCAGCCAGCGGGACAGCCCTTGGTCGCAGGGGCAGCATCTGTCATGGGGGTCGCGGTGGACAGCGTGCACGCCGCCTGGGACTGAGCGTGGCCGCTGGATCGTTCGATCGTGAGGTGCGCTCCGGCTGCGACGAGGACCGCGGCGGTTTCCGGGTGGGGGCCGTGGGTCGCCCAGTCCAAAGGAGACCAGCCGGTTCCGTGGTCTTCACGGAGGTTCGGGTCGGCTCCGTGCGCCAATAGTTCGCGTACTGTCTCGGCGTGCCCCCAGCATGCGGCTGCGCACAGCGGTGTGCCTTCCGAGCCCACTCCCCTGCTTTCCCTGTCGGGAGCGGCACCCGCCTCCATGAGCAGGCGCGCGATCTCCGTTTCCCCCTGTACGGAAGCCAGATACAGAGGGGTGGTGCCTTCGCTGCTCGCTGTCTCCGGGTGCGCCCCGCCCCGCAGGAGCGCCTGTACGCGTGCGGGTTCAGCCGCCAGGATCGCTGCGAAGAGATGACGGGAGAGCTTCTTTTGCCACCGCTTGTTCACAGTTGACAAGGCTATCGATGCTTGCCCCTGCCGCAACCAGTCCTGGCTGTTCAATGAGATGCGAGCTCGACGGGCGGGAGACAAGGGCTGGACGGTGCATGCGGCTAGGGCCGCGTCACCTGGCCGGGTTCGGGCCGCCGGAGGCGTCAGCGCCCTCGCCGTTTCACTGCCAGGCCGATACCGAGGACGGCGAGTACGACAACGGCAACGACGAACCAGGTGGGCATCGTGTCAAGGCCCTTGTAGGCGATCGGCAAGGCGTCCGTCGGCGGCATCGCGACTCTCCTCGGGTCGGGTGCTTCTCAGATGCCCCGAGGTGAGAGCGAGATGCCGCCGCAGGGCGACCAGTCACGTCCCTACCTCCGGGGAGGCGACCGCAGATCCGTGCCGGGGCCCGTCACCGGACGACGTCGAAGACCTGCTTCTGCAGGCCGTTGGGGTAGACCTCGTGCTCGACGAGGCGCAACTTCTGCGCGTCCTTGTCCGTGACACTGAACAGGCGCTTGCCCGCGCCGAGCAGGAGCGGGAAGACGAGCAGGTGATAGCGGTCGATCAGGCCTGCGTCCGACAGCGCCCGGTTCAGGGAGGCGCTGCCGTGGATGATGATCGGGCCGCCCTCGGTCTCCTTCAGCGCGGCGACCTCGTCGAGCGAGCGCAGGATGGTGGTCTGGCCCCAGTTCGGCACCAGGTCGTCCTCGGTGAGAGTGGTGGAGACGACGTACTTCGGCATCACCTTGTAGTCGGCGAAGTCCTCCATGTCGGGCCACACCGGGCTGAACGCCTCGTAGCTGACCCGGCCCAACAGCATGGCCGTGGCTTCCTTCTGCTCCCGTCCCTTGATCTCGAAGGCGTCGGGAAGGAACTCGATGTGCTTGAACGTCCACCCGGAGTTACGGTATCCGGGCTCGCCGCCCGGCGCCTCGACGACGCCGTCGAGCGAGATGAACGCAGTGCTGATCAGAGTGCGCATGGGTGGCTTCCTCGGTGTCTCGTGTGCGGCCGGCAGGCATGTCGATCGGCGTACGCGTCCACCGCACTCGCGGCCGCCGCGCGCCAACCATGATCTATGACTGTGGGGGCGGAGGAAATTCATCGGCCGTCGCCGATCCGGGCGCCGCACAGGCTGAGCGCGTCGGGCTCCGTACGCGTCCGGCCGGGCTGGTGCGATGCCCGGACGGCCACGCCGGCGGAGGTGACGTGCAGGTCCACGACCACCTCGTCGCCCTCCCAGCGGCCCCGCTGTGCGCTGGCCAGGCCGATCAACGCCCGCTCCGCCGCGCGGTCCCGCACGATGAACTGTTCGGGTGATTCCTCGCCGACGGGATATCAAGAGCGGCAAGGAAGGCGGTCGCCGCGGGCGTGCGGCCGGCGCGGCCGGCGCGGCCGCAGATGACGTATTCGATGCGGGCCGGCGCGTCGGTGACCTCGATGGTGGTCACACCGGTGAGCTGGGACGCGTACGCGGAGGGGAGCATGGCGATGCCCAGTCCCTGCCCGACCAGTCGAGCCAGGAAGTCCGCGTTGGTCACTTCGAAAGCGACGTCGCGACTGAGACCGGCGGCCGAGAAGGCCTGGTCGGACTGGACACGTCCGGCTGTATTGGCCGGCAGGTCCACGAACACCTCGGAAGAAAGCCTGCGAACGTCGACGGTCGGTTCCTCGGCGAGGGGGTGGTCCGGCGCGACCACGGCGACGAGCCGATCACGGGCGAGTTCGAAGGCGTCGACACCTTCGGGTCGCGCGGTGGTCGGCAGCCCGAGGAAGGCCACTTCGAGGGCCCCTTCCTTGACCTGCTCGACGAGTTCCTCGCTCGCGCCCACGCGCAGGCTGATGCGCACGTCCGGGTAATGCCGGCGGAAGTCGCGCAGGACGCTCGGGATGTCGACCGCGGCGACGCTGGGGATCAGGCCCACGGCGAGCCGTCCGCGTACCTCACCGACGGCCGCGGCGACCTCGGCGGCCGCACGCTCGGCGGCGTCCAGACACTGACGGGCGGCGGGAAGGAACGCCGCACCGGCCGGTGTCAGCCGCACCCGGCGGCTGGTGCGCTCGAAGAGTCTCGCACCCAGCTCCTTCTCCAGGCGGGCGATCTGGTGGCTGAGGGCGGACTGGACGACCAGGCATCGCTCGGCAGCCCGGGTGAAGTTGTTCGTTTCGGCGACTGCGACGACGTAGCGCATCTGCTGGAGCTCCATGGATTCATCTTCTCTGGCGATCAATTGGATGACGAACATGTGTTGGACTCATTGATCGCCGCGGAATGAGACTGCGGGCATGACCAGTCCAGCGACACAGAGAGTCCCCGCCGAGGCCGTCAGCGGGGTTCCGCACGGGCATCTGCCGCGTGCCGTCCTGACGGCGCTCACTCCCATGGCGTGGGGCACGACCTACCTCGTCACCACCGAGCTTCTCCCCCCGGGCCACCCGCTTTTCGCGGGAGTGCTGCGTGCGCTGCCCGGCGGCCTGATCGCACTGGCGCTCACCCGGACGCTGCCGCGCGGAGGGTGGTGGGGGAAAGCCGCGATGCTCGGCGTGCTGAACATCGGCCTCCCCTTCCCGCTGCTGTTCCTCGCGGCCGAACGCCTGCCGGGGGGCGTGGCTGCCACCCTGGCAGCGGCCCAGCCGCTCATCATCGCCCTCCTGGCCGTGGCACTCCTGCGCGAGGCGCTGTCCGCCTGGCGCCTCGCCTGGGGACTGGCCGGCATGGCCGGTGTCGGCCTGGTGGTGATCGGGCCGAGCGCGGCATTCGACGATGTCGGGATCCTGGCGGCCCTCGGCAGCGCGGCGTCCATGGCGCTCGGTATAACTCTCACCAAACGCTGGGGACGCCCTCCCGAGGCCGGCCCCACCGCTTTCGCCGCCTGGCAGCTCACCGCGGGAGGGCTGTTCCTGCTGCCCATCACGCTTCTGGTCGAGGGGGCACCCCCCGCCATCGACCTGAGCGCCGCCCTCGGCTACCTCTGGATGGGCCTGTTCGGCGGACTGATCTCGTACGTCCTGTGGTTCCGCGGCATCGCCACGCTGCCCGTCACCTCGGTCGCCGTTCTCGTCCTGCTCTCACCGCTGGTCGCCGCGGTGCTCGGCGCCGTCGTGCTCGGCCAGACCTTCGGTCCGGTCCAACTCCTGGGCTTCGGGCTCGCGCTCGCCGCGATCGTCGCGGGACAGCTGCCCACGCCCACCCGCTCACGCGGCTGATCTTCAACGGAAGGACTTCGTCATGCCGTACGACAAGACCGTTCTGGTCACGGGCGCGACCGGCGGCCAGGGCGGCGCCGTTGCCCGCGGACTGCTCGACAACGGCTGGGGGTACGAGCCCTCGTCCGTGACCCGGCAAGCAGGGGGCGAAGGATCTCAAGGCGCTCGGCGCGGAACTGGTCACCGGCGACCTCGACGACGCGCAGTCGCTGCGCACGGCGGCACAGGGCGTGCGGGGCGTCTTCAGCGTGCAGCCGGCCGGCATGGCCGACCCGCACCCCGAAGTCGAGGTGCGGCAGGGCAGGAACGTCTCCGACGCGGCCGCAGCCGCAGGCGTCGCGCACCTGCTCTACAGCTCCGTGGGCGCCGCAGCGCGTAGGTCCGGCGTCGCGCACTTCGAGAGCAAGGCGGAGATCGAGGCGCACACGATGCCATCGACGTGCCCACGACGGTGCTGCGGCCGGTGTTCTTCATGGATAACTGGCCGACCGCTCGCGGAGTGCGACGATATCGGCTTCGAGGGTCCGCGCGAAGCGATCGCGCGGTCGGTCGACCACCAGCCGCTGAGGACGCCGAAGGCAGGGGTGGCGCCGACGCCGATCGCCAGGTCGACGGATGACCCGAATGGATCAACTCGGGCCTGGGGAAGATGCTGGCGATGGTACGTCGAGCAAAGCTCGGCGATCGGGGCTCGCGATCGTGGGGCGGGGTGGCGAATGGCACGCTGGTGGCGGGGAAAGCAGAGGGCGGAAGGCGTCGAAGCCGCTCCCTCGGGGCAGGAGCGGCCCACGGACCCCGTGCACGGGGCGCTGCCCGGACAGGTCGACGAATCCGGCGGGCTGCGGGCGGTGATGCTACGCGTGCACGACAGCGGTCTCATGCTGACCGCGGATGACGGCGCGGGGCGGTCGGCCCGGGTCCCTCGGATGTATCCCTGGGCCGAGATCACGCACGTATGGTTCGCGAATGATCTCGATGGACATTCCACCGAGGGCGACTCGGTCGTCACGCGGTGGGTCTACGTCCAGCGCCTTGAGTTGGCCGACGGCACTGTAGTGACCTCCCGGCTGGCCGACCCGCCGGTCACCACCCCCGGGGCCGTCTTCCGCACGGGCCGGATCGCCGATCACCCTCCTTCCGCCCTCTGGCCGCTGCTGGCGCACATCCACACCCGCGTGACCGCGGTGCAACTGGCCAAGGCCGAGACCATCCTGGCGGCGGGAGGGCGGGTGGAGTTCGGTCCTCTGACCGCTGACGGAGGCGGCCTTCACCACCAGGACACCCACATCCCGTGGGACGACATCACCGTGCTGCGCTACAGCTTCGTCCACGCCAGCGTCCACGAAGAGGAGCTGGGCGCCTACCTGCGAATGGAATTCCGCGACCGCGAAGCCGGCGCATACGGTTTCCCCTTCCGGTGGCTGCGAATACCGGCCCTCGACGTACCGGACATCGAGGTACTGGAGCGGCTCGCAGCGGAGCGTCGCGTCTGAGGGCCCGAACCCCCGTGCGTCCTCGTGCACCGCGCCTCGAGCCCGCCGCGCCACCCGTGCCGCTGTCCTCCCGCCGTCCCACCGCCGCCGGGAGCCGCAGCCCTCCCGGCCGTGCTGATGCTGCGCCGGGCCCGGTGCGCGGTCTCCGTGTCCGTCTTTTGTCGTGCGCTCATTTCCCGTCGCTCTTGGCCCCCTTGCTGACCCCCACCGGATGGGAGCAGCCGGCCGGACGTGACATGGGCCTGTTATGACGGGCGGCACACTCGCGGCGGAGGGTGGCGAGGGGCCGTGCGAAGTACGGATCGGCGAAGGCGTCGGGGCCGGCGGTGAGGGAGGAGAATGGGCGGCATGGCCATGGTGAAGGACATCGACGTTCGCGGGATGCAGCACTGTGAGACGACGGCACTGGGCGTGCTGTTGCGGCATGAGGGACTCGACCTGTCCGAACCCATGCTGTTCGGACTCGGCTCCGGGCTGTCCTTCATCTACTGGGACAGCAAGAGCATGGGCTTCCCCTTCCTGGGGGGCCGGGTCAAGCCGTTCGAGCTCACCAGGAACCTGGCCGCCGTCCTCGGCGCCGAGCTCCTGGTCGGGGAGACCACGTCCCCGCGCAAGGCGTGGCAGAACGTCGCGGCACTCCTCGACGCCGGTCGGCCTGTCGGCCTCCAGCTCGACAGCTACCACCTGGACTACTTCAGCACCAAGGTGCATTTCGGCGGGCACGTCGTGGCCATGTACGGCTACGACGAACAGCACGCCTATCTGGTGGACACCGAACCGCAGGGCAGCGCCGTCTCGACCAGCCTGGCCAGCCTGGCCATGGCCCGGGCCGAGCGTGGCCCCATGACCGCCAGGCACCGCTCCTTCACCATCACCGCGCCCGCGGGGCTTCCGTCGCCGGAGGACCGGGTCGTCCCCGCGATCAGGACCTGTGCCGAGGCCTTCCTGAACCCGCCCATCGCGAACCTGGGTCACCGGGGCATCGAGAAGGCCGCCAAGCTCCTGCCGACGTGGCTGCGGCGCAGCGACGATCCGCGGGAGGACCTGCCACGGGCCGCCCTCCTGATGGAGAAGGCCGGCACCGGCGGCGCCCTGTTCCGCAATCTCTACCGGGACTTCCTGGCCGAGTGCGCCGAGCTGGTCGACAGCGATCACCTGCGTACCGGCCACCGCCTGTACACCGAGGCCGCCTCGTTGTGGACCCAGGTGGCCGCGCTCGTCGCGGCGGCGGGCGAGTCCGGTGACACCGAGGACCTCGTACGGGCGGGCTGCCTCCTCCACGACCTCTCGCGCATCGAACGCGACGCGATGCGGGCACTCAGCATGTTGTAGGAGGCCCCGAGCCAGGGGGTCCGCGCCAGTGGGTCCGCGCCAGCAGGTCCGCGCCAGTGGGCCCGCCGCGGTGTCCCGCGCCGCTGGACCTGCCCCTTCCGCCGGGGCCGCCCGGTGGCGGCGCTCTTCCTGACGGCAACGCGTCCGTGCGATCGTGGGTTTCGCCGAGGATGCGGGTACGAGGCCGATGGCACGCGAGGGCAGCGCGGGGCGTCTGGTGGCGGGCCGCTACCGGCTCGTCGACAAGCTCGGGTCCGGCGGGTTCGGGCACGTGGGGAAGGCCGAGCCGGTGGCGGGCCGCTCCCTGGGCGCGCCTTGCACGGCCTCCTGGAGCAGGCCATCACCCGCCGGTGAGCCCCCGGCCCCTTGGCCGGCGACAGTAGCCTGTGGCCCATGGGGACCCGGACGACCGGGCGCCCCACGGCCGACGAAGAGGAGAGGGCCGGCGATGCGGGTCGCATACGACGCCTCGGCGGACATGGCGTACATCTACCTGACCGACGGCATCGCGTCCGGCGAAGCGGTCCGGCAGGTAGCGGCGGAGGACGGCACGGCGGTCCTCGACTACGACTCGGAGGGACGGCTGCTGGGCATCGAGGTTTTCGGCGCCGCCCGCCGGTTGCCGAGGAGCCTGCTGGAGGCCGCGGGGAGCACCGTTCCCGCGTCGGCTCCGCCGGCAGCGCGGGGCCGGGGAGTTGACGACGACGGCCGTCCGACTGCGCCCTGACGGCACCGACGAGGCACGGCCATGGGGCTCGGCTGACCCCGACGCCATTCGTTAGACAGGCGAAAAGTTTCCCTACATAATCCTTAGACATGGGAAAGACTTACGAGCGCATCGACGGCAGACTGCGTACCTTCATGGAGCAGCAGCCCATATTCTTCACCGCGACCGCCCCGTTGGCCGGCGATGGCACGGTCAACCTCTCCCCCAAAGGCCTCAAGGGCTCCTTCGCGGTGCTCGACGAGGAGCGGATCGCCTACCTCGACTTCGCCGGCAGCACTGCCGAAACGATCGCGCACCTGCGCGAGAACGGCCGCATCACGGTGATGTGGTGCGCCTTCCAGGGGCCGCCCAACATCGTGCGGGTGCACGGCCGGGGCGAGCCCGTGTTCCGTGACGACCCGCGCTTCAAGGAACTGCTCGCGCACTTCCCGGACATCGATCCGACACTGCACGGCCTGCGCGCGATCATCGTGGTGACGGCCGAACTCGTCCGGGACTCCTGTGGGTACGGGGTGCCCTTCATGTCGTACGACGAGGATCGCGACCTGCACGGCAGGCGCTTCTCGCGGGAGGACGATGCTTCCCTGAGCGCGTACTTCGCCAAGAAGGACCACATCGCGCGGAGCCTCGACGGCCTGCCCGGGCTGCCCCTCCCGCTGCCTCCCGGCGACTTCTGAGCCGCCGGCCCTGCCCCGTTCCACGACCGGTGCGGGCGGGGGCGGTTGTCCGCCGCGCCATGCTTCGTGATGTTGTGGCGGCCGGCGGAGGGCGCCCCGGCGCCTGTCCCCCTGCCCCTGCCCCTGGCCCCGGGGCGGGGCGAGCCGGAGCGCTCCCCGTGGCGGGGCCGTGGCTCAGGTGTACGACCAGGCCGGGCCCGTACAGTTGGACGTCCGCTGGGTGGGGACGTGGTATTCGCAGACTTCGTAGTAGAGCAGGCCGTCCTCCGCGAAGCTCTTGTTGACGTTCGTCCAACCGGCGGCCTTGCCGTGGTCGTTGTAGATCACGCCGCTGCGGCTCGGGTACCCCGGGTTGCTGTAGGACCACTTGATGGCGACGGGCAGGCCGTCCGCGTCTTCGTCCTTCAGCCAGAACCACTCGCCGTACGGCTCGAAGCACGCGGTGGCGTTCCAGGTGATGAGCCCGCAGTACCCGGAGTCCGGGCCGCTCCCGCCGACCACCGACGCACGCTGCACACCGTCGGCCGCCGACGCCGGCGACGTGGTGAAGCCCAGGACGAGCGCGGCACCGAACAGCCCGCTCGCGAGAATCCGTCCTCGACGCACAACTGCTCCCCTCTGCTCTGCGGTACACGGATACGTTGCGGAACCACCGTGCCCGGCCGGCCTTCGCGGAACCTGCCGCAAACCTTGAACCCGCTGCTCAGGCCCGTCCGGCCCCTCGTCGTGCGGGATCAATCGGACCGAAGCCCGTTGCGGCAGGGGCGCGTTGCGTTACAGTCGGCGCTCTGCGTCACTGCGCGCTGCCGGTGGGTGTGCAGCGGGGGGCGGAAGGGCGGGGGCATGACGGAGGCTGCTGCGGCGTGGCCCGCGGAACGCGGCACGGCACCGTACGTCGAGGGGAACCCGGCCGGACGAGCGGTCCTCGCCGAGTACTTCGCCATCGGTGACCGGCTGGTGGTGTTCGTGCTACGGCCCGAATCCGACCACCCGTACGTGGTCGAACTGCCGGTCGACCGCAGGCGGGCCGCGGCGCTCGTGGCCGACTCCGCCGTCGCGCCGGGACCCGACGGCAGGCCCCTGGGGGACGCCGAGGAGTGGGCGGAGACCGCCCGTGCCCTCGTCGAGCCCGCCGTGCGCCACAGCCGTCCGGGCGAGGTCCTCTGGTTCGTCGGCCACGACGTGCTGCACCTGCTGCCGCTGCACGCCGCACCGCTGCCCGGGGGCGAATGGCTGCTGGACCGCAACCCCGTGTGCTACGCCCCCAGCGCCACCGTGATGCAGCAGTGCCGGCGCAAGGTCCGCGGGGACGGCCGGGGCGCCCTCGTCGTGGGGGACCCGGGCGGAGACCTGCGGAACGCCCGGGAGGAGGCCGTGGCCGTCGGCGAAGTCCTGGGCACCGACCCGCTGATCGGGGGCCGAGCCACCCGCGAGAACGTACTGGCGCGGCTGGAGCGGGAGGACCCCGCGCTCGTGCACTTCGCGTGCCACGGCTCCTTCGACGCGGCCGATCCGATGTCCTCGGGGATCGACCTCGGGACCGGCGGCGAGGACGACCGGCTGACGGTCCGGGACCTGCTGACCGTAAGGATGCGTCCCGATCTCGTCACGCTCGGCGCCTGCCGCACCGGCCTGCACCGGCTCGCGCCCGGCGACGAGCTGCTCGGCCTCGCCCGGGCCCTGTTGTACGCGGGCGCCCGCGCCACCGTACTGAGCCTGTGGAACGTGGCCGACCTCTCCACGCGGCTGCTCATGGGACGGTTGTACGCGGAGCTGCGCACGGAAGCGGACGTGGCCGCCGGTCCGCCCGGGTCCGCCGGTCCGCCCGGGGCCGCCGTCACGGACATGGCCGCCGGCCGGGCGCGGTCCCCGGTGGAAGCACTGCGGGCGGCGCAGTTGTACCTGAAGTCGCTGACCGTGCGGGACGTCCTCGACGCCATGGACGGGGAACAGGCGCCCGCCGCCGACGATCCGGAGCGACGACTGACCGCACTGCTCGCGCGGGCGCAGATGCAGGCCGCCGCGCTCGACCCGGGAGAGGCCGCCGCCGGATACCTGGCCGCGCTCGACGTGCTCCCGGCCCTGCCGGGCCCCACGGATCCGTCATTGGCCCCCCGGCTGTCCCGGCGGGCAGCCCTGCTGCGTTTCAAGGCCCGCCTCCCCGCCGCGCCCGACTACGGCAGGCGTCCCTTCGCCCACCCCTACCACTGGGCGCCGTTCGTCCTGCACGGCGACTGGTCCTGACCCCCGCCCGGGGCTGCTGAGGTATCCCGTGATCCGACTGACCGACAGAATCCGCCCGCTCGCCGTCCTCACCGCCGGGAGCGACCGCGACGAGGCCCTGGCCGCGCTCGACGCCGCCGGGGCGGGGTACGCCGTCGTCGACCACTCCCTGCCGGGTCACCGCGCGTCCGGCCATGCCGAGTCCGGTTACGCCGAGACCGGCCGTCCCGCACCCGGCCGTCCGCGGCCCGGGTCCGGCGCCCGCTGTTCCGGGGCGTTCAGCCGCGCTCTGCTGGCCGGGCTGCCGGCCGGTTCCCCCGTCGGCGCGTGCGCGGACCGCGCGCCCGTCTCTCCCGTCCTCCACGTCGACCGGCCCTCCGACCTCGACGACCTCACCGTCGGCGAGGCGGAGGCGCTGGCGCTGCTGGCGTCGGACGGTACGGAGGGTCTGGTGATCGTCCAGGGCGGCCGGCCGGTGGGGTTCGTCCCGTGGCTCGACCTCGCCGAAGCGCTCCCGTTCCCGGCCGACGAGCAGGAACGGCCGGGCGGCGGGATCCCGATGACACCTGCCCGCTGTTACGTCTGCCGGCGCTGCGACCCGCCGGTACGCCGGCTCCCGCGGGCGGGGCGCGAGCGGCCCGTCTGCCCGGTGGACCTGCGGCACGGCCCGATGGAGCGGGAGGCCACCTGGTGCTGACGACCGTCCTGGCCCGGGGGTCGGCGGTGTTCGACCGCAGGACGCTCCTGTCCGCCTTCCTGCCCGCGGTGGTCTTCTGGGGCCTGACAGCCGTCGCGGTGCTGGACGCCGCCGTGGGCCGGCGGGCCGCGCTGCACGGCTGGCAGGCGGTGGGCGCGGTCGCCCAGGGGCTGGCCCTGGCGGCCTTCCTCGTCTGGTGCGGTCTGTGGGCCTTCCTGACCGCCGCCATGAGTACCCGGTCCCTCCGCTTCCTCGCCGGTCACGGCTCCGGGCGGGGCGCGGCGGGAGCTGTCCGGGGCCGGCTGCGCGCCCGGCACCTGAGGACCGTGGACGCGCTGGAGGCGGCCGACACGGTCCTGGAGGTGCGGCACTTGGCGCTGCTCGAAGCCGGCCGTCTGCTGGTCCCGCCGGATCCGCCCGCCCCACCGGCCCCACCGAACTCACCGGACTCACCGACCCCACCGGCCCCGCGGGATCCGCCCGCCCCACCGGATCCGGCGCGGGGCGACGGGGACCCCGCCGTGGGTGGCGATGGTCCTCCCGGTACCGAGGAGGAGCGGGAGGTGTTGCTGGAACGGGCGGAGTCGGCCGGCGACCTGAGCGACGAGGACGTCCGGGACCTGCCCGGCCGGTTGCGCGCCTGGTGGGACTGGTCGGCGCCTCGCCGGCCGGTCGCCACGGACGGCGCGGCGCGGGCGGAGCTCTCGCGCCGGCTGGACGCCGCCGTGCGCGTTCTCGCCCGGCGCGTCGCCAGGTCGGAGCGGTCGGTGGAGGCGGAGCGCGCCGAACTGCTCGCCCGGCTCGGCACCTACCCCGCCGAACGGTCGCTGGTCATGCCCACCGCCCTCGGCAACGTCGTACGCGCCGTGGAGGGTTACGGGGGCGAGCGGTACGGGGTGGACACGGTGCTGGTGTGGCCCCGGCTGCACCCGCTGCTGCCCGAGGTGGTGGTGAAGGCGGAGGCGCAGGCGCGTACCGTCCTGGACCTGCTGCTCAACGTGTGCCTGTCCGTCGTCCTGTTCGGGCTGCCGCTGTCGGTGGCCGTACCGTTCGGCGGCGTACGCCCGATGCCGTGGTGGCTGCCGCTCCTGCCGCTGCTCTGCGCGGTGGCCGTCCGTTCCGCGCCGGCCGCCCTGCTGTCCGCCGCCGCGCTGGCGGTACGGGTGCCGGAGCTACCGGACGGCTGGTCCGACGGCCGGGCCGGCGTGGGCCTCCCCTGGGCGCTGACGGGGCTCGCGGTGGTGACGCTGCTGGCCACGGCCACGTACCGGGCGGCGGTGGAGAGCGCCGTCGCCTGGGGCGAGCACGTGAAGGCGGCCGTGGACCTCCACCGGTGGCGCCTGCTGGACGAGTTGCACATGGGGCGTCCGGCCGACCCCGGGCAGGAACGCCTCGTGTGGGGCGAGGTGACCGGCCTGCTGCACCGCGGCTACGCGCCGGACCCGTCCCTGGTGCGGTACGGGGGCGCCGAGCAGGCGTACGACGCCGGTGCCCCGGCCCCCCGGCTGTACCCCGTGCCCGTGCGGACGCTGCCCGCGTTCCATCCGGTCGCCCCGGCCGACGTCCAGCCGCGCTGGGTCTGGCGCCAGGTGCCGGACGAGCTGTGCGCCACCGCCGTCGAGGACGTCGTGGGGCGGTGCCCGTTGCAGCCCCTGGAGGCCGGCCGGCCGGTCCCCGTACGGCTCCTGCTCGGCGCGGACGCGGCGGCGGGCCCGGCGGGAACGGGCGCGGCGGACGGTGCGGCGGACCCGGGCGGAAGCGGTCCGCTGACCGCGGTGGGGCTCGCCGTCACGGGCCCGGACGGCCTCGGCGGCACCCTGCGTCCCGGCGACCGGGTCGACCTCTCGCTCTTCGCCGCCGACCACACCGTCGCCGCGGAGTACCCCGGTGTCCTCGTGCTCCGCCACCTGCCCGCGCCCGCCGCCTCCGGGCCCGGCGCCGGGGCGGGCGGCGGCCCGGGCCTTGGGCCGGACATCGGGCCGGACGCGGGGCCGGACACCCTCGTCGTGGCCGTCGAACCCCTGCTCGCCGCGGAGCTGACGCGGGCGGCCCGTGACACGACGGCCGTGGTCACCAGGCCGCTTCCGCTGCCGCCCGGACCGCCTCCCGCCGCCGGGCCGCGTCCCGTGCCCGGGCCGAGTCCCGCCCCGGCGGGCGGCGTCGGCGCACCCGACCCGGGAGGCGCCGTCACATGACCCGGCACCACGACTTCGAACAGGCCCTCAAGGGGCTGCTCGTCGACCCGCGATCCGACGAGCGGGCGCTGCGGCGCGGGCTGCGCCGGCTCCCCGCGGTCGGCCCGGCCGAGGTCCTGGTCCTCCGGGAGACCGGCATCCGGCTGATCAACGACGTGTCGGTGGAGGCCACCTGGCCGCTCCTCCGGCTGCGCGGGCTCACGCTCGCGCTGGCCATGAGGGACCCGGGCGCGGCGACGGGACTGGCCGTCGTGGCGCACGAGATCGAACTGGCCGGGACCGGTCCCCTCGGCACCCCCGTCGATACGCTCAACCACCGCGGTTGCGTGCTGGCCGAGCACGACCGGTTCCGTGCCGCCGTCGCGCACTTCTCGGCCGCCCTCGACGCCGACCCCGGCTTCGTACCCGCTCGGGTCAACCGTGCCCGGTGCTCGCTGGAACTCGGCAGGACGGGTGAGGCCCGCGCGGACGCCGCCGAGGCGCTGCGCCGGGATCCCGGCCACCCGCCCGCCCGGCACACCGACCGGCTGGTGCGCACCCTGCTCGCCCTGGCCGACGACAGCCCGCTGCCCATGGGCCTGCTGGCGGCCGCACACGGTCTGCGCGTACAGCTCCGCACCTACGACCGGCCGGCGCGCCCCGGCGAGGTCCGGCGCGGCGACCCCTGGGACGAGGAGCCGTTCACTCCCCCGCCCGAGCCGCCGGTGTCGGCGACCGCGGCGGAGCTGATCCACTACGGGGTGGTCAGCGGCCGGATCGGCCGGTACGCCGAGGCGGCCCATGCCTTCGAGGCGGCGCTGGTCAAGGACCCGAGGGACAAGCGGGCCCGGTACAACCTGGCGAAGGCCCACCAGATGGCCGGCGACCACGAGCGGGCCCTGGCGGAACTGCGGCGCCTGAAGAACCCGTCCGCGGAGGCCCGGGCCTTGCGCGCCCGGTCGCTGCGGGCCCTGTGGCGCATCGAGGAGGCCCGCGCCGAGGACGCCGCGGTGGACGGCCCGGCACGGAGGAGGTTCCGGTCCCGTGCCCCCGCCCCGCCGGACCTCCCCGACCTGTCCGAACTCCTCCGGGCCCTGGCCCGGCAGCCGGTCGCCCTCGAACCCTGGAGCCGTGAAGAGGTCGAGTCGGCCCTCTCCCAGCTGACCCGGCTGTCCGCCCGGGGCCGCCACGACGTGGCGCTGCGGCTGCTGGTCCGCAAGGCCCAGCGTCCCGCGCCGACCGTGACCCTCCGGGCCAGGCTCCACGAACGGCACGCGGTCGCCCTCGCGGGACTCGGGCGGCGCGCCAAGGCGCGCGAGCAGTACTCCGCCGCCCTCGCGCTGCTGCCCGAGGGCTCCGCCGACGATGTCCGGACGCGCTGCCTCGAGGGCAGGGCCGCCTGCGCCGCGGACCACGCCGGGAAGGCCCGCACGGAAGACCTGCACGCGGCGCTGACGGCCGCGCTGCGGACGGCCGACCGGTCCGCCGAGGCACGGTTGAGGACATCGTTGGGCCGCGCCGCGCGGGCCGCGGGGCGCCCGCACGCGGCGGCGGCGTGGTACCGGTCCGTGCTGGAGCCCGCGCGTGAGGCCGAGGACTGGCGGACCGAGATCGGCGCGCTGCGGGAGTGCGTCGCACTGGCCGAGCGGCTGGGACGCGCCGAGGAGGCACGCGCGTACGGTGAACGGCTGGGCAGCGCCCGGCGGGCGGCGGGCGACCTGGCGCTCACGGTCGACGGCGACGTGGACGCCGTGGTCCGGGCGGCCCGGCGGACCCTGCTCGCCCGGGCACCCGGCAGGCCCGCCGTCACGGGCGGCGGCAGCGAGGACCTGGAGGCGCTGCTGGACCACGCGGACCGGCTGCGCGGTCCGGAGGGGCGCCCCGGCGACGCCCTGGCCTGCTACTACCCGGCGCTGGCGGTGTGCCTTCAACGCGAGGACCCGGACGACACGACGAGGTGCCTGACCGGGATGGGCGCCGCCTACGAGACGCTGGCGGGCCGGGCCACGGAGCAGGCGATCGGCGGGCTCGTCGCCGCGTTGAGGGAAGGCCTGCACGAGGGCGTGCCCTGGGGCCTGCGAGGCACCCTGACCGACGCCGCCCGCGCCCTGACCGGCGGGGAGCCGGGCGAACTGACCGCGTGCGCCCGGGCCGCCTTCCGGTGGGCCCTCGCCCTGGCCGGCGGCCGGGGGGACCAGGTCGCCCAGGCCACGGCCCTGAGCAACCTGGCCATGACCGAGGCGCGGTTGGGGAACCTCGACACCGCGGCCCGCTACGAGCGCTGGGCCCTGGGCGTGCACCTGCGTGCCGAGGCTCACGCCCACGCCCGCATCACCCTGGGACGCCTGGCGCTCATCGCGGAACGGCTCGGTGACGAGGAGAACGCCGCCGCGCTGCGCCGCCGACAGGAGGGACTGGGCCGTGGAGAAGAGGACTGACAAGGCCGGCGCGCGCCGGACGGGCGCCGACGAGCGGCCGGACGGAACGCACCGGCCTCGCGCCGAGGAGCGGCCGGACGGGGCGGGCCGGACGGGCGTCGAGGAGTGGCTGACGGTCGTCTTCGGCGAGGTCCTCGACGTGCGGGACGCAGTCGCCGAGTTCCGGGCGCTGCTCCGGAAGGTGCCGGAGGGCACGGCCGAGCGGCTGACCGCCCAACTGGCCGAACTCGCCCGGCACGCCCACGAGTCGGCGGACGGGCCCGACGCGGTGACGCTGCTCGCGCTCCTGGACGTGGCCGCCGACGCCACCGGCACCCGCGCCGCCCGCTTCACGGCCGCGCTGGAGCAGGGGCTGTACTTCCTGCGCGCCGGACTGCCCGGCGACTCGGTCCCCCGGTTCGCGGAAGCGCTGGAGCTGGCCGGATCCGCCCAGGACCGGTGCCGGGCCGTCTTCCACCGCGGCGCCGCCTGGATGGAACTGGGCGATGCCGCGGAGGCGGAGGGCGCCTTCCGCCAGGCCTCGGTCCTGGCGACGGAGGCCGACGACATCGAGGGGCTGGTGCAGGCCGCCAACCGGCTGGCGGCGCTCGCGACCTGGCGGAACGCGCCCGGTGAGGCGGACGGGATCGTGGACTTCGCCCGGGCGCGCGCCGAACAGGCCGGGCGCACGGACCTGGTGCTCCACCTGATGATGGTGTCCGGGGTGCGGTTCGCCTACGGCGGGGAATGGGACAGGGCCGAGGAGGAATACCTGCGCCTCGCCGAGCGGGCCCGGGCCCGCGGTTCCACGAGGGACGCCGGTGAAGGCCGCGCGGCCGAGGCGGCCGCCCTGTCCGGCCGGATCACCCTGGGGCTGCGGCGCCAGGACCTCACCGAGGCCGAGCGGCTGGCCCCGCGGCTGCGGGCCCTGCTCCCGGACGTCGGCGCGAGCGAGGCGGTCAGGGACCTGATCCGGCTCAGTCAGGTGGGAATGCTGCTGGGCGACCAGGACGGGGCGCTGAAGGACGCCGTCCGGGCCGTGGAGCTCTCCGCCGGGGAGCGGCTCCGCCCCGAGCAGACCGAGGCCCTCGCCCAGCTCTCCTCCGTGCACCTCGCCCGGGGTGCGTACGAGCCGGCGCACCGCACCTGTGTCGCCGCGTTGCGCCTCGTCGAGGACAGCCGCGCGACCGTGGGTGACGCGCGATCACGGCTGGCCTTCGTGGAGGACCGGTCCGAGTTGTACGAACAGGTCGTGCAGCTCTGCCTGGTCCTGGCCGACACGCTCCAGGACCCGGCATACCTCACGGAGGCGCTCACCTGGGTGGAACGCGGCAAGTCGCGCACGCTGGGCGAGCTGCTGGGTCTCGGCACCGTTCCCGCTCCGGCGGGCGTCCCGGCGGCCGTGCTGGAGGCGGAGCACGAACTGGTGCGGCGCGTACGGACGCACGAGTCGGCCGGCGGCCTGTCCCGCGACGAGTACCACGAGGCGTGGCGGCGTCTGGAGGCACTGTGGCGGGAGATGGAGGACGAGGCGCCCGACTACGTGGCGCTCAGGAGGGGGCGGAGCGCGCGCCCGGACGAGATCCGTGACCTGCTGGCCGGCGCGGGCCCCACGGCGGGCAGGTGCCCCGGGGCCGCCGGGACCGGCGGCCGGTCCCGGCCCGTGGAGCCGGCGCTGCGGCTCCGGCCGTACGAGACGGCACGCGAGGTCGACCTGGAACTTCCGGAGGGCGGCCGGCGGCCGGTGCTGATCCTGGCCGGTCCGCACACGGACAGCCGCCGCCGTCTGCTCGACCGCGTCAGCGGGCCCGCCCCGGTGGGCGAGCGGCTGGTGGAGCTGGTGGCCAACCTCGCGGCGATCGACGCCGCCTGGTGGTCACGGTTCGGGACGGCCGTGGACCAGGGCCGTGTGCCCGACGGGGAGCGGCTGGGGCGGTGGCTGCGGCGCTGTGTGGCACGGTGGGGTTCGGAGGACCAGTGCCGGGCGGCGGAACGCTGGGACAACGACCGCCTGGTGTCCCAGCTCTGCCGCGGGCTCCCCTCCCGCCCGTCCGACGAGGCGTCCTGGACGGCGGTCGGAACCGTGCTGCGCAAGGACCGTACGGCTGCCGAGGCGTGCCGTGTGCTCCACGACCGCCGGCTGTTGCCCGAGGACCCCGGCGCCGACGCACGGCTCGCCCGGGAGGAGGACCGGCTGACCGGGTACTTCTTCGTCCGCCTGGCCCAGGAGGTGCGCGACGCCTCCCGGAGCGGCCCGCCGGGCGCGGCGACGGCGCGCTTCCGGCTCGGGTTGCGAGCGGCGGTGCGGCTCGTACCGGGTGACGCGCACCTGTTCGCGGCGGGCGCCGGGTTCGTCGAGGAGTTCCCCGAACACCGCTACGCCTGACCCGGCGCCGCCGGGGGGGGGAGGGAGGGACGGCCGGTCTTCCGACCCGGCCGGTCCTATCCCCCGGCCGGTCCTGTCCCCCAGCCGGTCCTCAGTCCCGGTCTCCGGTGCCGGCCGAGCTGGCGGTTGCGGTTGCGGTTGCGGTTGCGGTTGCGGTCAGGATGAGGACGGCCTGGTCGTCGTCCATGCCGTTCTCGCCGGTGAAGTCCCGCACTGCCTGGGTGAGGGCGTCCAGAACGGCGGGAGCCCGGCGCAGCCCGGGGGACAGCGCCCGGACGAGGCGGTCCTCCTCGAACTGTTCCCCCCCGGGCGTCGCGTGCCTCAGTGATGCCGTCGGTGTAGAGGATCAGGCTCTCGCCGGGGGCGAGGTGCAGGTGGCGGTGGCCAGGTGCGGGTCGGGCAGGATGCCGAGGAGGGGGCCGTCGCTATGGACGGGCCGGGCGCCGGCCTCGCCCAGGTGTACGGGGAGGGTGTGGCCGGCGCGGACGAGGTCGATGTCCAGCCCGGCGCCGGTGTCGGTGAAGTGGCCGTACACCAGGGTGACGAAGCCGCTGCCGTGTTCGCCGTGCCGTCTGGTGAGGGCGCGAAGAACGTCGGATTGGCGGCCTCCAGCAGGTGGGCGGGTCCGGCCATCGACGCGAACACGGCCGTCGACTCGCCGAACAGCACCCGGAGGTCCGCCTCGTCGGGTGAGTCCCGGCCGGCTTCGGGGTCGTCGGACGGACGGCGTGGCCGCCGTTGTGGTGCGCTGCTCATCCGACCCATCCCCCGCCGCCGACGGCTTTCGTACGTCACTGTGCAGACGGTCATGCCCGCTTTCACCCGGGGTAAGGGCCCCTGCGCGCGGGTGTGCGCTACATCGCGTCGCGGGCAGCGCGCTCGGGCACCGATATGTCGCGACCACTCTCTAGCGGCCGGGGTCGGTGGAGCGCGTGGGGCCGCCGGGTGTGACGAGTCCCGTCTCGTAGGCGAGGACGACGGCCTGGGCCCGGTCACGCAGGCTCAGTTTGGCGAAGATCCGCGCCACATGGGTCTTCACCGTCGCTTCGCTCAGGGTCAGTTCCCGGGCGAGTTCGGCGTTGGACAGGCCCCTGCCCATGAGGGCCAGGACCTCGTGTTCGCGGGGCGTCAGGACGGCGAGGTCGCGGTGGACGGCGGGGGTCGTCGCACCCGGGCCGGTCCGTGCGGCGGCGGCGTGACGTTCGACCAGGCGGCGGGTGATCGAGGGGGCGAGCAGGGCGTCACCGGTGTCGACCAGGCGTACGGCCGCGGCGAGGTGCGCGGGCGTGACGTCCTTGAGCAGGAAGCCGCTGGCGCCGGCGGCGAGGGCCGCGTAGACGTAGGAATCGAGGTCGAAGGTGGTGAGCATGATCACGCGGCAGCCCGGGGTCCGGGCGAGGACCTGCCGGGCGGCTTCCAGGCCGTCCATGGCCGGCATGCGGATGTCCATGAGGACGACGTCGGGCCGTGTACGTCGGACGACCTCGACGGCCTCGGCCCCGTCGGCGGCCTCGCCCACCACGTCGATGCCGCGCGCGTGGAGGATCAGCCGGAAGCCGGTGCGGACCAGCTCCTGATCGTCGGCGATGACGACGCGGGGGGCGTGTGCGGGGGGCGTGGTCACGGCCGGTCCAGGGGGATCCGCGCCCGGACGCGGTAGCCGCCGCCCAGGCGGCGCCGGGCGTCCAGGTCGCCGCCGTAGACGGCGACCCGCTCGCGGAGGCCCAGCAGCCCTCGGCGCGCTCCGTCGGCCCGGTCCGGGGCCGGGCGGGGACGGGGCCCGGACAGGTCGCCGGACAGGACGCTGGGGCCGCTGTTCAGCACTTCGACGCGCAGGAAGCGCTCCGTGTACCGCACCGTCACCTCGGCTTGCGCTCCTTCGCCGTGTTTGAGGGCGTTGATCAGCGCCTCCTGGACGATCCGGTAGGCGGTGACGTCGATCCCGGTCGGCAGCGGGCGGGGCTCCCCGGAGATCCTCACCTCGACGGGCAGTCCGGCGAAGGCGATCCTGTCGATCAGCGTGCCGAGCCGGCTCAGGCCGGGTTGCGGTGCCAGGTCCCCGCCGGGGTGCTCGTCCTCGCCGCTCTGCGAGGGGGCGAGGAGGCCGAGCAGATGCCGCAGTTCGGTCATCGCGGTCCGTCCGGCGCTCTCCACGGCACCCAAGGCGGCCTCGGCCTCGTCGGGCAGGGAGGCCAGCACCTCGCGGGCGGCTCCGGCCTGGACCACCATGAGGCTCACGTTGTGGCTGACGATGTCGTGGAGCTCGGCCGCGATCCTGGCCCGCTCGGCGTCGACCGCGTTCCGCGCCGCGCTCTCCCGCTCGCGCTCCAGCAACCAGCCGCGTTCCTCGACGGCCGCCCGGTGCCGCCGCCGGGCCCGGACGAGCGCCACGCCCAGGAGGACGACCGCGGCGCACGCCGCCGCCAACGCCGTACCCAGCCAGATCAACCCAGTACTCCCCACCGCACGAGCTTCGCAGCCCGGACCGCCCACCCGCGTCATGCCCGGGGCCCAGTCTCCTACATCCCCAGGATGACCCACCCGGCCGGTTACACCCGGGGAGGGACGTCGTACCCGTCCCCCAACTCCTACGTTCGTCCCATGACTTCGGAACGGGACACCATGGAGAAGGTCGTCGTGCGGCTGGACGACGTGCACAAGGAGTACGGTGACGCGAGGGCCCTGGACGGGCTCAGCCTGGAGATCCGGGCCGGGGAGGCGGTCGCGGTGATGGGGCCCTCCGGATGCGGCAAGTCGACCCTGCTCAACATGATCGCGGGGCTGGACCGCCCGACCTCGGGGACGGTACGGGTCCAGGGCCAGGACCTCGGCCGGCTGAACGAGACGGGACTGGCGCTGTTCCGGCGGCGGCACATCGGCATGATCTTCCAGTTCTTCAACCTGATCGACGACCTGCCGGCCCTGGACAACGTCATGCTGGCCGCCCAGCTCACCGGCACGTCCACCCGGCAGGCCCGCCGCCGGGCACTGGAACTCCTCGACGAACTGGGCATCGCCGACCGCAGGGACGCCTACCCGGCCGCGTTGAGCGGTGGTGAGCGGCAACGAGTGGCGGTGGCCAGGGCGTTGATGAACCGTCCGGCCCTGCTGCTGGCCGACGAACCGACCGGAGCGCTGGACAGCCGCTCGGGCGAGCAGGTCATGGACCTGCTGATCGACCTCAACCAGATCGGGCAGACCCTGCTGATCGTCACGCACGACCCTCACCTCGCCACCCGCTGCGCCGGCCGCCTGATCGAGGTCGCCGACGGCCGGGTCGCCGGCGAGCGCGCCCTGGAGCCGGTCGCATGAGCGCCGTGTGGAGGGCCGCGCGGGCGGCCGTGCAGCGCCGCAGACTCCAGACGGTCGTCATCGGGCTCGTCGTGTTGTGTTCCACCACGACCGTGCTGCTGGGGCTGGGGCTGCTCACCGCGGCCTCGGGCCCCTTCGACAAGGCCTTCGCCCAGCAGCGCGGTGCGCACGCGGTGGCGGCGTTCGACCTGTCGAGGGTGACGGAGCGGGAGTTGGCCGGGACGGCCCGGCGTCCCGGCGTGGAGGCCGCGGCGGGTCCGTACGGGCAGGTGGTTCTCGACATGCCCGAGGACTGGTTGTGGATGTCGGCCGGTTCGCTGTCCGTGGTGGGGCGGGCGGCTCCCGACGGCCCGGTGGACCGCGTCCGTCTCCTGGAGGGGCGCTGGGCCACGGCCCCCGGTGAGATCGTCGTCAGCTGGCCGGTGGACGGGACGCCCGGGCCGGGTCAGCTCGGCACCCGGATCAGGCCCCGGGGGGCGCCGGCCCTGACCGTGGTCGGCTTCGCCACCAGCATGAGCAGGTCCGCCGGAGCCTGGGTCTCCCCCGAGCAGATGGACCGGCTCCACCCGACCTCCGCGCAGATGCTGTACCGCTTCGCGGACGCGTCGAGCGAGGAGCGGCTCCGTACCGGTCTCGCGAGCGCCACCGCCGCACTGCCCGCCGGTTCGCCGACCACCACGCAGTCCTACCTCACCCTCAAGCGGGCCTTCTCCGCACAGGCCGACGCGTACCTGCCGTTCATGACCCTCTTCGGCGTCCTCGGCCTCCTGGTCTCCGTCCTGATCGTGGGGAACGTCGTCAGCGGAGCCGTCGTCTCCGGACACCGGCACATCGGCGTGCTCAAGGCCCTGGGCTTCACCCCGAACCAAGTGGTGGCGGTCTACCTGACGATGGTCTCGGTGCCCGCGGTCATCGGCTGCGTCATCGGCACCCTGGTCGGCAACGCGGTGGCCGCCCCCGTCCTGCGGGTGGCCTTCTCCGGCATCGAGACCGGCAGCGCCTCCGTCGGCATGAGCCCGTGGCCGTCCGTCCTGTGCCTGGTGGGCATGCCGGCCCTCGTCGTCCTGGCCGCCCTGGTCCCCGCCCTGCGCGCGCACCGGCTGTCCGCGGCCCGGACCATGATGGCGGGCGGCGCGCCGCGGACCGGACGCGGGCGGCGCGTCCAGCGCCGGCTCGGCGGGACCCGGCTGCCCCGTGCGGTGAGCCTGGGACTCGGCCAGCCGTTCGCGCGTCCGGGCCGTTCCCTGCTGACCGTGGCGGCCATCGTCCTCGGGGTCACCACGGTGACCCTGACGACCGGGCTGACCAGCACCATGGTCGCCTACGGGAACGCCGGCAAGGGCGACGGTGCGACCCGTGTCGACGTACTGGCGGAAACCCCGGCCGGGGGCGGGGCCGCCGCTCCGGAACGGAGCGACGCCGGACGGACCGAACGGCGACTGCGCTCCCTGCCCGGCGCGGACGGGGTCACCGCCCGTGCCCTCACCAAGGTGAGCCTCGCCGGGTACACGCAGACGGCGTTCGTCAACTTCTACCGCGGGGACACCCGGGACCTGGCCGCCGGGATCGTGAAGGGGCGCTGGCCGAGCGGTGCCGGCGAGGCCGCGGCAGGGCCCGCGTTCCTCCAGCAGCACGGGCTGTCCGTGGGCGACCGGGTCACCGTCCGGCTGAACGGCGAGCAGACGCCCGTCACCCTCGTGGGCGAACTCATGGAAGGCAACGCCCAGGCACTGGATTCCAACTGGCAGACCCTGGCGCGGCTCGACCGCGCGGTGCAGCCCGGCGAGTACACGGTCCGGCTCGCCCGCGACGCCGACGCGCAGGGTTACCTCCGAGCGGTCGAGGCGGCCGACCCGGCCCTCCGGGCGGCGCTGCGGCGCCCGGACGACACCGCGACCGTCACCGTTGTCGGCTTCGCGTCGGTGTTCTCGGTTCTGCTGACCGTCGTGGCCGCCCTCGGTGTCTTCAACACCGTCCTGCTCAACGTACGGGAGCGGCGCCGTGACCTGGGCATGCTCAAGTCGATCGGGATGACGCCGCGCCAGGTCGTGGTGATGACGGTGGCGTCCGTCGCGGCGCTGGGGGTGGTCGGCGCGCTGCTGGGGATCCCTCTGGGGGTCGCCGCGCACCGGCTGGTCGTGGACCATGTGGGAGTGGTCTCGTTCCCGGAGTCCATGAAGCAGGTATGGCACCTGCCGCACCTGGCCGTGCTGGTCCTCGCGGGGGTCACGATCGCCGTGCTCGGCGCGCTCGTACCGGCGCGGACGGCGGCGCGGCTCACCATCTCCGAGGTGCTGCACACCGAGTAGGCCGGGGACGCCCGGTACGCAGGCCGGGGACGCCCGGTGCGTAGGCCGAGGAGGCCCCCCCCCGCGCGCCGGATGGCCGGCGCGCGGCGGCGGCTGGGGCCGGGCGGACCCCCGGCCGATGCGTCCGCCGGCATCAGACCCGATTAGTTGCCCGGGCAGGAATCGGTTGGGAGCTAGAGCTCCTCCCCCGGTGCGGCCGCAGCCTCGGACAGGCCGGCTTCGATCGCTTCCAGCGACCGCAGCGCCTCATCGCGCTGCGCGGGCGTCAGTCGGGCGGTGACGAGGTGTTCGAGCTGCGCCCACAGCCCCTCGACCTCCCGGCGCAACGCGATACTGGCGGCGGTGGGCTCGATGATGACGGCCCGCCTGTCGGTCGTACTCGGCCGCCGGCGGACGAACCCCGCGCGCTCCAGGCGCTGGACGGTACGGGTCATGGTCGCGGCGTCGGAGTCGAGCAGCCGGACGAGGTCGGTCTGGCGCTGCGGCCCCAGCTCCCACAGTTGCATCATCACCAGCTCCTGACCGGGGTGCAGACCGACGCGGCGCAGGAGCTGCCCGGCGAGCATGCGGTGCAGCCGGGCGACACGGAAGATCGCGTGGCTGATGGGGCCGCCGCTCGCGGACGCGGGGACGGGCACCGTCGCCGCACTCTCCACCGCCTCGGCCGCATCCCCGGCCGACAGGCCGGGACGGCCGCGCCCCCCGCCTGCTCCGCTCATCCCGCACCCGCTCCTCGACGCCGCACCCGACTGGACAGCACACAGGGTAGGCCAGCACCGCCGCCCGCGTTTCCCCGCGCGTGTCCGACGCCGCCGGGCGCGCCTGTGCGGCAGGTCACTCCCCGTACGGAATGACGCGAGTGCTTTACTTGTTCAGACAGGCACTAAAGCCGTCCGTGCTGCCCGTCGGGCGCGGAGACCGTCCACGTCGAAGGAACCCTGATCATGAAGACCGCTTTCACCCCGCTCGAGCTGGGCGGCGTACGCCTGGCGAACCGCATCGTCATGGCCCCGATGACCCGCAGCCGCGCCTTCGGCCCGGGCGCCACCCCCACACCGTCGATGGCGAGGTACTACGCCCAGCGGGCCGGTGCCGGGCTGATCATCACCGAGGGAGCGCAGCCGTCGGTGGTGGGGCAGGGCTATCCGGACACCCCTGGCCTGCACTCGCCGGAGCAGGTGGCCGCATGGCGCGCCGTGACCGACGCCGTCCACCGGGAGGGCGGGGTCATCTTCGCGCAACTGATGCACACCGGCCGGATCGGTCACCCCAGCCTGCTGCCGGAGGGCATGGTCCCCGTCGGCCCCTCGCCCGTCGCCGCCCGGGGCCAGGTCTTCACCCACCAGGGTCCGAAGGACATGGTGACGCCGAAGGAACTGACGGAACCCGAGATCCGGCGGACGATCGCCGACTTCGCCGACGCGGCACGCAACGCGATCGCCGCGGGCTTCGACGGGGTGGAGATCCACGGTGCCAACGGCTATCTCATCCATCAGTTCCTGGCTCCTCACAGCAACCGCCGCACCGACGCCTGGGGTGGCGGCGCCGAGGGCCGGATCCGCTTCGCCGTCGAGACCGCCGCGGCCGTCGCCGACGCCATCGGCGGCCACCGGACGGGCATGCGCCTCTCCCCCGGCAACCCGTACAACGACATCGCCGAGGACGACCTCGAAGAGACGTACGGGTCCCTCACCGATCGTCTCGCCCAACTGGACCTGGCGTACCTGCACCTGTTGGAGGGCCCGGACCGCGACCTGACCCGCCGCCTGCGCAAGGACTGGCCGGCCGCCTTCATCCTCAACCCCTTCACCCACCCGGCCCCCACGGGCCCCGAGGCCCTCGCCCTGATCGAGGACGGCACGGCCGACCTCGTCTCCTTCGGAGCGATGTTCCTCGCCAACCCCGACCTGCCCCACCGACTGGAACGGGGCGGCCCCTTCAACTCCCCCGACCAGGCCACCTTCTACGGCGGCGACGACCGCGGCTACACCGATTACCCCGCCCTGTCCTCCTGAGGAAACGGGTCACGGCCCGGCCCGGCCACCGCCGTGCCGGGCGGCCTCCGGCCCACCGGCGGCGAGGGCCGTGCACGGTCCTACTGACGACCGGCCAAGCCCTGCCGGACGCAGCAGCGGGCGGGGCGATGCCGCCCCCTCCCCGGAAAGGGGCGGCACCGTGACGGGCGCCCGCACGTGGGGGTGTGGCCCGGTCAGGCGGTGTGGAGCCGGAGGCCGTAGCGGGCGAGGATCTCGTTGACGGGCTGGAACCACGTCTCGCCGCCGGAGGAGCAGTTGCCCCATCCGCCGGAGGTGACGCCCTGGGCCTGGTCCCCGCTGATGAAGGACCCGCCCGAGTCGCCACCCTCGGCACACACACTGGTCTTGGTCATCTGATGGACGGCGCCCTGGCTGTAGTTGACGGTCTCGTTCTTCGCCAGGACCGTGCCGCAGTGCCACCGTGTCGTGGAGCCCGACCGGCAGACGGAGGCTCCGACGGGCGCCTCGGCCGAGCCGCGCACCAGGCGGTCCGGCACCGTGCCCCAGCCGAGCACCACCGGGACGGTCCACCAGCCGCTGTGGACGCTCACGTACGCGTAGTCGTCGCCGGGGAAGGAGGAGCCCTGGAACGTTCCCATCGCGGAGCCGTCCCAGCCGCGCACGGCGGCACCGGCACGACCGCAGTGACCGGCGGTGACGAAGCCCCCGTGCACGGAGAAGCCGATGGAGCAGCGGACGTTGCCGGTGTAGTAGGGGTCGCCGCCGACGGTGCCCGCCGCGTACGTGATCGGGGCACGTTCCGTTTCGGTGACCGTGACGGGGCCGGTGGTGCGGGCCCGTGCGACGAACGCCCGCACGGCGGGGTCGTTCCGGTCGGTACGCACCACGGTGACGGCGACGCGGTTGGCCCGGGGGTCGACATGCCAGCCGGCCACCCCGGCGGGCGCGCGCAAGGCATCCAGCCGGCTCTTTACCCGGTCGAGGAGGGCCGCGTCGTGCCGGACGATCCGGGTGTCCGCGCCCAGTGCCCGCACGCCGCGGACCTTCGCGCGGTCGGTGAGCGCGACGACGAGGCGGCCCTTCGCCGGGTCGAACCAGGAGCCGCCGTACGCGGAACCGGCGTGACGCCGTGCCTGCCGCTCGACCGTCACCGCGGTCCGCTCGGCCAGCAGCCGCTGTTCGGCCTGTTCCCGTGTCAGACCCAGGTCGCGGCGCATGCCTTCGACGATTCCGGCCGATGCCGGCCGGGGAGCCTCGGGTACCCCGGCTGCCGCGGCCTGCGGTCCGGTGCCGCTCAAGGCGGCCGTGAGCAGTAGGACCGCGGCGGCGGCACGCTGGATGGAAAGGCGTCTCATGCTTCCTCCGATGGGCGACGGGGTCCGGCGACCACCGGCCCCGACCAGTTGGTGAGAGCGCTCTCAATGCCCGTCAGGTTAGCCGGGCCTACTTGTCAGGTCCATACCATCCGGGTGGGAATCGCTGCGGTCGGCCGCCCGCGCCACCGGCCACGCTGGAGGGAGGGAGGGGGTTATCCCCCCGGAATACGTGGAGGACGGCACCAGTGCGCCGCTCCCCGCCGAACGCCAAGATCGAGGGAACGAGAGCACGAGGACTTCTCATGGCGGGAGCGGCGCACGATGAGGCACGGCAAGGGCATCGCACGCAAGGGGGCGCTGAGGACGACCACGGCGTTCGCGGTCGCCGCGTTGGTTGCTCCGGTACTGGCGGCTCCGGCTTCGGCGGCTTCGGCTCCGGCGGCTGCCGTCGGTGCCACGGCGCCGACCTCGGTTCCGGCTGGCACCGGGACCGGTACACCGCCGGCGGACGGTCAACGGACCGCTGCCGTACGCGCGCTGGAGCGCATGGCCCATCCATTGCGCTCCACCGCACCCTCGGGTGGCACCACCGATCTGCGGGCGCTGGGCGCGATGATCGGCGACGCCCGGGTCGTCGGCCTGGGTGAGGCGACGCACGGCTCGCACGAGTTCTTCACCATGAAGGAGCGGGTCTTCCGGTACCTCGTGGAGGAGAAGGGCTTCACCACGTTCTCCCTCGAGATGAGCTGGTCCGCCGGGCTGGAGATCGACGACTACCTCCAGGGCGGCGGAGGGAGCGCGCACCGGATCGCCGAGGAGACCCTGGCCGGGTCCCCGTGGGAGCGCGACGAGTTCGTGCACCTGATCGACTGGATGCGTGACCACAACCGCCGACACCCCGAGCGCACGGTGCACTTCATGGGCGACGACATCGGGGCACCACGGCTCGGCGACCGGGTCTTCGACCGGGTGACCGCCCAGGTGGCCCGGTCGCGTCCCGCGTCGTTGCCGCGCCTCCAAGAGCTGTACGCGGGTTTGCGCCCGATGGACGACATCTTCGCCTACCTGGAGAAGCCGACGTCGGAGCGACGGCAGAACGCCGCCAGGGCGCAGGAGGCCCTGGACCTGGTGACCGCCGCCGTTGAGGCCTCGGGGGGCGAGGCGGGCGAGTGGGCGGTGCAACACGCGCGGAACATCGCCCAGACCTTCGCCTTCGCCGGCTTCGACGCGGGAGACCCGTCCTCGGTCGCCGCCGCCCAGCACCTTCGTGACCGGGTCATGGCCGACACCGTCCTGTGGTGGCACCGGCGGACCGGCGACAAGATCCTTCTGTCGGCGCACAACGGGCACATCGGGTACCTGTCCTCCTATCCGGAGCTGTATCCCGTGCCGCAGGGCGCCTCCCTTCGTGACGCCCTCGGCCGTCACTACGTCTCCATCGGGTTCACCTTCAACCGCGGCTCGTTCCTCACCGGAGACGTCGCCGGCGGCGAGTGGAAGAAGACCACCGTGCCCCCGGCCACCCGCGACATGCACGAGCACACGTTGGACCGGGTCCGGCACCGGGACTACTACGTCGATCTGCGCACCGCCCCGCCCGCGGCACGCAGGTGGCTGGATGTCGCGCGTCCCACCTATGACGCCGGTTCCCTCTTCGAGGCGAACCCCCTGCCCGAACTCGCCGTCGGCCGGGCCTATGACGTCCTCATACATCTCCACCGAGTGCGCGAAGCCCGGCCGCTGCGGTCCCGCGCCACCCCCTGAGGCGATGGGAACCGCACCCCCCGGCAGCCACACCCCCGGCCGCTCCGGCGGATCCCCCCCTCGCTACTCCGCCGGAACCTCTCCCACCTCCGAACTCGGCTGTCCCGAACCCGGGTTCATCGCCTGCTATACGGTGGCGGCATGGCGCTGCACCTTTTCGAACTGAACTGCAAAGCCCGTGACGACCGGGCACTGGGCCGGTTCTGGGGGGAGGCACTCGGGTGGAGTGTTTCCAGCGAGGAAGCCGGGGCGACCAGCGTCAAGCCGGTGGGTCCCCCGTGGCCGGACCCGGCCGCCGTCCGCATCGACGTCATCGCCGTCCCGGACCCCGGAACGGTGCGGGACCGGGCACACATCGAACTGGCCACCACCTCCGCCGAGCATCACACGGAGTTGGTCGCACGCCTGAAGGCATTCGGCGCCACATCCACCGACGCGGGAACCGGTGACGCCCGTCGGACCGTTCTGGCCGATCCCGAGGGCAATGCGTTCTGCGTGGTGGCGCCTCGGGAGACGCACCGGGACACCGGACCGATCGCCGCGGTGGTCGTGGACTGCGCGGACCCGCGGGCCATGGCCCGGTTCTGGGGCGCGGCGATGGACTGGAGCGTGCACGAGGTGACCGACGACCACGCGGTGCTGCGCTCCGCCAAGGGTGCCGGCCCCCGTCTCGAGTTCCTTCGCACGCCCCACCTGACGGGCGTGACGCACCGGGTGCACCTGGACCTGGCACCGTACCCCTTCGGCGCCGACGGTCAGGCGGCGGAGGTGGCGCGGCTCGAAGCGCTCGGGGCGATGCCCGCTGACGCGGGCGGGGGCGACTTCCCGTGGAGGGTACTGACCGATCCGGAGGGCAACCAGTTCTGCGTCCTCGGGCCGGCCTGACGCGGAGGTTCCCGCCCGCTCCGCCACCGGAGACCGCCGCCGCGCCGTCCTGGACGCCCGCGGCGGCGCGCGCGAGGCGGGAAGGGTGGGTGAGGGAAAGAGCAAAGGCAAGGAGAGCACTCTCCTTGCCACTCTCAACTTATAGCGCGATGGGGGGCTTGCGGCAAGGCCCCGTGGCTGGCGCACAATCAGCGGCCTGACCACGACCTGCGGAGATGAGGGCGCGAAACATGCGTGTGTTGTTGTCGGCGTACGGGGGACGCGGTATCGCCGGCCCCATGGAGGAAGCGCCGGACGGGGAGACGCGGGTGAGGCGATCGGCCGCCGCGCGGCCACGGAACTCGGCCGTCCCGGAGGTGAGGCGATGACGGAGCGATACGTGTGGGACCTCCGGGAGGCCGACGAGAGGCACGTCGACGTCGTCGGAGGCAAGGGCGCGCAGTTGGGCGCGCTGTCGCGGATCGACGGCGTCCCGGTGCCCGAGGGCTTCTGCGTGACGACGGACGCCTTCCGCCGGATCATGGCGGAGGTGCCGTCGATCGACGAACGGCTCGACCGGTTGGCTGGCCTGGACGCGGACGACCGGGAGGGGATCCGCACGCTCAGCGCGGAGATCCGCGGGAGCATCGAAGGGACCGCCGTCCCGGACGAGGTCGCGGCGGCGATCACCGGAGCGCTGTCCGGGTTCGGTGAGCAGGCGGCCTACGCCGTCCGGTCCAGCGCGACGGCGGAGGACCTGCCGACGGCCTCCTTCGCCGGCCAGCAGGACACCTACCTGAACGTGATGGGGCCCGCGGCGGTCCTCGAACACGTCAGCCGGTGCTGGGCCTCGCTGTTCACCGAGCGGGCCGTGACCTACCGCCGGCGCAACGGCATCGACCACGGTACGGTCCGCATGGCCGTGGTCGTGCAGCGGATGGTGTTCCCGCACGCGGCCGGCATCCTGTTCACGGCCGACCCGGTCACGGGCAACCGGAAGGTCGCCACCGTGGACGCCGGCTTCGGCCTGGGCGAGGCGCTGGTGTCCGGCCTGGTTAACCCGGACGTCTTCACGGTGCGGGACGGCGAGGTCGTCGCCCGGTCGATCGCCGCCAAGGAGCGTGCCGTCCTCGCCCTGCCGGCCGGGGGCACGCGGGAGGTGGCGGTCGACGCGCGGCAGCGGGAGCAGCCGGCGCTGACCGACGCGCAGGCCGTACGGCTCGTCGAGCTCGGGCGCCGGATCGAAGCGCACTTCGGCCGCCCCCAGGACGTCGAGTGGTGCCTGGTCGACGACGGCTTCCGGATCGTGCAGAGCCGCCCGATCACCACGCTGTTCCCCGTGCCCGTCCGCGAGGCCGCGGACCAGGGCAACCGCGTCTACGTGTCCGTCGGCCACCAGCAGATGATGACCGACGCCATGAGGCCCCTGGGGCTCTCCATGTGGCAGCAGACGGCCATGGTGCCGATGCACGAGGCGGGCGGGAGGCTGTTCGTCGACGTCACCGGAAGGCTGGCCTCGCCCGCGAGCCGCACCGGTTTCCTGGACCTCGTGGGCAGGGGCGATCCGCTGGTCAGGGACGCGCTGGAGACCGTCCTCGACCGCGGCGACTTCGTCCCGTCGCTCCCGGACACGGGCCCGGGCGGGCCGCCGCCCGGTCGTGCGGCCGCCACTGTCGAGACGGACCCGGCCGTCGTCACCGCGCTGATCGAGCGCAGCCGGGCGTCCGTCGCCGCCCTGGAGCGCGACATCCGGGCGAGGACGGGGGCGGAGCTGTTCGACTTCCTGCTGGAGGCCTTCGAGGAGCACAAGCGGGTCCTCAGCGATCCGCAGAGCCTCCAGGTGATCATGGCGGGGATGGACGCCACGTGGTGGCTCAACGAGAAGCTGCGGGAGTGGCTGGGCGAGAAGAACGTGGCCGACACGCTCACGCTGTCCGCCCCCGACAACATCACCTCGGAGATGGGGCTGGCGCTCCTCGACGTCGCGGACGTGATCCGCCCGCACCCGGAGGTCGTGGCGTTCCTGCGGGGCGTCCAGGACGAGGGGGCCGCGGACGGCGGGGACGGGGACCAGGGCTTCCTGGACGCGTTGGCGAAGCTCCCGGGCGGCGCCCAGGCGCGCGACGCCGTCGAGGCCTACCTCGAGCGGTACGGCATGCGCTGCGTCGGCGAGATCGACATCACCAGGCCGCGCTGGCGCGAGCGCCCCACCACGCTCGTGCCCGTGATCCTCGACAACGTCAGGAACTTCGAGCCGGGGGCCGCGGCACGGCGCTTCGAGGAGGGGCGCCGAAAGGCGTGGCAGAAGGAACAGGACGTGCTGGCGCGCTTGCGGGCCCTGCCGGACGGGGAGCGGAAGGCCGACGAGACCAAGCGGATGATCGACCGGGTCCGCACCTTCATCGGCTACCGGGAGTACCCGAAGTACGCCATCATCACCCGCTACTTCCTCTACAAGCAGGCGCTGCTGGAGGAGGTCGGGCGTCTTGTCCGGGCAGGCGTGCTCGCCGAGCGGGAGGACGCCTTCTACCTCACGTTCCGGGAACTGCACGACGTCGTGCGCTCCCAGCGGGTCGACCACCGGCTCGTCCAGGAGCGCAAGGAAGCGTTCCGGTCGTACCAGGCGCTCACCCCGCCCCGGGTGCTCACCTCGGACGGTGAGGCGGTCAACGGTGCGTACCGGCGCGAGGACGTGCCGGACGGCGCCCTGATCGGCCTGCCGGTGTCCAGCGGGACCGTCGAGGGGAGGGCCCGCGTCGTCCTCGACATGGCGGACGCGGATCTCGAAGCGGGCGACATCCTGGTCACGGCCTTCACGGACCCGAGCTGGTCGCCGCTGTTCGTCGGCATCGCGGGTCTGGTGACGGAGGTCGGCGGCCTGATGACCCATGGCGCGGTGATCGCCCGGGAGTACGGCTTGCCGGCCGTGGTGGGCGTCGAGCGCGCGACCCGGCTGATCCGGGACGGGCAGCGGATCCGCGTGCACGGAACCGACGGGTACATCGAGATCCTGTCCTGACGAGCCACGCGGAGAACCACCATCGGTAGGTGGTCGCCGCCCTAGGGAGTGTCCGGAAAGTATCGGCGTCCGCCCGGAGGGCGGGAACCGCGGCGTCCGGTGCGTGCGATCGCACGGCGGAGGAGGGAGTCATGGCGGTGGGGGCACCTCCCGTGCCCGAAGGGCTACGGGGGACCATGACGACCGACGACAACGCCGCGAGCGCGCGTGCGGGACACCGCGGGCCAGGCGAGACTTTGCGGACACGACCTAGCGCTCCCGGGCGCGCCCCACCGGCCCGCCCGGCAGCGCTCAGCCGTCCGTCGAGCCCCCATGGCCGGCGGGGAGCGCTACGCGAGTACCGCGGCGCCGGGGAGGAGGGTGATGCCCCGCGTGCCGGCGAAGACCCGGCCGCGTGGGCGTCGGCCAGCCGCTCGTGATCCCGTCGGATCCGGAGCGCGGGTCGCCGCGCAAGGCAACGGACGAGAGCTGCACGGGAGGCAGGGACATGGGCGCGGTGCTCGGGACGATCGAGCGGATATGGCGGTACCCCATCAAGTCCACCGGCGGTGAGCTGCTGGACGAGGCTCCCGTGGACGCCCGGGGCCTCGTCGGCGACCGGCTCTACGCGGTGCGGGACGCCGAGGGCAAGTTCGGCTCGGGGAAGAACACACGACGCTTCCGGCGCATGCCCGGGCTGTTGCAGCTGCGGTCGCGCTACCCCGGAGGAGCGGTGACGAAGGGGCCCGAGCTGCTGGCGCCGGACGGCGTGCCGGTACCGGACCCCACCGTCTACGTGCGGCGGTACCTGGACCGGAACGACGTAGAAGTGGCACGTGAGGACGCGGTCTCGCACGTCGACCAGCTCCCGCTCAGTCTCCTGACCACGGCCACCCTGGACTGGGTCCGCGCCGCCGTGCCCGGTGTGCCCGTCGACGAGCGCCGGTTCCGGCCGAACCTGCTGGTGCGTACACCGCCCGGCACGCCCGCCTTCGTGGAGGACGAGTGGTTCGGCCGTACCGCCCGCATCGGCGACACCCTCCGCCTGCGGTTCGAGCGCTCCAGCGAGCGGTGCGTGATGACCAACGAGGCCCAGCAGGACCTACCGCACTCCCCCTTGGTGCTGCGAGCCATCGCGCGGGCACACGACATGCGGCTGGACGCGCTGGCGACGGTCGCACGGCCGGGAAGCGTACGACTCGGCGACACCCTCGAACTGGAGCCGTAATTCGGGTGCGGGCGTCGTATGGCCGCCCCTAGGCTGCGCCCGCGGCCGCGGGCGCCGCATCGAGCGCGGTCGATCGGAGAAGCACGGGACATGACGAGTCAACTGTTCGCGATCTGCTACAACGCGACCCGGCCGGCGGACCTGGCGCGCTTCTGGTCCGGGGTACTGGGCTGGAAGGCGGTCGAGGGGCCGGACGACGACGTCTGCGTCCTGCCCCCGGAGCCCGCCGGGTTCCGTCTGCGCTTCCTGCCCGGCCGGGAACCGAAGACCGGCCAGAACCGCGCGCACTTCGACCTGACCAGCACGTCCCCGGAGGACCAGCGACGGACGGTGGCCAGGGCGCTGGAACTCGGCGCACAGCACATCGACATCGGCCAGCTCCCCGAGGACGAGCACGTGGTGCTCGCCGACCCGGACGGCAACGAGTTCTGCGTGATCGAGGCCGGCAACGACTTCCTCGCCGGCACCGGCGTCATCGGGGCGCTGGCGTGCGACGGCACGCAGGAGGTCGGGTACTTCTGGAGCGAGGCGCTGAAGTGGCCGCTGGTCTGGGACCAGGACCAGGAGACCGCGATCCAGTCGCCGGACGGCGGTACGAAGATCACGTGGGGTGGCCCCCCGGTCGCGCCGAAGACGGGAACGAACAGGCTGTACCTGGAGCTGGTGGTCCCCGCCGGCACCGACGGGGAGGCCGAGGTCGAGCGCCTGGTCTCGCTCGGCGCGACGCGCACCGGCGCCGGTGAGGGCGTCGGCGCCGGTGAGGGGGGCGGCGACCGGGTGCTGCTGCTCGACCCGGACGGCAACGAGTTCTCCGTACGGAGGCACCTTTAGCGGCGCTCAGCGACGCGTCGGCCGGGGACGCCACCGTGTGCCGCCCCCGGCCGTCCGTGGCTGCTCGGCAGCCGTCACCGGGTCAGGGGGTCCAGTCGCCCAGCCAGTCGGCGACCTCCTGGGACGCGGCCCGGGCGTCGGTGAGGTGGGGCCGGTCGGTGCTCTTCGGACCGGCGCCCGGTCCGGTGTTCAGGTACTCGGCGAAGCGGTCGTCCTTCCAGGAGAAGCCGCCCATGTCGGTCCAGGGAGCGCGCTTGATCGCGGCGCTGAGCTTCGAGTTGCGGACGGTGGCCTGGGGGTCGGCCGTCTTGTCGCCGCCGGGGTGCCAGTTCCGGCCGAGGTGGAAGGAGGACGGGGCGACATCACCATCGACCGTGCAGCGGTTGATGAGGATGCCGTTGCGGCCCGCCGGGGTGCTCGGGGCGGTAATGTAGCCGGCCGAGGTGCCGTTCCACCGCTTCTTGAGGGTGATGACGGACCGGTCGATGACGGCGGTGGCGCGACCGAAGATGAAGTCGACGTTGCCGATCACGTAGGAGTTGGTGACGTAGACACGCCCGGGCTTGTCCTTGGCCGGGGTCTCCAGTTCCAGGGTGTCCTGGTCGCCGGTAACGATGAGGCCGTCCAGCACGATCCGGTCCGCGGTCGTGAGCAGGGCGACCGCCTGGTGGTCCTTCAGGGACTGGTGCGCCGCCTCGTCGAAGTCGTTGGAGACGGTGAGGTTGCGGACCTGGGAGTCGTCCGACCGGACGGCGACCGTGGCGCTGCCCGGGGTGCCGTACGTACCCGAACCGTCCGGCTTGCGCATGCCGGCCGCGTTGCCGTACACGATGACGGTGTCCTTGCGGCTCGCGCCCGAGCCCTGGATGGTGACGTGCGGCTTGTTCGCCGGGACGTCCACCGTCTCGCGGTACGTGCCCGGCTTCACGGAGATGATCACGCGGGAGCGGTTGCCGGCGGGCACGGCGTTCACGGCCGCCTGGACCGTCCTGTACCGGCCGCTGCCGTCCTTGGCGACGGTGAGGGTCGTGGGGGCGGCGGCCGCCGCGGCACCGGTGGCCGTACCGGCACCGCCGGTCACGGCGGCACCACCGGTCACGGCGGCACCACCGGTCGCGGCCGGGGTACCGAGAGAACTCCGCGGACCGGCCCCGGACTTCACCCGCCCCGGTACGTCGGCGGCGGCGTCCGGGCGGTAGTCGTAGAACCCCTTCGGGTCGAAGGCCGCACCGCCGCCGTTCTCGTTGCGTCCCCTCGTGCCGGTGAAGACGTTGCCGCGCTGCACGAGGACGGCGCCGCTGTCCCTGATGGCGGGGTTGTTCATGCCCTGGAAGACGGAGTTCTCCAGCAGCATGCGTGTCTTCCCGCGCGCGTAGTTGCCGTAGGAGGATGTGATGCGGGTGCCCGGCACGTCCTCCATGAGGTTGTTGTAGAGGTGGGCGTGGGCGGCGTTGTCCGTGGACGGGTTGCGTTGCTCCGTCTCGCGGATCCAGTTGTGGTGGATCGTGATGTCGGTGACGACGTTCGGGGTCCATCCGATGCCGAAGGCCTTGTTGGCGTTGCTCATCCGGTTCCAGGACACCGTCACGTACGTGCTGTCCTTGCGGACGTCGATCAGTCCGTCGGCGGTGTGCCGCAGGTCGTTGTGGTCGATCCAGACGTGATGGGCGCCGTCCATCTGGATGGCGTCGAAGTCGTGCTCCTTGTCGTTCCACACGCCCTGGTAGGAGTCCCTGATCGTCAGGTTCCGGATGATCACGTTGTGCACGCCCCGGCCGAGGAAGAACCCGCCGCCGACGATGTGCCCCAGGGTGCCGGAGCCGATGATCGTCTTGTGGGACGCGACGGCGATCTCCTTGCCGACGGGGGCCATGGTGATCGTGCCGGCGACGACGATGACGTACGGCTCCGGGGCGGTCGCGTACCGCTCGAGGTCGGCGAGGGTCCTGACGGTGACGGTCCTGCCGCCGCGTCCGCCGTACGTACCGTTCTGGCCGAGCGCGTCGACGGAGGCGAACCCGTCGGCGCCGGCGGTCGCCCAGGCCGGAGCGCCCGCTGCGGCGGCCTTCTCCTCGTCGCCCAGTCCGAACACGGACCCGTACGCCAGGACCCCTGAGGCGGCCAGCGCCAGCGGCACGCCGATGGCCAGGACCCTTCGGGGCCTGCGGTGACGGGCGGTGCGGCGGGTCGAACTCATGTGCTTCTTCCGTTCCGTGGAGAGGGGAGGATCGACGTATGGTCGCCACCGGGAACGAAAGGGTTGCCGCCGCACGCCTCGTCGGCGAATCCGTCCGGCCGTCAGAGGCGGTGGACCGCGCGGAGACCGGTGTCGTACGTGCCGCCCCCGCTGAGCAGCGAGGCTCCGGCGACGTCGGCCATGGTGGGGCCGTTGACGGTCTTGCGGCTGGAGACGAAACGTGGCCGGCCCAGCGCGTCGGTACCGACGTGGATGCCGACGTGGTCCACCTCGCCGTCCCCGTCGGCGTCCCAGAACAGCAGATCGCCCGGCTGGAGCAGCGCGACGACTTCCGGCGTGGCCCCGGTGGTGCGCGCCAGGCGGACGCCGGGGGCCCGGGCGGCCATCTGCGCCGAGGTGCGCGGCAGCCGGGCGGGCGAGGTGTCGTCCATCCCGGCCAGCGGCACGCCCATGTGGTAGCCGTACACCATGCGGGTGTAGCCGGAGCAGTCGAGCGACCCCTCGTAGCGGGCCTCCGCCGCCTTGAGCCCGGTGGGGAAGGCCCAGTCGATGCCCATGTACTCGTGGAAGTCGGCTCCCGTGTCGCGCTCTCCGCGGGCGTCGGCGCGGCTGTACGTGGCCTTGCCGAGGACCTTTCTGCCGGCGGCCGGCCCCGCACCGCTGAGCACCTCGGGCGCACCCGGCAGGAACATGGCCGCGTACGCCAGGACGTCCGGGGCGAGGGAGCCGGTCCAGCCGCGTACGGTCTGCTCCAGGGCCGGGGTCCACGTGCCGTCGAAGGGCTGCGGGAGGACGCGCACCCAGGCGTCGTGGGTGACGCTCGGCGGTTCGGCCCATGTGGCGGCGGTGACCTGGAAGCCCGTGACGGTGAGCGTGACGGGCAGACCGGTGCAGCCCTTGTTGGCCAGGGCGCGCAGGCCGATCCGCCCCTTGCCGAGAGGGCTCTCGGTGACGGTGACCGTCCAGTCGGCCGGTTGCGCGGCGGACGCGCGCCACGCCTTGACCCGGACGAGCGTCCCTTCCCGCCGGACCCGCAGGCCCCAGGCGGTGCCGGCGGGGGCACCGGTGGCGAGGGTGACGGCCGGCGCGAGCGGAGTGGCGGTGCCGCCGCTCACCTTCTCGATGCGCAGCTCGACGGCGCCCGTGGTGAGGAAGGAGAGCCGGGCCCGCTGGTGGTCGCCGGGTGCGGTATGGCCGAAGACGATGGCGTACGAGCAGGCATCCCCGGTCGGCACCTTGTCGAACCCCGCGACCGCCGTGACGTCGACGTCGGTGATCCCGCCGTCCTTGAGGGTCGCGTAGCGGCTCGCGTTGTCGGTGGTGAGCCTGATGAGCCCGCGTCCGGGCGTGACGGAGAAGTCGCCGTCGTCGGGGCCTTCAGTGTCCCAGGTGCCGCCGCCGGGCGAGTTGCCCCAGCAGGGGCGGGTGAGGGGGTTCGCGGCCGGGTCGGGCAGCGTCCGGTCGAAGTCCTCGGCGAACGGTTGCTTGTCCTCCCGGAACGTGCGCCGCGGACCGGGCACGATCACGGTGCGGGCGCCGTGGGTGAGGAGCGCGATCCGGCGGCCTCCGGAGGTGACCTCGGTGCGCGCCGGGGCGCCCGGCAGGACGGTGGGGGTGAGCGGGGACGCCAGTGTGACGTGGGTGAACCAGGAAGCGTCCAGGGGCGCCACGGTCACGGACGACGGCGGAGCCCCGAGGCCGGCCGGGGGCAGCGCGGGGGGAGGCGGAGCGGCGGTTGTTCCCCCGGCGGCCCGGGCCGCCGGTGCGGAGGCCAGGGCGGAGACCGGAACGGTGGCGGCGGCGAGGGCCGACAGCAGACTGCGGCGGGACGTCTTCACCTGGACATGATCCACCGGGCGGCCGGACCGGTGGCGGCCGCCCCCGGCGGTCGCGGTGCCACCGAAGTCCCGGGCGTGCGGTGCCGGTTGGCTCGCGGGGCGCCGGTCCGCGTGTCGTCGGCAGCGGCAGCGGGATCGGTACAGGGGTCGATATCGGGGTGCGCGCCGGCACGAGAAGGTGGCACTGTCACCGGCGTGACCCTGATGGACGTACTCGTCGACTTCTCGCGGCCGTGAGGAGCTGATCGCCGCCCTGGACGGCGCGGGCTGCCGCCACGCGGTCAACAGCGACCTCACCTTCGGCGACCAGTCGAGCATCGTGACCCGGCCGGCGGACGTGTGCGCGGTGTTCGGCCTGCCGCGACGGGACGCCGACGTACCGCACCCGGACCGGCACTACCTCGACGTGATGCACAAGCACACGGCCTGACGCCGCTGGTGCCACGCTGGTCAGTGGCACGGGGTGCCGCCGGCGCTACCGCCGGCACCGGCGTGGGGCGTCATCGGCGTACGGACGCGTGCCGACGGGCGCGATGAGTTCGGGCGGCCGGTACGGTCTGCCCTGTTATGACTCGTATCATCGCCGACATCTCGATCTCGCTGGACGGCTTCGTCACCGGTCCCGACCCCGGCCCGGAGAACGGCCTGGGCACCGGGGGTGACGCCCTGCACACCTGGGCCTTCTCCGACGACCCCGACGAGCGCCGGATCCTGCGCGAGGGGACCGCACGCTCGGGCGCCGTCGTCCTCGGCCGCCGGCTGTTCGACCAGGTGGACGGGGTGAACGGCTGGAACGACGAGATCGGCTACGGCGCCGGCGAGGCCGGCAGGCCCGCGTTCGTCGTCGTGACGAGCTCCCCGCCCGAGTCGGTGCGGCTGACCGGCCTCGACTGGACGTTCGTCACGACCGGCCCGGCCGACGCCGTCGCGGCGGCGCGGGATCGCGCCGAGGCCGCCTCGGCCGCCGGCGGCCGCGACCTCGACGTCGTCCTCATGGGCGGCGGCGCCACGATCGGTTCCGCGCTCGACGCCGGGCTGGTCGACACGCTGACGCTGCACCTCGCGCCCGTCGTACTGGGCGGCGGAACCCCCCTGTTCACCGGCGGGATGCCGCGCACACTGGTGCAGCGGGGCGTCGTCCGGACACCGAACGCGACGCACCTGACCTACGACGTCCCATGACGTCCGCGTCACCCTGGCACCGCCCGTGAGCCTTGCGGGGCCTCCTGCGGGCAACGATCGACGCCGGCACCTGGATCGACGCCGGCACCTGGTGCGGACGGCGGAACTCCGGGACTGGCCCCTCGTCCAGCTCCAACGTAGGCAGCGCCAACAACGACAAGTTCGGTCGACGCCGAGGTCGGCACGGCCATCCCGAGGGTGGCGACGACCGCGACGAGTGGCCCCGCCGGCGGCCCGGCGACCACGCCGGCCGGGGGCGCACAGCGGTCGCCGGGGCCGGTGGTGTACGAAGTCCTTCATGCAGGAACAGGAACAGGAACAACAACAGGAACGGCAGCGGGAACGGATCGAGGCCGCGACCACGACCGTCCGTGTCTTCATAGCCCTCGCCCCGCCCGACGACGCCAAGGAGGAGCTGGCGCGAGCGTTGCGGCCCGCCCAGGACGCCCACCCGCGCATGCGGTGGAACCGCATCGAGGACTGGCACATCACCCTGGCGTTCCTGGGCGAGGTGCCCGGACCGACCGTGTCGCTGCTGCGGCCGCCGCTCGCGGACCTGGCCGCGCGGCGCCGCCCCCTGGAGCTGTCCCTGCGGGGCAGCGGGCACTTCGACGAACGGGTGCTGTGGAGCGGCATCGGCGGCGACCTCGACGGACTGCGGCTGCTCGCCTCGGAGGTGCGCGCCCTGGTCCGGGACCAGGGCATCGCCTTCATGGACCGCCCGCTGAACCCGCACCTGACGCTCGCCCGCGCCCGCCGTGACGACATGTCCGGCATCCTCGGCGCCGCGGCGACGCTGTCCTCCTTCACCGGCCGTACGTGGCCGGCCGGACGCCTGCACCTCGTCGGCAGCAACTACGGCCGCGGCCCCGCGCCGATCCGCTACCGCGACATCGAGTCCTGGCCCTTCGCCGGCGTGGAGTGACCGGCGGACCCCGGCCTGCCTCCGGCCCACGGCGCCGGCCGTCCCCGCCGTGGCGTTCGGGCGGGCTCCGGCGACACGTCCTCACACGGACACGAGGACGGGTGGCGAGGTGTGACCCTGTGGCCCGGAGCCCTCGGAACCGGCCGGAACAGGAGTGTCGCCCATGGTGTCCAGACGCAGTTTCGTACGAGCGGGGGGACTGACGGCGGCCGCGTGGGCGCTGGGCGGCCGGCAGCAGCTCGCCCGGGCGGAGACGAGGGAGCCGCCGCCCGTCGGGGACCACGTCCCCGCCACCGAGCTGGCGAGCACGGCGGCCTGCGCTGTCCCTCCCGGCCACGACCCCGACGTCATCGCAATCGTCCACCGGGTCGGTGTCGAACTGGGCGTCAACGACAAGGTCATGCTCGCCGCGTTCGAGGCCGGGTGGGTCGAGTCGCACATGAACAACCTGCCCTGCGGCCACCTCGACTCGGTCGGGGTCTTCCAGCAGCGCCCCAGCCAGGGCTGGGGCACCCGTGAACAGTGCATGGACGTGACGCACGCCTCCCACTCCTTCTTCACCCGGGCGGTCAGGACCGACAACGACCACCCCGAGTGGACCGCCGGCCAGGTCGCCCAGGGCGTGCAGCGGTCGGCCTACCCGGAGCGGTACGACCAGGCCGAGGCCAAGGCCCGCGCCCTCCTGGACGAGGCGCGCGCGGGCAGCGGCAGCCCCAAGCCGGCCCCGCAACCGGAGCCGGAACCAGGACCTGAACCGGAGCCGGGGTCGGGCGCGGAGCCGGAGCCGGGGTCGGGCCCGGAACCGGAGCCGGGCCCGGAGCCGGGGTCGGGAACGTGGCCATGGCCCTGGGCCGGTGCGACGCGCGGGGCGGGCGGGGGCACCTGCCCGACGGCGTGACCTCCGCCGGCCCTCCCCCGCGTCGAGGGGGAGGGCCGGCTCCGGAGCGACTCAGCCCGGGAACCCGTGCCGGACGATGTGCCGCGCCACCGTGCGGCGGGTCGCGGCGAGCTCGGCGGCGATCGCGCGCGCCCGGCCGTCCGTCATGGCCACCGCCGCGGGGACGGGCGTCGCCGAAAGGAGACGGGCGCGCCGCAGGTGCGTCGGTGGGTGGGTCGAGTCGACGCTGTGTCCCCGCAGCGCGCCGACGCGGCGCTGCCGCTCGTACTCACCCTCCGGGATGGACTCCGTGTCCGCGACGAGGCGTTCCCACAACCCGTCGGCCCGGTCCCCGGCCTCGGTGCCGCGCCGGATGACCTGGGCCGCGTTGCCCTCGCGCCGCAGTGTCGTCATGGCCGAGTCGGCGACGAGGAGCCGGTCCATCAGCCCGACGGCGGCCTCGGTGGAACCGGCACGCGCGGCCGCGGAGTCGGCGAGGTATTCCGCGCGCCGGGTGGCCCGGAGGGTCAGTTGGTCCAGCAGTGCGAGCACACCGTGGACCACCGCGCGGGGCGGCAGGGAGAGCAGGTTGACGAGCAGGTCGAGGAGGGACGGATCCGGCGCGGGGGCGAAGTAGTAGCGCCAGGTGGTCAGGGAGCGGTACGCGGTCGCGAGCACCCGGCCGTGCCGCGCGTCCCCGTTGCTGTAGTGGCCGAGCTCGTGCCCCAGCAGGGCGATCCGCTGCTGGGGCGTGAGGATCTCCCAGAGCGGCAGCCCCAGGGTCAGCAGTCGCCGGCCGCGCACGCCGCAGGTCGTCACACTCGCGTTGACGCCGGCGTCCACCACGACCAGGTCCGCGCCCCGGGTCCCCACGACGCCGGCGACCTCGTCGATCAGCGCGTACAGCTCCGGGGCGTCCGCCCGCGCCAGGATCGGCGTGCCGTCCTCGGGCGGGCGGTGCGGCCTGGGCCGGAGCGTCCACGCCAGCGCCAGGAGGAACAGGCCCACCGCCATCAGGGGGCGACCCCACCCCGTCACGAGGAACCACGTCCCGCCCACCGCCAGCACGACCGTGACGCCGTGCACGAGCAGGGCGATCGCGTAGGCGGCGAGCGCGGCCGGGTCACGCCTCGGGCCCGGTGCTCCGCCGTCGGTCGTCTCGGCGAGCAGGTGCTCGCCATGGCGGCGGGCCAGGGCACGCCGTACCCTCGCCGGCCTCCCCCGGTCCTCGTCCGGCGGCGCCGGGTCGACGTTCCAGTCACACGCGGCGCACCAGACGACGAACCGTCCGTCGCCGTGGACCGCGGCTCCGCACCGGGGACACCGTCCCGCCGCTTCCCGTGTGGTCGTGCTCATCGGCACGCTCCCCCCCTCCTCGGCCCCTCCACAGAGGCCGTCCACGTCCTACGGGTGTGCAGCCGATCACGAACCGGCGGGCGCGTAAAGCGGATGCGGCCCACGGCCGCACCGACCTTTACCGGCTGGTAGGTTGACGCTTCGTCGGGGGACGTGCGACACGGGTGGCGCGGCCCGTGCGTGTACGGCCGGAAACGCGGCAGGTCCGTGTGCCGTTGTCCCCCGCTGTCCACGCCGGGGGCACCGGTCACCGCGCCGGCCGGGCCGCGGAGCAGCTCGCCCGGCCCAGTGTCTTCTCGTACCCGACAGCCGGCTGAGGAGCGCAGGGAATGCCTACCGCCGCCGGCTCCGGGGCATCAGGCCGGCGCGGCGGGCCAGTTCGTCCTCCGGTCCGGTGCCACGGCGCTTGCCCGGCGTGGAGCGGACGACGTAGCGGAAGGGCAGCCCGCCCGGTTCGGCGACCATGCCGCCGAACCGGGTGTCGCCGGCGAACCACACCCGGTCCGCCGGGCGGGGCCCGCTCGGCCGGGGGCCGTCCCAGCCGTCCGCGGGCACGGGGAACGAGCAGTGGCTCTGGCCGTCCGGCTGGAGCAGCACCACCCGGCCGTCCGTACCCCAGCGGCGGCCCTGGGCCCGCTCCCCCTCGGCGGCGACCACCCGGACGTCCTGGGTCCGCACGGGCCAGACCTGCCAGCCGTAGGTGGACATGACCAGCCGCTCCCGGCGCCGCGCCCGCTGCCACAGCAGCGTCAGGCCGGCCGTGACCGCGATGACGGGGACCATGCAGGCGGCGGTGACCAAGCCGGGGGCGGATCCGGGGCCCGCCAGGGCGAGGACCGCCACCGACAGCAGCACTTCGGCGGTCAGCGCGAAAAGGCCCCACCGGATGCCGCGTTCACGCCGCCGCAGGACCTCCTCGACGCCCGGGGTGTCCGCCGCCACTCCGGGCAGCACCTCATAGCCGTACTCCACAGCGATCATCGCGTTTCCCCTCCCGGAACGGCCCCTGGTGCGGCGGTTCGCCGGCCGCCGGCAAGACCTCGGGCGGCGGCTCGCGGGCCTCCGCCGCGACCAGAGCCTACTGGCCGCGCCCGCGCTCACGGCCACGGCCATACGGCCCCGCCCACGCCCACGCCCACGCCCACGCCCACGCCCACGGCCACGGCCACGGCCGGCGTACCGGAACCGCGAGGGACGCGGACGCCGGTGATCTTCTTGAACCGGCTCCGGATGGCGGAGGCCCGGTGGCGGGGCGTGGCTCAAGGGCGGACGGTGTTCGGGACCCGCCGTCGAGCCCGGAGGCGCACGCCCATGCCGTCCTACGAGGGAATCCTCAGCTGGATCTTCTGCCAGTCGCCCCGTTCGAACCACAACGTCCCCGGGGTACCGGAACTCGATGTCGTCACCCTGCGGTGGAACGGCCAGGTCGTCGCGCAGCGGGAGATGGAAACGGGACAGACCTGGACCCTGGACGTCACACGGCCCCTGCCGGCCCCGGCGACGGTCGAGGTGGTGGTCCGGCCCAACGAGGACGGGAGCGTCGAGGACGTCATCGGGTCGGTGCGGCTGAGCGAGGCCGACGTGGGCACGGGCCTCTCCGCCACCGACTTCCACGAGGTCCGTTTCGACGAGGCCGGGGCCCAGTACGAGCTGACCTACAAGGTCCGGCGGATCGACGACGTACCCGACCCCGGTCCGGCCCCCGCCCCGGCCGACGGGGTCCTCAGCTGGATCTTCTGCGAGTCACCGCGCTCGAACCACAACATCCCCGGCGTGCCGGAGCTCGACGTCGTGACGCTGCGGTGGAACGGCGAACAGGTCGCCCGGCGGGAGATGGAGCAGGGCGAGACCTGGTCCCTGGACGTCACACGGCCCCTGCCCGGCCCGGCGACGGTCGAGGTGGCCGTCCGGCCCAACGAGGACGGGAGCGTCGAGGACGTCATCGGATCGGTGCGGCTGGTCACGTCACTCGCGGGCGCCGGCTTCCAGGTGGCCCGTTTCGACGACGCCGGGGCGCGTTACGAACTGACCTACCGGGTGAACCCGCACGCCCCCGCCGACGGTTAGAGCGCCTGGCGCGGGAGCCGGGCCGGTGGCGGACCCGCTGCCGTGCTGGCCGTGCCCTTACGGGCGGGCTCACCCGGCGGTGACTCACGGCACGGCGGCGCGACAAGGAGGGAACGCGCCGGTATCAATGCCTCCATGGGAGGCGGAGCGCGCCGGAAGCGGGAAGGCCCGCCGCGGCCTTGGCAGTGGGCGTCGCGGCAGGCCCGGCGCCTCGGTGAGAGCGGGCCGGGCAGGCTGTGGGGCAGCCTGTGGGGCCGGCTCACGGAGGCCGACTTCTTCAACCACGCGCTCCAGCTCGCCGCGCTCGCCCTGTTGTGCTTCTTCCCGATGCTCATCGTGCTCACCGAGGCGACGGGGCGCGACACCACGACGGTCGTCGTTCGGTGGCTGGGGCTGAACCAGGAAGCGGCGGAGGCGGTGGCGTCGCTGTTCGTGCCCGGGCCCGGGTCGGACACCGTGACGGTGGTGAGCGGCTTCCTCATGGCCCTGGGGGCCATGGCCGTGGCAGGCACCCTTCAGAGCTGGTACCAGACGCTGTTCGACGTCTCCCGGCGGGGCTGGCACGACGTCACGATCCAGGTGGTCTGGCTCGTGTTCCTCCTGGCCTTCACCGCGGTCCAGAGCGCGCTGGGCCGGGTGGTGGGAGGGCTGCCGCTGAGGAGCCTGGCGGGGTGGGTGTGGGCGGTCGCCTTCTGGTGGGGCACCGTCTGGGTGCTTCTGTCCGGCGCGGTGCGGTGGCGTGCCCTCCTGCCCGCCGCGCTGGTCACCAGTGTGTGCTGGACGGGCCTGGGCGTGTTCTCGGCGCGGTACTTCTCGGCGTCCATCGTGGCGAACGAACAGCGGTACGGCCCCGTCGGCGTCGTCATGATCATCATCTCCTGGCTGGTGGCGGTGGGGGTGGTCATCCATCTGGGCGCGGTGGTCGGCCGCATGCTCACCGATCGCGCGCCCGCCCCGAAGTCCGGGCCATAGCCGGGACCATGGCCCGGGCCATGACCGGGGCCATGGCCGGGGACCCGTCGCGCCGGACGCCTGGAAGCGCGCGGACACTCCCTAGGCGCGCAGCGCCTTCCGCAGTGCCTCGCCGAACTCGGCGGGATGCGTGGTCGACCCGGTGTGCCCGCCGGGGAAGTGGCGGAGTTCCAGGCCCAGGCGCTCGGCCAGGAAGGCGGCCGGGCGGTAGGGCAGCTCGCCGCGTGAGTCCCGGCCGCAGGCCAGGACAAGCCGGTCCGACAGTGCCGCCAGGCGTTCGGTGTCCGGGGCGTAGGACATGAAGGCCGGCACGATGCGGCCGACGAAGTACGGCAGGTTCGCCATCGTCCGCTCGGCCCGTGCGGCCGCCTGCGGCGGGAGCCGGACCTCCGCCTCCGGCGCGGTGCGGTCACCGTCCTTCTTCAGGCCCGCGGCGAACACGGCCATCGCCGGCATGAGCCCCTGGGTCCGGAAGGTCTCCTGGACGCGGGCGACGAGTGCGCGGTGTGCGGCCGCGTCCGGCAGGACCTCCACCGCCGGCGGCTCGTGGGCCACCAGGCGTTCGACGCGTTCGGGGTGGGCGGTGAGCAGGTGCAGCGCGGCGATCGCGCCGGAGCTGGCGCCGAACACCCGGGCCGGCTCGCCGGGTGACAGCAGGTCGAGCAGCCGGAGCGCGTCGTCGGCGTGCTCGGCCACCCGCTGCTCGGCCTCGGGGTCGTCCAGCGTGCTGCGGGACATGCCGCGCGGGTCGTAGGTCGCGACGGTGTACTCGGCGGCCAGCTCGTCCGCGAGGGGATCGAAGGAGGCCGCGCCGCCGGACCCGCCGGGGACCAGCAGCAGGACGGGGCCCCGGCCGCGTACTTCGTAGTGGAGTGTCGCACCGTTCACGCGCAGGCTGCCGGTGGTCGGGGCGGTCATGAGGGGTCTCCTTCTCGGGACGGTGGGCAGTGCTCCAGGAGCGTGTGGAGGGCGTCGAGGGCGCGGACCCAGGAGTCCTCGGGCGAGCGCGCGTGGGCGAAACCGCCCGCCGCCTCCAGGGCGACGAAACCGTGGAACGTGCTGCGCAGCAGCCGGACCGCGTCGGTGAGGTCGGGCTCGGTCAGTCCGTAGCCGCGCAGCATGCCGTAGGTCAGTTCGACGGCGCGCCGTGGTCCGGGCGCCGTCGCGGCGAGGCCGGGATCGATCCGGACCGGGGCCTGGGTGGCCGTGTAGCGGCCCGGGTGCTCGTGGGCGTACCGCCGCCACGCGTCGGCGTACGCGACCAGTGCGTCCTTGCCCGCCCGGCCCGAGGTCGCCTCCGCGATACGGATGGTCTTCTCGTCCGCCGCCAGCAGCGCGATCCGTCCGCGCAGGTCTTCCAGGCCGCGTACGTGCGTGTAGAGGCTCGCGTCCTTCACGCCGAGCCGCCGCGCGACCTGTGACATGGTCACCTGGTCGAGCCCGATCTCATCCGCCAACTCGGCGGCGGCGAGGGTCACTCGATCCGCCGTCAGCCCTGCCCGTGCCATGCGCCCTCCCATGTTCCTAGGGGCCCTAGGTATATCCTAGGACCCCTAGGAACGGCAACGACAGCGGCGGGCTCAGCGCTTGAGCGTGAAGGTGAAGTCGCCGGAGAGCCTGCCGTCCAGCCGTACGACCGAGACGAGCTTCCCCTCCGTGACCAGCCTCCCGACCTCGGCCCGGGACAGACCGAGGCCTTCCGCGATCAGTCGCGCCGGCCGCACGGGGACCGGCGCCGCGAAGCGGACCGCGACGTCGATCACCTCACGGTCCGGTCGAGCCGGTCCGCCGGTGTCGAGGCGCCAGGCGCCGTGCCAGTCGAGGGCGATGCGGTTGCGGCGCCGTACGACCGGATCCTGGAGCAGTTCGGCCGCCAGGACGGGATCGTTGCTGTGCAGCCGGTCCAGCAGACCGGGGCGTAGGGAACGCACGTTCATCCGCTCCAGGACCGCGAGCTTGGCGGTCTCCCCGCAGGTGGTGCAGAGCACGAGGAGCCAGGCGTCGAGGAGCTTGTGGTGGGCGTTGACCCGGAACTTGCCGTTCGCCCGGAAGCGCTCGGAGGCGCAGGTGCGGCAACGGCGGAGGACGAGCGGCAGGCAGGTGGGCATGACCACCCAGGTGGTGAGCACAGGAGTACACCGGTTCCAGTGAGAAATCCGCAGCAAAAAGGGGCGCGGCGCAGAGGCGCGACGCGCGACGGTTCAGCGCTCGGGAGGTCTCACAGGGTGTACAACGGTGTGTCCTTGGCTCGGCGACCGGGTGGCGGCAGCACGGTAGCGGTGAACGGCGGCGCCGCTCCACGGGTTTTCGGCGTTCGGCGGCCGGGCGGGCGGGTTGCGTCTCCCCTGCCCCGAAGGCCGCCGCGGGGCACTCCGACGCCCTCGGCGTACGGATGACACCGGCCGGGTCCCGGCAGGTCTGCGGGCGGGAGGTGGGGGCACATGGACCGTTGCACGGGAAGCGTGCGCACACCTCAGGTCAAGGGAGTCGTCACATGCTGGGCATAGTCGCCGCCGTTCTGTTCTTCATCGCCTTCCTGATCAACACCACCGACATCACCACCAACGACGTGTTCTCCTCGGGCAATGTCATGCTGCTGGGGCTGATGCTGCTCGCCCTGCACGTCGCGGGCATCGGCAGCTCCTTGCGCACCGGCCGGCGCCGCTGAACCACCGTCGGGGGGTGGCTGGGAGCCGTCCTCCGATCCATGGGGGGTATCGGGGGCGTGGAGCGGTACGAGGACGTGTACCGGCTCTGTTACGTACGCGGCCCCGAGGGCGTCGTCGTGGGCCTGGCCGAACAGCTCCGCTGAGGACGCGCCCGCGCGGCACGGGCGGGGTCACGGGTGCGCGGGGCGGAGGAGCGGACTACCGCGCGGCCCAGCCGCCCAGGTCGTTCCCGCCGGCCGCCGCCGCGCGGGCGGGTGCGTCGGGGGAACCGAGCAGGGGCCGGGGGAGGTAGCCGGACCGGAGGGCCGGTTCCCAGCCGTGCGCCTGCACCGCGAGGGCGGCCACGGCGAGGGTGCCCAGCGGCAGCAGGGTCCTGGGGGCGGGATCGGCGCCCACGCCGTCCCGGTGCTCGACGAGCCGGGCGGCGAGGGCCTGTTCGAAGGCCGCCCGGTCGTCGTCGAGGAGTACCCGCAGCAGGCGCTGGTCCGGCGTCAGCGGGCCGGCCGCCTCCAGACCGGCGGCCGCGGCCGCGCGCTCGGCCGGGTCGGGCTTGCACAGGGTCACGGTGGGCCAGTCCCGGGGCAGGTGCCCGGCCGACGGGGTCAGATAGGCGCACAGCGCGTCCATCTCGGCGAGGTCGGACGGCCGCGAGGCGGAGGCGAAGGGCGAGTACGGCACGCCGTCACGGATCGCGGGCGCGTAGTCCTCCCGCAGCAGCCCGCCGATGACGCGCCGCCAGTCCCACACCAGCCCGCTGACCACGCACAGGGCGAACGCGTCCAGCCAGGTCCTCGCCGTGGGTGCCTCGTCGACGACGTCGGCGAACGCCTTGTCCTCGCTGCTGAGCCGCTCGCCGACCAGCGGGAGGAGGATCTCCTGATCGCCGTCGGGGAAACAGCCGATGCTCAGCAGCCCCAGGGAGCACTCCGCCGCGGTCCGCAGCACCGTGGCCGTCCGCCCGTCGTCGTCCGGGGCGGGGTCCCCCGGCGGGTCCTCCGCGAGCCGGGCGGCGGCGTGGTCCAGGAGGTCGTCCCGCATCGCCTCCAGCAGGTCCATGGAGAAGCCGCCGTACTGCATTCCGTGCCAGTGGCCGTAGGCCCGTCGGCCGATGTCCTCGAGCGCCCGGGCCATGCGCTCCCCGCCGACCGTGTGGGGCGTCACTTCCCGCACCTCAGCCGCTCCTCCCATGATCGTTGCTGCGAAGGCCGAACGGTACCAGCGGGGCGGGGACCGGAAGCTGTTGCCCCCGATCCCGGGGCTTCCGGCGGGGCCGGGGCCGAAGGGTGTGACGTGCACACGTACGCGATCACTGGGATGGTGGGAACAGGAGCGTTGCCGGAGCCAGACGAACGGTGGTGGTGACCGCCATGGCCGTGCCCGGGGAGAGCGGTGAGGGCCCGGCCTCGCCGTACGCCGATCCTCAGGGTGAGCCGTTCCTGCTCACCCGGTTCGCCGTCCCGACGCTCCCGACGACGTTCCTGCCGCGCGCGCGGCTGGTCCGGCACCTCGACCAGGCGGCCGGCACCCCCCTGACCATGGTCAACGGGGCCGCCGGTGCGGGAAAGACCCTGCTGGTCGCGCAATGGGCCGCGGGACGGGACGAACCCGTCGCCTGGTTCACCACCGACGGCGCGGAACAGGGCCCCGGGGTGCTGTGGGCGTACCTCCTCCACGCGCTGGACCTCGCCGGTGTGCCGCTGCCGGCGGACATCGGCTCGCCGACGGACGCGCACCGGGTGGAGCCCGGCCTGCTCGTGCGGCTCGCCGCCCGGCTGAGCACGCTCGACCCGCCCGTCGTCGTGGTGCTCGACGAGTTCGACCACGTCACCGACCCGGAGTTCGCCCGGCAACTGGAGTTCGTGCTGCACCACGCGGGGCGGGGCATGCGCCTGGTCCTGGTGACGCGCACCGAGCCGCTCCTGCCCCTGCACCGGTACCGGGCGGCCGGCGAGATCACCGAGATCAGGGGCGCCGAACTCGCCTTCACGCCCGAGGAGGCGGCCGCGCTGCTGGAGCTGCACGGTGTGCGGCTGCCACCGGACGCGGCGCGCGCCCTGGTGGAGCGCACCCGGGGGTGGGCGGCCAGTCTGCGCCTGTGCGCCCTGGCCGCGGCCGAGAGCCCGGATCCGGAGGCCTACCTGCGGGAGTTCGAGGCCGGCCACTCCACCGTGGCGGACTACCTGCTGGCGGAGGTGCTCAAGCGGCAGAGCCCCGAGAAGCAGGACCTCCTGCTGAGGGTCAGTGTCCTGGATCGCTTCCGCCCCGAGCTGGCGAACGCGCTGACGGGACGCGACGACGGCGAGGCCCTCCTGGTGGAGCTGCACCGTGAGAACGCCTTCGTCGAGCACCTGGGGCAGGGCTGGTATCGCCTGCACCCCCTGTTCGGCGAGATTCTGCGCGCCCACCTGCGGTTGCGCTCCCCCGGCCTCGAACCGGAGCTCCACCGGCGGGCCGCGCGATGGCTGCGGGAGGCCGGCGCCCTGGAGGAGACGCTGGGGCACGGTGCTGCCGCGGGCGACTGGGAATTCACCGCCGGGGCCCTGGTGGACGACCTCGCCATCGGCCGGCTCTTCACCGGTCTGCGCTCCGGGGACCTGGCCGCGCTCTTCTCCCGCATGGACGCCGGGGCCACGAGCCCCGCCACCGAGCTCGTACGGGCGGCCCGGGAGCTGTCGGGGCCGGACGTCGACCGGGGGCTGGACCACTTGCGCCACGCGGAGGAGGGCTTGGGCGCGGCGCCCTCCGACGAGTCGGCGGCCCGGCTGAGCTGTGCCCTGCTGGAGGCGCTGGCCGCGCGGGCCACCGGTTCGCCGGGGAGGGCGGAGGCGGCCGCGGAGGCGGCCCGGAAGCTCAGGCACGAGGTCCCGGCCCACCTGCTGGACAAGCATCCGGAGCTGACGGCCCTGCTGCTGACCCATGTGGGGCTGGCGTGGCTGTGGGCCGGGCGCTTCGGGGACGCGCGGGCCGCGCTGTCCCGGGCGGCCGGCGTGCCGGGCGGGGCCGCGACGGCACTGCCGCGGGAGGACTCGATGGGCAGCCTGGCGCTGATCGACTACCTCGACGGCTGGCTCGGCAAGGCGGAACGCAAGGCGCTGGCGGCCGTGACCGCCCCGGAGCGGCTCGCCCCGTCGGGGGCCGCCGGGTCCGACATCGGGCGGCTGGTGCTGGCGGCCGTGGCCGTCGACCGCAACGAGCTGGGCCGGGCGCGGCTCCTCCTCGACGCGATGAGCGGCTCCAGGGGCGGGCCGCGGGACCCGGTGACGGAGGCGGGCCGGGCGATCACCACGGGGCGGCTGCTCCTGGCCGACGGCGACCCGCGCGCCGCGCTCGAGGCGGCGGCACAGGAGGTACCGGCCGATGTCGCCTCGCCCTGGGCGGAGGGGGGCACCGCGCTCGTCGCCTCGGCCGCGCACCTGGCGGAGGGCCGGCCGGAGGAGGCCGCCCGGCTGCTGCGTGCGGCGCCGGGCGATCAGCCGGCCTGCGCGGTGGAGCTCGCGCGGACCCGGCTCGCCCTCGGTGAGTCCGTGGCGGTGGACGACCTGCTCGACGTCCTCCCGCCGGCCGGCCGCGCGGGCCCCGGGCTGGCCGTCCCGGCCATGCTGGTGCGGGCCCAGGCGGCGGACCGGGACGGCGACCGGGCGACGGCCCACCGGGTGCTGGCCCAGGCGCTGCGCGAGGCCCGCCGCGAGGGGCTGCGGCGTCCGTTCCTGGAGGCGGGTCCATGGATCCGGCCGCTGCTGGCGTCGGTGCCGTTGCGGGAGCTGACCGAAGGCTGGCTCAGGCCCGGGCCCGCACCGAACGGCGGCCGGTCCCGGGCGGGGGACCATGCCCCGCCGCCGGTCCTGGAGGAGCTGAGCGGACGTGAGCAGGACGTGCTGCGCCGGCTGGCCGAGATGATGTCGACGGAGGACATCGCCGCCGACCTGCACGTGTCGGTGAACACCGTCAAGACGCACCTCAAGAGCGTCTACCGGAAGCTCGCCGTCAACCGGCGCAATGACGCGGTACGCCGGGCCCGCGAGCACCGGCTGCTGTGAGGTGCGGGCGGGGACGGGCACGGGGTGCGCGGGGCGGGGACGGGCACGGGGCGCTCCGGCCGTCGCCGGTGCGGCCCGCCGCCCCGCGGCCGCCCGGGCGCGGGGCGGTCCCGGGCGGCGGTCACCGGTCCGGCCGGTGGCCGGTCCGGCCGGTGGCCGGGGGCGGGGCGTCTCGCCCTCGCCGGGGCTCGCCCGTGGGGGGTGAGGTGCCGGGCGCGTGGATCGGCTGGGATGGGGAGGGCGGCCGGCCGCACGCCTGCCGTCGTCCGGCTCCCTCCCCCGACGGGCCCCGGCCGCCCCCGAGAGGTGGACACCGTGAAACGCTGGCGGGCTTTGATCGTCCTCGGTACGGCCCAGTTCCTGATGGTGCTGGACACGGCCGTCATGAACGTCTCCATCAGTCAGCTCGTCGAGGACTTCGACACCGAGGTGACGGCCGTCCAGGCCGTCATCACGCTGTACGCCCTGGTCATGGCGGCCTTCATGATCATCGGGGGGAAGTTCGGGGACGTCTTCGGGCGGCGGCGCCTGTTCTTCACCGGCCTCGTCGTCTACGGCGTGGGGTCGGCGCTCACCTCCATCGCCCCGACCCTCGGCGTCCTCACCGTGGGCTGGTCGGTCATCGAGGGCCTCGGCGCCGCGATGGTGCTGCCCGCCATGGCGGCCCTCGTCGCCGAGACGTACGGCGGACGGGACCGGGCGGTCGCCTACGGGGTCATCGGGGGACTCGCCGGGGCGGGGATCGCGGTCGGTCCGCTGCTGGGCGGCTGGGTGACGACCTACCTCACCTGGCGGCTGATCTTCGCCGGTGAGGTCGTGGTGGTCGTGGCGGTGCTGTGCTGCCAGCGGCTGATCAAGGAAGCCCCGCGCCGTGAGCCGCCACCGAGGCTGGACTGGGCCGGAGCCGCGCTCTCGGCGGCCGGTCTCGCGCTGGGCGTCCTCGGGGTGCTCCAGAGCAGTAGCTGGGGCTGGCTGCGCCCGCGCAACCCGCCCTTCACCGTCCTGGGCTTCGCCCCGACCCTGTTCGTCATCGGGGCGGGAGCGGCCGTGCTGGCCGTCTTCGCGTGGTGGCAGCGGCGTCGTGACGCCCGGGGCGCCGATCCGCTGGTGCACCTGTCCCTGCTGCACGTACCGCCGCTGCGGTCCGGGCTCATGGCACTGCTGAGCCAGAACCTCATCCTCCTCGGGCTGTTCTTCACCATCCCGCTGTACTTGCAGGTGGTACAGGGCTTCGACGCGTTCGAGACGGGGCTGCGGCTGCTGCCGGTCTCGGCCACCATGCTGGCCGCGTCCCTGCTCGGCGCCCGGCTCGGACGGGCGGCGGGACCCCGCCGGATGGTACGGCTGGCACTGCTGACCCTGGCGGCGGCCATCGTGTGGCTGCTGGCCACGATCGACCCGGTCATCGACGACGCCCAGTTCGCCGGGGCGATGGCGCTGCTGGGCGTGGGGATGGGCCTGCTCGCCTCACAACTGGGCAACGTGGTGCAGTCGAGCGTCGGCGCGCAGCGGCGCAGCGAGGTGGGCGGGCTCCAGTTCACGGCGCAGAACCTGGGGTCCGCGCTGGGGACGGCCCTCATCGGATCGCTGCTGATCGGCGCGCTGGCCCATGCCTTCACCTCGCACGTGGAGGACGATCCGAGGCTGTCGGAGGAGGCCCGGCAGCAGACCGGTATCGCCCTCGAAGCGGGGATCAGCTTCGTCCCCACCGACGAGGTCCGCTCGGCGGCCGAGCGGGCCGGGCTGCCGCCGGCCGAGACGGAGGCGCTGGTGGACTCGTACGCGTCGGCGCAGCTCGACGGCCTCAAGGCGGCCGTTCTCGCGACCGGGGGGATCACCCTCGCCGGCTTCCTCGTCACGCGCCACCTGCCCGCGCGCGGGACGGGCGCCGCCCGGTCGCCCGGCGACACCGGGGGCGACACGGGTGGTGGTGCCGAGGGCGACCCGGAAGGGGACGCGGAGGGCGGTGCCGGGGACGACGCGTCCGGTGCGGCGCGCTGAGGCCGGAAGGAGACCGGGTTGTTCCGTACGGAGAGGACCTCGGACCGGGCGGCTCGGCGCGCCGTACGACGGGCGCACGCCGACTACACCGGCGGGGTCTACGGGTCGATGCTCGCCGCGTCCGTGGTCGTCGGGGCCGGGACCCTGGGCTCGTTCCCCCGCCTGGAAGTGGTGCTGCTGCTCCTGCTCACCGGCCTCGTCTTCTGGATCGCCCATGTCCACGCCCAGCTCTTCGGCGCGCGTCTGGCCCAGCACCGGCCGGACCGCCGGATCGTGTGGGAGGCGTGCCGTGACGAGTGGCCGATCGTCAAGGCCGCCGTCCCCCCGGCCGTCGCCGTGGCCGCGAGCCCCTTGCTGGGGCTCGACGTGCAGGGTTCCCTGTGGTTCGCGCTGGCGGTGGCCGTGGCCGGGCAGGTGGGGTGGTCGGTGGCCGCGGCTCGCCGCGCGGGTGCCCACCGGCGCCTGGTGGCCCTCACGGCCTCGGCGAACCTCGTGCTCGGCCTGCTGATCATCACGCTGAAGATCGTCCTGACGCACTGACGCACTGACGCACTGCCCCATCGACCCACCGGGCCGCCGCCCCGGACGCACAGTCACCTCTGCGGGGTGAAGCCGGGGCCGCCAACCGACGGGACGATCGGGGGGAACGCGAAATCCGTCTGTTCCGGTTCGCCCGCGGGAGAGCAGCTCATGCGCTACGAGATCCGCGTCGAAGGACACATGTCGGAGCCGCTGACGACAGCTTTTCCGGAGCTGGAGCACGTGGTGATGTCCGGCCAGACCGTGCTGTTCGGGCACGTCGTCGACGAGGCGCACCTGTACGGACTGCTGGCCCGCTGCCGGTCGCTGGGACTGCGTGTCATCGAGATGCGGCCGCTGCCGGAATGAGCGGCGGTGCGGTGCCGCCCGGGGGTCAGAGGGTCTCGACGGTGATCCTGCCCGCACGGGCCGCGGCGCCCAGCGCCTCGTGGTCCCGTTCGTTGAGGTCGGCGTACGCCTGGGCGAACCCGGTGAGGGCGCGGTCGAAGCGGTCGCTCCCGCCCAGGTAGGCGCCGATGGCGACGGGGTCGCCGGAGCGGGCGTGGGCCCGGGCGAGGCAGGCCCCACAGAGCTGGGCGAACCGGCCGAGCAGCTGGGGGTTCATGGTCTCCGGCCGGGCGATGCCCTTCCAGTCCCGAAGCTGGCGCACGTAGAAGTCCCGGCCGCGTCCGTCGAGGCCGACGACGTGCGTCCAGCCGAGGAAGATGTCGCTGGTCGTCTGGATCAGCCGCTGTCCCGCCACGACCCGGCGGCCCTGGTTGTCGAAGTCCTCGCCGCCCGTGTGATCGGCGAGGACGGACCGCTGGGCCTCCTTGGCCTGGAGGAGCAGGGGGTCGTCGTCGTCCCGGCCGAGCAGGAGCAGGATCCAGCAGCGGGTCCCGACGCTGCCGACGCCCACCACCTTGCGGGCCACGTCGACCAGCCGGTAGCGGTGCAGCAGGTGGCGGCGCTCGGACGACAGGGTCCGCCCGTAGCTGTCCAGGAGGGTGGCGAGCTGCCGCCGCTCGTCGTCGGAGGGCTCGCCGGCCAGGTCGCGCAGCGGGACGACCAGCGGGGGATCGGGAGCGATCCGCCGGCCCTCGGCCGTGACCCGGGTGAGTTGCGCGAAGGCCTGGAGGTCGGTGCGCTTGCGGGCCCGCGCCGCGGCGGTATCGGTGCGGCGTGTGGCCTCCTTGCCCATCGAGGCGGCGAGCCGGCGGATGCGGTCGGCGTCGTCCTGCGCGTACCAGACGTCCAGGGTGCGCATGTCGGCGAACTCGCGGATCCGCCTGCGGTACGCCTGTACGCACGCCGCCACCACGGCGTTCTGCTCCCCGACCGAGAAACCGTTGGCCCGGCCGGCGATGGCGAAGCTGGCCGCCAGCCGTTTGACGTCCCACTCGAACGGCCCGGGCAGGGTCTCGTCGAAGTCGTTGATGTCGAAGACCAGGTGGCGCTCGGGCGAGGCCAGCAACCGGAAGTTGAGGAGGTGGGCGTCGCCGCAGAGCTGCACGGTCAGACCGGTGCTGGGCAGGGGGCCGAGGTCGGCCGCCATGATCGCCGCCGCACCCCGGTAGAAGCGGAACGGGGACTCCAGCATCCGGCCGTAGCGGAGGGGCACCAGCTCGGGCAGGCGCGTGGCCGACTGCCGCTCGACCACCGCCACCGGGTCGAACCGGCCGGCGCCCGCCTCGAACCAGCCGTGGCACGAGCGGGAGGCGCGCCGGCGGGCGCCCCGGCCCTGGGCGGCCCTCTCGGCCACTGAGGACGTCGTCGGGAGAGCGGTCGGGGTTGTGGTGCTCGGTACGGCCATGGCTTCACACCTCCTGGACGGATGTCCGCGTGCCGTGGAGCCTCCTACTGCGGCGGTTCACGGCCCTGCCGTCGCAGCCCCGCCTGCACCGCGCCCGCCAGGATCCGCGCCACGACGCCCACCAGCAGCAGCCCGCCGGCCATCTGCACCATGGTCAGCACGCGGCCCGTCTGCGAGCGCGCCGTGATGTCGCCGAAGCCCACAGTGGAGAAGGTGGTCAGCGTGAAGTACAGGGAGTCCGTCCTGGTCAGCGGCTCGCTGAAGGAGCCCGGGGACGAGCGCTCCATCAGGTAGTAAGTACCCGCGAAGAGCACCAGGTACAGCGCCACCGTGCCGCCCAGCGCCTCGACGGCCCTCAGCCGGGGATGCGGCGAGCGCACGATGGCCCGCGCCTCCCACACCAGCACCACGACGACCGCCAGCAGCCCGAGGGTGAGCCAGGCGGTGGTGGCCCCCGTCCTGCGCCCTTCCAGGGGCAGCAGGTAGTACGCGGTCACCAGCCCCACCGTGACGCCCACGGCGCGGGCCCCCGCCACCAGCGCGGCCCGCCGCCGGCGGCGGGGTGACTCGCCGCCCGGCTGGGCCGGGGATGCCGCCGGCTCGTTCATGTGGCGTCCCTCCGTCGTCCGCGGGGCGTCGGCGCACCCCTCCCGGTCTCCACCTCACCGCCCCGGCGGCGCGGCCGGATCACCCGCCTCGGGTGACCCGCGTGCCCGGCGGCGGGCACGACACTGGCCCGGTGGGGCCTCCGCATCCCCTGGGCGGCCCGTACCACCGGCCCGACGCCGCGAGGAGGAGCCATGACCGTGCCGCGTGAACCGGCGCCGGGCAGCGGACCGGACCGGTCGTCCCCGCGCCCGGCCGGTGGGCCGCCGGGCGCTCCGGTGGAGTTGTCGGTGAAGCTCGAACGCTCCTGGACGTGGATCCTGGCGGCGGCGCTCGCCTCCCTCGTGCCGGGGGTGCTGATTCTGGTCTGGCCGGACGAGACGCTGCACGTCCTGGCGGTTCTCATCGGCCTGCACCTGATCGTGGCCGGTGCCCTCCGGTTCGTCGGGGTCTTCGCCCGCGAGGAGGCCGGCGAACGGCTCACCGGGCTGCTCCTGTCGGTCCTGTACGTCCTGGGCGGGGTGCTGTGCCTGCGGCATCCGCTGCAGACCATCGCCGCCCTGTCGCTGATCACCGGGATCGTCTGGCTCGCGTCCGGCATCCTCACCCTCTACACGGCCGTCGCCGCCCGGAACCTGCCGCACCGCGGGGCCGTCCTGGGCGCCGGACTGCTTGGCCTGGTCGCCGGCATCGTGGTGCTCGCCCTGCCGATGGAGTCGGCGCTGGCGCTGACGCGTCTGCTCGGTCTGTGGCTCGTGCTGCTCGGCCTCGTCGAGGCGGCCGTCGCCTTCGCCGCGCGAGCGGCGTCCGACGGGCCGCGCACCACCGGCCCGGGGTCCGGCGCCGCCGGCCCGGGCTGACCCCCGGCCCGTACGACCGAGGAGAAGATCATGGATTCCGGCTCGTCCTCCGCCTCGGCCTCCGCCTCCGGTGGGACCGGGGGGCCCGGTCATGGCCTGACCGCCGCCGAGCGCTCCGACTACGAGCGGCTGCGCCGGGCGGCGGGTGTCCGGCACCGCCGGGTCCGGCGAATCGGCGCCTGCGTCCTCCTGGTGCTGACCCTCCTGCTCGCCCCGCTGGCCGTCGTCGCCGCCTGGGTGCAGGACACGGTCTCGGACACGGACCGGTACGTGCAGACCGTGGCGCCCCTGTCGTCGGACCCGGCGGTGCAGAAGGTCGTGACCGACCGGCTGACGAACCGCGTGACCGGCAACGTGGACGTGAAGGCGGTGACCGACGCACTGGCGAAGGCCCTGGCGGACGCGGGGGCGCCGCCGCGCGTGGTGGACGGGGCCGAGGCCCTCACGGGCCCGCTGCGGGGCGCGGTCGAGGACGTCGTGCACCGCACCGTCAACGGTGTGGTCACCAGTGACACGTTCCAGCGGGTGTGGGAGTCCGCGAACCGCCAGGCGCACGCCGCGGTGATGAACGTGCTCACCGGTGAGCGGACGGGGGTCGTGCGGGCCACGGGCGACACGGTGGTGCTGGACGTCGGGGAGGTCGTCGACCGGGTGCAGCAGCGTCTCGTCGACGCGGGCTTCGAGAAGGCCGCCGCCATACCGGACACCGACCGCACGGTCACCCTGTTCGAGACCGAGCACCTGAGCCAGGCGCAGGACACGATGCGGCTGCTGGACGTGCTCGGTGTCTGGCTGCCCGTCCTGACCTTCGTCCTCGCCGTTCTCGCCGTCTGGGTCGCCCCGGGTCACCGGCTGATGCTGCTGGTCACGGCGGTCGGCGTCGGCGTGATGATGGCGCTGCTGCTGGTCGCGCTGGCCGTCCTGCGGCGGGTGTACCTCGACGCGGTGCCGCCTGCCGAGTTGCCGGCCGATGCCGCCGCCGCCATCTTCGACACCTTCGTCCGCTTCCTGCGCGAGAGCACCCGCACCCTCCTCGTCATCTCCGTGATCACGGCGCTGGCCGCCTTCCTGTACGGACCCGGGCGGGTGGCCCGGGCCGTACGGACGGCGGCCCGGCGGGGCGCCGGGGGCACGGGGCGGGGCCTGAACCGTGCCGGATTGCGCACGGGCGGGACGGGACGGTGGCTGGCGACGCACCAGTCCTGGACCACCGGGGTCACGATCGGGGCGGGCGCCTTGGCACTCCTGCTCTGGAACGGTCCCACGGTCGGCTCGGTGGCTCTGGTGGTGGCCCTCGTCCTGGTCGTCCTCGCCGTCCTCGCCGTCCTCGCCGCCGCGGGCCCCGCTCCGGCGTCACCCGCCGCGGATGCGGAGGCGCACGGCCCTGTGAGCCCGTGACAGAGGAGGCCCGCCCGTGGCCAGGAGGCCCGCCGGAGCTTCGTCCTCCGCCCGGGGCCGGGCGAAGCGGCTGTGGGCGGGGCTGCGGTCGGGTCCCGCCGCCCGGCTCCTCACCCGGCTGCCGGTCCTCAACATCGTGGAAGGCGCGGTGCGGCTCGCCGCGCAGGCCTTCTGCACGGTGCTGCCGCTGCTGATGACGGTGGCGGCCTTCGCGCCGGAGGGGGTGCGGGACCTGATGGGCGATTCGTTGCGCGCGGTGCTCGGTGTCCGCGGCGACACCCTCCAGGAGATGCGCCGCGCCCTCGCCGCGGACGGGCCGACGCGGAACTCCGTGGGTGCGGTCGGCCTGGTGGTGACGCTGGTGTCGGCGACGGCGTTCAGCCGTGCGCTGCAAGCGGTGTGCGAGCGGTGCTGGCACCTGCCCAGGGCGCCGCTGCGGGACGTGGTCTGGCGCTGGCTGCTGTGGCTGGTCGTCTGGCTGGGCGCGTTGCTGGTCCAGGCGCCTCTGCGCGACGGTTTCGGCCGGGGCGGCGTGACCGGAGCGGTGCTCTCGGTGCTGTCCGCGGCACTGCTGTGGTGGTGGACCCAGCACCTGTTCCTGGGCGGCAGGGTCGGCTGGTGGGCACTCGCACCGGGGGCGGTGCTGGCCGGGGCGGGCACGGTGGTGCTGAGCTGGGCCGCCCGGCTGCTGGTGCCGGCGGCCATGGAGCGCAGTCTCGACGACTTCGGTCTTCTCGGGCCCGTCTTCACCTTCCTGTCCTGGCTGATCGCCGTGTTCCTGGTGGCCGTCTCGGGTCTGGCCCTCGGCGAGGCGGTGGCGGCGTCCGGCTGGTACCGGACGGCGTTCGCCGCACGCCGGGCCAAGGCCGGCGAGTGAGCGGAAGGGCGGGCCGCCGCGGCGGCCGATTCACCCGCACCGGGTGAAGCCATCGGCCTCCCCCGCGGCCAGCCTGGTAACGGCACAGATCGGCTGCCGGGCGCTTGCCCGGGACGACGGAGGTGGGCGATGAGTGGGCCTGTGTACCTCGCGTACGACTTTCCGCTGCTGAGCATCTTCTGGACCATGCTCGTGTTCTTCCTGTGGATCGCATGGTTCGTGCTGCTCTTCCGGATCGTCACCGACATCTTCCGGGACGACGACATGAGCGGCTGGGCCAAGACCGGCTGGCTGGTCACGGTGCTCGTCCTGCCGTTCCTGGGCGTCTTCGTCTATCTGATCGCCCGGGGCAAGAACATGGGCCGCCGGGAGATCGCCCAGGCGCGTGCGCAGCAGGAGGCGTTCGACAGCTACGTCCGCGAGACCGCCGCCAAGGCGGGCCCCGCCCAAGCCACCAGCGTCGACCAGCTCGCCAGGCTGTCCGACATCCGCTCGCGCGGTGACATCACGGACGAGGAGTTCCGCAGGGCCAAGGAGCTGGTCCTGAGCGGCGCGGGCTCCTCGCGAGCGGGTGGTGGCCCGTCCGCGCCCGCGCCCTGACCCGTACCGAGTCCTACCGAGCCGCTACCGATACGAAGCGCGTGAGACGAATGGAGCCAGCAGGATGACGCACACGATGTTTTCGCAGACGAGGGCGGAGCGGCACCCGTGGGCCGGTGGCCTGACGCTCTTCGCGGCGGTCATGCTCATGATTTCGGGTGTCCTGGGGGTGTGCCGCGGGATCATGGCGATCGCCGAGGACGACGTCTTCGTCACGACGAGCAACTACGTCTTCGAGTTCGACCTCACGAGCTGGGGCTGGATCCACCTCACGCTCGGCGCCGTCGCCATCATCGTCAGCCTCGGACTCTTCGCGGCGTCGATGTGGGCCCGCGTCGCGGGCGTCGCCATCGGCGGACTGGTCATCATCGCCAACTTCCTCTCCCTGCCGTACTACCCGGTCTGGTCCATCGTGATGATCGCCGCCTCGGCCTTCATCATCTGGGCCCTGTGCGTGGTGCGACCGGACGACATGTGATCGGCCGGCACACCGCTGGGGCGAACGGACCCGGTGGCCGCCTCACGGCGGCCGCCGGTGACGGCCGTGCGGGGTGGGCCCGCGCGGCACTGCTCGCGCTGCTGGCGAGCGCGGCCGTGGCGCTCGTGGCGGCCGGGCTGCGCAGTGTGCTGTGGCTGGTGGCCGGTCTCGCCGGGCTGGCCCTCGCCGCCGTGGGCGTCTGGTGGGCCCTCGCCCACACCGGCCCCGTCCGGTGGGCGGGGGTCTTCCTGAGCGTGGCCGCGCCGGTCGCCGTCCTGGCCGTCTTCGCCGCGGCCGGCATGCTCGGGCCGGCCCTCGGCTCGCTCGTCCTGTGGGTACTGGCCGTGCGGGCGGCCCAGCACGTCACCGCGCCGGGGCACACCCCCTCCGCGCGGGATCCGGTGGACGCCGAGGCCCCGCGGCACCCCTGGATCGTCATGAACCCGCGCTCCGGGGGCGGGAAGGTGGAGCGCTTCCACCTGGCGGCGCGGGCGCGGGAGGCCGGCGCCCGTGTCGTGCTGCTCGGCCCGGAGCACGAGGACGTCGCCGAACTGGCCGGCCGGGCCGTGGCCGAGGGGGCGGATCTGCTGGCCGTGGCGGGCGGCGACGGCACCCAGGCGCTGGTGGCCGAGGTCGCGGCGCGGCACGACCTGCCCTTCCTGGTGGTCCCCGCCGGCACCCGCAACCACTTCGCCCTCGACCTCGGTCTCAACCGCGACGACCCGGCGGCGGCCCTCGACGCCCTCACCGACGGCGTCGAACTCCGGGTCGACCTCGGGTTCGCCGCCGGCCGGGTGTTCGTCAACAACGCCTCCTTCGGTACGTACGCGGCCGTCGTCGGCGACCCCGCCTACCGCGGCGAGAAGGTGCACACGACCTTGCGCAGCCTCCCCTGGCTCCTCACCGGTCCCGACGCGCCCCGCCTGCGGATGCGGGCCGGGGACGTCCGCGCGGAGGATCTCCAGGCGCTGCTCATCAGCAACAACCCGTATCTGCGAGCGGTGGATTCCGCCCACCCCGGGCGCCGGGCGCGGCTGGACTCCGGGCTGCTCGGCGTCCTGGGCGTGCGGGTCGGCAACACGGCCCAGGCCGCGCGCATGGTCCGCGGCAGCCGTTCGGCGGGCCTGCTGCGGCTGACCGCCGAGAGCGTGGTCGTCGAGGCGGACACGGGCACCATCCCGGCCGGTATCGACGGGGAGCATGTGCTGCTGCCGACCCCGGTGGTGTGCCGGACGGCCCCGGGGGCCCTGCGGGTACGCGTTCCCCGCGGCCGTCCGCGGCGCCCGCTGGAACGGGTGGCCGCCGACTGGCCGCGCGTCGCACGGGTGGCGCTGGGCCGCCCGGCACGGGCCGGATCCTGACGACGCGGCACGGGCGCGGGCGGGGACTCGGGGACGGGCGCAGGCGTGGACTCAGGCACGGGCGCGGGCACGGGCGCGGGCACGGGCGCGGGCGCGGGCACGGCGCGGGCACGGGCGCGGGCGCGGGCACGGGCGCGGGCACGGGCGCGGGCGCGGACTTCGGCCCGGGACCACGGCCCGGCACGGGGGGCCGTGACCCCCGCGTGCCGGGCCGGTCAGGGGCCCGGGAGCGGCGCTCCGGCTACACCGGCGCGAACGGGCGCAGCTCGTCGGCGCCCGCCCGGACGACGCCGTAACTGCGTTCGGGAACCTCGTGCCAGGCTCCGGGGAGGTCGCCCAGCGGCTCGGACACGACCAGGCGCGTCTCGGGGGACAGGCCCCGGAGGAACGCCATGTCGGGGTGGAGGGCCTGGAGCGACGCGACGCTGCTGCTGTAGTACAGCGACCGGGCGTCGCCCTCGCTGGCGTAGCGGAACGCCCAGACGCTGGTGCCGTCGGTCGTGGCGATGGTCATCTGGAGCGGTGCGGCGACCCCGAGTTCCCGACCGGTGCGCTCGACGAACCCGGCCATGCGGGCCACCGCGAGCGGCGGGTCGTCCCGCAGGCCGAACGTGAGCGCCAGGTAGAACATCACTTCCGAGTCGGTGGACCCCTCCATGCCGGTGAACAGCGCGGGTTCCACGGCCATGCACAGCTCCCGGCGCATCGCGGGGAAGCCGGTGATGGCACCGTTGTGCATCCACATCCAGTGGCCGTGCCGGAAGGGGTGGCAGTTGGTCTGCTGGACCGCCGTCCCCGTCGAGGCCCGGATGTGGGCGAAGAAGAGCGGCGAGCGGACGTGGCTGGAGATCTCCCGCAGATTGCGGTTGTTCCACGCCGGCCCCACGTCGCGGACGACGGCGGGGGTGCGGTCGTCGGCGTCGGGTGCGTACCAGCCGATGCCGAAGCCGTCCCCGTTGGTCGTCTCGACGCCCAGGCGGGAGTGCAGGCTCTGGTCGATCAGCGAGTGCGCGGGCTCGTACAGGATGGTGTCGAGCAGGAGGGGACTTCCGGAGTACGCCAGCCACCGGCACATCGGTCGTCATCCCTCTCGTGTCAGCGCTTCTCGGTACGGACGACGCACAGGGCCCAGATGATGAAGGCGTACATGGCGATGGCGACGATCGACCACAGCGGGTAGTAGGGGATGGACAGGAAGTTGGCGATGAGCAGCAGGGACGCCAGCACCACACCGATCATCCGTGCCCAGAGAGTGGGCTTGAAGAGTCCGAAGGCCACCAGTACGGCCAGCCCTCCGAAGAGCAGGTGGATCCAGCCCCAGCTCGTGGTGTCGAACTGGAAGATGTAGTCGGGCGTGGCCACGAAGACGTCGTCCTCGGCGATGCCCATGATGCCGCGGAAGATGTCGAGGAGGCCCGCGACGATCAGCAGTACGGCGGCGAACGTCACCAGGCCGCCGGCCACGGCCCGGCTGTGCTTGCTCTTGACGTGGGTGGTCGTCATGTCCTGTCTCCTGTCGCTTGTCGCTCAGGGGCGGTCGCCCGTGCGCTCTCCCGTGTCGGTACGGGACGCCCAGGCCATTCCGAGACTGCCGCCTGCGGGTGGCGGGCCGCCTCACCCGGCCCGGGTGAGGTGCGCGACCGGGGGAGGAGCGCTCCCCCGCCCCCGGCCGGCGCGCACGTGGGTATGCCCGGGGAATGGGCGAGGTCGCGATTGGGTGTCGAGGGGGCGCCGCCGCATTGCCCGGGGCCCGGTCGCGCTGTTGGAGTCGGTATGTGGACCTCTCATGACGCGGTGGGGGACGGCGCCTCCTGATCGGGGACCGACGGATCGCCCTGCTCGCACTGCATGGATCTGGCCTCTTCCGGCGGCCCGCGCGGCGACGCGGGGGCGCGCCCGTTCGCCGGCCGCCCCGGGGCGGAGGGGCTGCTCGGCAGCGACCCGGCCTCCGGGGGGCGGGCGGTCGTGATCGCCTGGCTGACGTCCACGGTGACCGTCGGGTCGGCGGTCGTCCTGGCCCTCCTCCGCTGACGGCGGCGCCGTGCCGCTCGGACCGTACGGCCGCGCGAAGTGATCACTCGATCGTGGGTTCTCCCGCTGCGACGCCAGGAGTGACGCCATGCTCGGGGGGCCGGGCGGTGCCGGCGGGCACCCGGCCGGTGCGGCGGGGGCGCGGGAAGTGGGACACGGGGAGGAATCGTGACGCAGCACGCGGGACGGAGTGGCCCGGAGCGCCGGGCCGTACTGCTGGCGGCGGGGCTCGCCGATCTGGCGGTGAGCACCCTGGCCGAGGGCCTGGGAACGGTACGGGGGCTGCTGCGCCGCTCGGACGCGGCGGAGCTGGCCGGGGAGGCCGAGCGCGACCTGGTGGCGCGGGGCCGTCTGGTCCTGGACCGGTACGCCGCCGTGCCACCGCCGCACCTGGAGGTCCTCGCCCGGTACGCCGTCGCGCGGAGGGACGCGGCCGCCCGTGACGTCTGACCGGTGGGACCCGGACGCGTTCAAGGCCCGCGTCGACGAGGTGCTGCACCGGTTCGTCGCCGAGGAGGCCGGCCGTTTCGCGGACGTCGACCCGGCCCTGGACGTGGTGGCCGGGCAACTGGAGGCGGCGGTGGCCGACGGCAAGAGGCTGCGGGCCGCCTTCTGCTACTGGGGGTGGCTCGCGGCCGGCCAGCCGGACGCCGACGCCCTCGTGCGGGCGGCCGCGTCCATGGAACTCGTGCACGCCGCCGCGGTCGTGCACGACGACCTCATCGACGACAGTCCGCTGCGGCGCGGGCGGCCCACCGCCCACGTCGCGCTGCGCGACGCGCTACGCGGCCGCCGGGGCGCCGGCGCCGCCGGGAGGTCGTTGGCGATGCTGGTGGGAGACCTGCTGATGGCCCTGGCGGGACATCTGTTCACCACCAGTGGTCTGCCCGCCGCCTACCTGGCCCGGGCGCGCCCGTGGTGGACGGTCATGGCGCGCGAGCTGATCGCGGGTGAGTGCCTGGAGATCCTCCGCACCGGGGACGGCCCGGACCTCGGGACGTCGCTGAAGGTGATCCGTTACAAGACCGCCAAGTACACCGTCGAACAGCCCCTGCTGATCGGCGGCGCCCTGGCCGGGGCGGGCGGTCGGCTGCGCGACGGCTACCGCGCGTACGGGCTGCCGCTGGGCGAGGCGTTCCAGCTCCGGGACGACCTGCTCGGCCTGTTCGGGGACCCGCGACGCACCGGCAAGGCCGACACCGACGACGTACGCGGGCACAGGCCCACCGCGCTGCTGGCGGAAGCGTGGCGCCTCGCCGGTCCGGACGACCGGGAACTGCTCACCGCCCGGCTGGGCCGGGGGGATCCGGGGCGGGAAGGGCTGGACGCGGTGCGCGAGGTGATGCGCAGGCTGCGGGCGCCCGACCGCATCGAGGCCATGATCGGCGAACGTGTCCAGGAGGCGCTCGACGCCCTGCACCGGCTCGCCCTGCCGGCGCGCGCCGAGGCCGCGCTGACCGCGCTGGCGCACTCGGCGGCGGTCCGGCCCTTCTGACCCCCGCCGCCCGCCGCCCGCCGTTCCCCCGCCCCGCTCACCGCCGGCCGCCGCCGCCCGGACGGCCCTTCGAAGACGAGGACCCCCTGCTATGACGTACACCGAGGCATCGATGGACGCCCTGCGGTCGGCCGGTGACGAACTCGCCGACGCGACCGTCGCCACCCTCTTCGCCCGCGGGGAGGTGGGCACGTTCAACACCCTGATGCGCTACGTCTCGACGGCCGGCGCTCCCCTCCCGGACGGGCTGCCCGACGTCGCGCGCGCGTACCTGGAGGCCACCCGCGTCCCGCCGGACTGGGTGGACTGGTCCGAGATGGAGAAGGCCCGGCTGTTCTTCATCGACAACAACGTGCACATCTCCACCGCCCTGTCCTTCGCGTCCATGCCGGCCTGTTACGTCGTGCCCCACGTGGCGAAGCTCCTGGCGACCACCCACGGACTGAAGTACCCCTCCAAACGCATGGCGGAGACCGGCCAGTTCACCGTGTATCTGATGCAGCCCGACGCGTTCGAGTCGGGCGGCCGCTTCGTTCCGGCGGCCCAGAAGGTCCGCCTCCTGCACGCCTCCATCCGCCACCACCTGAAGCGCGACGGCCTCTGGGACACCGCGGCCCTCGGAACGCCGATCTGCCAGGAGGACATGATCGGCGGGCAGATGTTCTTCTCCCTGCTCGTCCTGGACAGCCTGGACCGCCTGGGCATCCACATGTCGGCCGAAGGCGCGGACGCGTACTACTACGCGTGGCGCGTCGTCGGTGCCATGCTCGGCGTCGACCAGGCCGCCGTACCCAAGGACCTCGACGAGGCCCGGAGGTTCCTCGACCTGTACATGGTCCGGCACATGGGGCCGTCCGACGAGGGCGCGCTGCTGACGCGGCAACTGATCGACCTGTACGAGGAAGTGGTGCCCGGCACCTTCTTCGACCCGATCGTCTCCGCTCTCGTCCGCCACCTCATCGGTGACACCTGCGCCGACTGGCTCCAGGTGCCGCGCACACGGTGGGACACCGCCGTCAGGGCCGTGCCCCACCTCCTGGGCGTCCTGGAGACCATCGAGGACCGGTCACCGCTCGGCGCCTGGGCGCTGGACCGCCTGGGCCACCTGACCACGGTCCTCGAACTGTCCTCCCTCACCCGCGGGCGGGTCATGCACTACGCCATCCCCGACTCCCTGAAGAAGGACTACGGCGTCGACGACGGCGTCCCGCGCAGCCGCCGGTGGACTCCCCCGCCCCCTACGCTTCCCTGACGCCCGTCGGTGAACTCCCCGCCCCCACGCTCCCCTGACGCCCGTCGGTGGACTCCCCCGCCCCCACGCCTCCCTGACGCCCCGCCGACGCGCTCGATTCCCCCCAGTCCTCCTGATCACTCCACGGCGGGCGGGATCGGCTCCTAGCATGGAGCGCGTAGCGGGTGGCGGACCGAGGGGGGCTCATGTCACGGCTGGTGCGGTTGGAGATGCCGGACGGTCAGATCGTCTGGGCGGCCGTCGAGGAGACCGGGCCGAGCGACTCGGGCATCGGCGAACGGCTGGTGGAGCGCCTGGAGGGGTTCCACCAGTCGCTGCGGGCGGTCGCGGACAACGCCCGCGCCGCCCTGGCGCCGGCCCGGCCGGACGAGGTGAGCATCGAGTTCGGGCTGGAGCTCGCGGCGGGCGGGGACGGCGTCGTGGCGGCGCTCGTCGGCGGAAGCGGCAAGGCGGCGTTCAAGGTGACGCTGAAGTGGGGCGGGGCGGCCGCGGTCCCCGCCGTACCCGCCCCGCCCGCCCCGCCGGTTCCGGCGGTTCCGGCGGCACCCCCCGCCGTCCCGCCCCAGCCGCCGGCGCCGCCCTCGCCGTCGCCGGAGCGGCAGGGCTGAGGGACCGGACCGAGCCCGCATGCACCGGCCCACTCCCCTGTCGCTGCTCCTGGAGCTCCTGGAGGGCTGCCGCGTCCGTGTCGACGGCACCACCAGGGGCGCGGGCTTCTTCGTCGCGCCCGGGTACGTGGTCTCCTGCGCGCACGTCGCGGGCGCGCTGCCCGGCACGCGGGTGCCCGTGGAGTGGCGGGGCGCCCGGTACGAGGGCATCGTGCGCGCCGCGTCCGCGCCGCCGCCCCGGCCCGGGCGGGGCCTGTGGCCGTACCCGGACCTGGCGGTGGTGGAGGTGCCCGGTGTGCCGGCGGGCCACCCGTGCGTCTGGCTGGACGGGCTGCTTCCCCCGGCGGGTACGGCACTGAGCGCGGCGGGCTTCTCGGACACCTACGAACCCGGTGTGCCCGCGGCGCGCACGGCCGAACTGCGCCGGGGCGGGAGCACGTTCCTGCACGGCGGCCGGATGATCGAGCTGGCCGGGGCCGAGGTGAACGAGGGCCTGTCCGGCGGGGCGGTGCTCAGTCACGCGTCGGGCGGGGTGTGCGGGGTCGTCAAGGCCACCCGGCTCAGGGGCACCGACATGGGCGGGCTCGCCACACCGGTGGGCGCGCTGCGGCTGCTGGACCCGGAGGTGTACCGCGCGGTGGTGCGGGGACACGACCGGTTCCACGGCGTGGACGGCCGCTGGCCGATGGCCGCGGACGGCGTCCGCGCGTACGACCCCCGCACCGCGCACCCGGCGCACGCCCCGTATCCGCCGCCGCCGTACCCCGCGTATCCGGTTCCCTCCTACCCGGGGTACCCGGCTCACCCGGCGTACGGTTCCGCGCACGGCGGTGGGCCGGCCGGTGGCGGCGGCCTGACCGGTGACGAGCACCGTCACCTGCTGGCCCTGATGGCCTCCTTGCCCGCCCTCCCGGCGGCGGGCGGACACCGCGCCGCGTTCCTGGCGGCCGCGGCGGACGGGGCGGCTCCGCCGGAGGACTACCCGCTGCTGGACCACCGGGACGTCTTCACGGACCTGGCCGCCCAGATGCCCCCGGTCGACGGGGGGCTGCCCTACGAGCTGGCCTTCGCCGCGGATCTGGCGGGGCGGGGCTGCGGGGCCCTGGACGCCGTGCAGCGGCTGCGGGACCGGGTGCTGATCGTCGCCGGCCGGCTCGGCCTCGGCGACGAGGCGCAGCGGCGGCTGGCCGGCGGCCCCGGCGGCGGGGAGCGCCACTCGCTCATCGGGCGGGTGCGGCACGCGCTGCGGGACCGGCGGCTGTACCACGTGGGGGTGTGGCGCTACCGCTCCCCCGGGGACGTCGTGCCGATGACGGCGGAGTCGGAGGCGCTGCCGCTGCGGGCGGCGCTGGAGCGCCTGGCGGAGCTGCTGCCCGAGCAGATCGACGCCATGGGCGGTGTCACGAACCCGGGCCTGATCGAGCTGATTCTGCCCGAGGAGGCGCTGGACGAGGGCTTCCCGGACTGGTTGCTGTGGCCGCGGTACCCGTGGTTCGCGCTGGGCCGCAAGCAGCACGTGGTGGTCCGTCCGCTGGAGCGGCACGAGGCGCCGGCGCTGCACGCCGCCTGGGAGCGCCGGTGGGAACACCTGGCGGGCAAGCCCATCGGCGAGGCGCTGGTGTGCGTGTGCGGCCGGGACGGCCAGGACCAGGCGGCCCTGGGCGCGTCCTTCGACACCGACCCGTCGCTGGCCGCGCTCGCGCTGGCCGGCTCGCCGCGATCGGCGCCGGTGTCCGACGCCTACCGGGTCGCCGTCGCCTCCGGCGTCCCGATGATGACGTGGCGTCGCGGGGCGGCGGCCTGTACGCGCCGGGACGGCGGCCGGTGCGGGGTGCCGGGACGGCACGAGTGCCCCGGCGACCGGTTCCTCGCCCAGGTGCGGACGGCGCTGGCCGGGACGGCACGGGACGAGCTGCCGGAGAAGGTGTGCTCGCTGCGCAACGAGGCGGTCGCGTCGGCGAGTGCGGAGGAGGACCACATCGGCGGACGGATCGTGCTGTTGTGGGACGACCCGCGGCGACGGATCCCCCGACCACCCCCCTTGGCGACGGCCGAGGCCGAGGAAGGACCGACAGGACCTGCATGATGAGCGAGTGGCGGATCTACCAAGGCGTGAGCCGGCCGCACGACGGCATCGAGCGGTTGCCCGCTCCGCCGCCGTGGCGGGACTTCGGCCGGGACGTCGCACCCACGCCGTTCGACCGTGACGCGGAGGCGGACGGCGGGCGCCGGCTGCCGCACGCGGACGCCTACCGGGCGGACGGGCGCACGATCGACGCGGTCAACACCGCCCTGTACCTGCGCCGGCCGCTGCTGGTGACGGGCGATCCGGGCACCGGCAAGTCGACGCTCGCGCACGCGGTGGCGCGCGAGCTGCGGCTGGGCCCGGTGCTGCGGTGGCCCGTGAACAGCAAGACCGGGCTGCGGGACGGGCTGTACCGGTACGACTCGCTCGGCCGGCTGGAGGAGGCGGGCGTGGCCCGCGAGTCGGGCGACCCGGCGCCGCCGACGGATCTCGGCAGGTTCGTCCGGCTGGGACCGCTGGGCACGGCGCTGGCGCCGTACGCCCTGCCGCGCGTCCTGCTGATCGACGAGATCGACAAGAGCGACATCGACCTGCCCAACGACCTCCTCGACGTGTTCGAGGAGGGCATGTTCGAGATCCCCGAACTGTCGCGGGTGGCCGACAAGCAGCCGACCGTACGGGTGCGGCCGGCCGACGACGGCGAGCCGGTGACCGTGCGCGGTGGCACGGTGCGCTGCCTGACGTTCCCGTTCGTCATCCTCACCAGCAACGGGGAGCGGGAGTTCCCGCCCGCGTTCCTGCGGCGGTGCGTACGGCTGCATCTGCCGGCCGTGGACGACGAGCAGCGGCTGCGCGCCATCGTGCGCGCCCATCTGGCCACGGCGGTGGAGGACGCGGACGAGGTCGTGGAGCGGTTCCTGGCGCATGCGGCGACCGGGGAGCTGGCCACCGACCAGCTCCTCAACGCGGTCTACCTGATGAGCCGTACGCGCGGCGAGGACGCCCCGGACCTCGACCGGCTGGCCGGGCTGGTGTTCCAGCACCTCAACGTGACGGTGCCGGCCGAGGCGACCGGTGGGCGGGCCCCGGGCGGTGACCGGCAGACCGGGCCCGGTGAGGGGACCGCGCCGGCCCCGCCCGTGCCGCCGGCCGCGGCGTGACGCGCGGTGATCGAGCGCCTCTCCGCCCTGCTCGGCGCCCTCGGCGAGGCCGGCGATCCGCCGCTCCCCCGCGAGGTCGCCGAACTGGTCTGGCTGGCGCGCGCCCTGCCCGCTCCGGCGGAGCCGGGGAGCGGCGGTGACGGGACCGGTCCCGCCGGGCCCCCGGGCGGATCCCCGGAACCGGTGGCGGACCCGGACCGGGACCCCGCGCGGCCGCGCCCGGAACCGCCCGCCGGGGGCACCGCCCCCGGGACGGAGGGCCCCGGAGCGGCGGGCCCGGGGACGCGGCTGTACCTGCCGCGGGCGCGGGCGCGGGAGGAGGCGCCGGACGCCACGGTGTCCGCCGTACCGGTACGGCTCGCCGGCCCGGCCACGCTTCCGGGCGCCCGGGAACTGGCCCGCGCCCTGCGCCCGTTGAAGCGGCGTTCCCCCTCGCGGGTCCGCACCGTCCTCGACGAGGACGCCACGGCGGAGCGGGCGGCCGAGCGGCGGCACTGGCTGCCGGTCATGGCCCCGGCCGCGGACCGCTGGTTCGACGTGACACTGGTCGTGGACACGTACGGGGACGGCGCCGCGTTCTGGATTCCGCTGGGCCGCGCGCTGAACGGCCTGCTGCGGCGGACGGGCGCGTTCCGTGACGTACGGACGTACTGCCTCCGGCCGGGCGCCGACGGGCGGCCCGGTCTGGCACCGACCCTGTCGTCCGCCGCCTCCTCGCCGCGCGCCCCGGGCACGGCCGTGGACCCGACCGGACGGACCGTCACGCTGGTGCTGACGGACGGTGTGGCGCCCCAGTGGCGGTCCGGGGCGCTCCGCGCGGCGCTGCGGGAGTGGGCCTCGGCGGGCCCGACGGCGGTCGTCCAGCCGCTGCCCGACCACCTCTGGGCGCGTACGGCGCTGCCCCCGGTGCCGGTCCGCTTCCACGGCACGGGCAGGGGCGTGCCCGGCGCCCGGCTGAGGTACGTCCCGTACGGCCTGGGGGCCCGGGCGCCGGAGCCCGGGGACGTCGCCGTGCCGGTGCTCGCCGCGACGCCCGAGTGGCTGGGGCCGTGGGCCGCGGCCGTGGCGGGGGGCGGCTGCTTCGACGGCGCGGCGGTGCTGCTGCCCGCCGACGGGGCGGTGGAGCCGACGGACCCGGGGACGCCGCGCGCGGTGGGTTTCGAGGAATTCCGGGCGTCGGCGCAGCCGCGGGTCTTCCGGCTGGCGGCCTGTCTGGCGGCGGCGCCGCTGAACCTGCCGGTGATGCGGATGGTGCAGTCGACGATGCTGCCGGACAGTCCGGTGTCCGACCTCGCCGAGATCGTGTTCAGCGGTCTGCTGCGCCGGGTGCCCGGCGGCGGGGACGGCCTGGACGCCGCGTACGAGTTCGTCCCGGGCGTCCGGGAGCGGCTGTTGGGTACCCTCCGGCGCGACGAGGCCGACGAGGTGGTGGCGGCGGTCTCGGCGTACGCCGACGGGCGGGCCCCCGGGACGGGCCCCCGTTTCACCGCCGCGGTCCCCGCCCCGGCGGGCCCGCTCGCCCTGCCGTCGGGCGCCCGCCACTGGGCGGAGGTGCGCGACCTGGTGCGGCGCCGGCAGGGACGGCCTCGGGCGGCCGGGCTGCCCGGGACGCCCGAGGGGCGGTTGTTCCTGATCACGCTGGGCGCGGAGCATCCGCACGGAGCGGTCGACGGGCACCATGTGCACAGCGTGCGCAACGTCGGCCGGATGGCCGCGGTGTTCACGGACGCCGGCTACCAGCACGTCCTGCCCGAACTGGCCGGGGCCACCCGGGCCGAGGAGGTGCTGCGGGCCGTCGGCGACTGGGCGGGCGGGGCCCGGCTCGGCCGGGCGGACGCGGTGGTCGTGTACGCGGGCCACACGGACGTGACGCCGGACGGCTACCGGCTGCTGGCCCACGGGGACGGTCCGGCGGTGGGGCCCCTGGCGCTCCACGAACTGCTGGCGGCCACGGAGGTGGGACACGTGCTGCTCCTGCTGGACGTGAGCCCGAGCCCGCTGGGCGGGATCACGTCCCCGGAGGACCTCGCCTCCCGGAGCCTCTCGCGCCGGCTGTCGGTCCTGGAGGCGGCTTCGCGCCCGGACGGCGCCAGGGGGAGCGCCCTCGTGGAGGCCGTGGCGCGGATGCTCGCGGTGGCGACGGCCGACGAGGGGCAGGCGTTCCTGGACACGGCACGGACGCTGAACCAGGTCGTGGACACCTACCGGGACTTGGTCGAGGAGGGCGGCGAGGGGCCGGGAACGAGCAGGCTCCACACGCCCGCCGGTCCCGGCGCGCCCCGGCTGTTCCCCAACCCGCTGCACGTCCCCGCGCTCGCCACGCTGGTGTCCTGGCTGCGGGGCGGCCCGCACGACGGACGGATGCGGGTGGTGACAGGGTCCGCCGGCTCGGGGAAGAGCCGGATCCTCCGCCGGCTGGCGCGGCTGGTCCCCTCCGCGTACCCCCTGACGGCGGCGAGTGTCTTCCCGCGGTCGCTGCACGGCCTGGCCACCCGGGCCGAGCCGGTCGCCCTGCTCATCGACGACCTCGACGCCATCGGGGACCCGCGGTCGGTGCACGACCTGGTCCAGCCGCTGGCCGCGCTCCCCCATGTCCGGCTCGTCGTGGCGACGCGCCCGGAAGCGCTGCCGCTGCTCGGCCCGCACGTGGAGGTCCTCGACCTGGACGAGGAGGCGTACCGGGCGGCGCCCGCGGACTTCGTGCGGGCCCTGCTGGACGGCGTCCCGTCCGCCGGCGCGCTCGGCGCGCACGTCGCCGGCTGGGCGGGCGGCTCGGTGGCCGTCGCCCGCGCGCTGGCGGGCGCGGTCAGGGAGGGCCGGCTCTCCGCCGGCTCGGCCGAGGCTGCCTGGCTCCCGGAGGCGGAGGCCGCGGTGGACGCCCGGCTGCGGCGCTTCGGCGACGACCGGCCGGAGGTGGAGCGATGGCTGCTGCCGCTCGCGTACGCCGGGGACGGGGGCTCCCCGCCTCCGCCGGACCTGTGGGCGGTTCTGGCGGACGCCCTCGCGGACGGTGCGGGGCGCCGCCGGGACAGCGGCTGGGTGCTGCGGGCGGCCGCCGACCTGTTCGTGCCGGGTACGTACCGCCTGTGCCGTGCCGTGGACCACTACCTGCGTGCCGGGGACGACCCGGCCTCCGTGCACGGTCTGATCACCGAGGCGCTGCTGGACCTCGTGCCCCGCTCGCGCGCGGACGGCCGACGGGACTGGCGGGCGGCGCCCGCCTTCGTACGGACGCACCTGGCCACTCATGCCGCGGCGGCCGGGAGCATCGACACCCTGCTGGAGGACAGCGAGTTCGTGGTGCAGGCGGACCCGGGCCGCCTGTTGCGCGCCCTGGACCCGGTCGCGACGCAGCACGGCCGGCAGGTGGCCGAGGTCTACCGGGCGGTGGCGCCCGTCCTCGGCCCGCTGGGGCCCGTGGAGCGCCGGGGGGTCCTCGCCGTCGAGGCCGCGAGCCGGCGCCACTTCCGCCGCCTGACCGGTTCCTTCGCGCGGCCGTTGCCGTGGCGTCCGCTGTCGGCGGGTGTGGTGGGCGTGTCGGTGGTGGACGTCTTCTCGTCGTCGCTCACTCCGGTGCCGACCCTGTTCGTCGGTGGTGACGACGGGGCGGTGCTGGTGCGGCAGTTGCCGGGCGGGACGCGCGACCATGTGCTGACGGGGCACGTGGGGCCGGTGCGCGCCCTGGACTGCGTGGCGATCGACGGCCGCCCGCACACGGTGACCGGCGGGGACGACGGTACGGTCCGCGTCTGCGACCTGGCCACGGGCGCGCTGCGGTCGATGTACAAGGCGTACGAGTCGCCCCGGGCCGCGGTGCGTGCGGTGGCCTGCACGGTGGTCGACGGCCGCCCCTGCGCGGTGATCGCCACCGAAGGGGCGGTCACCGTGATCGACCTCGCCCACAGTGCCGGGCGCCCCCTGGTGCCGCCCCTGCCGTGGCGCGCCTCCTCGCTGGTGTGCACCGTCGCGTCCGGCCGTCCCGTGGCCGTGCTGGCTTCCGCCGGGTCCCTCGACGTGTGGGATTTCGCCGGTACCGTCCGGCGCGTCTGCGCGGGGCCGGTGCCGGCCATGGCGGGTGTGGTCCTGCACGGGCAGCCGCACGTCCTGCACGGGCACGGCACGCAGGTCGTGTACGGGTGGAACGCGGCGACCGGCGCGCACCGCGAGGTGTTCCGCGGTGACGGCGCCGTCACGGCCGTCGCGACGACCGTGATCGACGGCCGTCCGTACGCGGTGACCGCGGAGGAACCCGGCTCGGTGGTCGTCCGGGACCTGTCGGGCGGTCACCGTACGACCGTCGTCCTGCCGCGGCCCGCCCGTTCGCTGACCGCCGCCGGGCGGTTCGTGGCGGTCACCATGGACGACACCGCCGTGTTCATCGAACTCCGGCCCGTGGGCTGACGCCGCCCCGCGCGCCGACGACCGCCGATACGCTGCACGGCATGATCACTACGAAGGGGACGGCTCCCGACGACGCCGACGGCACCGTCACCACCACCACCGTCACCGGCGCCGGCGACACCGACGCCGCCGCCGCGATGGCCGCGGCACGGGCCGGCGCGGACGTCGTCCGCGGCCTGTACGGCCGGCGGCTCGCCCGTATCGACAAGGGCGCCGGGGACTTCGCGACGGCGGCCGACGTCGCCGCCGAGGAGGCGATCGTCGGTGTCCTCCGCGCCGCCCGCCCGGACGACACCGTCCTGGGAGAGGAGGGCGGGCGGCGGGGCGCCGCGGCGGCGACCCGCCAGTGGCTGGTGGACCCTCTGTGCGGCACGCTGAACTACGCCGTCGGGAACATGCTGGTGGCCGTCAACGTGGCCCTGCGCGGCGGCGCCGCGGCGGTGGCCGACCCGTTCAGCGGTGAGGTCTTCCACACCGACGGCAGTGCCGCGTGGGTCCGGTGCGAGGGCGCCGACGCCGACGCCCGGCTGGTGCCGACGCCGGCCACCCGGCTCGTGGACGTCAATCTGGACCCGCCGTTCCCCGGGGCGCCGGAGTTCCGGGCCGTGCACCTGCTGGCGCACCCCGAGTTCGTCGAACGGTTCCGGCCCCGGGTCGTGTCCACCACGCTGGCGCTGGCCTGGGTGGCCGCCGGCAAACGGGCGGCGTACGTCACCGACGGCGGTGACCTGTCCGGGAGCGTGCACTTCGCCGCGGGTATCGCGCTGTGCCGGGCCGCCGGCTGCGTGGTCACCGGGATCGATGGTGCTCCGGTCGGCGAGGGGGGCCGGGGACTGGTCGTCGCCGCCGACGGGGACACGCACGAGTCGCTGATGTCGACGATCCGGAAGACGCTCCGGCCCGCCCGCTCCACGCGGGGGTGAGGCCTCGTCGCACCGGCCATGGCGCGGGCCGTTCCCTCACGCGGTCATGCGCTCGGTTCCGTGCTCGTGAGTCACGCGGCACCGTCGCCGGCCGTGGCCGTGGCCGTGGCCGTGGCGGCGGTGGCGGCGACGGTGGCCGTGGCGGCGGTGGTCGGGGGCCGGTCGGAACGGATCTCGTCGAGAGCGAGTTCGCCGACGCGTTGGTTCCCGCTCGTCTCGCCCGTCGGCCGGAAGCCGAGCCCGAGGTAGAACGCCTCGGGACCGTCGTCGCCGGGATGCCACGTGACGGTGAGGCGGGTGCCGCCGCGGCGGCGTATCTCGGCGGCCACCGCCCGGACCGCGAAGCGGCCGTAGCCGCGGCCTTGTTCTCCGGCCGCGATGTTCAGCCGCCACAGGCCCGAGCGCAAGTCGGTGCCGGTACCGGTACCCGTACTGTCGTCGGCGAAGTCGATGTCGAAGAAGGCCATGAGGAATCCGACGGGCCGGTCCCCGTCGAGGATGAGCCGGGGCCAGGCGACGTCCGGATGCACGTACGCCTCGGCGAGGGACCTGACCACCGGGGCCACGAGGTGCTCCTGGTCCGGGCGTACTTTCAGGGCGATCGCCGTCTCGAAATTGGCGGCGGTGATCTTCTCGAGGCGGAGTGGGCCGGTCATACGCGCAGCCTAGGCCCACCCGCCCGGCGGACCAACGGCTTTTCGGCGGTCGGGCCGCGGGCGGGGTCGCCGGCAGGGGGGCGGATGGTCGTGGTCAGGCCGGGGCCTCGCCGACCGCGCCGGGCCCTTCCCGGGTGCTGGTGATGTCGTCGCGGAGGACGCTGTAGCGCACCACGTCCCGCCACTCGCCGTCCCGGAACAACACGCTCCGGAGCACGCCCTCGCGGGTGAAGCCGGACTTCTCCAGCGCGCGCTGTTCGGCGAGGTTCCCCGTCTCGGTGTCCGCCTCTATCCTGACGACCGGCGTGTGGGCGAAGAGGTACCGCGTCAGCAGGCGCTGGGCCCGGGTGCCGATGCCGCGGCCCCGGGATTCCGGCAGCAGTTGGGCTCCCATGTTCCAGCAGGAGGAGTTCCGCGTGGTGACGGCCCTGCGCCAGGCCACGAAGCCGCACCGGTCGGTGCCGCTCACCACCATCAGGTGGCCGCCGTTCTCGCCGAGCAGTCCGTCCTCCGCCCAGCGCCGGCGCCAGTGCCCCGGGTCGGACCAGCCCAGCCACTGGTACGGCCCGGTGGCCTCGGGGTCCGTCAGGAAGCGTTGCAGCAGCGGCAGATCGTCTTCGGCCACGGGGCGCAGCAGCACGGGCTCGTCGCTCATCGCGTCACTCTACGGGCGGCCCGGCGCCGGCGGTACGGGGCCCGGGGCTGCGGGGTCGGTGAGCCGTGCGCGGCGGGGGCGAGGAGGGGCGAGGCCCCCACCGCGGGCGCGGTGGGGGCCGTGGTCAGGGCCCGGGGTGGGGCCGGCGGTGGGGTGTCACACCCCGGCGATGCTCTGGATCCAGGAGCGGTACGCCGTCACGTTGGTGTAGGCGGTGGTGGTCTGGCGGTCGCTCGTGGAGGCGACGCCCACCTGTGCGCCGTTGGCCACCATGGGGCCGCCCGAGTCGCCGCCGGCCGTGATGCCGTTGCCGCGGCGGGCACAGATGGCCGAGCCGTTGTAGGCGTCCCGGCAGCCGCCGGTGACGATGACGTCGGCGACCTTCAGGTACCTGGACTGGCAGTTGGCCTCCGAGCCGCACTGGGAGGTCGCGCCCCAGCCGTACACCTGCACGGTCTGGTTCACCGATACGGAGCCGGGCTGGCCGAGGCGTGCGTAGGTGCCGCCGACGGAACGGTCGAGCCTGACCAGCGACAGGTCCGAGGAGGGGTGGCTCTGGACGCTGATCCCGTTGGCCACGGTGCCGCCGGTGGTCTGGTCGAGGCTGCCGATGCGGAACGACAGTCCGCCGCCGCTGACGCAGTGCTTCGCGGTGAGGATCCAGGTGGGGGCGATGATCGACGCGCTACAGGTCTGCCGCCCGTTGGAGAAGAGCCGGGCCGCCCAGGGGGCGTTGGTGGCGTACCCTCCGCCGATGATCGGCTGGACGTCGGTGCCGGGGACGGGCGTGGCCTGTGCCGACGCGGTGGGCGCGATCCCTAAGACCGACAGGGCGGCGGTCGCGAGGGCGGGGGCCAGTCTGGCTATTCGCACGTTCGTCTCCATCGTGTGGGGGTGAACGTCCTCGGTGAGGACCATGAGACCGCATAGGTATGCGGCGCGGGCACTCGTCCAAGCCGGGGTAAGCCTGACGAGTGCATGCCATTTTCGGCAGTGGTGAATCTGACAGACACGCAGCAGCCACCGCAAGGGGTGGAGTTGCGAAAGTTTGCCAACTGGGCTTTCCCAGGCTCGATTCACAGGCGTTTGCGCAGCTCCGCGCCGAACGATGAGGGGAGAAGAGAGCCAATCACTCCCCTTCGGCGCATCGGCCCCCGCTACCGGACCAGGAGCGGGGGCGTCGCCAACAGGCTGTTGAGTGCGGCTTGTTGAAACCTCTGACTGTCCGTGTAGATATGCGTTTCCCAGCATGCGCGAGCGAAATTCTCCGGTGTCCGTCATCGGACACCGGAAATCCTCGCCGGTGGTCCTCCGTCGGATCCGCTGCTCTCCCCCGTCAGGCGTTGCGGACGCGGTTGCGCAGTTCCTGGCATTCGACGGCCGACCAGAGCACTCCGGCGAGGCCGTCCAGCAGGCGCTCGTCGGTCACCTCGGGCAGCACGCGGCGCACCACTCCACCGAGCTCGGACCAGACGCGTTCGGTGGTGTCATGCACACCCCTGGCCCAGGAACGCGCACCGATCAGTTCCGCCATCGAGGCGCGCGTCCGCTCCCCCACCGCGCCGAGCAGGCCCTCCGCCGTCGCGGTGTCGGCGGTACGCAGCCGGGCCGAGCCCGCCTCGTCGCGCGGGCGCAGCAGCCGCCACCAACCGGGCGGCGGCACGAACGCCGAGCCGGCGGTCCACCGGCCCTTGCGGGGACCGGACACGCCGTCGCCCGTCAGCGCCCATGCCGCGAGGACATCGCCGTCGGGGCCGCGCAGCTCGCCGTACTCCGGTCCCTTGCCGGCCGTGGCCGTGCGGTGCACGGTGCGGGGCCGGTCGTCGCCGGGGAACAGCACCGTCTCCTCGTGGGCCGGCGACACCTGGGCGTGGACCCGCCGGACGCCGTCGAACGGGGCGGTCACGAAGGTGCCGTCCTCCCAGCGCAGGCCGGTGTGCCATGGCTTGCGGTAGTCGTACGCCTCGTCCTCCCAGCGGGCCCGCACCCCGGCGTGGTCCACCGCGACCGCCCGGCCGGGTCCCACCAGGAGCAGGGCGTCCCCGCCGTCCCGTACTTCCGTCCAGTCGCCCTTCCGCCACTGCGCGCCGTCACCGTCACCGTCGGGGAAGCCGAACTCGTCGGGGAGTCCGGCACGCAGGGTGCGGGCCAGCGCGACGGCCGGGTCGACGGCGAGCAACCGTTCCACCTCGTCGGCGACGTACCGGCGGACCGCCGGGGCGGCGAACGGCTCCATGTCGCACAGGGCGGCGTGCAGGGGCAGCACACCGCCCTCGGCGGAGAGGCGGCCGTGCTCGCGGAGGAAACCGGCGGTGAAGGCCCGCAGTGCCGGTCGCGCGGTGAGCGTCCTGGCACGTCCCGGGTCCCGCGTCAGAGGGTGCGGCGGGCGGGCGCCGACGGACAGGGTGGCCGCCGGGTCGGAGAGGGCGGCCAGGAGCCGGGGCGCGAAGCGGCCGTCCCGCGTGACGTGCGGCAGGTCGTCACCCTTCGCCCTGCCGAGCCAGCCGAGGAAGCCGAGAGGCTCCGTGGCGTCGTCCGCCACCGGGATCCCGGCCGCCAGCAGCGCGTCGAGCAGGCCGAGGTCGACGCACCGGTCGCGCGCCGAGGCCTGGGTGTCCGGCATCCGCAGCGCGGGCAGCGCCCGGTAGGGTGCGGCGTCCTCGGCGCGCAGGCGCGCGGCGATGTCCGCGAGCAGTTCGGCGAGCCCTTCGACCGGCGGCTTCAGGCCCCGGTAGCGCGTGGCGAAGCGGCTCAGCCAGGCGTGTACGCCGGTCACGTCCACGGTGGCGCCCGCGCCCGGCCGCGTACCGCCCGGCGTGTCCGCGTCGCCCGCTCCAGTGAGCAGTGCGGCCGCACCGGTTCGGCGCAGCAGGCGCACCCAGCCGGCCGCTGCCGCGGCGAGCGCCGTCCGACCGCCGCCGGTGGGCGCGGCGGTCAGGGTGAGGAGGGCGTCCGGAGCGACCCGGCCCGCGGAGAGCAGCGCCGACAGCACCGGGGCCCAGCCGTCCCAGACGTCCGTCGTGGCGTCGTCCATGCCGCCGTGGGCCAGCAGGCCGCACAGCAGCACCCGGTGCTCCTCGTCCACGGGGGCCGTGCCCCCGCCGAGGTCCAGGGGGTCGCGCGCGAACTCCGGCCGGGACGGCAGCCCTGCCCGGTGCCAGGCCCGTACGAGCGCGCGGTGGTGGTGGGCCGCCCGCTCGGCGGGCAACCGCGCGACGAGGGCGTCGCGGTGGTCGGCCAGGGCGCGCCGGGAGACGGCGCCCACGGCCGCGCACTCCACCAGCGACTCGATCAGGGCGTCCTCGTCGACGGCCGCCCCGCTGGTGTTCTCCACCTCGCGGGCGCGTGCGAAGAGCGGCTGGGCCATGGCGGGGCTGCCCGCGTCGGCGATGATCCGGGCGCCCTCCTCCAGCGCGGCGGTCACCAGCCGCGGCGACTGCTTCTCCAGCGGCGCGAGGGCGGCCTCCAGTGCCTTGGCCGCGCGGCCGGGCTTGGCGGCGGCCGTGGCGGCGCACGCGCGGAGCTGCTTCAGCAGTCCGATCGCCTTCCGGGCGTCGGCCGGTTCGGCCCGGCACACCCGGGCGAGGAAGCCCGTCGGTACCGAACGGACCCGGCCGACGGTCTCGCGCGCCGCGTCCCCCTCCCCTGCGTTCCCTTCCGGTACCGGTACGAGGCCCAGCGCCCGGGCGACCGCGTCCTCGGCGTCGGCCGCGCGCCGGGGCACCAGGCGTACGACGAACGCCCCCTCGTCCAGCGCCGCCCACGCGTAGCGGCACACGGCGAGCGCGTCCTCCCCGACGGCGGCGTCCGGCGGGGCGCCGGGGGCCACGCCTCCCGCGTCGAGCAGCTCCTGGTCCTCCCAGCCGCCCGTGGCCGTGCTCGTGGTGACGTCAGCGGCTCCGCCGGCCGGACCGGCGTTCTCCGCGCACCGGGCCAGGAACGACCGGTACGCGGTGGAGGCGTCGGGCCGCTCCTCCTGGCGGTAGCCGCCGTCCCGGGCGTCGTACAGGTGGGCGACCGTCCGCATGCCCTCCGACCAGGCGACGAGGGGGATGTGGTCGTAGGCGCCGGCGCCCTGCCGGCTGGCGCCGCGCTCCCCCCAGTACACGTCGTTCATGCTCGTGCCGCTCATGGGCCCCTGCCAGCGCAGGTCGATGTGCATCGCATGGCGGGTCCGGCCCGCGTACACGTCGACGTACGCGGTCTCTCCCCGGATGCGCCCGCCGAACCGGGCCAGGGCGCGCTCGAAGCGCGCCCCGCTGTCGAACTCGGCCCCGTCGAAGGCGTCGACGCCCCGCCACGCGTGCGGTGTGGTGGGCGCGGCACGGGGCCGCCACCACACCGTGCGGTGAAGTTGCTCGACGCCCTGCTCGCCCCCGTACGCGTCGAGCAGGGAGCGCCAGCGGTCCAGCAGTCCCCGCCCCCGCGGGTCCAGCAGCACCGGATGAGGAACCGTCACCAGGGGCTCGTCGAGGCGCAGCTCCCCGTCGGGGGAGACCACGCGCAACCCGTCCCCGGCCCCGGGCCCGGCCTCGACGAGCAGCCCGGCCCGGGCGACGTCCGCCGAGCCGTCCGGCAGGTACGGCGCGACCACCAGGTGGCGCAGCACGCGCTGCCAGTACGGGTCGGGCCACACGGCGTGCAGCAACCGCGCGGGGAGCGGCAGCGCACGCGTCATCCACCGCTCCACCTCGGTCTCCGCCCGCGCCGCGTGGTCGGCGAGCCAGTCGGCCAGCGCCAGCAGCAGTTCCGCCTCCGCGCTCCGGCGTACCTGCGCCGGGACGTTCTTCAGCACCCGCCCCGCGGCGTTCCGGCAGACCAGCGCGGGGCGGGGCTCCGCGTACGCGTCCAGTGCCACCTCGTACGCCGCCCGCCCGGAGTCGCCCTCCGTGCCGTCGACCGCCAGCCATTCCATCGCCGCGTCCCCCGTTCGTCGAGCCGCCCGGCGGCAACGCCCACCGCCGCGCACCGGCGCCCGCAGCGGAGCGGCACCGATGTGATCACTCTAGGACGGCCCACTGACAACGCCCCCGGGGGCCGGGCGGCAGCCCGCGGCACGGGCGGGCCGGCAGGGCCTGCCGGCCCGCCCGGTACGCCCGCCGCGCGTCAGGACGATCCGCGATCAACCGCCTCCGGACGGAGCGCGGCGATCGTCCTCCTTCCCGATGTCCGCCCGGCGCTCCCCCACGGGCGCACGGGACCCACCGGATCCTCCTGCCTCGCACCGGCCATCGTCGGCCATGGCCCGGGCCGTACGGGGCCGGTGGGCGAGGGCACCGCTGCCGCGGGGCACGGCCCCGTCGACGTGGCGGGAGGGCGGGCGGTCCGGAAGGACGGTGCGCGCCATGACGAGGAGGGCGCCGGCCCCGTTGAGCAGGCCCGCGAGGACATCCGTGGGGTAGTGCATGCCGGCGTACAGCCGCGATGCCGCCACCGCGACCGGTACGGCGGCGAGGACGAGGGCAGGCGCGTGACGCCAGGGGCCACGGAGGCGGGTGAGAGCCAGTACGGCCAGCGCCCCGAACAGTGCCGTGGCGGCGCCGACATGTCCCGAGGGGAAACTGGAGGTGGGCGGCGAGGGTTCCAGGTGGGGCACATCGGGGCGGGGGCGTTCCACCCACAGGGTGATCAGGAGGAAGATCCCGGACTGGACCACCACCGCCCCGCCCACGAACAGCGCCTCGGGCCACCGTGCGGTACGCGGAAGCACGACCAGGGCGGTCATGGAGACGACCGTGAGCGCGACCACGCCTTCGGTGCCGGCCACCGCGGACAGCCACTCGGAGACCGTCGTCAGGGCGGCGGTGCGGTGCGCGGCCAGCGCGCGGTTGACGCCCCCTTCCCCGTTCAGCGGCCCCTCGGTCGCCGACGGGCCGGTCAGCAGGAACCCCAGGAGCGTCATCAGTCCTGCCTGTACGGGCAGGAGCAGGAGCCATCGGGGCCGGGGGCCGGCCGCGGCTGCGCTGGGTGGTCTCGTCATTCGGCTCTTGTTACCCGCACCCCCTGTGAGGATGCCCGCGTCCCGATCGGCGCGAACGGGCGTACGCGCGCCCGTGCGGACGGGTGAGGGGGCGCGCCTCGTGGTGTTTGTGGGTGCGGGGGTGGGCAAGAAGGGCGGGGACAGGTCGCGACAGGGCGGTTATGGAGCAACGGTGATTCCCCAGGAGCAGCTCACGAGTCTCACGCGGCGGCCGGTCCACTCGGCGGACGGCGACAAGATCGGGGATGTGGTCCGCGTCCTGCTGGACGACACCACGGGCCGGGCCGAATGGGCGCTCGTACGCGGCGCTTCGTCGGGCCCCGGCGAGGTCTTCGTCCCCTTGCGAGACGCCGTCCTCGCGGGTGACCACGTCGAGGTCCCGTTCCCGGCGGCCGTCGTGGCGGCCGCCGCGCGGGTGGACGTGCCGGGGCGGGAGGTGCTGTCGGTGGCGGACGAGAGCAGGCTCTTCGACTGTTACGGCGTCCGGGACGTCCGTGAGCGGGTGAACGCGGAACGGGGCAGCGGGTGGTCGGAGATGGACCGGGCCGCCGGCATCCGGGCCGGCACGGAGGGCCAGGAGGAGGCGCGGACACGACTGCGCGTCCTGGGGGACGACGGGGCCTGAGACGGGCCGTCACCACCGACGTGCGTTCTTCGAGGAGCCGGGGCCGGCCGGGCCCCGGCTCCCGCGCGTGGGCGGCGCTCCGCACCCGTGTTCGCGCCCTCCTGCGGGACGATGCCCGCTCCGCCACGGGACGGAGACGGTCCGTCGCGGCGGACGACGCACGTCGGCCGGAGCCGCGGCCAGCATGGCCTCATGACGACGAAGACGACCTCCCTCCCCGCCACCGTGGCACCCGCGCCGTTGTGGGCGCGGCGCGCCGCGCACGCGATCGCGTGGTGCGCGGTCCCCTCCGGTCTGTGGCGCGTCGCCATGGCGGCCGGTGTCCCCGTGGGTTACAGCGAGCAGGTGCTGCGCGACGTCTACGGCATCCCCGGGTGGGGGGTCCTGTACGTCGTCGGTCTGTCGGTCCTCGCCGAGTCGGCCGCCCTGTTCCCGCTGCTGCTGGTCAGCGACCGGTGGCGGCCGCTGCGGCCCCGGACCCTCGCCGCGCTCGCCCGGACCGCCTCGGCCGTCCTGGTCCTGGGGGCGCTGTGGCAACTGGTGGTCGCGTTCACCGTGGAGAGCCGGTCGTACCTGTCGGGCGGTACGGCCCAGGCGGTCTGGGGCGCGACCTTCGCCCCGCTGTTGGCCGTCCCGGTGCTGATGGTGGTGGTGACCTGGTCGTACACGAAGCGGCACCGGGTCGCGGGCGTGCTCGGCCGTACCCCCGGCCGGACGGTCCACACCCCGGAATAGCCGCCGTCGCGCCGCGCGTTGCCACGGGCATGACGATCGATACGCCGCGGCCCGCGGTCCTGCGCTACACGGCCTTCTCCAGCTCCCCCGACGGCGGCAACCCGGCAGGTGTCGTCCTGGACGCCGGCGCCCTGGACGACGGCGAGATGCTGGCCATCGCCGCCGATCTCGGGTATTCGGAGTCCGCGTTCCTGACCGCGCCCCCCGAGGGCCTGGGCGGGCAGGAGGGGCGGGCGTACACCATCCGGTACTTCAGCCCCAAGGCCGAGGTGGCGTTCTGTGGGCACGCCACGGTCGCGACCGCCGTCGCGCTGGCCGAACGGATCGGCCCGGGGGAGCTGGTGTTCGCGACGCGCGCCGGCACGGTGCCGGTGGAGGTGACCGACGAGGGCGGCACGGTCAGGGCCACGCTCACCAGCGTCGAGCCGTCCGTCGAGGAGATCTCCGGCGCCGACCTCGCGGAGGCGCTGGCCGCGCTCGACTGGCCGGCCACCGACCTCGACCCGGCCTTCCCGCCCCGCATCGCGTTCGCGGGCGCCCGCCATCTGGTCCTGGCGGCGGCGACCCGTGCCCGCCTCGCGGACCTCGCGTACGACTTCGCCCGCCTGGAGGCCCTGATGCACCGTCTGGACCTCACGACCGTGCAACTGGTGTGGCGGGAATCGGCCACCGTCTTCCATGTACGTGACCCCTTCCCCGTCGGCGGTGTAGTCGAGGACCCGGCGACCGGAGCGGCGGCAGCCGCGTTCGGCGCGTACGCCCGCGAGCTCGGCCTCGTCCCCGAGGACGCCGTGCTCACCCTGCACCAGGGCGAAGACCTGGGCCGCCCCGGCGAACTCACGGTGACCCTGCGCCCGGGCGACCCCCGCGTCCGCGTCGCCGGCGCGGGCGCCCGCATCGGCTGACCACCCGCCCTGTCAGGGCGGGGTAGATGCGTACGAGCGGCTTGGCGTTGCCGCGGTCGGTCAGGGTGCCGGGCAGGCCGACCCTGTGGGCGCTCACCGGTTGCCGCGTTCCTCTCCCTGTGAAGGCGCGGCGTTGCCACACTCGCCTGCAGACAGGGAAACTACGCAGCATCGTGCCAGGGGGCGTCATGGGGTACCTCGACAAACGGACCGCGGCCGCCGAGAAGGCGGCCGAGAAGGCACGCCGTCGTGCCGACCGTGACGCACGCAGGCGCGCTCGCTCCGCTCCACGCGTCGCGCCTCGCCCGTCTCAGGCGGAGATCACGCGTGGCTTGGCGATCGACGCGACAAGGCGAAAGATCCAAGACCTGATCAGCCTCATGGCTGAGAAGGATTATCCCGACCTGCAGACGCGCACAGTTCCCGACGAGCGCTGGTGGTCCCTGTCCAGTACCCAGTCCAAAGCCGTCTGGGTGCTGAGCGACACCATCGGCATGGTCGAAACCGAGTACTGGTACATCGACTCCCTGGCCAAGGGTTCACGACGCGAGAGCCAGGCCATGTACCTCGTTCCGGACGGAAGGTTGTACTACCGCGAGGTCGAGGGAAGTCAGGACCACACACGACCCTGGAGCGGCCAGCAGATGGACAGGCTCAACCTAGTCCTCGACGCCTGGCTGGCGGATGCGCGTGACGGAGGGGACAGCAACCGACGCGCCCTTCGCTGATGCCGACACGTGTGCCATGCCTGCGCCGATGGACCCATCACGGTCGGGCCGCGAGCCGGACCGACGGACCGATCCGGGAGGGTTCCCGGCCTTCGGAGCGCAAAAGCTCCGAGGGCCGGGAGTCCACCTTGCGTCGAGGGTCAGGCGGGGGTGATGTTCTCCGCCTGCGGCCCCTTCTGACCTTGGGTCACGTCGAAGGTGACGGCCTGGCCTTCGGTGAGCTCACGGTAGCCATTGGCGTTGATGTTGGAGTAATGCGCGAAGACGTCCGGTCCGCCGCCGTCCTGCTGAATGAAACCGAAGCCCTTTTCGGAGTTGAACCACTTCACGGTTCCGCTGGCCATGTCGGTGCCTTCCCAGTCGAGGTCGGGCCCGTACCGCACGGACCCGGAGGTGATCGCCCTGGTCCTCAGGCACTGCACAGCAAAAAGCCCACGCCGTCGCGTGGGCAGGTACTGCGAACCACGACATCTGCCAGCGACGTTACACCGCGAGAAGGCGCATCACCAGAGAGCAACTCCCCACGGCCCAGGTCGTATGCCCGCAGTTCAAACGAGTTGGCCGAATACGCGGCGGGTCCGGCTGGAGGGGGCACCCGTGGCCCCGCCATGGCAGCCGCGCCGAGGGCCGGGCGGATACGAGACCCGTCTCGGCCGCCGCCTCGAGCCGGACCGGGTACGCCGAAAAAGCGCCGACGTCGCCATGACCTGCGGGCCACCGGCATCTTCCTCGGCAACCTTCCCCAGGGCCTCACCCACCTCGCCCTGATCAGCACCGCCTGCGCGATCGGGGAGGCGGCACACCCACCGACACGCTCGCAGCACATCTCGCCTACGGCACCATCGTCGGAGGGTTCCTCGCATGGCCCGACTGAGGGAGCGTGCGTGCTCCGAGGGCGGTGACGGCGGCTGCGGCCGAGAGGACGGCGAGCAGTGCGAACACGGAGGAGTGGCCGCCGAGGGGTCCGGCCAGGAGGGCGCCGGCGAAGGGGGCGAGGGCTGCCGCGGCGTGTGCGGGTGCGCCGAGGAGTGCGGAGAGCCGGCCGTAGTGGGTGGTTCCCCAGCGGTCGGTGACGGAGGTGGCCTGCAAGAGGGTGAGGTTGCCTCGGACCACCCCGGCGATGACGGACACGGTGGCGAGAAGGGGGTAGGGGCCGGCCGCGGTGGCGAGGGCGGCGGTGGTCAGTCCGCCGAGTCCGATGAGGGTGACGGTGCGGGTGGTCACGCCGAAGCGTCGGGAGAGGGCCGCGTAGAGGGTGCGGCCGAGGGTTTGGCCCGCGCCGCCGAGACCGAGGGCCCATGCGGCCTGGGTGGTGGTGTACCCGCGTTCGAGCAGGAGGGGTACGAGGCCGATGACGACCGCGTACATCGCGAACGAGGACTGGGTGAACGCAGCGGCCAGCATCCAGAACGCCCTGCTGCGCGCGACTGCTCCACTGCCCCCTGTGACGTGCGGCGGGCTCGGAGGGGCTGGAGGCCAGGGTGCCTTCAGGGCCAGGGCGTGAGTCGGAACGGTCAGGACGGCGAGGATGCCCGCGAGCACGACATAGGTGGCGCGCCAGGACAGGTGGGCGGCGAGGGCCGCGGTCAGGGGTGCGAAGACGGTGGAGGCGAGACCGCCCGCGAGGGTGACGATGGTCAGGGCGCGGATGTGGTCGGGTGCCCACCAGCGGGTGAGGGCTGCGAAGGCGGGCTGGTAGAAGGTGGCGGCCATCGCTGTGCCGGCGAGCAGCCATCCGGCGAGGAAGACCGCCGGGTTGGGGGCGGCGGCCACGAGCAGCAGGCTCAGGGTGCCGAGGACGGATCCGATCGTCATGGCGATGCGGGGTCCACGGCGGTCCAGGATGCGGCCGACGTGGATTCCGGCGAGGGCGGAGACGACGAGGGCGGCGGAGAATGCGGCGGTGGTCGTGCCGGTGCCCCAGCCGGTGTCGGCGGTGATGGACGGGTTCAGGACGGGGAAGGCGTAGTAGAGGATGCCCCAGCCGGTGATCTGGGTGAGGCAGAGGGCGGGCAGGACGGCGCGGGGCCGCGACCGGTCCCCTGCGCCGGTCGCAGCCCCGCTGCCGTGAGGTTCGGTCACTTCGGTCAGCAGCCGCCGGAAGCGGGCGCGCCACCGATGGTCAGGGTGGCGGGGGCCGCGCAGCAGCCGCCGCCGCTTTCCTCGGCGGCCTGGGGCTGGTCGAAGAGTCCGGCGCCGCCGCACACTCCGGTCTCGGGCAGGATGAGCTCGACGCGCTCGGCGGCTTCCTGGTCGCCGGCGAGGTGGGCGGCGATCGAGCGGACCTGCTCGTAGCCGGTCATGGCGAGAAAGGTCGGGGCGCGGCCGTAGGACTTCATTCCGACGAGGTAGACGTCCTTCTCCGGGTGGGAGAGCTCGTTCACTCCGTGGGGGTAGACGGTGCCGCAGGAGTGCTGGTTGGGGTCGATCAGCGGAGCGAGCTCGACGGGGGCCTGGAGGCGCTCGTCCAGACCCAGTCGCAGCTCGTTGACGAACGAGAGGTCGGGGCGCAGGCCGGTGAGGACGATGACCTCGTCGAGCGGGTCCAGGCGTCGGCCGTCCTCGGCGACCAGGACGAGACGGCCGTCCGTGTCGCGTTCGACGGCGTCGGTGCGGAAGCCGGTGACGGCGTCGGCGTACCCCTCGTCGACCGCGGCCTTGGCGGCGAGGCCGAGGGCGCCGCGGGCGGGGAGCTGGTCGGCGCTGCCGCCGCCGAAGGTGGAGCCGGAGATGCCGCGGCGCAGGATCCAGGTGGCGTGCGTGCCGATGCCGTCTTCGGCCTTGGCGAGGTCGGCGAGGTAGGCGAGGGCGGTGAAGGCGGAGGCGCCGGAGCCGATGACGGCGGTGCGCTTTCCGGCGTACCGGGCGCGGACGGCCGGGTCCTCGAGGTCGGGGATGCGGTAGGAGATCCGGTCGGAGGCAGCCTGCTCACCGAGGGCCGGGAGGCCGTCGCCGCCGATCGGGCCGGGGGTGGACCAGGTGCCGGAGGCATCGATGACGGCGCGGGCCAGGATCCGCTCTTCGCTGCCGTCGGCATTGACGACGCGGACGGTGAAGGGCTGGGTCTCGCGGTCGGCGTCGACGACGCGGTCGCGGCCGGCGCGGGAAACGCCGGTGACGGTGGCGCCGTAGCGGACGTTGTCGCCGAGGACATCGGCGAGGGGCTGGAGGTAGAGCTCGGCCCAGTCGCCGCCGGAGGGGTAGGTCGCGCCGTCCGGCGCGGTCCAGCCGGTGGGGGCGAGGAGCTTTTCGGCCGCCGGGTCGACCACTTCGGACCAGGTGGAGAAGAGGCGGACGTGGGCCCAGTCCCGGGTGGCGGTGCCCGCGCGGGGGCCGGCTTCGAGGACCAGCGGGGTCAGGCCGCGGGCGGTGAGGTGGGCGGCGGCGGCCAGGCCGACGGGTCCGGCGCCGATGACCACGGTGGGCAGGTCGGCGGTGGTGGCAGACGCGTTCACGGCGGGCTCCTCTTTTGTTTCGACATCCGTCGATGACTTGTGGTGCCAGCATGGCACCTGCTTCGATGAGCGTCAACATAGACATTTATCAAATAGAGGGGTTGTTGTGGAGCACGTCGACGTCGCGGTCATCGGAGCGGGCCGGTCGGGCCCGGGATCCCGCACCGTTCGCCGGGCAACGCGTCATGGTGGTGAGCGCCCGGCCGACCCGTCCTCGACGACGGTCGCTAGCGTCGGCCGCTCCACCGCGGCGGGCGAGCCCAGCACCACCCCGGCCTGCACTTCGTCGGGCTGGACCTGCGGTATCGCTGACATCGCCGCACCCTCGACCCCCTGCTTCGACATGTGTCAACATAGACCTATGTCGAACGTGAAGGTTCTGCCTCTGCTGGAGTCCGAGACCGTCGCACCGTGCTGCCCACCCCTGACGGAGCGCCCGTTGACGGCCGAGGAGGCCGAGCGGACCGCCCTCATGTTCAAGGCCCTCGGCGACCCGGTGCGCCTGCGGCTCTTCTCCGCCGTCGCCTCCCACGAGGGCGGAGAGGCGTGCGTGTGCGACATCTCCGACGTCGGCGTCTCCCAGCCCACCGTCTCCCACCACCTGAAGAAGCTGCGCGAGGCGGGGCTGCTGTCCTCCGAGCGGCGCGGCACCTGGGTCTACTACCGGGTCGAGCCCGCGGTGCTCGCCGCCATGGGACAGATCCTGACCCGCGCGGCCGCCGTATGAGCATCACCATCGCGCCGCTGGCCGAAGCACACGCGGATCAGGTCCTGGGGATCTACCAGGCCGGGATCGACGAGGGCAATGCCACCTTCGAGACCAGCGCCCCCACCTGGCAGGTGTTCGAGGCGGGCAAGCTGCCCGAGCACCGCTTCGCCGCCGTCGACGACGACGGCAAGGTACTGGGCTGGGTCGCGGCGAGCGCGGTCTCGGACCGGTGTGCGTATGCGGGCGTGGTCGAGCACTCCGTCTACGTCCACCCCGCCGCCCGTGGGCAAGGGGTCGCCATGCAACTCCTCACGGCACTGATCGGCTCGACGGAGGCCGCGGGAATCTGGACCATCCAGTCCGGCATCTTCCCCGAGAACCGCGCGAGCCTCGCCCTCCATCAGCGGGCCGGCTTCCGGGTCATCGGCACCCGCGAGCGCATCGGCCGCCACCACGGCGTGTGGCGAGATGTCGTACTCCTGGAACGCCGCAGCCCCGCCATCGACTGACGAGGCCCCAGCGGCTCGGATTCATGGTCTGCCTCGCGGGCATGGCCGTGATCATGTACGCGCCGCCACTGAGTACGGCCCTCATGGCGTGAGCAGCGAGGCGATCTCGCGGGCGGCGTCGCGGGCGGGACGGCCGACACCGATGAGGGTGGCGGAGGCGGGGCCGGTCCAGTCGCCGTAGCCGAGCAAGTGCAGGCGCGGTTCGTCGACGGACCGGGTTCCGGCGGTGGCGATGTGGCCGCGCGTGCCGCGCAGGCGCATGGAGGTGAAGGGGGCGAGGGCGGGGCGGAAGCCGGTGCACCAGACGACCGCGTCCGCGTCCGCGGTAGTGCCGTCGGCCCATTGCACCCCGGTTTCGGTGAGGCGACTGAACATCGGCTTCGCGTGCAGGAGACCGGCGTCCCGGGCCGCGCGGACCGGAGGCACGGCGACGATGTCGCCGAGGGAGGCCACGCCGCCCGTGTCGGTGCGGCCGGCGTCCAGCGCCTGGCGGCGGGCCGTCGCGGCGTCGAAGAGCGCCCGGCCGTCGATGTCGTCCGCGAGGTAGCGGGGCGGGCGCTGGGTGACCCAGGTCGACTCCGCCGTCCCCGCGAGGTCGGCCGCGATCTGGGCGCCCGAGTTGCCGCCGCCGACCACGATCACCCGCTGCCCGGCGAACTCGGCGGGACTGCGGTACTGCACGGTGTGCAGCTGGCGACCGGTGTACTCGCGTCGGCCGGCCACGGCGGGCAGGAAGGGACGGGTCCAGGTACCGGTGGCGCTGATGACCGCCCGGGCCCGCCAAGGGCCGCGATCGGTCTCCACCCGCAGAAAGGGGCCGTCGCGGTGGACGGCGTCGACCGACACGCCCCGCTGGACCGGCAGGTCGTAGCGCTTCTCGTAGTCGGCCAGGTAGTCGACGACGTGGGCGGCGTCCGGATAGAGCTCGCCCGGTTGGGACGGCATGAGCCGCCCGGGCAGGGACGAGTACTGGGCCGGGGAGAAGAGGCGCAGGGACTCCCAGGTGTGCTGCCACGCCCCGCCGGGCGCCGTCCGGGCGTCGAGGATGACCTGCTCGATGCCCAGGCGGCGCAAGTGGTAACCGGCGGCGAGCCCGGACTGGCCGCCGCCGATCACCACCACGTCCGTGCGCTGCGTCATGTCGAGGGCGTTCCGTTGTCCGTCTTGCCGCGCATGAAGATGACCGCCACCAGGGCCAGGCCCGCTGCGACGCCGATGAGCTGCATGGCGATGAAGCCGGGCACAGAGGCCGGGGCGATGCCCGCGAAGGTGTCGGTGAAGGCGCGGCCGATGGTGACGGCCGGGTTGGCGAAGGAGGTGGAGGAGGTGAACCAGTAGGCGGCGCCGATGTACGAGGCGACGGCGACGGGCGCGAAGCGGAGCCTGTCGGTGCGGGCCAGGCCGAAGATCAGCAGGATCAGCCCGGCCGTCGCCACGACCTCGCCGAGGAGGAGGTTCCCGGCGGAGCGGTCCTGGGTCGACCACTTGACCAGCGGCTCACCGAACATCGCGTCCGCCAGGATCGCGCCCGCGATCGCACCGACGATCTGCGACGGCACGTACACGGCCGGCTCGCGGACGGTGACGCCGGCGCCGCCACGGCGGGCGGTCCACCATTCGGCCAGGGTGACGGCCGGGTTGAAGTGCGCTCCGGAGACCGGCCCGAGGAGCGTGATGAGGACGCCGAGCCCGAAGACCGTGGCGGTGGAGTTGGCCAGCAGCTGCAACGCCACGTCGTCGGTGAGGTCGGCGGCCTGGATGCCGGAGCCGACCACCACCGCGACGAGAGCGGCCGTACCGACCAGCTCGGCGGCCGCGCGGGCGACCAGCGGGGCTCTGGGCGGGGTGGCGCCGGGCGCCGGGCGCGGAGCGTCGGCGGTTATGGCGGACTCCGCGGCGGGGGCGGTGTCGGCGGGCACGGTGGCGGTCAAGGCAGGTTCTCCTCGGGCAGGTGAGGCAGGATGCGGGTTAGGGGCAGGCCCGCTTGAGGTTCGCTTCCGCGGTGGCCCGCGCGGTCCGAGCGAGGTCGGCGAACTGACCGGCGAGGGCTTCGACGACCTCCGGGCACAGGCGGTAGTAGATGTACCGGCCGCATGGCTCCGTCTCCACGACCCCCGCTTCCCGCAGCACCCTCATGTGGTTGGAGAGGTTCGTCTGCTTCGCGCCCGTCTCCTCCACCAGGTGGGTGGTGCAGAGCGTCTCGCGGGCGAGCAGGGTCACGATCCGGAGCCTGAGGGGGTCGGCCAGAACCCGCATCAGATCAGTGTCGACTGACGTCATCATGGGCTGATACTGTCACATCAGTCGAGGCTGACACCAGCCTGCACTGACCTGTGCGGTTCCTTGAACGGGATCGCCATGCCCACGCCCTCCTCGCCCAAGGAGCGGGCGAGCGCGTCACCGTCTCCTCCGCGGGCGCCCGCCCCGCAGACGAGGTGGCGGCCGCAGCTCGCTCCCCAGCAGCCCCACGCATCCCCACCGCAGTCGCCTCACCTCAAGGAAGAACAGATGTCCTCCGCTCCTGCCGCCTCCGTCCTGTTCGTCTGCATCCACAACGCGGGCCGCTCCCAGATGGCGGCCGGGTTCCTGCGCCACCTCGCCGGCGACCGCGTCGAGGTCCGCTCCGCCGGCTCGATGCCCGGCGAGCAGATCAACCCCTCCGCAGTCGCCGCCATGGCCGAGCTGGGCATCGACATCTCCGACCAGAAGCCGAAGGTCCTCACCCCCGAGGCCGCCCGGGCGTCGGACTACATCATCACCATGGGCTGCGGCGACGCCTGCCCCTACTTCCCCGGCAAGACCTACCTCGACTGGCAGCTCGAGGACCCGGCCGGCCAGGGCGTCGAAGCCGTCCGCCCCATCCGCGACGAGATCGAGAACCTTGTCGAGGGCCTGATCGCCGAGATCGACGCCAAGCCGAAGGCCTGAGGCACCTGACGTACCTTTCGCCGGCCGGTCGCGTGCCCCTGGCACGCCGAAGGCCGCACCCGGGGGCGGCCGACGGTGGCGGCCAACGCTCCCGCAGTGCCGGCGGTGCCCCCGCCGGCCGCGCTGCCGACATGGCGATCGAGGCACGTGTTACCGAAGGTGGCATTGCCGAGTCCCGACAGCGCGCGGCCGCGGCGGCAGGGCGTGATGCTCCTTGCGGCGGGGGGGCCGGCGCCTACCGGCCCTGGAGGAAGTCGACGAGGGCGGAGGCGAGGGCCTCGGGTGCCTCTTCGGCGACGTGGTGGCCGGAATCGATGCCGTGTCCGCGTACGTCGGGAGCCCAGCGGCGCCAGATGGTGACGGGGTCGCCGTACAACTGCTCCAGGTCGTCCCGGAGCGACCAGAGGACCAGCGTCGGACAGGTGATGCGCCGGCCGGCTTCGCGGTCGGCCTCCTCGTGGCGGCGGTCGACGGTGAGGCCGGCACGGTAGTCCTCCAGCATCGCCCGCACCACGTCCGGGTCGCGGACGGCCCGGCGCCATTCGTCGTGGTTCTCCGGTCCCATGACCGTGGGGTCGCCGTGGTACCAGCCGTCCGGGTCGGCGGTGATGACGCGTTCGGGAACGTCCGGCTGGGCGAAGAAGAACCAGTGCCACCACTGGGTGGCGAACTCGACGGTGATCCGCGACAGATGCTCCGTCAGCGGCAGGCAGTCCACGAAGGCCGCCCGCGGGACGGCCTCGGGGTGGTCGAGCGTGAGGCGCAGCGCCACGCTGCCGCCCCGGTCGTGCCCGGCGACGGCGAACCGTTCGTGTCCGAGGTGGCGCATCACGGCCACCACGTCCCCGGCGACCGCGCGCTTGGAGTATCCGGCGTGGTCGGCCGTGAATCGTGGTCCTCGGGAGCGGCCGTAACCCCGCAGGTCCGGGCAGACGACGGTGTGCCCGGCCGCGACGAGGCGGGGCGCGACCCGGTGCCACGTCGCCGACGTACGGGGATGGCCGTGCAGGAGCACCACCGGTGGCCCCTCCCCGCCGAAGCGGACGAAGACGGACGCCTCTCCGACGTCGATCCTCGTCTCCTCGAAGCCCTCGAACACCGCGGCCTCCCTCGGGCTCGTCCCCCGCGCACCGGCTCCGGCCGGCCGGCGGAGCCGGTTCTCCCTGTTCCCCGGTCGGCGACGGTCATGCGTACCGCCGCCCCGGGAAGCGGGCGGAGGGCCGGGGGCCAGGCCGCCACCGGCCGCGCGGAGGGCGGGCGGTCAACCACGGCGGTACCGCGGAAGTTGCAGGAACCGCCCGCCTACGGCCCGGGGTTGCGCACGAGGTCAACCCGGTGCCGGATGCCGCCGGGGCCGGGCGTCCGTAGTTTCTTGACCAGCACCACGGCGCCCGGCCGACCACCGCGGCGCCACACGGACCACGGGTCGACACGGGGTACCCAACGGGGGGCCCGGCCAGTGGTCCAGGAAGGAAGAAGACACCATGCACGCACGCAAGAGCCTCGCTCTCGCGACGGCCACGGTGGCCCTGGGCTCCGGCCTCGCGCTGGCGGCACCCGCCGCCCAGGCGGAACCGGCGCACCAGCCGGTCCTCGCCGAGCGGGCCGTCGCCGCGGCCGCCCCGGCCAACGCCGCCAACGCCGCCGCGGCCAAGGCGAGCTGGCACCTGATCTGGGGGCCGAAGAGCCACGCGCCCACCAAGTACTGGGCCACGCCCGACTTCGTTCCGCGCAGCAGCACGCTCGGGGTGAACGCGCGCTGCTGGAACGGCGGCGACGGCACCAAGTACAAGATCGACATCGTCCGCACCCGCGACAAGAAGGTCGTCAAGAAGGGGGGCTGGGGGTACTGCTCCGGCAACTGGATGACCGTCAAGACCGCCGCGGCGAACGGCACCGCGTACTACATGCGCATCTACCTGAAGGGCCGGGCGCACACCGTCGAGGCCAAGGCCTACTACTACCGCTAGCGGCGGCCATGCGGCTCCGGCCGTAGGCGCCCGGGCTCGCGAGCGACCGCATGAAAGCGGCGGCCCGGCACCCTCCTCGGGGTGCCGGGCCGCCCGCCGTACGCGACACGGCGGAGCAGCGGCCCGTGGGCCGGCGGTTCCTCCGGGTATCCCTAGGGACGGGCCGGCCAGATCACGGCCTGCGCGACGATGACGCTCTCACCGTTGAAGGTGACGGCGGGGCTTCCGTGCAGCTCGTAGCCGAGACCGAGCGCTTCGCTCACGCGCCGGCAGAAGTCGGCGTCGTCGGGGCCCGTCAGCACGCGGTAGAGGGGGAGTCCGTCCGGGGGTGTGGTCATGGCGGGCAGGATCGCACACGCGCTCGTCCCGTCACGCGCCGACCCGGCCGAGCTCGGTCTCGTAGTCGGGCAGGGCGATGGTGCTGACCTTCTGACCCTCTTTGAGCATCCGGTCCATGACGAAGCGCCGGCGCAGCAGGCCGTTGCGGATGCGGAGACCGCGCGTGGTCGCTGGGGCGAGGAACGCGCCGGTGCGGTCGCCGCCCTTCTGGCAGCGCCGGGCGTGGCGGCGGAGCCGGTGCTCGTAGCGGGCGAAGGCCGTACGGTGGTCGCCGCGGGACAGGGCCAGTTCACCGGCCAGCACATAGGCGGCCACCACTCCGGTCCCGGTGCCCATGCCTCCGATGGTGGCACCGCAGGCGGCGTCTCCGACGAGGCCGATCCGTCCGGTGGACCAGGTCGGCACGTCCACCCGGCTGATCGAGTCGAAGTACAGGTCCGGGGCGTCCCGGAGGGAGTCGAGCAGCCGGGGCACCTCCCAGCCGAGGCCGGTGAAGGCATCGGCGACCAGGGCCTTCTGCTGCGTCACGTCCTGGCGGTCGTAGGTGAGCCGAGGCGCGGCGAAGACGAAGAAGGCGCCGGCCTTCGCCGGGTCCCGGTGGTCGCCCCCGACGGCGGCGAGCCGGCCGGGGGCGTTGTACCCGACCGAACCCGGGGCGGCGCCGAGGTGGTTGGGCAGCCGCCAGGTGGCGGCGTAGTGGCCGAGGTGGCGGACGAACCCTTCCTCCGGGCCGAACGCGAGCCGGCGCACGGTGGAGTGCAGTCCGTCCGCGCCGATCACGAGGTCGAACGCGCGCGGCGCGCCGTGCCGGAACGTGACCTCCACTCCCCCGCCGGTCTCGGTGAGTCCGGTGACCGAGTCGCCGAACACGTACTCGGCGTACGGGAGGCTGTGCCGGTGGAGCAGACGGGCCAGGTCGCCGCGGAGCACCTCCACGTCTCCCCCGGCGAACTCGGCCGGCAGGCGCAGCAGTTCGCGCCCGTGTTCGTCGACGAACGTCATCGGGCTGCCGCCGGTCTCGATGCGGCGCAGCTCGGCGAGCAGTCCCATGCGCGCCAGCACGGTCAGGTGGGTCTCTCCGCGGAAGTCGACGGCCTGGCCGCCGTCGCGCAGGACCGGCGCCAGTTCGACCACCGTGGGCTCGAAGCCGAAGCGACCGAGCCAGTACGCGAGCGCCGGGCCGGCCACCCCGGCACCGGAGATGAGCACGCTCTTCGCCATCAGGAACCACTCCCCCGTAAAACTGTGTCCGTCGGACACTGATGATGGATGTGTACGGTAGACGCAGTTTTTGGAGCGCGCAAGACCGGACAGAGGAGCGGCGACAGGTGAGCGACGAGCGGAGCGAGGCCGTACGACTGCTCTGGGGCCCGCACACCAAGCCCTCACGCGGCCCCCGGCCGGCTCTCGACCTGGACCGCATCGCGCGGGCCGGCATCGAGGTCGCCGACGCCGAAGGGCTGGCCGCGGTGTCCATGCAGCGGGTGGCCGGGCTGCTCGGCGTCACCAAGATGGCCCTCTACCGCTACATGCCCGGCAAGGCCGAGCTGGTCGCGGTCATGGTGGAGACGGCGATCGACGAGCCCCCGCCAGGGAAGGGACCGCGTCAGGAGTGGCGGGACCGCCTGGGTGACTGGGCCCGTCACCTGGCCACCGTCTTCCACCGCCACCCCTGGCTGCTCGACGCCACCGTGGGCCCCAGGGTCATGGGCCCACGGGAGCTGGGCTGGATGGAGCAGGCCCTCGCCGCCCTGGACGGCACCGGCCTCACCGGCGCCGAGCGCATGGACGCCGTCGTCCTGCTCGCCGGGCATGTGCGCGGCATCGCGCTACAGGCCCGCGCCACGGGCCCGGCGGGCAGCCCCGAAGCCCGATTCGCCGCCACGCTCGGGCAACTGATGCGCACCCACGGCGAGCGCTACCCCGCTCTGACCGCCGCCCTCGCCTCGGCCGCCCGATCCGGCGGCCAGGACCAGGCGCTGGAGTTCGGCCTGCACCGCATCCTGGACGGCCTGGGCCTCCTCATCACCGAGAGGTCGGACTGACACCGCTGCCCGCGGCCGCGAGCACCCCCGCCCCGAAGCCTCCCGGGCTCGTACGATCGAGGGCCCCCGGCCCGGCCGGACACGCCGGCGCTCCGCTCACGGTGGCCGCAACGACCCGTGGCCGAATGTCACTTGGCCGGTCCCCGTGGGAGGCGGGCATTCCGGTGCCGGGTGCCGGGGTGGGGGGTGGGCGGCTTATCGTGGCGGCATGGTTGTGCATCCGTCGGCGGAACCCGCCGTCTTCCACGCGGCTCTCCGCGATCAGTTCGAGGCGTTCCTCGATGAGCACCGGCTCGCGCTGCACGACAGCCTGGACGGGCTGACCGAGGAACAGGCGCGCCGGTCGCTGGTGGCGTCGAAGACCACGCTGTTGGGGCTGGTCAAGCACGCCACGGTCGTCGAGAAGGTGTGGTTCGACGAGGCCGTCACCTGCCGGTCCCGCGCCGAGATCGGCATCCCCGAGACACCCGACGAGTCCTTCGACCTCGACGAGAGTGACACGATCGCCTCGATCCAGCGGGCCTACCGGGAGGCGTGCGAGGCATCGCGGCGGAGGACGGAGGGGCTGACGCTGGACGACCTTGTGCGGGGCAACCGGCGGGGTCCGCTGCCGCTGCGGTGGGTGTACCTCCACACGCTGCGTGAGCTCGCCCAGCACTGCGGTCATGCCGACATCCTCCGCGAGCAGGTGCTCGGGGGTCCGTCGCACGGCGGCTGAGCGGCGGTCATACCGGCGGTATCGGCAAGGTGGCGATCGTGCGTCGGGACGGGGCCGTGGCATCGCCCGGGGCCCCGTCGTCGTGTTGCGGCAGGCATGAGTCCTCTCAGCCACGTGGTACTGGACGGCGCCTACCGGCTCGACGCCGACGGCCGGCCCTGCTCGCACTGGCCGGCCCGCTGTCCTCCGGCGGGTTCCGCGACAGGGCCGCGGAGCCGCCTCCCTCCGGCGGCCGGGAGACCGGCGGGGTGGCGGTGGGGCCGGCCGCACCCGTGCCGGGCCGCCCATGACGGCCGTCCGGGCCGAGGGAGGAGGCCGGAGCTTTCCGGCCATCGATGCCGCGCCGCCGCATGCCTCACGCGTTCCGGGGAACCAGAACCTCGACCCGAGCTCGGCCGACCCATCCCCCGACCGTCGCCGAGCACCACCCGGCCCCGTCGCTCCCCGAGCGGCGGGGCCGTACGGCGTGCCGGGAACGGCGTACGGCACGGGTGGTGATGCGGTCCGCCGAGACGGAGGTGGCGGACTTCGCCGTGGACTGTCCGGAGGGGGCCGTGGGCGTCCGGTCCGTGACCATGGACCCCGGTGTCGTACGTCCCGGGTCGTTCACCGTGGGCGTCGACGCTTCCGGCGACACCGTGCGCTGGGCGCCGACGGTCACTCAGCCGGAGTAGTCGCCGTCCGAGCGGGCGGCCCCGGCTCCGGCTCCGGCTCCGGCTCCGGCTCCGGCTCCGGCTCCGGCTCCGGCTCCGGCTCCGGCTCCGGCTCCGGCTCCGGCTCCGGGGCGGCGGGCAACGCCCTCGCCGCCCCGTACCGGGCGCGCGGCTCAGTCGGAGGACAGGGCCTGGAGGAGGTCGCCGACCTTGGGGTCGGGCAGGGCCCGGGCGACGTCGGCCTGGGCGACGATGCCGACCAGGCGGTGGCCGTCGATCACGGGCAGGCGGCGGACCTTGTGTTCGGTCATCGTCCGCAGGATCTCCTCGGCGTCGTCGTCGGCCCCGATGGTCACCGCCTCGCCCTGGGCGAGCTCGCCCGCCTTGACGGTGCCGGGGTCCTTGCCCACGCCGAGGACCTTCACCACGATGTCCCGGTCGGTCAGCATGCCCTTGAGCTTGTCGTCCGTGCCGCAGATCGGCAGGGCGCCGACCCCGAGCCGGACCATCTTCTTCGCGGCGTCCAGCACCGTCTCCTCGGCGCCGACGCATTCGGCGCCTTCGGTCATGATTTCGCGAGCGGTGGTCATCCGGCATCCTCCCTGGTGCAGTGGTGGTCCGTCGTGTACCGGTGTTGCCCGGCCGGCCGGTCGACGCGGCCCGGGCGCAAGACAGGTGCCCTCTGCGCATCGCTTGTAACACCATCGACCGGTCATCCACTCGCGGGCGGGAGCGCGCCGGGGTAGGTGGCGGACACCTGCCGTCCACCGGTAAGGACCGGTACGGTCACGCGCCCGGGAGGGGCGGACACCGGCCGGCCGCCCGGTCCGGGCGGGGGCGGCCGGTCACCCGGAAGGGGCGGACATCGGCCGTCCGCCGGGCCGGTTACTGGGGGCCGCGTCCGGAGAGGGCGCCCCCGGGGTCGTCGGGCAGGGCGATCCGGGCGGTGATGCGCTTGCCGACCGGATCGCGCTGGGCCTCGAAGCCCTGGGCGATGGCCATGACGATCTCCAGGCCGTGCTGCCCGACCCGGCCCGGGTCGGCGGCGCGGGCCACCGGCAGGACCGGATCGCTGTCCCAGACGACGACCTCCACCAGGTCCCCGGCGATCCGCAGCTCCATCAGCACCGGGCCTGGCGCGTACTTGCGGGCATTGGTGACCAGCTCGCTGACGACCAACTGGGTCAGGTCCATGGCACGGGCCGACACCGGCAGCCCGTGCTCGGCCTGCACGCGGGTGAGGAAGGCCACCGCACGGTGGCGTGCCTCAGCGATGCACGAGCCGTCCCCTTCCAACGCGACGACGTCCCGGAGGATATCGGGCATCACGCCTTCACCGTCCGCGGCTGACTCCACTGGGTCCACAACCGTTCCCCCATTCACGCCGCGCTCCTACCCGCGAAGGCGCCCCCCATACATACGCCACCACGTTCCGGGGTAGGCACCCGCAGTGGGTGCATGCCTTACCTCGTCGTGGCAGGCTATCGGTGCACGTCATGACCCGAGTCCGGACCAGCGAACACGGTTGAGGAATCTGTGACACACACCCCCGAAGCAGCCCAGCCCGGTCGGCTGTCGATCGACGCCGGTGATATCGACGGTGTCCGGGTCGTGGCCGTGCACGGCGAGATCGACCACACCGTCCGTGACACCCTCACCCATGAGCTGATCCGGTTCGAGCCCGCGGCGAGGCCCCGGACGGTCATCGACCTCAGTGACGTGTCGTTCATGGATTCGAGCGGCATCAACGTCCTGATCGCCGCCCACCGGGCCGCCACGAAGGCCGAGGGCTGGCTGCGCCTCGTCGGCCCGCAGGGTCCGGTGCTCCGTGTCATGGAGCTGGTCGGCATCAACACCGTCATCCCCTGCTACCCGAGTACGCGCCACGCCCTGGACGCCTGACCAGCCGGCCAGGCCAGGCGCCTGGGGTCAGGCGTCGACGAAGGCGAGGCCGGCCGCGTCGTAACGGGGGCCCGCGATCCGGCCCGGCGGGACGGCGGCCTCGATGGCGGCGATGTCCTCGGGGGTGAGCTCGACGGTCAGTGCCGCCAGGTTCTCCTCCAGGTAGCGCTGCCGTCGCGTACCGGGGATCGGCACGACGTCGTCCCCCTGGTGCTGCAACCAGGCCAGGGCGAGCCGGCCGGCGCTGACCCCCTTGGCGGCGGCGAGCCCGTCCAGCCTGGCGACGACGGCGGCGTTCCGTTCGATGTTGCCGTCGGCGAAGCGCGGCTGGGTGCGTCGTACGTCGGTCTCGTCCAGCCCAGCGACCGAGGTGTACCGGCCGGTCAGGAAGCCTCGGCCGAGCGGGGAGAACGGAACCAGTCCGATGCCCAGTTCGCGGCAGGTCGGGACGGTCTCCGCCTCCAGATCGCGGGTCCACAGCGACCATTCGCTCTGGAGCGCGGCGATCGGGTGCACCGCGTGCGCCCGCCGGATTGTGCCCGGGCCGGCCTCGGACAGCCCGAGGTGGCGGACCTTACCCTCCCGTACCAGCTCGGCCATGGCTCCGACGGTCTCCTCGATCGGTACCCGTGGGTCGACCCGGTGCTGGTAGTAGAGGTCGATGTGGTCGACCCCGAGCCGGCGCAGGGACGCCTCGCACGCCTGCCGTACGTAGGCGGCGTCGCCCCGGATGCGGGTGGGCTCGCCGAGGCGGTTGGCGAAGCCGAACTTGGTGGCGAGCACCACGTCGTCGCGGCGTCCGGCGACGGCCCGGCCGATCAGTTCCTCGTTGTGGCCGGCGCCGTAGAAGTCGGCGGTGTCGAGCAGGGTCACCCCGAGTTCGAGGGCGCGGCGCAGGGTCGCGATCGACTGCTCGTCGTCCGTGGCGCCGTAGCCGTGGCTCATGCCCATGCACCCCAGGCCCTGGGCGGAGACCTCCAGAGCGCCGAGGCGCCGGGTGGGGACGTCGGTCATGCTGCTGCCTCCTGTGTCGGTGTCCTGAACGGTGCTCAGGACGCTAGGTGTTGAAGCGCACTCCATGTCAACGCCGCCGGTCCGGCACCCGGACCGGGGTGGCGACCGCGGGCGGGTGCACACTGGCCGTATGACGCGGACGACCAGGACGAGGACGACCAGCGCGACCAGGGCGACCAGGGCGACCAGGGAGCCGTCGGCGGGGACCGGGCTCGTCCTCGCCGTGCCGGGAGGCGGGCCCGTACCGCCGCCGTTGCGCTTCGAGCGCCCGTCCGAGGAGCGGCTGACGCTCCGTCAAGGGGCCCGTACGTTGTTCGACGGCCGGCTGGAGGGGGAAGGGTGCTGCCGCCATCTGCGGCTGCGCCGGCTGCCCGGTCATCGTTCACCGCTGCCGCCGCTGCGCGCCGAGGAGTCGCGGTCCCGTACCGACTGGACGCACCGGTACGCGCGGTGGCTGGAGGAATCGGCGTACGGGCCGCTCACCGAGGGGCGTTGGGGGCTGACCCGCCGCGGCGTCTTCCCGCCGGGCGTCTGGACCTCGGACCTGGTCCGGGACTGGCCGCGCGCCACGCTCGAACTGTTCTGCGGGGGCGGCTGGCACGGCGTCCTGCCGTTGCGGCCGCTGTCCGCTCCCGACGCACCTCGTGTGAAGGCGTACCGCAAGCACGTCCGCGAGGGCACCCTCGCACCCGTCCTGCTGTGGTGGGTGTCGTTCCTCGACGGCTGGGTGGTCCTCGACGGCCACGACCGGGCCGCCGCGGCACTGGCGGAGGGTGCGGAGCCGGAGGGCGTGGAACTGGCGCGGCTGCCGGACGACGCGGAGTGGCGGCGGGAGGACGCGGAGTTGGCCGTGGCGTACGAGGAACGGTGGGCCGCCCAGGCCGCCCGCCACCCGGACGAGCGGCAGCGGGCGGCCCTGGAGCGCGGACACGCCGACGCGGTGGCCGCCCTGCCGTACGAGGCGGCCGCCACGCCGGTGTTCGACGCCGCCCGGGACTGACGGCCACACTCCACTGCCCGTGTCCGCGCCGGTGGAGTCCATCTCCGTGGAATCCGCCCCCGTGGAGTCCGCGGACGGCCCGGCCCTGGGCCGGCCCGGCCCTGGGCTCGTGTGGCGCGGGCGCCCCGGCCGACGGGACCCGCGCCTCCGCGTGCGTCAGGCCGAGACCCGCACCGCCGCGCCCGTCCGGGCACCGTCCCGTACCACCCGTCGGCGACGGCTCGGCAGGCCCATCGTCGGATGGGCGACGCCCCAGGCCGCGCCCTTGCAGACCAGCTCCTTGTACGTGGCGGCGAACCGCCCGGTCAGGGCGGCGCTCACGGCGCGGTCGTCGGCGGTGACGTACTGGATGAGCCCTTCCCGCCGGCCCAGCGAGATGCACTGGTTGAAGTAGCGCACCGGGATGCTCGGGACCTTGCCGCCGGTCAGGCGGGCCGCGATGGCGTCGGCGGCCTGCCAGGCGGTGGGGACGCCCGAGGCGCAGGACATGCGCAGGGGCTTGTCGCCGGGGCCGATGACGAGGGCGGCGTCGCCGACGGCGTACACGTCCGGGTGCGAGACCGAGCGCATGGTCCTGTCCACCACGATCTGGCCCGTGGGGCCGGCCTCCAGGGTGGTGGCGCCCGCGAGGGGGTGGACGGCGAAGCCGGTGGTCCACACGGTGACGTCGGCCGGGACGGCCGTGCCGTCGGCGGTGGTGATCCGGTCGGCCTCCACGGCGGTGACGTCCGTGTGCTCGTGCACGGTGATGCCGAGCGTGCCGAAGACCTTGCGCAGGTACCCGCGGCCCTTGTCCGAGAGCCAGTCACCGAGTCCGCCGCGGGCGACGAGGGAGACGGCGAGGTCGGGGCGGGTCTCGGCGATCTCGGTCGCGGCCTCCAGGCCGGTGAGTCCGCCGCCCACGACGACCACGGGCCGTCCGGCCTCCAGCCCCGCCAGGCGCTCGCGCAGCCGGAGCGCCCCGGGCCGGCTCGCGACCTCATGGGCGTGCTCGACGACTCCGGGAACGCCCTGGTCGTTCCAGCCGCTGCCGAGGGCGTAGACCAGGGTGTCGTACGCCAGTTCCTCGGCACCGCCGTCCGCGCCGGCGACGGAGACGGCCTTGCGGTCGACGTCGATCCCGGTGACCGTCCCGAGCCGCAGCCGGACGCCGGTGCCCGCGAACATCTCGTCGAACGGCCGGGGCGTGAGGTCCTGGCCGGCCGCGAGCTGGTGCAGCCGGACGCGCTCGACGAAGTCGGGCTCGGGGTTGACGAGGGTGATGGTGACGTCGTCGCGGTGGAGCCGCTTGGCGAGCCGGCCGGCGGCGGTCGCTCCGGTGTAGCCGGCGCCGAGGACGATGATGCGGTGCTGCATGTTCCTGCTCCTGTCTGCGGGTCCGCCCCTTGTCTTGCGCGGTGTCGCCCCTTGAACCGGGCAGCCCGCCGATTCCTGACAGGAACGCGATGTGAAGCACCTCACACCCGCCGGCCGGCGTCCGGGGCGGCGGTCAGAAGGCGTGGAAAAGGGGTTCTCCGTGTTCGGCGGACGCCCACACCTCGGTCGCGCGTTCGAGCTTGTCGGGGTTGACCTGGCTGCGGAAGGCGACGATGCCCTCGGCGGTGACCTGCGGGCACAGGACGCCGATGACCCGGCCGTCGAGGACCACCACGACGGCGGGGGCGCCGTTGGCGCGCGCGAGGTGGATCGCGGGCGACCCCCCGACCAGGACGCGCTTGGCCTTGCTGGGCTTGAACAGCCCCCGCATGAACTTCGCGACGGCGGACGCGCCTTCGAACGCCTTGGTGCGGGCCGGGACCTTTCCGCCGCCGTCCCCGACCGCGATGACGTCGGCGGTGAGCAGCCGCACGAGCGGTTCGGTCCTGCCGGTGGTGGCGGCCGTCAGGAACTCCTCGACGATCCGCCGGGCCGCGGCCTCGTCGATCTCGGCGCGGGCCTTGCCGTCGGTGATGTGCTTCTTGGCGCGGTGGTACAGCTGCTGACTGGAGGTCTCGGTGATGTCGAGGATGGCGGCGATCTCCCGGTGCGGGTAGTCGAAGGCCTCCCTCAGCACATACACCGCCCGCTCGCTGGGCGACAGCCGTTCCATCAGGGTGAGCACCGCGTACGAGACCGACTCGCGCTGTTCGGCGGTCTCGGCCGGCCCGAGCATCGGGTCGCCGTCGAGCAGCGGTTCGGGGAGCCACTGGCCCACGTAGCTCTCGCGCCGCGCGCGGGCCGAAGTGAGCTGGTTCAGGCACAGGTTGGTGAGGACCTTGGTCAGCCACGCCTCGGGCACCTCGATGCGCCCGACGTCGGCGGCCTGCCAGCGCAGGAACGTTTCCTGTACGGCGTCCTCGGCCTCGCTCGCCGAGCCGAGGAGGCGGTAGGCGATGGCGTCCAGACGCGGCCTCGCGGCCTCGAACCGGTTCACGTCCTTCATGGTCAGCGGCATGCCCGGATCCTAGCCGGGCGCGGCCGGACACGGTCGGGCCGCCGGGGTCCCGGCCGGGCGCGGTCGTGGTGGGGCACCACGGATCCGGTGGGGCGCGTCCGTGCCGCCGGGGCGCGCCGGGACGTGGCCGGGCGGCTCGGTCCCGGTGGGGATCGTGCCGGCCGGGCGGGTTCAGTCCTCGTCCAGCGCGGCCAGGCCCTCGCGCCAGCGTGCGCGCCGCTCCGCCTCGCTCTGCTCCCACCACGGTGCGCCGCGCTCCCCGAGCGCGACCTTCGCGGTGTGCACCCGGCTGCGGGCGGCGCCCTCCGCCCGCGGGTCGCCGGCCCGCCTGGCCGCGCCGACCGCACGCCGGGCGGCCATCAGATGGGCGCGCAGCCGCGCGGCGGCGTCCTCCGGGATCGCCGGGTCGGTGGCCCGCCAGCGGCGTCCGCCGATGATGACGTGGTGCCCGTCGGGCGTGCGGGGCGGTGGCTGTTCGTGCGTCACCGTTCCCACTGTGCCAGCGCCCGCGGCGGCCGGCGGGATCCGGACGGTCCGCCATGCCCGCAGGGGGCTTCGGCCGCCGTTCCGTGGTCTCCTTCGGCGCCCCGGGTCGTACGTCCGCGGGGCTCCCGCACCGCGGAACCGGTGGTCGCACGGGCACACTCCGCCACCCTGACCAGTTGCTCCTCGCCCCGGGCCGCCCTGTGACCGGTGGTCAGGAACCCGTCCTCGGGCCCGTCGACCGTCGTACGGCATCGAGGCAGCGGGTGGCCTGCGCGCGAAGGGCTTCGGCGAGTTCGGCCGGGGCGTCGACAAGGGTGAAGCCGGTATCCACCGAGGTGATCATCCAGGCGAGGTCGCGGGCGGTGTCGGCCCCCAGGTGCAACAAGCAACTGCGGGCGTCGACCGGCTCGATGACCCCCATGCCGGGCCAGACGCGGTCGGCGACCTCGGTGGCGGATTCGTGCAGCATGACAGTCGCCTGGCAGGGCCATGCCTGCGCGGACAGACGGCGGGCCAGGTAGGCGGCCACGTCGTTGCCGGGGAGTTCGCGAGGGGTGAACCGCGGGCCGAGCGGAGTGCGGGGGACGAGCCGGTCGACGCGGAAGGTGCGCCAGTCCGCGCGGTCGGTGTCCCAGGCGACCAGGTACCAGTGACGGTCGAAGATCACCAGGCTGTGGGGCTCGACCGAGCGGATGCTGGGTCCGGCATGCGGGCTGGTGTAGTCGAAACGCAACCGCTCATGCCGGCGGCATGCCTCGGCGATCACCATGAGGGTGTCCGCGGAGACCCCGGGGGCGGGGGCCGTGCCGGCCCGGACCGTGGCGGCATGCAGGGTGCCGACCCGGTGCCGCAGCCGGGAGGGCAGCACATGCTCCAGCTTCGTCAGGGCACGCAGGGCGTGCTCCTCGATTCCCGCGACCGAGCTGTCGGCCCCGGTACGCAGACACACGACGACGGCCACGGCTTCCTGATCGTCGAGCAACAGCGGTGGCAGCTTGGCCCCGGCGCCCAGCCGGTAGCCGGCTGTGCCCTGGGTCGCGTGGACCGGGTAGCCGAGGTCGCGCAGACGCTGGACGTCACGGCGCAGTGTGCGCCGGCTGACGCCGAGACGCTGGGCGAGCTCGGTCCCGGACCACTCGCGAGGGGACTGCAGCAGGGACAGCAGTTTCAGCAGCCGCCCGGAGGTTTCGATCATGGCCCCAGAGTGCCGCAGCCTTAGGAACGGAAGTGACCTAAGGATTCCGTAGCGTCACCGCCATGACCGACACGACCCCTGATCTCCGACCGTTCCGTATCGATGTCCCGCAGGACCAGCTCGACGATCTCCGGTCCCGCCTTGCCGCCACCCGCTGGCCGGACGAGCTGCCCGGTGTCGGCTGGAGCCGCGGCGTCCCGCTGACCTATCTCCAGGGTCTGGCCGAGTACTGGCGGACCGCTTACGACTGGCGGGCACACGAGGCAGCGCTCAACGCGTTCCCCCAGTACCTGACCACCATCGACGGGCAGAACGTCCACTTCCTGCATGTACGGTCTCCCGAGCCGGGCGCCACGCCACTGATGCTGCTGCACGGCTGGCCCGGGTCGGTGGCGGACTTCCTCGACGTCATCGGCCCGCTGTCCGATCCGCGGGCCCATGGCGGCGATCCCGCGGACGCCTTCGACCTGGTCATTCCCTCACTGCCGGGGTTCGGCTTCTCCACGCCGCTGGCGGGGCCGGGAATGGACTCGGCCCGCATGGCAGCGGTCCTCACCCGGTTGATGTCCCGTCTGGGCTACACGCGTTACGGCGTTCACGGTTACGACACCGGATCGTGGGTGGCCCCTCGGATGGGCGAGCAGGACCCGGAGCACGTCATAGGGATCCACGTCAGCGCCATGATCACGTTCCCGGTCGGGGAAGAGGGCGAGACGGACGGCCTCACCGAGGCCGAACAGCGTCGCTGGCAGGCCATGCAGGACTTCAACGACGGATATCTGCAGTGCAACTCCAAGCGTCCGCAGACGGTGGCCTACGCCCTCACGGACTCGCCGGTCGGTCAACTGGCGTGGGTGGTGGAGAAGTTCAAGGAGCTCACCGATCCGGAGGACGGGCTGCCCGAGGACAGCGTCGACCGGGACCGCGTCCTGACCGAGGTCTCCCTGTACTGGCTGACCGGCACCGCCGCCTCGGCCGCCCAGATCTACTACGAGGAGATTTCCGCGAACACGTGGGGTGAGGGTGATTGGGCGGCCGGCGACCCGGGCACCGGTTCGGACACCGCAGACACCGCGCACGACTCCGGGTGGGGCGACGGACAGGACGACCGGGCCGCCGGTCAGCGCGGAACAGTGCCGACCGCCGTGCTGCTCTCCACCCATGACGTGACCATCCGCCGCTGGGCCGAACGGGACCACAACATCGTCCGGTGGACCGAACTCGACCGCGGGGGCCACTTCCTGGCGATGGAAGCCCCGGGCTCGCTCATCGACGACGTACGCGCGTTCTTCGCCACGCCCCCATCGCGGTAGGCGGGGATGCCCATGGGCCGCGTACGCTCATCCTCTGTCGCAGCGCGGTAGGTCGAGGCACCTCCTCCGCGAGCGCGGTCAGGCACGTCACCGGCGTGGCGGGGCCGGCTCCGTCCCGTGGCGGACCCCGGCGGTCAGGCGCCCGCGACCAACGCGCCGAGGGCGGTGCGCCGGTGAGTGACCGAGCGGCCCGTGCGGGTCGTCGTCACCATGCCGGCCGATCTGAGCGCCGCCGCGTGGGACGAGGCCGTCGCGGTGCTGACGTGGAGGGCGCGGGCCAGGGACGTCGTGGTGTGAGGCTCGGCGAGGAGGCGCAGGGCCTCCAGCCGGGTGCGGCCCAGGACGGCGGCCGGGCTCCCGGCGGGGACGGCCGGGCGCCCCGCGATGAGCGGGAGCCCGGGACCGGCCGGGTACGTCAGGACCGCGGGATGGCCCGGGGTGTCCTGAAGAAGCGGGCCCGCCGGGTGGTGGAAGGTGGGCAGCAGGACCAGGCCGTGCCCGTCGAGGCGGACGTCGCGGTCCGGCGCCGCGCCGGGCCATTCCCACACACCCTCGTGGAGCCGGCTGCCCGGGGCCAGGCCGGTCAGCGTGGCGGCCACACCGTGCTCGGCGACCGTCAGTGCGTAACGGGTGAACTCCGCACGGTGCAGGTCCTGTACGACGGACCAGACCGGGGCGAGGACCGTCTCGTACGCGGCACGCTGAGCGTGACGCAGGGTGCGCCAGGCCGTCTCGTCACCCGCGTGCAGGCCGCGGATCCAGCGAGGCGCGGGCATCGTCCCGTAGACCCGCTCCAGCTCGGAGCGGACCAGACCGGGGCCGGTGGCGCGGATCCGTTCGAAGCTGTTGGCCATGGTGTCGCCGAGGACGTCGAGGAAGGAGGGCGGGCGGCCCGCCGGAACCAGGTCGGCGAGCGGGTCGGACGAGGCCGGGAGGGAGCGCAGGACGCGGCCGCGCCACGGCGCGAACAGCGGCCCGCCGTGCTGGGCCACGGCTGTCGTCAGAGCGGCGTGGAGCTCCTGGAGCGGCGCCGGGCGGGGTGCGAAGCGGATCCGGGCGAAGTCCTCGGCGGTGAAGTGGATTCGCAGCACCCTCACAGCTCCTCGTCCAGCCTTTTGGCCAGGGCCTGAACCTTCGCCTCGTGACGGCTCCCGCCCCAAGGATGTTCGTATGATTTCTCGACGCACTCTTGTGAAAGGCACCCTATGCGGGAGTGCCGCCGTCCTGCTGCCCACGGCTGCGTCCGCCTCCGGTGACGGCTCGGTCCTCCGCCTGCCCGCGCCCGCCGGCCCGCACCCCGTGGGCATGCGGACGGTCCATCTCACGGACCCGGCCCGTACCGACCCTTGGGTGGGCGGCGTGCGGGAGTTGATGCTGACCGTCCTGTACCCGGCCCGATCGGTACGCGGCTTCACCCGGGCCCCGCAGCTCACCCCGGACGAGGCCGGGGTGTTCGCCGCGTACGCGCCGCGCGTCCGTCCGGGACTGCCGGAGCCGGGAGCGGTGGACTGGGGCGCGGTCCTCACCCACGGGTACGTGGGCGCGCCGCCGCTGCCCGGACGTCGACCGGTACTGGTGTACTCGCCCGGCGGCGGTGACTCCCGCACGCTCGGCACGACCCTCGCCGAGGACCTGGCGAGCCACGGCCGCGTGGTCGTCCTCGTGGACCACCCCGGTGACGCTTCTCAGGTGGAGCTGCCCACCGGGATGCGGACGACCGTGCTGACCGGACCGCCGGACCCGGCGACCTTCCGCACGATGGTGGACACCCGGACCGCGGACCTCCGCCTGGTCCTGGACCGGCTCGGCGACCTGCCGCTCGCACCGTTCATGGACTCCCGCCGGGTCGGGTTGTACGGGCACTCCGCAGGCGGCACGGCGGCGGTGTACGCGGCCCGTGGCGACCGCCGGGTCGGCGCGGTGGCGAACCTGGAGGGCTATCTCGACCTGTACCCGCCGGTCGGCATCGATCGGCCGCTGCTGCTGTTCCGCACCGACGGTTTCGAGGGCGCCGCCCGTATCGAGGCCTCGTGGACGGGCCTCCCCGGCCGCCGCGTGCTGCTCCCCCACGCGAACCACTGGGCGTTCACCGACTACGGCTCCCTCGTCGCACGGCTCCGGTCCGCCGGTCTTGTGACAGCGGCAGCCCGAGCCGCGCTCACCGGCACCGGCGACCCGGCGGTGACACTCGCTCATGTACGGAGCCGGGTGGGGGCCTTCTTCGCCCACCATCTGCGGTAACGGAACCAGGGCCTGCGTCGAAGTCCGGCTCATCCGATCTTGTGGCAAGATCGCGAGATGCTTCGACTAACCGACTTCATCATCGATTGCCCGGACACGATGAAGCTGGCAGGCTTCTACTCCGAGGTGACGGGGCTCCCGGTCAAGGAGGGCAGTAACGAGAACTGGGCCGGCATCCGGTTCGGCGAGATCGAACTGGCTTTCATCCAGGTGGAGGACTACCGCGCCCCGCAGTGGCCCGACCCCGAGCATCCCAAGCAGTTCCACCTCGACTTCGAGGTCGACGACCTCGAGGCCGAACAGCGCCGCGTCCTGGCTCTCGGCGCGACCCTGCGGCGGGACTGCACCGAGCCCGACGGCTACGGCTTCCGCGTCTACGCCGACCCCATCGGCCACCCCTTCTGCCTCTGCCGCAACAAGGGTGTCATCTGGACCGATCAGGGCCTCATCTGGCCTCAGCGTGAGCAAGGCACGGTGTGAGTGAGCTGAGCGGCGGCGTGGCCTGATCGGGAAGGAGTGGAGGTCTCCGGTAAGGGTTCATCGACCAGGAAGAACCGGACACCGGAGACCTCGTGGCCACCTCAGCGGTGACGCGGCGGTCAGTCCTTCGCGTGGTTGTCCGAGGCCGGCGGCACGGGGGCGGCGGCCAGCAGCAGCGCGGCGAACACCAGGGGGGCGGCTGCCTGGTACCCGATCCACACTTCGCCCCCAGTACCGCCCTCCCGCCATGCCACCAGTAAGCCGACGAGCGCCGTCAGCACCCAGCCACCGTCGTAGGCGACCATGAGCCGCATGTGGGTGCGGATCGGGCGGCTGCGCACTGACGTGATCTCGATCCCGCCGCCGATCAGCAGGGCGACACCGGAGACGACCATCAGCCAGGTGGACACCCCCAGCAGATCGCCGAGCCAGGAAGCGCCCATCACGTAGGCGGCACCGAGCACCACCTTGCAGACACCGTCGGCGGTGACCCCCATCAAGCCACGCGTCGCTGACGATGTCACAGCCTGGGCCTCAGTCATGAGCGTTCCTCCCTGCGCCGGTCCAACTCCCGTAACTTCATTACTAGAATAATGGAATTATGAGAATGACGAGAGCCGAGACCAAGGAACGCAACCGCCGCGCCCTGCTGGATGCCGCCCTTCACGTCGTCTCACGGGATGGGCACCGCGCCAGGCTTGACGAGATCGCCGAGGAGGCCGGCCTCACGACCGGCGCCATCTACTCACTGTTCGGCAGCAAGGGCGGCCTGGTGGCCGCCCTGGTCACCGACTACCTGCGGCCGCACTACGAGGAGATCGAGCAGGCGCTTCCCCCCGGGATGGATCTCCTGGAAGCGGTTGACGCCCTCGCCCGGTACTACCGGCGCAGTTGTGACGCCTCGGCCGCGACCTCCGCCCTGTCGTTGCAGATCACCCTGCTGGACATGGCCCTGCACGATTCCGCACTCGGTGCCCGGCTCGCCGCGTCCGTCCGGACGCAGGAGAGCCACCTGATCGCCTTGTTCACCGGTCGATCGCACTACGGGAAGGCGGTGACGTCGCATCAGGCGCAACGTCTGGTCACCGCGCTCAGGGCCCTGTTCGTCGGTCTCACGCAGGGCGTCATCCTCGGCCTCGCCCCGGACGCCGACGAGCAGTACTTCGCCGACACCGCCCGCGCCCTGGCGTCCGGCGCGACCCTCATCGAGAGGGATGCCGACGTCCCTGGGTGATGCGGCGGCGTCGGTTCGGAGTCGAGCCGCCCCCTGGGGCCTTGTGCCGGACCCGGGTGCCCCAGCGGTCGAACCGCAGGATGTCGGCGGGCGGTCCGGGCGCCACCCGGGGGGTGGATCTGCCCGCGGGAACGAGGCGGGCCCGGCCGTGCCGGGAAGGGATGGGGGCATGGATCGCTTCGAGGTCGACGAGGTGGTGCAGCAGGCACTGGACCGGCTCACCCTGCTGGCGGAGACCACCACCGCCATGACCAGCACTCTGGACCCTTACGAGGGAGTGCAGCGGGTGTGCCGCATCGTCGTGCCGCAACTGGCCGACTGGTGCGCCGTCGACCTGCTCGAGGACGACGGCCGGGCGCACCGGGTGAGCGTGGTCCACCGCGACCCGGAGATGCTGCCGGTCGGGGGCCTGGCGGGGCCGCTGCCCGAGGTCCCCGAGGCCCCCTCGGGGCCGCTGGCCCGTGTCCTCGCCGGCGCGGGTCCCCTGCTGCTGACCGCCGACGACCTTCCCGTCCCCGGTATGCCGGCCGACACGCCGCCCGCCCTGCAACTCGAACTGTTCGACCAGTTGGGGGCGCACACCGCCGTCGTCGCCCCCGTGCGCGCCCGCCGGCAGGTGCTGGGCGCGCTGACCATCGGCCGTACCGCCGAGCGCGCCCCGCTGACCCTGGAGGACCTCGCCACCGTCGAGGACCTCACCCACCGCGTGGCGCTCGGGGTCGACAACGCCCGCCTGTACCGCGAGACCCAGCACATCGCCGAACGGCTCCAGCGGTCACTGCTGCCGACCCTGCCGAAGACCGGCCCCCTCCAGCTTGCCGCCCGTTACGCGCCGGCCGCCACGACCGCCGAGGTGGGGGGTGACTGGTACGACAGCTTCCCCCTGCCCAACGGCAGCACCACGATGATCATCGGGGATGTCACCGGCCACGACCTGCGGGCCGCGATCACCATGAGCCAGCTACGGAACATGCTGCGCGGCATCGGCTGCGACCGTCAGGAGCCACCCGGGCACATCCTGCGGCGCCTGGACATGGCGCACCACAGCCTCTACCCCCACTCGACCGCCACCTGCCTGTACTCGCTGCTGGACCAGGACGACGAAGGGAGGTGGACGCTCTCGTACTCCAGCGCCGGGCATCCGCCGCCGCTGCTGATCACCTACGAGGGCGACACCCGCTTCCTGAAGGACGGTCAGGGGCTGCTCCTGGGGGTCGATCCCCGGGTGGAGCGCCCGCACGCCACCGCGCGGCTGCCCGCCCGGTCCACCGTCCTGTTGTACACGGACGGCCTCACCGAGCGCCGGGGCGAGGACCTCACCCACGGCATGACCCGTCTGCGCCAGCACGCCGCCGCGCTCGCCCGCCAGCCGGTGCACACCTTCTGCGACGAACTGCTCGCCGGCCTGGCCGCCGACCACGCCGACGACGTCGCCCTGCTGGCGGCCAGGCTGCCACCGGACCCGCTCCGCCCACGAGCGGACTGACCCGTCGTGCGGCCGTCCGCCCGGATCCGCGTGCCCGGACGCTCATGCCGCAACGGCACGCCCGGCGTCGTACGCCGTCGCCTGCCGCGCCGTCACCCGGTCGGCGCAGTGTGCCGCGGGAGGGGCCGGGCAGGCGCGGTGTCAGCGGGCCGGCCCACTCCTCCGTGCCCGTGGTGCGGGAAGTGCCGCAACCGGTGTCCTGGGCGGTTGCGGCACGCCCTCCTCAGCCCCGGCCGGGACCGCCGGGGGCGCTCCGTACCGCTCCGCCGCCGTGCCTCGCATCCCGCCTTCCGCCCCCGCCCTCCGTTCCGTTGCGTCCCCCGGCCACACCGCGCGGCGGGGACACCGGCAGGATCGTCGTGCGGGCCCGGAGGGAGGGCCCCGCCGCAGACCGGCAGCCGACCCGACCGGGCGCGGGATGCCGGGTCCGATGGGACACGTGCCGCCCGGCGTGGTGGCACCGAGTAAGGAGGGCCGGGAGTGCTGGAGCGGCTCAACCAGGCCATGGGGCACATCGAGGACCGCCTGGACCAGGTGCTCGACGTGGCCGCGGTGGCGCGTGTCGCCGCCACGTCGGAGTACCACCTGCGCCGGATGTTCTCCGCGCTCGCGGGCATGCCGCTGTCGGAGTACGTCCGGCGCCGGCGGCTCACCGTCGCGGGCGCCGAGGTGCTCGCGGGGCGCGAGCCGCTGCTGGACATCGCGGTGCGGTACGGGTACGGGTCGGGCGAGGCGTTCGCGCGGGCGTTCCGCGCCATGCACGGTGTGGGCCCGGGTGAGGCCCGGCGCACCGGTGCCGCGCTCGTCTCCCAGCCCCGGCTGTCGTTCCGGCTCACCGTCGAGGGGAACAGCAGCATGCGCTACCGGGTGGTGGACCGGCCGGCCTTCACCGTCGTCGGCCCGAGGGCCCGGGTGCCCCTGGTGCACGCCGGGCCCAACCAGGCGATCATCGACTTCGTCCGGGGGATCGACCCGGGGACCCTCAAGCGGCTGGAGGAACTGTCCGACCAGGAGCCGCGCGGCGTCGTGGCGGTCTGCGACGACCTCGACCCCAGCCGCGCCGAGGGCACCGGGCTCGACTACTACCACGGGGTGATCACCTCGGCGCTCCCCTCCGCGCCCGGCCCCCGGGGCACCACGGCCCTGCCCGTGCCGGCCGGCACGTGGGCGGTGTTCACCACCTCCGGTCCGGCACCCCGGGCCATCCAGGAGCTGTGGCGGGACGTGTTCGTGGAGTGGTTCCCCTCCAACCCGTACCGCGGTCGCCCCGGCCCGGAGATCCTGCGCGTCCGCCCCTCCCCGGACGGGGCGTCGGCCGAAGCCGAGCTGTGGCTGCCGGTGGAGCGGGAGGCGGGCTGACCGAGTCGCCGGTTCCGGGCCGCGTGTTCGGCCCGCGGGGCCGGTTCAGGTGACCGTGACGCGCAGGACGTACCGCTCGCCGGTGCTGATCGCCTCGGCCTGTTCGAGCAGGTCGGCGTGGCTGAACTCCAGCAGCGCCCGGTCGGCGGCGCGGCGCAGCAGGGGCACGATGTCGGCGGGGGGCCTGCCCCGGTGGGTGTCGGCGAGCTCGGCGAAGGCCCGCTGGTAGGGGGCGCCGTACGAGGCGCCGGCACTGTCGGCGAGCAGCCGGTCCAGGTGCTGCCTCTCCACACTGATCTCGCCCATGGCCCGCTCCTGTCCTCCCGGGGCCCGGCCGTTCCGCGCCCACGTCCTCGACGGTACGAGGGGGGTCTGACAACGGGGCTAGAGCGGGCCGTCCCCCCGGACGCGGGTGAGTTCGCTGTTCATGGCGGCGAGGAACCGCACCACCGTGTGCAGCTCCTCGTCGCTGAACCTGCCGCGCGCGGCGTCGGTGGCCCGGGCCAGGGGGGCGAAGAACGCGCGGGCCACCTCCCGGCCGCGCGGTTCGTAGCGCAGGTGGACCACGCGGCGGTCGGTGGCCTCGCGCACCCGGCGGATGTGGCCCGCCTTCTCCAGGCGGTCGAGGCAGGCGGTGACGGCGCCGGAGGTCAGCCGCAGGTGTTCGCGGAGCACCCCGGGGGTGACGGGCGGCCGTGCGGAGGTGCCGTCGAGCGGGTCGGGGGCGGCTCCGTCCAGGATGAGGATCAGCGCCTGGACGTCGGTGGGGTGCAGCCCGTAGGTCTGGGCGAAGTCGTGGGCGATCCGGTCGAACTCGGACGTCATCCGGCGCAGGAGGACGGCGAAGGTCTGCAGGTCGGTGGGCTCCACAGCCTTACCCTACAGAAATCTCAATCATTGAGATTCTTGGGCCTCGAGACGGGTAGCCGGGCCCAGGACCGGCGGATCCCTGTGGTGGAGGACTTCTCATGGCAGCTCGACCGGGTCGTTGGCGATGGCTCGCCCCCGTTCTGGCCGTTCTCGTATGGCTCGTGGCCGGCGCGGCGCTGGGCCCGTACGCCGGCAAGCTCGGGGAGGTGTCCACCAACGACCGGGCCGCCTTCCTGCCGGAGGGTGCGGAGTCGACCCGGGTGGGCGAGCTCCGGCGGTCGTTCGAGAAGGACAGAACGGTGCCCGTGATCCTCGTCTGGGTCGCCGGGGAGGGAAAGGTCACCGCCGCGCAGCGCGCCGGGGCGCAGGCGGCTCTGAAGGAGGCCGCGGCCGTGGAGGGGGCGACCGGGCGGACGGGGCCGGCGCTCCCGTCCGAGGACGGCAGGGCCGTGCAGGGCGTCGTGCCGCTCAGGGCGGATCTCGGGGAGGACGCGGACCGGACGGTCGACGCCGTGCGCCGGGCCGCCGGGGGCGTCGAGGGGACCCGGCTGTACGTGACGGGACCGGCGGCGACCCAGGCCGACCTCTCGGAGGCCTTCGCGGGGATCGACGGGCTGCTGCTGGGCGTGGCCCTGGCGATGGTGCTGCTGATCCTGCTGGTGGTCTACCGCAGCGTGCTGCTGCCGCTGATCGTGATCGTCAGCGCCGTGTTCGCCCTGGCACTCGCCTCGGCCGTGGTGTACGTCCTGGCCGACCATGACGTCGTACGGGTCGACGGGCAGGTCCAGGGCATCCTGTTCATCCTCGTCATCGGCGCGGCCACCGACTACGCGCTGCTGCTGACGGCCCGCTTCCGCGAGGAACTGGCGGCCGGCCGGGAGCGGTTCACCGCGATGCGCGCCGCCTGGCGCCGCTCGCTGGGCGCCATCACCGCCAGCGCGGCCACGGTCGCCCTCGGCCTGCTGGCCCTGCTGCTCAGCGATCTGGCCAACAACCAGGCCCTCGGCCCCGTCGGCGCCATCGGCGTCGTCTGCGCGGTCGTGTCGGCCCTCACCTTCCTGCCGGCCGTGCTGGTGCTCCTGGGCCGGGGCGCCTACTGGCCCGCCCGCCCGCGGGCCGCCGGGGACCGGGCCGGCGGGGACCCGTCCGGCGGGGAGCCGTCCGGCGGGGAGCCGGGGAAGCGGGGCCTGTGGGACAGGATCGCCGCGCTGGTCGACGCCCGGCCGCGCCGTGTCTGGGCCGCCACCCTTCTGGCGCTGGTCGCCTGCGCGGCGTTCTCGCCCCTGCTCAAGGCACAGGGTGTGCCGCTGAACGAGACGTTCGTCAACGACGCCCCCTCGGTGGCCGGTCAGCAGGCCCTGGGGGAGCACTTTCCGGGCGGGTCCGGCAATCCGGCCGTCGTCGTCGCCGACGCCCGGTACGTCCGGCAGGTCACCGAGGCCGCCCGCGCCACCCCGGGCGTCGCCTCGGCGCTCCCGGTCTCCGAGGGCGGCCGGCCCGGCGGGGGTACGCCCGCGGTGGTCGAGGGGCGCGTCCGCGTCGACGTCACGCTGAGCGCCGCCGCCGACAGCGAGGCGGCGAAGGACACCGTTCCCCGGCTGCGCGCGGCCGTCCACCGGGTCGACGGGGCGAACGCGCTGGTGGGCGGCTACACCGCCGAGCAGTACGACACCCAGCGGACCGCCGCCCGCGACCGCGCCCTCATCGTTCCCGTCGTCCTCGGCATCATCCTGCTGATCCTCGTCGGCTTGCTGAGGTGCCTGTTGCTGCCGGTGCTCCTGGTGGCCACCGTCGCCCTGAACTACCTGGCCACCCTGGGTGTCTCGGCCCTCGTCTTCACCCATGCCCTCGGCTTCACGGGCACCGACGCCTCCGTACCGCTGTACGGCTTCGTCTTCCTCGTGGCCCTGGGCGTCGACTACAACATCTTCCTGATGACCCGGGTACGGGAGGAGGCCCGCCGCCACGGCACGCGCGCCGGTGTGCTCAGGGGCCTCACCGCCACCGGAGGCGTCATCACGTCCGCCGGCGTCGTCCTGGCCGCCACCTTCGCCGCCCTCGTCGTCATCCCGCTGTCGTTCCTGGCCCAGATCGCCTTCATCGTCGCCTTCGGCGTGCTGCTCGACACCCTCGTCGTCCGTTCGCTCCTCGTCCCGGCTCTGGTGCGCCACATCGGCCCGACCGTGTGGTGGCCCGACCGCACCTTCCGGACCTAGGTTGTGTCTTTCCGGTCCTGGCCGGGGCCGGGACTGATGGTGAAGACCTGGTCGAGGCCGGCGATGCGCAGGGTGCGCAGAGTGCGGGCGGGTACGGCGACCAGGGAGAGCCGCGCGCCGGCGGCGTTCGCGTGGTGGTGGGCGACGATGAGGGCGGTGATGCCGCTGGAGTCGCAGAAGTCCATGCGGCCCAGGTCGAGGACCAGTCGTCGGCCCGGTTCGAGGGACAGGCTCTCCACGGCCTCGCGCAGGCGGGGCGCGGTGTCGTAGTCCAGCTCGCCGACGACCTCGAGTACGGGACCGGCGTCGGTGTCCCGTGCGGTTACTGTCAGCGGAGTCATACGGGGTCCGGGCTCACGGGACGGGGGCTCACGCGGTCGGGGGGCATCGGTTCCGGGCGCGGGGGGACGGGACACGGGGGGCGGGGACTCACCGGGTCGGGGGGCATCGGGCGGTGACTCATCGATCGCGGGCCGGCACGCCGAGGGCGAGCAGGGCGGTGTCGTCATCGAGGCCGTCCCCGAAGCCCTCGAGCAGACCGGTGAGGGCGGTGATCACCTCGGGGGCTCCGGCCGGTGCCAGGCCGGAGACGAAGCCGAGCAGGGCCTCGTCGCCGTAGAGGGCGCGCTCCTCGCCGACCCGGGCCTCGGTCAGCCCGTCGGTGTAGAGCAGGAGCGTGTCCCCCGGTCCGAGCACCGTTGTCGCGGGGGTGAACCGGGGCGTGGGGAGGATGCCCACCAGGAGCCCGCCGGGCGTGGGGAGGTATTCCGCCCGGCCGTCGGCCCGCAGCGCGAGGGCCGGGGGGTGGCCGCCGGAGGCGAGGTGCACCGTGGCGGAGTCACCGTGGGGTTCCACGGTGCCGAATATCGCGGTGCAGTAGCGGGGGTCGCCGGCGGCGTAGCGCTCGTGCAGCACCGTGTTGAGGGTGGCGAGGACGGCGACCGGGTCGGGGTCGTGCAGCGCGGCGGCACGGAGGGTGTAGCGGGTCAGTGAGGTGACGGCGGCCGCCTGGGGGCCCTTGCCGCAGACGTCGCCGAGGAAGAAGGCCCAGCGGTCGCCGTCCAGGGGGAACAGGTCGTAGAAGTCTCCGCCGAGCCGGACCGGCGATGCCGTGTGGTAGTAGCAGGCGGCCCGTACGCCTGGCACCTCGGGGAGGGCGGCGGGCAGCAGGCTCTGCTGGAGTACGGCGAGGGCTTCCCGGAGCTGTTCGCGGTCGGCCTCGGCCTGCCTGCGGGCCTCTTCGGCGGCCTTGCGGCCACGGAGGAGTTCCGTCTCATAGGCGCGTCGTTCACGGGCGTCGAAGACGGTGGTGCGGATCAGCAGGGGGTCGCCGTCGCCGCTGGTCTTGACGGTGGAGGTGACCAGTACGGGGTGCCGGCCGCCGTCGGCGGACTTGAGCTCCAGGGCGATCTCGTTGACGCGGCCCTGCATCCGCAGCAGCGGGCCGAAGTGGGTGTCGTAGTAGATCTTGCCGCCGACGGTGAGGAGGTCGGCGAACCGGACGCGGCCCACCACTTCTTCCCGGGTCCGGCCCAGCCAGCCCAGCAGGGTGCTGTTGATCTTGGCGATGGTGCCGTCCATGAGGGTGGAGAGGTAGCCGCAGGGCGCCGACTCGTACAGCTCCTCGGCGCTGTCCTCCAGCAGGGCCGAGAAGGCCGCGTCGTCGGCCTCGTGGTTCTCCGGCTGTTCGGGGCCCTGCGCCGTCCGGCACATCACCTCAGTGTCCGTACGAAGGCGAGGATCGCCCCGGCGGTGGCCTCGGGCGCGCTGAGCTGAGGGCAGTGGCCGGTCGCGTCGAGGGTGACGAGCGTGCTGCCGGCGATCGCGGCGTGCACGTAGGCGCCCACCTCGCGGGGCGCGATCGCGTCCTGGGAGCACTCCAGCACCAGCGTGGGCACCGTCACGCCACGCAGGTCCTCGCGGCTGTCGGAGAGGAAGGTGGTGCGGGCGAAGACGCGGGCGATGTCGGGGTCGGTGGCGCAGAAGCTGTTCGTCAGCTCCTCGCCGAGTTCCGGGCGGTCGGGATTGCCCATGATGACCGGTGCCATGGCCGCGGACCAGCCCAGGTAGTTGGCCTCCAGCGACTCCAGGAGCTCGTCGATGTCGGCGGCGCTGAAGCCGCCGCGGTAGCCGGCGTCGTCGATGTAGCAGGGCGAGGGGCCGACCATCACCAGGGAGCCGATGCGCCCGGGCGCGGCGGCGGCCGCGAGGACGCCGACCATGGCGCTGACCGAGTGCCCGACGAACACCACGTCGCGGAGGTCCAGTTCCTCGCAGATCTCCACGACGTCACGGGCGTAACCGTCGAGGGAGGCGTAGCGGTCCTCGCTCCACGCCGACAGGTCGGAGCGCCCGGAACCCACGTAGTCGAACAGCACCACCCGGTGGTCCTTCGCGAGTTCCGGCACCACCAGGCGCCACATGTTCTGGTCGCAGCCGAAGCCGTGCGCCAGCATGAGCACCGGAGCGTTCTCGCGCCCGGTCACGGTCACGTTGTTTCTGCCGCGTATGTCCATGCGGGCATCCTCCCATCCCGCCGCGCCCTGCCCGACGTGCGGTTTCGACGCGTGCGCGGCCCCTGTCGCCCCGCTCGGGTCATCCGTGCGGGGATCAGGGGGGAGTGCCCCGGCGCGCGGTGGGCAATCCCACCGGGACGCGTGTCGAAGGTCTCACCCGGCCGGGGTGCCCGCCCCGCCGCGCGCGGCGGGGCTGCCCGGGGACGCTCAGCGGGAGGTGTCGAGGATCAGCTTGCCGACGGTACGGCGGGCGCGGAGGTCCTCGTGGGCGCGGGCCGCCTCGGCCAGCGGGTAGACGCCGCCGACCCGCGGCACCAGGCGGCCGTCACCGACCATGGCCAGCAGCTCGGCCATCGGCTCCCGGTACATGCCGGGGCGGCCGACGGCGTGCATCAGCCAGAAGCCGACGACCGCACGCGAGCGGCCCATCAGGTGCGCGGCGTGGACGGGTTCGGGTGCCTGGCGGCCGGCCATGCCGTACGTCACGAGCCGGCCGAAGGGCGCGAGCGCGGCGAGGGAGGCGTCGAAGACCGGGCCGCCGGTCATCTCGAGGACGACGTCGACCTTCCTGCCCCCGTTGGCCTCCGTCAGCCGGTCCTTGAGTCCCTCCGCCCCGGAGTCGACGGCGACGTCCGCGCCGAGCGACAGGGCGAGGTCACGCTTCTCCGGGGTGGAGGCGGTGGCGATGACCCGTCCGGCGCCGAACTCCTTCGCGAGCTGGACGGCGAGCGAGCCGGTGCCGCCGGCGGCGGCGTGCACGACGACCGACTCGCCCGGGGCGACGCGCCCCGCGGTGCGCAGCAGGTGCCAGGCGGTGAGGCCCTGCACGATCAGGGCCAGGGCCTGGCCGTCGCTCACCGATTCGGGGATGTCGATGGCCAGGTCCTCGCGCACGGACGCCTTCTCGGCGTAGCCGCCGTAGTTGTCCGCGAGGGCGACGACCCGGCGCCCGTCCTCGGTACGCCCGGCGACCTCGCCGCCCGGGATCATCGGCAGGACGGAACGGGACAGGTAGGAGTCCTCGACCGCGTGCGTGTCGGCGTAGTTGATGCCGGCCGCCGAGACGTCGATCAGCAGGCGGCCGGGCTCCGGCCGGGGCTCGGGCACCTCCACGGGTCGCAGCACTTCCGGTCCGCCGAATTCGGTGACGTGTATCGCACGCACGGTCGCTCCTCACTTCCCTGGCCTGTCCTGCGGGCTCCTGTGGAGCCCACGGCGTCACGGTCCCACCAGGCAGGGAAGATTACCAACTGCTCAGTATGTGAGCTGCGCCACGCTCGCCGCTCCGGATGGCTTATGGATTCCCCAAGTATCCGTTTCACCCGCCACACCATGCGTAAGGGCGGGATTTCTTTGGAGTGAGGGATTCCGTTGACAGGCCGTCGAATAGCGCTCGCTCTTATCTCAATCGGATAACGAGGACTTCCGAATGGGCTGGACCAATTCACTCGTGAGCACCCAACTGACCTGTTAGAAGCGGATTTTGAGTCATCGTCAATTCGAACCATCAGGTAACGGAACGCACATATTCTTTCGGCCCCTCTATGTCTGAAATTTCCTCCCCCGGCGTTCTGGCAGGCTTCCGCGCACCGTTCCCCGATCAAGGAAGAGGTGCCCCGTGTCAGGACGTCGAAGACTCGAGCCGCAGCGCCGCAGGAGGCCACGGCTCATACTCGTCACGGCCGCCGTCGCGGCCATGGCGGTCATGGGAGGCGTGGCGTACGAGACCACCCGGCCGGCCGGGGGGACGGACGACCGCCCCCTGCCGCTGGCCCAGCCCGCCGGCACCCCGGCCGCGGCCCCCGAACCGGCCGCCGCACCCACCCGGGACGACGAACCGGAGCCCCTCCCCAAGAAGCCGAAGAGCGAGCCCGACCGCGGCCTGGTCTACGAAGGCCTGACGCCCGCGCCCGAGGGGGATCCGTGCGCCGGCGTCTACCGCACCACGACCGGCCACTGCACGCACGGCCCGGACGCCCCGCCGAAGGGCGTCGACATCAAGAAGGACACGCCCCCCGCCGTCCGGACGACCACCCCCGCCGCGGACCCCGCGGAGCCCGGGCGCGGCGCGTCCGGCGACGAGCCGGCCGGTCCCGCACTGCCCCGGACCGCCACCCCCGCGCTCGACGCCACCGCGCCCAAGGCGGGCGGACCCCCCGCGGCGGCCGGCTCCGGCGCCCGCAAGGCGCCCGCCGACGGCCCCGCCGGCCAGACCGTGCAGTGCGACGGTGACGGCACGACCGGCAACCGGGTGCAGGTCGTCTACGCCCACGCCCCCGGAACGGACCGGTACGCCACGTACCTGGCGTCGTTCCGCAAGTGGGCGGCCGACGCCGACCTGATCTTCTCCGAGAGCGCCAAGGACACCGGCGGAGTGCGGCACATCCGTTACGTCACCGGTTCCGACTGCGTGCCGACGGTGCTGAACATCGAGCTCCCCGCCTCCGCGCTGGGCGAGTTCAGCGCCATGAACCGGGCGCTGGCCGCCCGGGGCCTGGACCGCCGGGACCGCAAGTACATGGTCTTCGCCGACACCCAGGTGTACTGCGGCATCGGCACCTTCGCGGGTGACGAGCGGCCCGCCCAGAACAACCTCAGCAACTTCGGCCCCTCCTACGGCCGTACGGACACGGGCTGCTGGGGCGGTCACACCGCCGCCCACGAACTGGGCCACAACCTCGGCGCGGTGAACAACAGCGCGCCCAACACCAGCCGCGGCGCGCACTGCACGGACGAGTGGGACGTGATGTGCTACTCGGACAGCCCGTACTACCCGCGGATGCGTTCCGTCTGCCAGGACGGCGCCTACGAGAACCGGCTGGACTGCAACCACGACGACTACTTCCACACCAGTCCCCGGCCCGGCAGCTACCTGGCCACGCACTGGAACATCGCCGACAGCCAGTTCCTGATGCGCAACCGGGGCACCGACCGGCCCGATCCGGCACCGACGCCCACCCCCACACCGACGGGCGGGCCGACGACCGGGCCGTCCACGGCACCCGTGGTCACGGTCGGACAGATCGCGCCGGACTCCGCGGTGGCCACCTGGCCGGCCGTCACCGGCGCCACCTGGTACCAGATCTTCCTGGACGGCAAGCCCATCGGGTGGGTGCAGACCACCAGCGCCCGCGTCTACAACCTGCGGCCCGGCACCGACCACACCCTCGCCGTCTCCGTACGGGACAAATCCGGGCGTGACAGCGGTCCCGGCAGGGCCACGTCCTTCCGCACGGCGGGCAACGGCGGCGGTACCGCGCCGAACACGCGCTACCTGCTCACCAACGGCCCCACCGGTACGGCCGCGGAGGTGTGGGGCGGCAGGACCGCCGACGGCACCGTCCTCGTCGGATCGCAGCGCAACGGCTACGCCCAGCAGCAGTGGTACGTCGACGACGCGGGCAGCGGTTTCAGCCGTCTGCGCTCGGCCGCGACGGGGAAGTGCCTCCAGACCGGCGGTACGGCCGGCCCCGGCATGTGGGTGTCCCAGCAGCGGTGCGGCGACGTCGCCGCGCAGCGGTGGAGGATCGCCCCCGGCGGCGGCGGTGTGACGATCACCGCCGGGACGAGCGGCTTCGTGCTGGGCGTCAGCAACCGCCCGTACTACGGCTCGTGGCTGATCGAGCTCCAGCACGCGGTGTCCGGACCGGCGCAGGTCTGGACGGTCGAGAAGGCCGCGTGACCCCCACCCGCCGGCTCCGGCCGGCCTGAACGACGGCCGGCGGGCGGCAACCGACCGCCCGCCGGCCCCGCTCCCCTCGGAGGACGACTGTGCAAGCGCACCGACCGGCGGCCGTGACCACCGCTGCCGCCCGGGCCCTGGCGGTGACCGTGCTGACGGTCCTCGCCACCGCCGCCGCCACCGGTGCCGCCCGGGCCCACGGCGGCACCCTGGCGGTCGACATCGCCGGACACCGGCAGGGACACGTGACCGCCCGGGTCACCTGGGAGAACGACGCGGACCCCCTGGACGAGCGGGTGGCCGCCACCGTCAACGCCGTCAGCGCCGACGGCAGCCGCACCGCCGGGCCGTGGCTCCTGATACCCGACCCCGTGGACGACGGGCGTTTCACCACCGCCGAGGCGTTGCCTCCCGGCCGCTGGACCGTGGTGGTGGAGGCGGGCCACCCGGGCCTCGGCCGCGACACGGCGGACCTCACCGTGCCCGCCGCCGCACCGGCGTCGCCCGCGCCCGCCGCGCCCGCGCGCGGAGCCGCGGGGGCCGCCGGTCCGACCGCACCCGCCGAAAGCGCGGGCGGGACGACGCCCACCACCACGAGGGCGACCGCGGAGGCGGCGGCCACGTCGGCGGCGGACTCCGGCGTGCCGGGCGGGACTCCCCTCGTCCCGGTCGCCGCGGCGGGCGTCCTGCTGACCGGCGGCGCGGCCGCCTTCCTCGCCGTACGCAACGCGCGCCGGCGCGGCAGGACGTAGCCTCGCCGTTTCGGTCGGCGTGCGGCCGATTGCTGGCCGGGAAGGCGAAAGTGCCTTCCGAGCTGGGACGATAAAATTGTCGCCAGGGCCAGGTCGCAGATGTCCGAAGGTGGAGACGGCGGCAGCCCGGCCACCTGCGGCTTGCCAGCCGGTTCACGCACGGCACAGAACGGATTCGCTTGCCGTCCTCTCGACTGGCCCCGCCACTCTTCCAGCCGGGTCCGGAGCCCGCCCACGGCGACCGTGCCCCCGCAAACGAGCGGTCGCCTCTAGGGTGCGTAGCGTGAAGGTCCACCGATCGGCCCGGAGGTGCCATGCCCCTGCGGATGAAGTTGACCGCGATAACACTCGACTGCCCTGATCCGGTGGCTCTGGCGTTGTTCTATCAGCAGGCCACCGGACTCGAACCCCACCCGAAATCAGACGCCGATTTTGCCGGTCTCAGTGGTGAGGACGGACTCTTCATCGGCTTTCAACGGGTCGACGACTACCGGGCTCCGCGCTGGCCGGACCAAGCCGTTCCCCAGCAGTTCCACCTCGACTTCGAGGTCGAGGACCTGGACGAGGCCGAGGCCCGGCTGCTGGAGCTGGGTGCGGGCAAGCCGGATCACCAGCCGGGTGAGGAGAGGTGGAGGGTCTTCACAGATCCGGCTGGTCATCCCTTCTGCCTGGTCGAAGGCAAAGAGAGCGAGCCGGCCCAAGGCAGTTGAGGACCCGGGCACCCGGGGCGCGCCCTCGCACGTTGACCCGGTCGAAGCGCGTCGTCGAGACGCTTCGTCGGGCGGCGCACGGAGCCCACGCCGGTCAGGAAAGCAGGTGGCGGACCGCAGTGATGCCGGAGGCGATGGCGCGATCGGCGACGTTGCCGAAGCCCAGCACCAGTTGTGCGGGGGTCGTGGCGTGCGTCGAGCGGTACAGGCTCATGCCGTAGAGGCCGACGGACCGGGCCCGCGCGGCGGTGACAACGGCCTGCTCGTCGGCCAGGGGGCTGAGATGCGCGATCGCGTGGAAGCCGGCGGCCAGGCGCGACGCGGGCATGGGCCTCGGCGCGGTGGGTTTCGCGCTGCTCGCGGACCGGACCGGCTACCCCCTGGCGTTCGCCCTCAGCGCCGTACTGATGCTGAGCGCCGTGGTCCCGGCATGGCGCGACCGCGGCGACAGGGGGGGCAGGACCGGCCGGGTCGGCCCTCCGCTGCCGGAGGCCCCGCCCCAGCCAGGAGCCGGGGGCAGCGGCCCTCGGGGAGGGGTGGGGACCGGTAGGCGCGACGTTCGGCAACCATACGTAGGCGTCCATCCCGCGGACACCCAAGGCAAGACTTAGGACCGGAGAAGCAAACCCTAGGATTGACTGGGGTGTTGGGGCGCTCGATGATCAGTAAGGGGTCGGCCCAGGGCGGCAACCCGCCTCCGCGCCTTCGCGACGAATCGCACCTGAAGGCGGGGGGAGGCGGGTGCCGACCCGCCCACACAGAGAGGACCACCTCCCTTGTCCACATCACCCCCGGCCTTCGCCCACGCCATCGCGCTCCTTCGCGAGCTCGGTGCCGCAGATCTCGATCACCCGGGCGGCACCCTCCTCGCCCACCTGACACGCGTACAGGAACGACTCGCCGCGTGGGGCGCTCGTCCCGCTCTGCAACTGGCCGGCCTGTGCCACGCGTTCTACGGAACCAACGGCTTTCCCACGGCGTTGCTGCCACCGGACCGCCGAAGTGAACTGGCCGCGGTGATCGGAACCGAGGCCGAAGAGCTCGTCTACGCCTATGCCGGCTGCGACCGGGACGCCTCCTACCCGAACCTGGCCCAGACCGATGCCCCGATCCGGGACCGGTTCACCGGCCGCGTCTTCACCCCCAGCCTTGAGCTGAGGCGGGACCTTGCCGAACTGACCGCAGCCAACGAACTGGACATCGCCCATGGCGACCCTGACTTCCGCCTGAAGTGGGGGCCCGGTCTCCTCACCCTGTTCACGCGCTTCGGACCACTGCTGACCGCATCCGCATGGAAGGATTGCCGCGCCGTGCTCACACCCTCCCCGCTGGTTACGGAAGTCTCAGCCCGCGCGTGGACCGTGGCCGTCCTCGGACCGGGAGGCGTCGGCGGCCTGCTGGCCGCGCTGCTGTCCCGCGCCGGACACCGGGTGATCTGCTTGGCGGGAGAGGCAACGGCACATGCGCTGCGGCGGGACGGCCTCCACGTGCGCAGCGCTCAGTTCGGTGACTTCGACGCCCAGGTTGAGGTGGACACCGAGCTGCGCGAGCCGGTCGATCTGTGCCTGGTCACCGTCAAGCAGACCGCCCTCGAAGAGGCACTGGTTCGGGTACCGCTCGGTTTCGTCCAGGATGGCCTTGTGCTGCCATTGCTCAACGGCATCGAGCACACGGCCGCGCTGCGTCGGCGCTACGGCGCACAGCCGGTCGTCCCCGGCGCCATCCGCGTCGAATCGACCCGCGTCGCTCCGGGGAGCATCGAGCACGGCAGCCCGTTCACCGAGATCGACCTCGCCGGACCGGCGGCACGCCTTGCTCCGCTGGCGACGATGCTCACAGCCGCCGGCGTGCACGTCCGCGTGAGTGAGGACGAGAGTGCCACTCTCTGGGGCAAGTTCGCCTTCCTCGCCCCCTTCGCGCTGCTCACCACCCGCTACGGACTCACCATCGGCGGTGTACGGACGCGGCACCGCAAGGAACTGGTGGCTCTCGTCGAGGAGGCCGCAGCCGTCAGCTCTGCCAGCGGCGCACCGGTCGACCCGGCCCAAACCCTCACGAGGTACGACGCGTTTCCGCCGGACAGCAAGTCTTCGATGCAGCGAGACGCCGAGGCCGGCCGGCCGCTGGAACTGGACGCGATCGGCGGGGCGTTGCTGCGCGCAGCAGCGCGGCACGCGGTCGCCGTGCCGGTCACGGCACGGCTGGTGGACGAGCTCACGAAGGCACCCCATCCGTGACCTTCTGTACCCACCGCCCGGGGTCCGGGGATCACTGGTCAAGGACGCTGGTGAGGAGTCCGTTCATCAGCAGGCACACCGCACCGTGTTCCGGCGGCGGCCCGGGGCACGTTGTCCGGGAACCGCTGGTGCGGTGCCGGGCGCCCGGCACAGAATGCGGGGCATGGACCCCGCCACGGACACCGCCCCCGCCTCCCCGGACCCCGCCACGGACACCGCCCCCGCCTCCCCGGACCTCGCCACGGACACCGCCCCCGCCTCCCCGGCCGAGCGCACCGCCCGTCTGGTGTGGACGCTGGCCGAACCGGTGCACGCGGTCACGTACTTCGCGCCGGAGTGCCGCGCGGCGTTCGAGGAGGCGGGGCTTCGTGGCTTCTGGCGCGGCTACTTCGCCGGCCGGGCGGCTCCGCTGGGCGCGGTGGGGCCGGCGCCGGTCACCGCCGCCTTCTTCTCGTTCGCGCCCGGCATGGTGGCCCGGGCCCTGCCGTCCGTCTGGGACACCGTCACCCCGGAGAAGGCGCTGCACATACGGGCCGAAGGTGCCCGGGCGGCGCTCACCCGGCTGCTCGCGGGCCGGGAGCGGGAGGCGGAGCACGCGGCCGCCTCGCTGGCCCGGTACGTGACCGGCCTGGACTGCGCCGGCCGCCCGCTCGCCGCGGTGAACGCGGCACTGCGCCGCCCGGACGACCCGCTCGCCCTGCTGTGGCACGCGGCGACCGTCCTGCGCGAGCACCGGGGTGACGGCCATGTGGCCGCGCTCGTCGCGGCGGACCTGGACGGTTGCGAGGCGCTGGTGCTGCGGGCCGGAACCGACCTGCCGCGCGCCGAGCTGCAACCGTACCGGGGCTGGACGGACGGGGAGTGGGAGGCCGCGGCCGCGCGGCTGGCCGGTCGCGGGCTGCTGGACGCCGCCACGGGGCGGGCCACGGCCGCGGGCCGCCGCGCCCACGCGTCCGTGGAGGCGGCGACCGACCGCGCGGCGGCCCGTCCGTGGCACGCCCTGCCCCCGCACGAGGCCACGGGGCTCCTGGCCGCGCTCACCCCGCTCTCGGAAGCCTGCGCGACGGCGCTGCGCTTCCCCAACCCGATCGGCCTGCCCGACCGCCGCGCGTGACGCCCGGGGGGCGGGTTCAGACGGCGGACCTGGATCCGGCCGGGCGCCGCCGCAGCGCCGGCGTGGTGAGCGACGGCGGGGCCCAGACACCGTCCGGAGGGTAGACGTCGGTCCCGGGCGGGACGATGGCGTCGATCCTGTCGAGGGCGGCGTCGTCCAGCCGTACGGACGCTCCGTCGAGGGTGTCGCGCAGTTGCCCCATCGTGCGCGGGCCGATGATCACCGAGGTGACGGCGGGGTGGGCGAGCGGGAAGGCGACGGCCAGGTGCGGCAGGGAGCAGCCCAGGTCCTCGGCCACGGCGACGAGCCGCTCGACGGCGTCCAGTTTGGCCGCGGTGCGTGGTGCCGCCGGATCGAAGCGGTCCGGGTGCAGGGTGGGGCGTCCGCTGCTCATATCGACGGCCCGGCCCTTGCGGTAACGGCCCGTCAGGAAGCCCGAGGCCAGCGGGCTCCACGTGAGCACGCCCATGCCCAGCCGCTGCGCCACGGGCAGTACGTGCCGCTCGACGCCCCTCGCCAGCAGCGAGTAGGGCGGCTGCTCGGTGCGGAACCGCTGGAGACCGCGGCGGTCGGCCACGTGGTACGCCTCGACGATCTGGTCCGCGGGGAAGGTGGAGCAGCCGAACGCCCTGATCTTCCCCTGGCGCACCAGATCGGTCAGGGCGGAGAGCGTCTCCTCCACGTCGGTGGTGTGGTCCGGCCGGTGCACCTGGTACAGGTCTATCCAGTCCGTTCCCAGCCGGCGCAGGCTCTCCTCCACCTCCCGGACGATCCAGCGCCGTGAGTTGCCGCCCCGGCCGGGCCCGTCCCCCATGGGGAAGTGCACCTTGGTGGCGAGCACCACGTCGTCGCGCCGGCCCTTGAGCGCCTTGCCGACGATGGTCTCGGACTCCCCCGCCGAGTACATGTCGGCGGTGTCGACGAAGTTGATGCCCGCGTCCAGCGCGGCGTGGACGATCCGGACGCACTCGTCGTGGTCGGTGTTGCCGACGGCTCCGAACATCATGGTGCCGAGGCAGTAGGGGCTGACCGTGATGCCGGTCCCGCCCAGTACGCGGTGGCGCATGCGACTCTCCCTGGAATCGTCCCTCGTGGCTGTCCCTCGGGGGCTGTCCCTCGGGGCTGTCCCTCGGGGGCTGCCGGTGACCCTACGAGTTGGAGTCCGCTCCATGGCAAGCCCCGCCTCGCGGGGGACACGGCGCCCGGCGCTGCGGGTGCGGTCGCCGGGACCGGCCGTCAGGCTGGGAGCCGGTGGGCCGGTGGGCGGTGGGCCGGTGGATCACATGGAGGAGCGGGAGTCGTCGTATGGGAACGCAGGAGAGCCCGTTGTACGGCCGTACGGCGGTCGTGACGGGGGCGGCCCGGGGTCTGGGCGAGGCGATCGCGGTGCGGCTGGCCGAGCGCGGGGCGCGGGTGGCCCTGCTCGGGCGTGAGGAAGGGACCCTGGCGGCGGTACGCGAACGCCTCCCGACCGAGTCGGTGTGCTGGGAGGTCGACATCACGGACGACACCCGGATGGCCGAGGTCGCCGCGGAGGTGACGGAGCGGCTGGGACCGCCGTCCGTGGTCGTGGCGAACGCCGGACTGGCGGAGGGAGGGCCCTTCCACCGCTCGGACCCCGCCGTCTGGCGGCGGGTCGTCGAGGTGAACCTGGTGGGCAGCGCCATCACCGCGCGCGTGCACCTGCCGGCGCTGTTCGAGACCCGGGGCTACTTCCTCCAGGTCGCGTCGCTGGCCTCCATCGGTGCCTCGCCGATGATGAGCGCGTACTGCGCCTCCAAGGCGGGCGTGGAGTCGTTCTGCCACTCGCTGCGCGCCGAGGTCGCCCACCGCCGTGTGGCCGTCGGCATCGCGTACATCAACTGGACGGACACGGACATGATCCGGGACGTCGACGCCCACGCGGTGCTGCGGGAGCTGCGCGGCCACATGCCGCCCCCGGCCAGGAAGGTGTACCCGGCGCCCTACGTCGCCGAGCGGCTGGTCCGCGCGGTCGAACGGCGGCGTCCCTCGGTCTACGTACCGTCCTGGCTGCGCGCGACGCAGCTCGTGCGGGCCGCGATGCCGCCGGTGGTGACGGCGCTGTCGCGCCGGGAGCTGCCCCGGCTGGCCAGGGAGCACCCGTTCGAGGCCACCGGTCTCCTCGGCGCGGGCGGCGAGGCCGACGCCTCGGCGTCCCGCCCTCCCGGACGCTGACGTCCCGGGCGCGCGGCGAGCGCCAGGGCCGGTGCGCCGCCGACCGGGATCACACCGAGGTGGTCCTCCACGGGTACGGCGGCGCGGGGACCGTGCCGCCGTACCCCGGTGGACCGTCGGCGAACCGGCGGTGAACCGTTACTTCACGTTGACGGCCGCCCAAGCGCGGTTGACGGCCTGGTACTCGGCGCTGTTCGCGCCGTACAGGTCCGTCGCCGCCTGGAGCGTGGCCGTGCGGGCGCCGGCGTAACCCGTGGTGGACGTCATGTAGGTCGTCAGGGCCTTGTACCAGACGTGGTAGGCCTTGGCGCGGCCGATGCCGGTGACCGAGCCCCCGTCGTAGGTGGGCGAGTTGTAGCTCACGCCGTTGATCGTCTTGGCGCCGCTGCCCTCCGACAGGAGGTAGAAGAAGTGGTTGGCGACACCCGACGAGTGGTGCACGTCGAGCCGGCCCACGGACTTCGACCAGTTGTCGGCGGAGCTGCCGTCCTTGCTCGGCTTGTCCATGTAGCGCAGCGGGGTGCCGTCGCCCCGGATGTCGATCTTCTCGCCGATGAGGTAGTCGCCGGTGTCGTTGGCGTTGTTGGCGAAGAACTCGACGGAGGTGCCGATGATGTCGCTGGTCGCCTCGTTGAGACCGCCCGATTCGCCGCTGTAGCGGAGGCCGGCGGTGCGGGAGGTCAGGCCGTGGGTCATCTCGTGGCCGGCCACGTCGATGGAGGTGAGCGGCCGGCTGTTGCCGGCGCCGTCCCCGTACGTCATGCAGAAGCACTGGTCGGACCAGAAGGCGTTGACGTACGCGTTGCCGTAGTGGACGCGGGAGTAGGCGGCCTTGCCGTCGCCGGCGATGCCGTTGCGCCCCAGCTCGTTCTTGTAGAAGTCCCAGGTGAGGGCAGCGCCGTAGTGGGCGTCGGCGGCGGCGGTCTGGCGGTTGGAGGCCAGGCCGTTGCCCCAGACGTCGTCGGCGTCGGTGAACAGGGTGCCGGTGCCGGTGGTGCCGCCGTTCAGGTCGTACGTCTTGTGGCCGCCGCGGGCACCGTCGGTGAGGGTGTAGCCGGAGGTGCCGGGCGTGGTGCCGAGCGGGACGGTGCCGCTGTACTGGCTGGTGCCCGTACCGGTCTCGATCGCCTCGTAGGTGTGCAGCCGCTTGCCCGTGGTGGCGTCGGTGATGACGTGCAGTTCGCTCGGGGTGCCGTCGTGCTGGAGCCCGTGGACGACGGTCTCGTAGGCGAGGGTGGGCTTGCCGGTGGCAGCCCACACCACCTTGCGGGGCGCGTCGGTGGTGGCCTTCGCCGCCGGGGCGTCCTCGGCGGCGGCGGTCAGCGCGCCCTTGCGGGCGCCGGCCGGAGTGACGGCCGCGTCGGTGCTCGCGACGGCGATACGGGCGCCGGTCGCCTTGGTGACGCCCTTGTTCCTGCCGTCCTTGGCGGTGTGGACGACGAGGTCACCGCCGAGCACGGGCAGGCCGGCGTAGGTGCGCTCGTAGCGGGTGTGCACCGTGCCGTCGGCGTCCTTGACGACGTCGCGGACGACGAGCTTCTCGACCGCGGTGTCCAGGCCGATGGTCCGGGCGGTGGTGGGAGCGCCGGCCTGGGCCTGCTGGAGGGCGGCCACCCGCTGGGAGGCGCTGAGCGGGGCGGCGGCGCCCGGGGCCGGGGCGCCCCCTTCGCGGTCCACGGAGGCGGTGGCGGTGCCCGCCTGGACACCGACGACGACCATGGCGGCGGAGGCGGCGAGGGCGGCGGCGCGTATGGAAACGCGGGAGGTGCGGGAGTACGGGGACACGATGGTCTCCTTCTCTCGGTCCGTGGGGGTGGTGGGGATGGCTGCGAGAGTGCCAGGAGATGACCATCGGTTGACAGATATTGATCAAGTATTTGACCAGCTCTTGTCCTAAGGGCGCAGACCAACGTTCGCTATGCGGACAGGAGTTGGTGTGTTCCCCGTGTTTGCGCCCAACCGCTCACAGGTGTCCGGGTTGCGGCCCTCTGCGATGGTGACGGCTGATCCGGCCGTCCTCGGGCGAGGCGTGCTCTTCTCACTCCCCAACTCCCCCAACTCCGCCACGGGGCCGGGCGCGTACGGCGGCAGCGGTCCGGGGCGGCCGATGGGGAGACGGCGCGGTCAGGAGGGGACCACGCGGTCGAGGGAGGCTGCGGCGGAGTCAGGTGGTGGCGGCGCGGTCGACGGAGGCGGTGACGCGGTCAGCTGGTGGCGGCGCGGCCCGCCGCCTCGTCGGCGAGGGCGGTGAGGTCCCGCACGGACATGGCGCCCGGCGGGAGACCCTTGCGGGCGAAGATGTTGGCGGCGTGGCGCAGCACGTCGTTCACCGGGGTCGGTACGCCGTGCAGCCGGCCGAGCAGCGAGATCTCGCCGTTCAGGTAGTCCGCCTCGATGGAGCCGGTGCCGCGGGCCAGGCTCTGCCAGGACGAGCCGCCCCGGACACCCGGCGGCTGGTCCACCCTGCCGTCGCGCGCCCGGGACTGCTCCTCCCGGGAGGCGTACGCGATGCCCGCCGCCGCGAAGGCCGCCTCGGCCTCCTCGACGGCCCGCCGCAGCAGCGCCGTTTTGGCCGGGTCCGGTTCCGGGCCGGTGGTGGCCTGGATCGCGTTGCCCAGGTTGTCGAGCAGCTTGGCGTACTTCCACCGCATCACGTCGTCGACGACCGGCGCCCCGAAGCCGGCGGCGACGAGGTCGTCCGCCACCCGCCCCGCCAGCGGATCGCTGCCGCCGGCCGCGAGCCCGACGTGCAGGATGCCGGTCAGGGGCGCGCACAGGGCGGACACGGCACCCGGCCGCAGGAACGTCGACGGGAGCCAGACGCACACCCCGTACACCCGGGCGAACCGCCGCAGCGCGAGCCGTTCGCTCTCCACGCCGTTCTGGAGACAGAACACCGGCAGCCGCTGGGCCGCCGTGCCACCGCCCGCCACTTCCGCCTCGCCCCACGTGTCGAGCGCGTCGAGGGCGTGCTGGGTCTTCACCGCGAGCAGGAGTACGTCGTCGCGCCGCAGAGCCCCCAGGTCGGCGGGGCCGGTCGCGACCGGCGGCCGGTGCACACGGGTGCCGTCCGCGGTGGTGAGCCGCAGCCCGTCCGCCCGCAGGGCCTCCGCCTGTGCGCCCCGCGCCACCAGGACGACGTCCTTGCCGGCCTGGACGAGCCGGCCGCCGACCGTGGCGCCGACCGCGCCCGCACCGATGATGATGTACCGCATGGGGGTGAGCCTCGCACACCGCCCGCCGACGTCCTGCCGCGACTCCCCCGGTCCCGCGCCCGGCCCCGCGCCGGGCCCTGGCACCGCCCCGCCGCACGGCGCGGTCGGCGGGGACCCTGGCCGGTGGCGGGGACCGCGGATACCGTCGGGTCCCGGGCCCCGCGTCCGGTTCCCGGTCCGGTTCCGGTCCGGACCCGGGTGACACGGAGGAGGACGGGTGGGCGAGAGCCGAAGCCAGGGACGGGGCGAGGGCGAGGGCGACCGTGTGGGGGAGGGCCAGGCGCCACGGTCCGCGAGGGTGTCCGCCGCCGACGTGTTCGACGCGGTGGGCGCCCGTTACGAGGAGGTCTTCGCCGGCGTACCGGGCCAACTGGCCGCCCTGGACTGGCTCACCGGCTGCCTGCCGCCCGGCGCGCGCGTCCTGGACGTGGGCAGCGGCACCGGCCGGCCCGTCGCCGAAACCCTGGCCGGGGCGGGGTTCGCGGTCACCGGGATCGACGTGTCGGCGGAGATGGTCCGGCTGGCCCGGGAGCGGGTCCCGGCCGCCTCCTTCGAGCAGGCGGACGTGCGCGCCTACCGGCCGCCGGAGGGCGGGTACGACGCGGTGTGCGCGTTCTTCCCCCTGCTGGTGATGGACCAGCCCGAGGTGGAACGGTCCCTGGCACGGATGGCGTCCTGGGTGGTTCCGGGCGGTGCGTTCGCCATGGCCACCGTGCCCGGGGACATCAGGGGCCTGGACATCGTGTGGATGGGCCATCCGGTCACCGTCAGCAGCCTCGCCACCGAGGACCAGCTGCGGGTGCTGCGGGAGGCCGGGCTGGAGGTCGTCCACCACCACACCGCGCTCTACCGGCCGCACGGTCCCGGCGCGGAACCCGAACCCCATCTCTACGTCCACGCCCGGCGTCCCGGGTAACCCTCCGGCGACGCGGCCGGGGCCCGGCCGTGTCGTGACCGCCGGCGGGCCCCGCGTCCGACGAGGATCGGTGGATGGGCGTCCTCCTCCCCACCCTCTTCGCGCTGTGCGCGGCGGCCGCCAACGCCGTCGCCACCGTCCTCCAGCGGCGCGCCACCCTGACCGTCCCCCAGGCACAGGGCCTCCGCCCGCGGATGCTGCTCGACCTGCTGCGACGCCCCGTCTGGCTGGCCGGCATCCTGGCCGTCATCGTCGCCGGCGTCGGCCAGGCGGCCGCCCTGGCGACCGGTCCGCTGACTCTGGTGCAGCCGCTGTTCATCATGGAACTGCCGCTCGCCCTGCTCATCGGCTCCCTGGCGGACCGTCAGCGGCTCCCGCCCCGACTGTGGGGCGCCGTGGCCGCCGTGGTCGTGGGCCTGGTGGTCGCCCTGCTGGCGGCCTCGCCGAGCGGCAACCGCACACGGGTGCCGCTCGACCGGTGGATCCCCACGCTGGCGGTCTGCGCCGTGGTGGTACTGGTCCTCACGGCCGCCGCCCTGCGGAGGCCGCCGGGGGTGGCGCGCGCCGCCTGCCTCGGGGCGGCCACCGCGGTGTGCTACGCCCTGACGGCCACGCTGATGAAGACCTCGATGCACATCCTCGACGACGAGGGCGTGGGCGCGTTCTTCAGCACCTGGCACACCTACGCCTTCGCGCTCTGCGGAATCTGCGCGCTCCTGCTCCTCGAACACGCCCTGCAAGGCGGGCCGCTCGTGGCGTCCCAGCCCGCGCTCACCCTCGGGGACGCGACCGTCAGCCTGACCCTGGGCGTGCTGCTGTACGAGGAACACGTACGCACGGGCTGGTGGCTCGTGCCGGAACTGGCCGCGGTCGCGCTCATCGTCGCCGGGGTGTTCGCCCTGGCCCGCGCCGGCGCCACCGCCGCCTGAGCGCCGCCCGGGCGGGCGGTGGGGGTGCGCGGCTTCACCCGGATGCCCGGGCCCACCGTGGAGGTCCCACACCTGTACGACGGGGGCGGATACGCTCGATTCCGCGCGAGGCCCTCCCCCCGAGCGAGCCTCCGTACTCCCCTCCCCTCACCTCCCCTCACGGCTCCGGCTCCCGCTCTGCCACACCCGGCCGCGGCCGCTCCCCCCACAGCCCCGATGGCCGACGACGGCCCCGATGAACCCCATGGGCGGGGCCTTCCTCTGTCCGGAGACTCCATGAAACAGGCCGGCTACCGGCTCGTCACCGATCTGCCCGACGGCTTGCGTCCCTGGCGGGACCGCCCGGTCAAGTGGGCCAACGTCTCACCGTCGACCGGCCCCTACCGGCTGGACGCGGCCGGTGTGTACCGGTACTTCCCGGGTGGCGGCAGCGTCGGCCACGACCATCCCGTCGGTCAGGCGCAGTTCGGACTCGGCTGCGTCGCAAGCCACCGCACCGAGCCCGACCCCGCCCGCAAGGCCCTGTTCCTCACCCGGGCCCGGGCGCAGGCCGACCGGCTCATCGCCCGGCGCAAGGAGGCGCGCGGCGCCTGGTGGTTCCCCTACGGCTTCGACTTCACGCACCAGGTCCACTCCGGGGTCGACTACCGGGCCCCCTGGTACTCCGGCATGGCCCAGGGCGAGGTGCTCAGCCTGTTCGTGCAGCTCGCCCAACTGGACACCCTCGGCGCCGCCGACCGGGACCGGTACCGCCAGGCCGCGGACCGCACGTTCCCCTCGCTCCAGGTCCTCGACGACGGCGTCCCGTGGGCCGTGAACGTCGACAACGCGGGCTACGCGTGGATCCAGGAGTACCCGGGCGCGCAGCCGGACGCCGGGGACTACACGTACAACGGGATGATCTTCGCGATGTTCGGGCTGTACGACTACCACGTCGCCACGGGCAGCGGCCCCGCGGCCGACCTGTACGACGCGTGCGCGACGACCATCGCCCGGTACTTCCCGCTGCTGCGGAACAAGCGCTGGTACTCGTACTACTGCCAGACCCACCGCATCCCCGCGCCCACCTACCACCAGCACCACATCCACCTGTTCCAGCAGCTGCACCGGCAGACCGGCAGCCCCGACTTCGCCGAGCACGTCGACCGGCTCGTGGACGACTTCCCGGCGCCCGGTGTGCGCGGCACGATCGCGTTCCGGGCGGGCACGCACACGCTCCTGCGGTTCGACACGGCGCCCGGCGGCGCCTGGACGTCGGGCGGGGACGACGTCCAGCTCAAGCGGCGCACGGTCATGTTCTCCCGCGACACCCGGGCGCCGGCCGCCATGCGGCGCCGGATCCGGGGGCGCGGCGTCCACTACCTGATCGGCGCCGGATCCTACGCCGGCTGGTGGGTCGGCGAGTTCTGGCCGAAGAGCTACCTGCTCGGCGAGCTGCTGCCCACTCCGTACCGGCCCACGCGCGCGCTGACCTTCCCCGGCGGCGACGTACCGGTGGAGACGTACCGGATCACCGCCGACGGCACCGTGGCGGCCACCGAGACGGTCGCTTCCTCCGAGCCGGTACAGGTGCAGGCCGACCGGCGGTCCGTGGTCAACGGCCGGGCCATGTTCCGGATCGCCGCCGGCGGCCCCACCGGCCACTGGGTACCGGCCGCGTCCGTCACGGCGGACACCCGGCCCGCCGTCGGCTGAGACGGCCGGAACGGGCGGGGCGCGCGATCGGCCGGAACAGGCGGAGGGCCGTCGGCCGGGGCGCGTGATGCGACCTTGCCGAGCACGTGAGCGTTTTTCGGTCGTGACCCTGTTGCGTGGCCGAAACCGATGCCATGCTGTGGGTCGCGCGACCGCCCGGCGTCCCGCCGGACGGCAGTGCGACGGCCCCGCCCGGGGTGCAGCCATGGGTGGGGCCGCGCCGCCTCCCGGCTCCCCACGGGAGGCCAGGCGCGTGTGCCCCGACGTGGAGGTGCTGATGAGCGACGAGTACGGCTTCCGGTCCCCCTCACCCGCCGACCGGTGCGCCGTCCGCACCGTGGTGCCGGTGTCCGAAAGGCCCCTGACCGACGAGGACCTCCTGGCGAGGTACCCGGCCTTGCGCGAGGTCGCGGAGCGCTGGGCGGCCCAGGAGCGTCCGCCCGGGCGGGCGGGAACCCGCTCGCCCGACTCCGCGTGGCACTGACCCGCACCCACCCCGCTCACGCGTGACCGAGCCGTTCCGCCGAGGGTGAAGAACGGCCCGCGCGGGTGCGGCGGCGACAACGGTCCGTCGGCATGACCACGGTCACCACTCGCACGGTCACCACTCGCACGGTCACCTACCCGGCCGACGGCCTGGCGATGGTCGGGCACCTCTCGCTCCCCGACGGCGCGGACCGCCGGCCGGCGGTCCTGATCGGGCCCGAGGGGCCCGGCCTGAACGACTTCCAGCGCCGCCGGGCCGACGCCCTCGCCGAACCGGGCTACGCCGTACCGGCGTTCGGCATCAACGGGAGGCGCTGGTTCACCGACCCAGGAGATGCCGGCGTACGTCACCCCGCTGCTCGCCGGCCCCGACCGGATGCGGGGCCTCGGCCGGGCGGCCGGCCACGCCCCCGGCCCGTACGACGGCCCGCGCACCCCCCGGGCGGGGTGGTGCGGACCGGCTGCGGGAGCGCGGCGGACGTGCGAACCTGGACATGAGCCCACGGACGAGGCGGGTCGTCGGATGGACATCGAACTCACCTATCACAGAGGGCTGTGGCGCCGGATCGGCGACGTGGACATCACGTACGGCCGGCGGGCGTGGCTGGACAGCCGGCCCCGCGGCCTGGGCGCGTGGACCCTCGAGTACGACTCGCTCGGTTCCCGGCTGCGAGCCGTGGGGGACGCCGAGATCACCTACCGCAGGTGGAGCAACCAGCCGCTCACGGTCGGAGGGTGGACCTGCGAGCACAGCAGGTTCGGCGCGCGCCTGCTGCGCATCGGACCGCACGAGCTGCGGTACAACCGGCTCGGCAGCCGGGTGTGCGGCGTCGGCCCGCTCGAGGTCCTCTACGACCGGTTCGGCAGCCGCCCCATCCGCGTACGGCTGGGCGGCGGCGCCGAGTCGCTGACGGGCGACCTCCTCCTGGCACTGTTCCTCGCGCTGTACTGGCAGGAGGAGGCCTGGGAGGCGGCCCGCCGGTCCCGAAGCTGACCGGTGCGCCGCGCGACCGGCCCCCGGCCTCCCCGGGAGGCCGGCCGGCGGGGCCTGGGGCACGCGCTGCGCCGGGCGAGACGTCGCGGACACGACCTAGTGCCTCGCCCAGGACGCGGCGACCAGGGAACGCTCCGCCGCCGCCAGGTGGGTGGCCACGGCCAGCCAGGCACGGGCGTAGGCGTCGGTGCCCGGGTCGGTGAGGCGGCCGAAGGCGTCACGGGTCCGCCGGCCCGCCTCGGCGACCAGCGCGCCGGCCCGTTCGGCGGCGGCGGTCAGCCCGGCGCGGCGCAGCGGCACCAGGCTGCCGGCCACCGCACCGTCGCGGGCCGCTTCGGCGACCGCCCGCCGGCCGCCCGACAGTCCCGTCTCCAGCAGCCCGCGCATCCGCCACAGGGGTGAGTCGGCGAGCGGATCGGGGACCGGGCCGGCGGGTCCCGCCGGGTCGTCGGCCGGCCGGCGGTCCCCGGTCGGCAGGTGGACGCCCTGGAGCCGGTCGTAGCCGAGGTCCGCCCGGCCGAGCCACTCCTCCGGCAGGCGCAGCGTGTACTCCGCGCCGGGCACCGGGCCCACCGCCAGCGCGCGCAGCGTCGCCGCGCGGGACAGGTCCGGGCGGCCCAGCACCCGCAACCGCAGCCCGGGGCACGTACGGAGCCGGCGCAGGTTCTCCGTGTGGGCCAGCTCGGGGTGCGGGTGGCCGGGGAGCAGCCGCAGCAGCGGGGCGCCGGACCGTACCGCACCGTCCTCGGCCAGTTCTCGGACCAGCAGGTGGTCGCCCACGGCGGCCACCACGGCGACGTCGCAGCCGAGCAGCGCCTCGGGGGCGCCGTCGGGGTCCGCCGTCCGGGCCGCGACGACCTGGGCCGCGGGGTGGGCGAAGAGGGCCGCCGCGGGCTCCTCCGTCCACGGAACGCCCCGCAGCGGGGTGGCCTTGACCCCCCGCCCGCTGCCCAGCCGGCCGTCCGGTGAGACGGTGGCGCCCACCACCAGCAGGCCACCGCGGGCCAGTCCGGCGTGGTCGAGCGTGGCGCCGCCGAGCGCGACCGAGGCGGAACCGGCGCCGCGCGCCCGGGCCAGGCCGCCCGGCCGGACGTCGGACACCTGGAGCGGGGTGCCGTCCGGGGTGATCAGGTGGGTCACCACGCCCCCGTACCCGGTGGCGGAGAGCACGGGCTCCCGGCACAGGCCGTACGTGCGGAGGCTGCCGCCCTCGCGGTAGGCGCGCCGGGTGGTTCCGGTGAGGGCCGGGCCGCCGGTGCCGGCCGCGACCGACCCGGTGACGTGGAGCAGTTCGCGGAAGGACTCCGTGAGGGCGGACAGCCGCAGGGCGGCGCGGCGGTCCCGGGTGTTGCGCAGACCCCGCACCACCCGGAGGGCGGCGGCCTCCGCGCGGGGAAGCCCGGCGAGCCGCGCACCGTGCGCGGCCCGCAGCAACTCGGCCTGGACCACCGCTCCGGCGGCCGGCACCCCGCCGGCGAGCGCTCCGGCGGCCGCCTGCCACAGGGCGCTCGCCGCCCGCACCTGCGCGGCGGTCGGGGGCGCGGCGGGGACGGTCGCGGCGGTCGGGGGCGGGCCGGGGGCGGCCGCCGCGCCGGATGCCGTGCCCCGCGCCGGACCGGGATCCGGGTCGTCGTTCACGGCGGCGGCTTCGGTGCCGGGGCCCGTGCCGGGTCCGGGGCGGGGCGTCGCGTCGGCGCCCTGGGCGGGGTCCTGGTCCGGCCTCTGGTCCTGGTCCTGGTCCTGGTCCTGGTCGGGGCCGTCCTCCCCGTGCGGTTCGGCGGGCGGCAGGTCCTCGGGGCCGGCGAGCGGGGCGGCGCCGAGCACCGCGGCGCGGTGCAGGCAGCGGGGCGCCAGCAGGCAGGTGCACACGACCTGTTCGGCGCGCGTCACGACACCCGGCGGGCCGGGGTTCACCGTGACCTCGGCGTCCTCGCCGAAGCGGACCGTGAGGGTGCCGTCCGCGCCCGGCCGGGCCAGCTCGCCGCAGCTCTCGACGGCCGCGTCGAGCTTCTTGCGGAGCCGGCCGGTGAGCCCCTCGACGGCTTCCGCGAGGACCTCGGGAGCCACGGGCGGGAACGGCCCGGTGGCGGGGTCGAAGGTGCGGTCGGTGCTCAACGGGCTTCTCCACGGAGGCGGTCGCCCACCCAGCGGGCGAGGGCGAGGGGACTGAGGGCGGCCACCGGCATCCCGGCCGCGACGAGCTGCTTGGCCACGGGGACCGAATAGCGCGGGGTGCCCGTGTCGTCGAGGGCGGCACACCCGAGCAGGTGGGCGCCGGAGCCGGCCAGCGCGCGCACCTCGGCGAGCAGCCCGCCGAGCGGGGCACCCTCCTCGAAGTCGCTGACCACGACGACCAGGGTGCGGCTGGGCACCGTGATGAGCGTGCGGGCGTGCGCCAGGGCGGCCGCGATGTGGGTGCCGCCGCCGACGCGTACGTCGAGCAGCAGCGAGAGCGGGTCGTCGACCCGGTCGGTGAGGTCCACCACCTCGGTGGAGAAGGCGAGGAAGTGGGTGGACAGGGTCGGCACACCGCCCAGCACGGCGGCCGTCAGCGCGGACCACACGACCGAGGCCTCCATCGAACCGGAGACGTCGACCACGAGGACCAGCCGCCAGTCGGCCGCACGGCTCACCCGGGTGCTGAACACGGGCCGTTCGGGGACGACGACCGGGGTGCCGTCCTCCCGCAGCCGGGTGTGGGCCAGGTTGGCCCGTACGGTACGCGGCAGGTCCAGCCGCCCGCCGGGGCGGCGGGTCGGGCGGGGCGTGCTCAGTCCGGAGAGCGCCGGGCGCAACCGGGTCGCCAGCTCCCGCGACAGCTCCTCGACCAGCCGCTTCACCAGCGGGCGCAGACGCTGGAGTCGGCTTTCGGGCAGGCCGCCGGCGAGGGAGAGCACCGAGGTCAGCAGTTCCACGGACGGGCGCACGGAGGCAGGGTCCAGTTGGGTGAGCACATCGGTGCGGCCGGCGTCCGCCGCCTCGGCGAACACCTCCTCGCGGACGTCGGCACCGAACAGCGCCTCCAGTTCCTCGGACCATTCGCGGGCCGTGGGGAAGGAAGCCTCCAGCCCGCCACCACCACCGCCGGTGCCGATCTCGTCCGCGCCCTCGCCGCGCCCCGCGCCGTACAGCTCGTCGAGGGCGCGCGCGTAGCGGCAGGCGTCGGCCGGCAGCCGGTCGTGCTGCCGCCCGAGCAGCAGCCGCCAGCGGTCGGCCGGGGTGATCCGCCGCACGGCGGCGGCGGGTGCGGAGTCCTTCTCCGCCGGCGCGGTGCCACCGTCCTGATCGGTGCGTCGTACGGAGTCCGCTTCCCCGGCCGCGTCGGTCCCCGCCGGGGCCGTCGGGCGCAGGCCGGCCGGCAGTGCGGCCACGGCGGTCGCCCCCGCCGCGTCGGCGGCCGCCCACAGGGCGAGGAGGGCCGGCGGGGCGTCCAGCGACAGGTCGACGCGGTCACCGAGGCGGGCGGTGACCGTGTGCAGCAGACGGTCGCGCGCGGCCGGGCCGAGCGAGTCGAACCCCCCGCGCAGCGCCGGCAGCCGGTCCAGGAACTCCCCGTCGGGCAGGCCGTCCACCCGGTCCAGCAGGGGGTCCAGGGCGGCGGAGGACGACTCGATCAGCGGTCCGGCGGCGGACAGGAGCCCGCGCAGCCGCCGGATGAGCCGGCGCCTGCCGTCCGCGTCGGTGGCGGTGTCGAGCCATCCCGCGGCACGCCGGCCCAGTTCGGCGGCCCGGTCGAGGTCGAGCAGTACCCGTACCGCCAGCGCCGCCGCCTGCATCAGCGGCGAGCCGGTGGCGGCCAGCTCGCGCAGCGCCTCGTCCAGGCGGAGGCCGAGGAAGCGGCCCGCCGCCCGGTCCGCCAGCGCCACCAGGGCGGCCGCGTCGGCGTCGTCGTCGCTTCCGGCGAGGCCCGGCAGTGCGCCGACGGCGGATTCGAGCAGTTCGGCGGCGAGTGCCGACGCGGTGGCCCGGCTCTCGGGCCGCGTGCCGGGCAGGTGCCCGCGGTGCAGCGCCTCCAGCAGGTCGACGGCTTCGAGGAGTTCGGGCAGGGTCGCCAGGGCGGGCAGGACGGCGGCGGCCTCGACGAGCCGGTCGTCGACCAGTTCGGGCAGGTCGCAGCGGGCCGCCGCGGTCAGCCCGGTGAGGATCTGGGCGCAGGTCGCCCCGCCCCCGGCGGCCTCGCGGCGGGCGGTCTCCCGCAGGGTGCCGGCCGCGGCCATGGCCGCCGTCACCCCCCGTACGCCGGCCAGGTCGAGACGGGCCGGCACGGCGGGCGTCCAGGACAGCCGCCACCGGGTGCCCAGCGCGGTGCCGTCGCCGGTCGCCGCCACCGTGAGGGGTGTGCCGTAGCCCGCACCGCACGTGGCGAGACGCTGGAGCAGGATTTCGCGGCGGCCGTCGAGTGCGGAGCGCAGGGGGTCGAGGCGGACCTCCCGGGGGTCGGGGTTCTCGGGGCACGGCAGGCGCAGCCGCGCCAGCTCGGCCTCGACACTCGGGCCGAGGCCGGACCGGGGGGTGCGCGGGGAGAGCACCCCGCGCCCGGTGCCGACGAGCACCGTCTCCAGCGCGGCGGCCAGGGCCCGGCCCCGGCCCAGCGGTTCGCCGTGACCGAGCACGGTGGTGACGGCCTCGAGGAGCTCGCCCCGGCCGGGCGCGGGCAGCCCGCGCAGCCGGGCGAGGTCGCAGGCGAGGCGCAGGGTCTCGGCGGCCTCGCCGGTTCCGGCGGTGTGCCCGGCGGCGCGCAGCTCACGGCACACGTCGGTGACGGCACGCGCGACCGCGGCGTGCAGCCGGCCGGGATCACCCCCGGCCCGCAGGACGGCCTGCTGCCACAACGGGTCCCGGATGCCGGCGGGGTAGCCGGAGCGGGAGTCGAGCAGGTCGTACGAGTACGGAACCAGCGAGGTGACCGCACCGTCGCCCGACGGCGGGGTGGCGGGGAGGCCGGCGGCGGGGGCGGCGGGCGGGGCGGTGAGGGAGCCGGTGCGTGGGGCGGTGACGGGGGCGGCCGGCGGAGTCGGGCCGTCGTCCGGGTCGGTGACCGAGCCGTCGGAGCGCGAGGCGGTCGCCGGGTCGCCGCCGAGGACGGCGGGCGCGTCGGCGGGCCGGGCGGCGATCGGGCCACTGCCCGGGTCGGTGACCGGTGCGTCTCCCGGGGCGGGGGCGGTGAGCCGGGCGGTCTCCCGGTCGGCGACAGGGCCGCCGCCAGGGGCCGTGACCGGGCCGTCGCCCGGGTCGGTGACCCGGCTCGGCGGGGACGGGGCGTCCGTATCCGCCGGCACGGGCACCGGGGTGCCGGACAGGGCGGGGGCGTGGAAGGCGCCGATGACGGCGGCGACCGTGCCGCCCCCGGCCGCGGCCTCGGCGACGACCCGGCGCATGTGCGCCTCACGGGCGAGGTCGGTGGCCGGTACCCCACCCTGGGCGGCCGCGTCCTGGCGGAGCGCCCAGCCGACGCCGAGGGCGGCCCGGCGGACCGCCTCGGGCGAGCAGCCCGGGGCCAGCACCTCGACGGCGCGGTCCCACAGGTCGTCACCGTCGCGGCCCGTACCGGCCGCGGTCAGGGCGTCGGCGTAGGAGGGCGGGGCGGTGGTTCCCCCGTCCTCCGCGGTGCCGGGTTCCGGGCCCGCGTCCGGGCCGGGGCCCTCGGGCGTACCGTCCCAGCCGCGGTCCGCCAGCGGCAGGTCGCAGCACAGCACGCGGGCGCCGCGCTCGCGGGCCCAGCGCAGGGCGGCGAGCTCCGGCGAGAAGTCCGCGAACGGGTAGAACGCGAGGCGGCCGTCCGCTCCGGCCCCGGCCAGCGCGACCGGGGCCCGGGTCTCGGGGTCCGCCAGATGGGGCAGCCAGTCCTGGAAGTCGGCGGGGAGCTCGACGCACACGACGTCGGCCCCCGAGGCGTCCAGCAGGTCCGGAACCACCGCCGCCAGAGCGGGACTGTGGTGGCGTACGCCGACGAGGAACGGCGTACGGGTCGCGGCGAGCGCCTCCACGGCGGCGCGCGGACCGGGATGCGAGGGCTGGGGCAAGGGCTCGGTCTGGGTCACCGGAGGCTCCCGCGCAGGTCCCAGAGCCGGCGCCACATGGCGGAGCCCTCCTCGGCCCGCCGGCGGACCGGTCCGTCCCAGTAGCCCAGCAGCCGGCCGTGGTCGGCGGGGTCGTCCTTGCGGACCACGCCGAGGAGGTGGCCGGGGAGCAGGTCCAGTACGTCCCCGCCGGGGAGGTAGGCGGCGGCGACGCCCAGCGAGGCGGCGACCTGCACCGCCTCGGCGGTGGACATCACCGTGCCGGGCCGCTCGACGTCCCAGCCTTCGGCGGAACGGCCGGTGCGCAGGTCGCGGAAGACGGTGACGAGGGCGTCCAGCACGGCGTCGTCCACCCCGAAGGCGGCTCCCGCGCGCTCCACCGCACCGACCGCCTGACGGCGTATCAGGTCCGTCTCCGTGTCGGCGTCGGCGATGGGGTGGACGGTCTCGAAGTTGAAGCGGCGCTTGAGGGCGGCGGACATCTCGGAGACGCCGCGGTCCCGGAGGTTGGCGGTGGCGATGACGGTGAAACCGGGGGCGGCGCTGATCTGCGCCTCCTCGGCCGCTCCGAGCTCGGGGACGCTGACGCGGCGGTCGGACAGGAGGGAGACCAGGGCGTCCTGCACCTCGGGCAGGCAGCGGGTGATCTCCTCGATCCTCGCCACCCGGCCGGTGCGCATGGCGGTGAGGACGGGCGAGTCCACGAGCGCCTGGGAGGTGGGGCCCTGGGCGAGCAGCAGGGCGTAGTTCCAGCCGTAGCGGAAGGCGTCCTCGGTGGTGCCGGCGGTGCCCTGGACGGTCAGCGCGCTGGTGCCGCACACGGCGGCGGACAGGAGTTCGGACAGCAGCGACTTGGCGGTACCGGGCTCGCCGACGAGCAGGAGACCGCGTTCACCCGCGAGGGTGACCACGCAGCGTTCGACCAGGGCGCGTTCGCCCACGAACTTGGGGCCGATGGCCATCCGGGCGGGGAGCCCGGCGGCCGGTGCGGGGAGGGTGAGTTCCTCGCCGTCGCTGCCGCAGACGAAGGTGACCACGGCGCGCGGGGTCAGGGCCCAGCCGGGCGGGCGGGGGCCGGTGTCCTGGGCGGCGAGGAAGGCGAGTTCGGCGGCGTACCGCTCCTCGGCGGGGAGCACCTGGCGGGCGGGGGGTGCCGCTGCCGGGGCGGGGGCGGGCTGTTCGGTGGTGGTCATCGGGCTTCCTCTGCGTCGCGGTGTCGGTGGTGCGTGACGTCGTGGTGGTGTCGGTGTCGGTGTCGGTGTGGTTGGGGCGTCGGTGCCGGTGGTGCGTTGGCCCCGGTGGTGAGTGGGCGTCGGTGGTGAGTTGGTGCGTTGGTGGCAGTGATGCGGTGGTGGCAGTGGTGCGGTGGTGCCAGTGATGCGGTGGTGCGCTGGTGCGGTGGTGCGGTGGTGCGGTGGTGCCAGTGATGCGGTGGTGCGCTGGTGCGGTGGTGCGGTGGTGCCAGTGGTGCGCTGGTGCGCTGGTGCCAGTGATGCGGTGGTGCGTTGGTGCCGGTGATGCGTTGGTGCCGGTGTCGAGGGGCGCGGGCCGGACGGGTCCCCCGGGCACACCGGCGGCGGTGTGCCCGGGCGGCCCGTCGTGCGCACGCGCCGGAACGCGTGCCCGGCGTACGCGACGGCCGGGCTCGACCCGCCGGTCGGGGCGGACCCCGGCCGGCGGGTCGTGACGACGGTGTCGGACGTGCCCGGCCGCTACGGGCGCGGTCAGCGCCGGCGGGCGCGGCGCTTGACCTTCAGTTCCGCGAAGCGCGGCGTGTCGCCCTCGCGGACCCGCTGCCAGGCCCTGCCGTAGAGCTCGGCCGGGGGCTCCGTCGGTGCCAGGGTGCCGAGCACCGGGTCGCGGTCGGCCAGCAGGTCGAACAGCGGTGCCTTCCACTCCTCCAGCGGCACCGTCGGCGCGGACGTCTCGATCCAGCCGCCGGGCAGGAACAGGCCGCGTCCGGCGCGGGTCCGGGTGGCCGTCACCACCAGGCCGGTGGCGCCGAGTTCCGCTCGGGCGGCCTTCAGCCGGGCCGGCTTCCAGCCGGTCCAGCGGGCGGTGTTGCGGTCGGTCGGGTCGGGCATGGCCAGCAGCATCAGGTACAGGGCGGCGGCGTCCGCGCCCAGCCCGTACGTGGCCGCCGCCTCGGTCACCAGCTCGGGCACCGAACGGGTCGGGTCCTGCGGCCACCACGTGCCGTCGGCGTCGGCCGCTCCCCCGGCCGGGGCGCCCGGGTCGGCGAGCAGGGCGGCGAAGCGGGGGTCGGCGACGATCCGCAGGGCCACTTCGACGGGCAGCAGCCGCTGGTCGGTGGGGCGCAGCAGCGGCAGGTACGGGTCACGCCCGGCCGAGTCCAGCAGGGCCGGGACGACCGCCGGCATGGGCTGGTCGTCGTGCGTGGCCATGATCACGGCACCGTACTGTTCGAAGTGCTCGGTGGTACGGGTCGGGGTGCCCGCCGCCTTGCGGAACCGGGGCAGGTTGGCGTACCCGCAGAAGGTCAGCATGAGCTCGGGCGCGGCGAGCCGCCGGCGGACGGCCGTGAGAGCCGGGGGCAGCAGGGCGCGGAGCGGGTCGCCGGCGGGGAGCCGGTGTGCCAGCCAGGCCGCCATGGCGACCGCGCCGGTGAGGACGTCCGCCGAGAACGTGTCGCCGGAGCCGCCCGGGCCCACCGGTTCGCGGGGCGCGATGCGGTCCCCCTTGACCGTCCAGGGCACGTCGGTGCTCAACGCGGGGCTGGCGTCGGGGTCGAGGACCGCCGGCAGCGCGCGCAGCGTGGGCCAGGAGCCGCGGACCGCCTTGTGGGCCTCGGTGACCAGCCACTCCGGGACGGGCCTGCGGCGGCCGACGTGCCGGTTCCACACCTCGGCGGCGGCGGCCACGTCCGGCCCTTCCGTCCACAGCCGGACCGGGTCGGCCGGCAGCAGGGCCGTGACCAGCGACCGGCGCACCTCGGCGGTGAGGGCCTTGAGCTCCTCCCGGGCCACGGCCGCCTCGGCCACCTTCACGGCGAGGGTGGCTCGCTGGCCGGCGGTCAGGAAGCTGCGCTCGTAGGTGTCCACGCCGGGCAGGCCGGCGACCACGAGCCGGGCCAGGGTGTCGCCCACTCCGGTCAGCCGGGCGAACTCGGCGGCGGCCCCGGGCAGCCAGGGCGCGGCCCCGCGCTCGGTGGCGGCGGCCAGGAAGCGGGTGAGCCAGCCGGTCTCTCGGCCGGGGTCGCCCAGCGGGGTCGCCCGGCGGAAGGTATACGGCTCGGGCAGGGTGAACCGGCCCGTGGGGTCGTACTGGACCGCCCCGAGTTCGTAGCCGTCGTTCGCCTGGACGCAGGTCCCGTCGGTGGCGAGGAAGGCGCCGCCGCCGAGGGGGAGGACGGCGCTGTGGTAGGCGTTGTACGCGGTGCCGTCGGGCCGGCGGAGGTCCTGCTGGGTCAGGTGGACGACGACGCGGCGCCAGCGGCCGTTCGACGCGGAGGCCAGGCCGAGTGCGTCGACCCTGGTCAGCAGGGTCAGCAGGGCCGCGCGCTGCTCCTCGTCGGTGGTCGCGGAGGCGGCGCGGTGGGCGAGGGCGGCGGGGTGCTCCAGCAGCGGGGTCCAGTTCAGGGCGGTGTGGGGCAGGGCGGGCTGCTCGGTGTGCAGCCGGCCGGGTGCGGTCGTCGCCTCGGTGTCGGCGGCCGCGGCGGCGAAGGCGCACAGCGCCTGGAAGACGCCGTCGTCCTCGGTGCCGCACCAGCCGTAGCGGACCGAACCGGTGAGGCCGTCCAGGGCCCGGTCCAGCAGGCCGTCCGCGGGGCCCTTCGGGAGCTTCGCGCCGGTGTCGCCGCGGACCGCGGCCGTGAGGCGTGCGGTGAGCTCCTCCAGGGTGGACCGCTGGGCGAGGGCGAAGCCGAGCGCGTTCACGACGCCCTGGACCAGGGCCGGGTCGGTGACCTGGGGCAGTGCGGCGCGGACGAGGGCGGGCAGGTCCTCGCGGTCGGTGGCGTCGGCGGCCGAGGCGAGCAGGGCGGCGGCGGTGTCCCGGTCGGCCGCCCGGAGGGCCAGCGAGCCCTGGTGGTCGCGGGGGCGCAGGCAGTACCAGTGGTCGGCGGGCGGCAGGACGGGCTCGGGGCCGGGTGCGACGGCGTGCCCGGTGCGGCAGCGGCACTCGGCGGTGACCGCGCCGTCCGGGTCGGTGAGCCGGAACTGCTGCCAGTTGACCGAGAGGGCGCGGGGCCGGTCGTCGCCGGGGAAGGTGACCGCGGCGAGCGGGCGTTCGCCGCCGCGGGGCACGGTGACGCTGCGTCCGGCGGTGTCGGTGGCGTGCCAGCCCTGGCCGGGCATGTCGACGACCCGCCAGCCGAGCAGGCCGTCGGCGGGTGCGCCGAGCACGGAGTCCGCCACGGTGGGCGCGGGGCGCAGCCAGCTTGCGTCGGCGAGCAGGGTGCTGCCGTGGGGGTGGCCCCGCAGGGCGTCGGTGAGGAAGGCGGGCAGGGAGCGCCGGCCGGTGGTGCCGTCGGACGGGTCGTACTCGACCCAGCCTGCCGGGGGCCGTTCGCCGTCCCCGCCGGACCGCCGCGGGCCGTCGTGGTCGGCCCGGCCGCTCGCGGCGGCGGCCTCCTCGGCCGTCTGCCAGGTCCAGTGGGACCTGCCGTCGGAGATGATCTGCCGTTCCTCGGGCAGCCGGGTGTCGCCCCGGTGCAGGACGCCGGAGCCGGTGGCGAGGCCGCCGTCGGGCAGCGGCAGGCCGATGAGCTGGAGGCCGAGCCGCCAGGGGTTGCCGCCGGTGTCCAGGGTGAAGACCCGGTCGGGCGCGGTGTGCCAGTAGGCCTGGGGCTCCCCGCCGCCGTACCAGGCGCGCCAGGAGACGAGCAGCGCCCCGTCGACGTACTGGAAGCCGGTGGCGCGCTGGTCGTTGCCGGGGATGCGCAGGTCGTGGACGAGCACGGTGGAGTGGGCGTCGATCACCCGGACCTGCCGCTGGTTGGCCACGATGAGGTGGGGCCAGGCGCTGACGACGGTGAGGTTCCGGCCGTTCCCCCGGGGGTCGAGCTCGGCGAGGGCCTCCTCCCAGGCGGGCCAGGCCAGTTCCTCGAAGAGGCCGCCGCGCAGGGTGCGGGACAGCAGGGCGCCGACGTCGGTGGCGCCCACGGCGGCCACGTCCTCCGCGGCGAGGACGAGGGCCTCGGAGGGCAGCCAGGTCAGCCGCCCGACGGCCTGCGGGAAGCCGGGCAGACCGGTGGTGGCGGTGGCCCGCGCCACGTCGCGGACCCAGGCGGCGAGGATCGGCCGGCCGCCGGGCGACCCGGCCATGCGGCGCATCACGGTCCTGCCGTCCTCGGTGTCGCCGCAGTTGGACAGGGCGCGGGTGAAGGCGGACCGGAAGCGTTCGTCGGCGGCGAGTCCCAGCAGGTCGCGGCGTTCGTCGGCGAGAGCCCAGTCCTCCAGGTCGAGTGCGTGGTGCTCCTCGGGGGCGGCGACGGTCAGGTCCAGGCAGAGCAGCAGGTCGAGCAGGTCGACGTCCTGGACGCCGATGCGCAGGCCGGTCTCGCGGCCGGGCCTGGCCAGTTCGGTGCGGAGCTGTCCGGCGGAGCGCTCCACGAGGTCGAGCAGGAGCGGCAGCGTGGGGCGGCGGCCCCAGCCGGTGTGCCGGGCGGTGTGGAAGCGCTCCAGCCAGCCGGCGGTGCCGTCGGCGCTGCGCTCCTCGGCGGGGACCGTCGACCGGTGGAGGCCGGCGGTGGCGCCGGACTCCTCGAGGATCTCCAGCCACATGAGGGTGACTTCGCCGCCGTTATGGTCCTCGCACTGCGGCATCATGTTCAGCAGGGTGCCGCGCACGGCGGGCTCGCGGCGGGCGAGGGCGACCAGGGCGGCCCGGTGGGCCTTCCACCAGCCGGCGGCGGCGCGCTGGGTGGCGGGCAGCGGCAGCAGTTCGGCGAGGTAGTCCTGTTCGGCCCGCGCGGGGTCGAGGCCGGCGGCGCGGGCGAGCCGGCGCAGGGCGACGGCGACCTGGGCGGAGGGCACCATGCCGCCCGCGGTGCGGCGTACGCACAGCCGGCGGAACCGCTCGTACGCCTGGGGGGCGGGTACGCGCGCCTCCAGTTCCTTGGCGTAGGAGGTGAGGACCCGTACGGGCAGGGCGCCGGCCAGGGCGAACTCCAGGAAGACGGCGTCGAGCCGGTCCTCGTCCACGGGCAGGCCGTGGTTGGCCTCGCTCTTGCGGGCGCGGGTGAACAACTGCGCGGCGTAGGTGGGGTTCTCCACCGACAGGAAGATGCGGGCGGCCTCTTCGTGGAAGACGGGCAGGAAGTGCGGGAGGGAGGCGGACAGCCGGCCGGCCAGCTCCTGGCAGGCTTCCAGGGCGGCCTTGGGCTTGGTCCTCGCCTGGCGGGTGACGCGCTCCAGTTCGGGTACGAGCGCCAGGGCGTGGTGGCCGTCCTCCGGGTGGTGGACGAGCACCCATTCGGGGAAGCCGAGGGCCTGGCGCCGGCCGAGGCCGACGACGGCCGGCTCGCCGTCCGGTACGAGTCCCAGGAAGCCGGCGGCGAGGTCTTCGGCGGCGCCGAGTTCGGCCGGGGCGAGGCGGACGACGACGCGGTCCTCGGGGAGGCCCGGGTGGCGGTAGGCGCGGGCGGTGAGTTCCACCGCGCCGGGTCCGGCGTCCTCGGTGCCGGCGGGCAGGACCGCGCCGGCGTCCAGCAGCAGTGCGGCCTCGCTCGTGGTCGCCGTGCCGGCCGTCGTGGTGGTGGCCGTGTCGGTCGCCGTGCTGGTCGTGGTGGTCGTGGTGGTGCTCATGCGTTCCCGCCCTCTTCGATCGTGCGGCCGGCGTACAGCGCGGCGGCCATCCGCATCCCCTCGGACCAGGCGACCGGTCCGACCTCCCGCAGCCGGACCGCCCGGCCGTCGTCGTCCTGCCAGGTCAGGGCCCCGGTGGCGGAGTCACCGTCCCAGTAGGGCTCCCCGATCCACACGGCCGCCTCCAGACCGCGGCCGCCGTCGCGCACGGGGCAGGTGGCGTAGCCGCCGGATATCCGGTAGCCGAGGGCGGTCGCGCGGGCCGCCAGACGGAACCGGTTGGGGTAGGAGCCGCCGGCGTACTCCTTGACCTCGGTGGCGGTGGCCCCCAGGTCCCCGGGCTTGTGCCAGGTGGCGCGGTGGATCTGCTCGACGCGCTGCACGATGCCCAGTTCGGCCGCGAACTCGCGGACGTCGTCCAGGTCGGGCAGCAGCACCGGGTGGGGCAGGGTCACCGTACGGGCGGACAGGCGGACGGTCTCGCCGTCGAGGTTGACCACCCGCAGTTCCCCGGAGTCGGTGGCGCCGCGCAGGAAGCCCGGCTCGTCCGGGTCGTCGCCGACCACCACGACGTCGCGGAGGGCGCCCTGCCAGGCCTCGTCCGGCCAGACCCGGGCGAGCAGAGCGGTGGGGACGGGCAGGGAGGAGACCATCCATGCGTCCACCTGTGCCACGCACGCGGCATCGTGCCGTTCCAGCCATTCCGCGAGACGGCGCAACCGGTCCACGTGGGGGTGGTCGCGCAGGGCCTTGGGGAGCGTCTTCAACTGCCGTCCCGCTGCCCGGCCGGTTACGGCGCGTGCCGTCACCCGACCCTCCATCAGGGCGATTTCATACCCTTCGCCCACTGCTTGCCAGCCCATTGCTCGCTGCCCCCTCGCCGTGTCCGGTCGGATCGCGCGCAGCGTTCACCAGGGGGCCGAATCCCCCTGAGCTGCGGTATGAGCGGGACACTAGCGGGCCCCACTGACAACGCGACGGGCGGCCGGAGATGAGGCGTACTCAGCCCCGCCCGAGCGGGTCGGCGTCACGCAGTGTGCCCGTCCGGTCCGGAGTCGGGACGCGGGTGCTCCGGCGCCGCCGTCCACGGTCGGCCGAGCCGACCGGAGAGGGCCGGCGCCCTGGCCCGGACCGCTCGGAACCCGTGGCGTCCACCGAACGATTCACGCCACCGCGCGGTTTCTCATCGGGGTGACATCGACCGGTGGCGCCGGATGATAACCCGCCGGAGAAACACCGAACATGATGTGTACCCGCCCACATTTTTCCTTCACATCCCCGTCGTCGCGGGGCGCCGCCCGGGGGTGGGCGACCCGCCGGCACCGCCACGACCCAGGCGCCATGGGGGTCGTTGGGGGGTGGGGACGGAGCCATGACCGCCCGCGCCTCCCACCGGCCCTCCGCGCGGAATAAGAGATTCCGATCTACTGGCGAGTTCCTATCAGTCTTCACAAGCCGCCTTTCGGTCAAAGATTGGCGTCAAGTCACGTGATAGCTCGGCAAAGTGGCGGCTCAACGGGCAGGAGCAGTCAATTCCACTTTGACGGTCCTTTTTCGATCTTCCAGACTGCGCCTCCGACCACCCCGCACACCGGTGACCGGCCGCGGGGACCTAGCAGGGGGAAGCGCAAGCAGAATGAAGAAGATCGACTCCAACTCCGCCCGGGTGCGGAGAGCTGTTACGCGCGGGTTTGTGACTGTGACCGCGGTCGCTTCCGTCACGGCTGTGGCCGCGCCGCAGGCTGCCAT